>NZ_JAHKPM010000059.1 GCF_018860525.1 Vibrio hepatarius
ATAGCATTGATGCATATCAAACTTAACGGGTATAGAAATGATAAATGAAATTGAAGGTTTAAAGACTGAAATCGACGCAAAGGTTTATGTTGTAGAGCAAGCTGCGAAAGAGCAAGGTCGTACTCATCTTGATATCGATATTGACTTTGCTGAAGCAATGCTTTCAATTTTTAAGGGAACAGTTGCTGATAAAGTAGCTCAAAGTGAGAGTGCAACTTGAAGCAATTTATATAGGTGTTCGATCTAAAGACCCCTTTCCCTAAAGAAATAATGGGTCAGCTACAAAAACAAGCAAAACCGAACCTCACCAAGCCAAAAATGAAATAACAAAGCCGCTCTGATTGAGCGGCTTGTTTTTTCGCATCAATATATGTTTATTTCGCAACCAACAACCTTGAGGCAATATTCTAGTGGGTACTTTTCTGCAATTTCTGGACTTACATAGGAGCTACCAATAGCTCTGTATGGGATTTGCACTTCTTCGATACCAAGTTCATCCCAATTCAAGCAGTTAAGTTGAGGTATATGGAAAACATTTCCTTCAAACTCAATTTCCCAGACATTAGCGTATTTTTCGCTAAAGAATTTACTAAACTTGCGCGATTCGTTCTTGTGCCATCGCTTTGCTTTTAGGGCATTTTCATTAAAGCAATCGTAAACAGCATATGAATTAGCAAAGAGTGTATGTAGCCCTTTAGCCATGCTGTCTGGAGATAGGCTTAATAGGTATCGAACAATTGCTGCCTGATATGTTAGCTCATCACTTTTTACCACAACCTTGGCCTCTGGGATTAGGGTAGCTATACCGACTTGCCCTAAATGGCAATACAACTCAGTGATAGACTGATGAGACTGTAGCGGTACTCTGATCTTATATTCTGCCACGGCCTCAATGATTCCGATGATTTCATTAAATCGAATCATATCTGTCTCATCAAGCATATATGGGTTTTCGCGCTTAATTAACTTAACTACCTTGGCGTCACCCTTATTGATGGCAGAGATCAGTAGGTCTGACTTAACGCCATAGATAGATTGACCTACTTTATAGCAAACCAGTTTTCTATTTTTTATATATCGATTAAGAACGGACAGGGCATCAGAGACTTCTTTAGGTGAGTTTTCAAGAAGAATTGCCGAGTACCGACCGTTTGTTCGCAATTCTTTCCTAAATGCCTTTCTCGCTTTCTTTAGCTCTTTTTCTGCAAGTTCTTTTTCTGAGCAATGATTTAAGTAGTCCCTGTAGTTTCTATATCCATTAGAGGAGTATTGTTCGTCAAGGATTTTTTCAATCAACGAAATGACGTTTGAGTTGAAAACATCGATTGGGGTCATAGAATAGGGGATGTTAATCTCAAAGTCGTATGAGTCTCCAGAAACAACTTCTATCTCTTCAGACTCAGAGAAGGAAACCAGAGTTTTGTGCTTCTCTCCGAACTCGGCATTCATCATTTTACGAATGAAAACTCTGGCACCAGAGGCACCAGATTCTGGTGAGCACTTTGGTGTTGCGATATCAAACAAACACCATGCCACACCTATTGCGTTTAGGTTTTTGTCTGTCATAAATTTTGCAACGCGATCAATTGGCTCTGACTCTGGTAGATAAAGTCGGTTATTTAGAGCGTTAGCTGTATGTTGAGGGTAACCATTGGGTGTGAGTGGGGTAAAGTTGATCTCAATAAATTCTGACAAAGCTTGAACTCGTTTACCAACGACCTCTTTGCCGCCGGATGACGCATTTCTCTTCAAGATAATGAGTTCGGCTTTTTCAGTTCCATCGCCTGCCAATAGCCTTTGAATAACAGTTCTGTGGCAGCCTGTTGCTTTCTCAATATGGTGCAATGCTCGTAGTGGTGGCGTGGATGCGATTGTTAAATGTTTTAGGATCAGTTCATCTTCGGGAACTGGCTTGTGGTATTCATAGTTCCCTAATTCAGGGTATTTATGTAACAAAGCTGAAATGGCAGAAGAGTTATTGCTACTCATGAAGTTTGCCAAAGACTTTCTTTCAGTGGACTTATGCATCGTTGGTTTCTCGAAGATTTTAAAAGGAAAAGGCCGCAATCAAGCGGCCTTCTAAGGTTCTAATAAAGATACAATCTAACAACAATAGTTATTAAATCGCACTGAAGAGCTAGTCTTCGGTTGTCATTATAGTGCCTCAAAAGTATTAAAGCAACATGATTTTATACAAAAACAGACACTTCGAAAAATTGGTTTAACTAGGGTTTTTGTGGTATTATTGTGACAACCCCCAAGATTGAAAACCAAGACTATGCTAATTCATTTCGATGGGCTGACAAGCTACTGTGTGGAGGGTGCATGGAGTATCCGTATTATCTAAATTAATTATGCATGAGCGAAAAATCGCTCATGCTATTTTTTAATCGATTAATTCTGCAAGGTGAGCTACACCGTGATCACATGAATACACGATCTGATGAGTACAAACTTCAGTATAATACTCGTTTTGTATTAGCCATTCTGGGAACTGGATGGTTGCGTCACTATTGAAACTTGTCTTTTCAGGCTTGTTATCAGGGAGTGCTTCTTTCATCCATTCTGAATAAACATCAACAAGAATTATGGTTTTCAGAAGAACAAGCGATCTCTCTACGGTGTATTCTTTGCCTTCACCGTACATCAAGTTCAATACACTACCAACTTTGTATATTTTTCCATCCAAATCATGCATCTTAACTGTTCGCCATGTCAATAATATCTTGATTGCCATAGGTGTTGCCAAACACTTCCATCGCTTTATTGATAACGCCTGCGTATGCAAAGTTGCCAAAATGGGCAGTGGTTATATTGACCAAGATTAAATGTTTCAAAGCAAAGATCTGGTTTGAATTTTACCACTGCCTCTCGTGGCCTGTTTTCTTCATAGCCATTAACATGACCCCATCTGACTAAATCTGTTTCATAGATTTCGACACCATGCATATCTAGGAGGCCAGTAAACTGTGCAATAGATTTAGGATCTACAAAGTGCTTTTCCCCATGGTTAATAATTACTGGTGTATCTCTCTGGCTATCAATGCCGCCGCCGTAAACGTATTTACCAGTCTTGATGCAAACACCACGAAACTTTAACTTTCTCAAGATTTAAAACCTCATACATTTAAATATGAAATAGCAGCGCCACCAAGCGCCAAAATAATGATTGTAGCGCTAAAGAATCCAATTATATCTTTGATTAGAAGGTAAACCACGAATCCGACAGCGCCACCCCAAAACGGTAGTAATTCTGGCTGCATCAGTTGTGAGTAATCGAAACCTGCTAGGTGATCAGTCGCGGTGCTTAGAAGTTCTTTCCCGTTATCTAATGCTGAGTCTGCTAATTCAGCAACTTCAATGGTACTGAAGATTTCTTTCAATTTATCAATCATTTCTATTTGTTTTATCTGTTTTATCTGTTTTATTAAACAACATCATAGCTAGAGGCCTAACTGATGATTTGTTAGTTCTTTCTTTCTTTTGACTGTCTAAGATGTCGGTTTGTTTTGTTCTTTTAGCCACAGAGACACTTTGGCTCTTCTTTTTTAGAGATGAACTTCTTTCAGATAAGAAGCTTTCCCATTCAGTAAACTTGACGTACATGCTCATTGAGATTCCTTATTATTGTTCTTTTGTACTCGTAGGTTGCCACACTCTAACGTCCATCTCAACTTCTGATGGGGTGTAGACAACGATAGGTAGGCGGCTGTTGTATCTCATCAAACCTTGAGTCTGAGAATACAGCATCTTTAATTCAGGTTCTTCATTACAAAACATCATGGTTGAGGCCATAGGGAGTTTGTCATCGAGGGTGTAAGTTCTGTAGCCCCAACCTTTGACTGTCTCTTCTGTTAGCTCTCCAAACCATCCTTTCACGTTGCAGTCAGCCATAGTGGGCTTTTTAAACATTAGTTCTATTTTGGCGTCGTACTCGTTAACTAGAGGAGACAGGGTGACTATGTGTCTCATAAAACCACTTGGTGCCTCTTTGTACATTTGAATGTTTTTCTGTTCCAACTTTAGCGGGGATTCTCCGATCTCATGGATAACGTCAGATGCAGATGCTGAAAAACTGAATATTGAGGACGAAGCCACTAAAGCAATTGATTTAATAGTCATAAAGTTTAATATTTTAATTTAGGTGTTTTACAAGGTTAATTATAGTGTTTAGTTCTAATAATACGCTAGGTTATATTGAAGAGTACGCGTTGTGTGGTAAGATAATGACATGTGACACATCAATAGGGTAATACCTTGAAAAAAAATAATAGAAACAAAGATGAAAAACTAGGATCGTTCGAGGTAAGCGACTGGTGTGGTCTTTTTACTGAAAAGCAATTCATAGAACTTTTAGAATTGACAGCATCTCACCCAAAGTCTAAGACCACAGGTGCGCTCTATGATTTTTTCGTTAACGGAAACACTGCTTATCAAGTTCACCAAGAGCATAAGCTAAATTACTCAGTTGTGAATCGTGGGATTTGGAACATTGTGAAACGCCACATAGACTTGGTTGAGTACGGCGGTAAGTACGCTGACAAGCTACCAGCGATTAAGGCGAAGCCCAATGAGTCTAATTCAAAAAACAACGAATTGAACTCGGTAGATAGTCAAGATCAAGATAATGGTGAATTGCATGAAGCAGAAGGAATTGTTGAATCTCAAGATTCGTAACTACCTCACCAAAGATCAATTAGAACTTTCAGCCCGTTCTGCTATTAAGGCGACGGGCTTTTTTTCTAATGAAAGAGGGGAGGCTTTAGTTAGCGAGATTATAAAATCATGGGATTGGGACAAAAATGAATATGAAATGGCAGAATCTCTTTGTGAAGCCGTAGACTGGTTAAGGTTGGATGGGGGAGCTACGGAACTCATGGCCTACTTCAGGTACTATGTTCATAAAGAGATCAAAGAATTGATATTATTTAATGAGGTCAACGAAAGTACTTGAATTTAAGTTATTGCTATGGGGTTATTGTTTCAACGAAATAGTTTAAAAGAGTAAAAATAAAATATGCAAAACCACATCCTTCTTTGGTTAAAACTAGAAACTGGTGGCCTTTCATCTTTAGGCTCAGAGTATTTTCCGATACTACAGGTTTCTGCAATTGTTACAGACACTGAGATGAACGAAATCACATCTTATCGGCAAGCCATCTTTCAAGAATCGTCAGAAATCGATAAATGTAGTGAAAAAGCGCTTCAAATGCATAATGCAACGGGGCTTATCGATGAGGTTCGTGAGTCTGGTGTCACCTTAAAGCAAGCTGAAATTGATATCATTGAGCTACTTGTAGAGGCTGGCGCTGAAGCTTCATCTCAAGGCGTCAATGTTGCCTTTTTGGCTGGGCAGAATGTTTCAGCTCATGAAAATCAGTTTCTGATTTATCAGATGCCAACCTTGAAGAATTTTCTTCACTTTTCTAACCTAGACATTGCTGCAATTGGGTTAGCGCAAAATCTTTGGAACCCAGAGTCGGCCTCAGAGATGGGGGTGTACACTGATTGGAGTGATGATTCACCAAATGCAAAGATAAGACGAACAATTCAGTCAGCTAAGTATTACAAAAATAAAATTGAAAATTTATGAGGTCTCTGATTGACGCCTTGAGCTTATTCGTGATGTCTTTGTCTAGTCTATCCTTTGATAAATATGAGGATATTGGCAAAAATGAAGTTAGGTATTAGCTTTTAGACCATTTTTCCCAGTTGGGAAGAATGGTCAATCAAATAGTACGATTAAGAGATTGTCATAAGAAACACCATTCCCTCGAATCACGACTGTACTCATAAATTCCACCGTTGACATCATAGCCTTCGAATCTTGGGTCGATCTTAATAAGGTCAGATTCAGTTAATCTGCCGCTCAAATGATAGATTTCCTCACTGGTCATTTGGTTGCTATTGTCGATAAGTTTGAACCAAACCCAGCCTGAGTGATTGATCGTTGGTTCGGTTAACCTCATGTGAATTTCTATCTCCATATCATTTTTTATTTGGTCAAATTTTAAGCCGCGTTCTGTACGGGGATACGCTATTGAAAAATAGATTGTCGTTCATTCCTAATGGTGGCTTAGGCGGATTGGGATCGTGCTTGATTTTATACTTCTGAGACTTACCGATTTAAACTAGGTGATCAAACCTGATCACTTAGTTCCTGCTCGATACGCGCTTTCATAGCCCGTTTAGCCATATCAATAATGGTTTTGCCCTGTTTATCTCGCCCACCGACCATCAAGTCTTGTGATCGATGGAGACGAACTTACCCATTATTGAATTGAAATTGTTTGGTCATTATTTTCACTTTTTCTATTTCTATACCTTTGCGTAATTATTATAGTTTAACAAAAATTAAGAATGAGAATATTGAAAAAGGGAGTGATCGCTGCTCTAGTTGGCTTTATATGCATTGGTGCGTCAGCGATGGATGAAGATAAAGTGAAGCATCTAGCGACTTCGAGTGTAATTGGGTTTACAGCCAACGGAATTTTCCAAGACTATGAAACTGCATTGGCGTCTTGTGTAGCTATTGGTGTTGCTAAAGAAGTTTATGATAAAATTGACTACAGAGGTTTCTCTGGTTCAGATTTGGCTGCGGACGCATTAGGTTGCGGCATTGGTGTTATTAGCTCTGAATTCCTAGGATTTCAATTGGGGTATAAAGAGTTGGGGGACGCAAAGATGGTGACTTTTAACCTAAAATTCTAAAAAAATGCTGCTCGAAATGCGAGCAGCCAAATTTGTATAGAGAACAGAGTAAAATAGGGTATTAGATGCCTAGTTTTCCTTTTGATTCTGCAATTAATTTTTTGGTTGACTCAGGCACTTTGTTTGCAAGACCAAGCGCTGATAGTAGGGCTGCATCTTTTTCGATTTTCTCTAGGCTGCGCTGCGCTGCAACTTCCTTGAATTTATTAAAGCGCTTTTCCAGCTCTTTCTCTAGTACCGCAAATTCTGTCGGTAATTGCTTAAGAAGCTCGATGTCATCAATCCAGCCAAAATCACCTACTGAGGTCGTTTTACGGACTTCAAGTTTAGATGAGGTAAACTTAGGCTTAAGTGTAAGCATATTGATGTAGTTGTTGGTCTCACCTTTTATCTGAGCAAGAAATGCTACTTCAATGTCGCTAAGGAGAATCGAGTAAATCGGCGTAAGCTGAGCTGGGGAGTCGCCACCTTTCATATGCTCAGGCAGATCATGCAAACCTACTAAAGAGATGTTGCGTTGCTGAACGTACATACGACCTTTTCGACCTTTAGTCTTTTTACCTTCGGTTTGTTGATGTTCTTTTCTGTTCGTCATTGTTTTTACCCTGTTATTTTCTAGATGCTAACATAGCACCATTATCAATTCAATACTTTTTTTTATGTTAGTGGTAGGGTTGATTAATACCTAAGAGTTTTTTTTGATGCATCTATGAACCTATTTCCGATCACTGTAGTGCCATAAAAATTAAAATCCTTGATTAAAAATCATTAAAATCAATAATTTGTGCAAAGTTATTAATCAACATAAGTTATGTTTTATACTAGCAAAAAAATTGGACAAGTAAAGAAAAATACTTGCATTCATGTGCTAAATGCAGGCGTTTTGAACAAAACAAGAAGACCAGAGAGTAAAGTGAATACAGATAATTACCAAAACAGAAAAAAGAAAGGGGCGAGGCCTGCTAAAGAGCCTCAATGTGCTTACAATTACGCAGTATGGAATGTGACTTCTCACCGCCTTATCAGGCGATGCTTCTTATTTCGTTATGTTCTTTTACTTGTATTGAGTTCTTCTTTGGCGTTTCCAGTTGTACTTAGACATATCGCCGCGCCAAATGTCGTCAAACACTATTTTTCTGCCACATGTTCTTGAATACAATGCCCCATCATGTCTCCCTCAAATTAGGGTCGCGACTTCCGTGGTGACACACGGATTCGCCCGAGAATAAAGGCGTAGCCAACAAAAGAAAAGGAGCTGAAATAGCTCCTTTGTGTCTTATCATACAATCAGCTACGAAGCTTAATTATGCTCTAGTGAAGAGTCAAAATCAGCCCCATTCACCTCAACCCAAACCATTGTGATGGATGTAGCTACCAAAAGAAGGTATTTGACCACATTGTATTTGCTAGGAATAATTAGTGCGGCTTCCGTCCTTTCTGACTGCAACTCGAAGCTCTTCGGAATTCCCCCATGTCGCTTGCAGAATCCAATAGCGTCCATAATGAAGTTTTGCATTGAGGAGTCCAGTGTAATCTCTCCTTCAGTATCCATATCGGTAATTGATGACGTATAGAGAGCCATCTCCTTGATTAGGTGTTCTAGTGGTTCCTTACTTAGAGAATCCAGATCAGAGCCTATTTTCTTTAGAGCGGTTAACGCTTTCTGAGCAGAATCAAGATCAAAGTCTTTCTTTCTGGTTTGAATTAGGTGCGTATCTTCCTCTACCGCAATTAGGTTGCCGCCATGCAACCTGTGAAGCACGGAGGAGGTTAGAGGGCTGTAGTTGATGTGATTGCCTGAGCATTTGCTCATCAAAGATTTGTTGCGCCACACAGACAACATTTCGCTATCCAAATTGGTAGGGAGATCTTGTTTAACTACACGAGATACCCTGATCGCAGAAGTAATTGATGAACTTTGCTCGAAGTAGATTTCAACAGCGCAGCCATGAATCTTCTCAGCCTGCTTTAATTTCTCAAATATCGCTCTTTGAAAGCTTTTCTTGTGCGTTTGCTTTTCTCGGTCTAGAGCAAAGACGGTCGGTATGTCCATTGTGTCTTCAATTTCGCCAACTACGTGCAATGAGTTAAAAGCAAGATCGTGAGATTTTACTGAGCCTTCGATGTAATTGTAAGGTACAGGTCGCAACCATAGCTGGAAGTCTTTCTTATTCATGCTGGACTCTAGGAAGTCTTTTTGAATCTTTTCTATGGTGCTGTTTACATCTTTACGACTGACTGTAGTCGATAGTCTAGAACCAATAAAGCCACCAGCTCCCTGTTCAAAAATTTCAGTATGGTTAGGTACAATCTCCCACTTACGAGCCTGAATCAGTTCGACAAAATTGAATTTCTTATCGAGACCAAAGGCATAGCCTCTCAAGTGCCATGGGATTAGGGGACTCGTCATAGAGTAGTTTTCGCCTACAAACTTGCTTCCTAACTTCATAGACTTCCTTCTGATGCTTTTGATTCCACACACAATAAGTGATGCGTAAACGGCACCAAACACAATTGAGTCAATAGGTGGGGCAAAGTTTGAATAAGCTAGGTATATTCCTGCCGAGATAAGCGTAAGCGCTACTAAGTAATCTAGCTTGTTTCTTCGGTCGTTAGGGAAAATGGTGTAACTGAAAAATCCCATCCCAATACTGAATATTATTGAGTAGTAATAAGTGTTGCTCTCTATGTAGCTACCTTTAAACCATAGGTGGTGGTATGTGATCAGGTAGGTAAATAGAGATAACCCTACAATGCGAGTAAAGGTAGTAGGGATGAACATAAGCAAAGTAATCGCTGCTGCCACGTAAATCACGTTTAAGTTTGATGCATTAAACGCTTTATCGGGAGCTAGGTAGTAGACAATACTTTTAAGAGCAGTATCAAGGTTTCCCCAGTCATTATAATTCACTGACTCAATCGTGTTGGTGTTAGTCGTCCCTAGTACTTGAGTGCCACGGATGTTAGCTACACTTGCGATGAGGCAACCCAAATGCTCAGTCACCTTGTCTTGAGTAACGATAATTGCTGGATACTTAAGTTCCTCTTCTGATGGGTCACTAGTTGTGAGGTTTAAGTAAAGTATTCCGCCTCCAGAGCGGAAGGAAGGTGAGTGAGTGATAATATTCACTCCTTCAGGGGGATTCATGCTGATATTGCTATGGGTGCAAATTTCAGAAAAACAGTATAGGTTCAAGCCGCCGTATCGTCTTGCTGCAACTGATATATCAGAAGGTGTCAGTTCAACATAAGAGGTAGAGTTAAGCGGATTCGAGAAACTATTATTTGGCTTGATGCCAATCCCAGAAAGGATCGTGCTCTTGTCTGTGTATTCAAGCTCTGTGTATCTCTCCCCCTCATAAGTTAGTGAGGACAGTTTCCATAGTACGTATGAAGTGATTAGCTCCTTAGTTTTAGAGCTATACCTATCAGGGAATAGAACAATGTTCTTACGAGACTTCATCGTGGTGTTAAAAGCTTGCCATTCGCTATTCGGCATAAGAAGGAGGGTAAACAGGTCATATGTTCGCCCATAAAGATAGAATCCATCCTCTAGCATGTTCTTATCAGTAAGCTTTATGACATTGTAGTCTACCAGTGCTGAGTATACCGTCTGACCAATAGCTGAAACTGATGACTCTTTAACAGACCCTACTGGTAGCTCACCCATCTTGCGGTTCGAGAAGTAAGACTCTAGCTGTTTGCTGGATACAGACTCGCTGGCATCAACTATGAATGTATTTTCTTGAAAAAGAGGTAGCTTACCTGATAAAGACTGTGCTGCTTTAAGGTCATGAGAGATAAGGATCAATGTGTCAGCATTGTTTAGGTGCGCATACGCATTTACAGCCTCATGCTCTTCTGGGGCAAAGACGTTAAGTCCAGAGATATCATATGTAGGGGATGTAGAAACACGAATCAACGCCACTTGCTCTTTTTCGGACTCAATAAGCATACGGGCTTCATTAAGGCCGATAATTGGAGTGGACGAAGTGGAGGTTTCGATCTGTTGAGTATTTTGGTTCTGCTGTGCTACGACGTTAGAGTCTGATGAATCAATAAAGGCGCATACCAATAAAGCAATAACGGCAAACATGGTGACGTCTTTGTTTTTAGTTGCGATTACCTTGAGTGCTGCAACGAAACCGACAATAAACAGATAGACCCATTGAATGGCTGAGGTTGCTGCTAAAGGTGAAGCTATGGCTGGCAAAGAGAGCAGGCATGTTGAGAAGAGTAAAAGTCTACTCATAGTGTACTTAATCCTTAAATATTTCGGGGGCTGGTAGCTTTATTTGTCATTATATTACCACATTGGAATTCAAAAAAGCCCAAGAAATGAACTTTAAACTCTTACTTTATATTCTCATAGTCGGATAGCATTTTCATAGCTATCAAATGGTCTGTTGAGATCTTTATCGCCAAGCAGATCAAGCTCATACAAGGTGCTATCTGAACCATCAGGTTTAAAGTATGGGTCAAATCCGAATGCATCTTTTGGTGGGATAGGGCACGGTTTAAAATCGCCTAATATGACCCCTTGATATACGCTTAGGGTTCCATTATTGATCAGACCTAGTGTCGTTATCCACGCAAGACGCGATGGGGTGCTTCAATCTTGAAGTTCGCAAAGTTTGTATCTTATGTCAGTAACGCACTCCCCGTCGATCTCCAAAACTGCATCTTCGACAACACAGCCTTCTCCAGCCTCAAGGCATTTGTATTTGATGACTGTTATGGGGTCATCTGATGCCACCTCTTTTAAATCTAGACCGAGGGCGGCGGTGATATAATTGTTTTGCAGTAGGCGACGAAATTCACCTAATTTCTTTTGGTTACTAGTGACAATTTTCATTTGCTTAACCTTTAAGTCGCTGTCAGGTATTGTGTTTTATTGTGCCGACGACATTTTGCTTAATCAAGAAGTCTTTCGTTTTTTGATCAGTGATGTAAGATGGTTGGAGTACTTTATTTTTTTTTGAGAAGGTTATGAGCGTGAGATTTGAACTAGAGCAACTAATCAAGAATATCGATAGACTGTCTGAGTCTGTTGTAATGGGAATAGTGAATTTCTGCTCAATCCTATTGTCGGCTGGGTTCTGTGCAATTGGCATTCTTAGTTATTTTGGGTATGTGACTAGTGGTTTAAGTGTCACGCAAGAGTTCGCGTTAATTTTACAACCTGTTGTTGTGCTTTTTATCTGCATTGAGGCCACATCGCTGGTGGTTAGGTCAAAAATCAGAGACTATCTAAATGAAAAAAAACCAGAACACTCAATAGTAAAGTTAGTTCTGGCTTCTCCGATAGATATTGGCTCAGGGGCACGGACGGCTATGAAAGAGTATTTGAACCCTTAACCTTCATGGCATTGTACTTGAGCGATACTTCCTGATAACTTTTAGCTTTCGAGGATTGAATTTTTGGGATTCCGTCTTCTTTTGTTTTGAGAATCCAACCTTCCGTTGCTGGCATGGATTGGTTTTTTTCAAGAGCGTTGTTAAAGTCCGCTTTCGCTTTCGCTTTCGCTTTATCGATTTCTTTTTCAATCATTGTTTAAGACCGTATAAAACATTGTGTTAGTGCAAAAATTAACAACGCACTAACTTAAGTACAAGTATTTCAATCCTTGGAAGTGATGAGTTTGACGGTTACTGCTCAAATTATTACCTTTTTTTAAAAAACCGTGTATAGATTTATCGATCAGTTAAATGTCTCGATCACAACAAACCGCTCGTGCACACTCAAGTGCAACCATTGCTATATAGAGCCAGAGCTTTTCAAAAGTAAAGAAAGAATCACAATAGAGCACTACAAGAAAGTGTTTGATCAGGTGGAGCGATTAGTGAAGCTTGATAAAAGGTTAAAGAACATCGAGTGGGAGGTAATTGGCGGAGAAACCACCATGATGCCATTTGAGTTCTGGGAAGAAATGCTTCCTTACACTCTCGATAGAATTGAGAGGATTAATCAATTCTGTGAAAAGAAAGGCAGCCTAAACTTTTTAACGAACCTCATCTACAAGGATAAGCGATACACCGACTTATTTAACCAGTATGGCGATCATGACTTATTCTGCCTGTACACATCTTGGGAGCCTGACACAAACCGATTTGGCAATAATGACAAGATGTACCCAAGATTCAAAGAGACCTTAGCGTCCATAAATGCCAAAGAGAAGATTCTAGATATCATACTTACCAAAACGGTTTGCGAAATGGAGCCTGAAGTAATTATTGAGGAATTCGATAAGCTAGGTATTACGGATTACTCAATAAAGCAGCTATCACCATATGGTTCTGGTAAGGAATTCTTTAAGCATAACATGGTTAGCTTTGACAAAATGTCAGAGTTTTTAACCAAATTTCATCATGCAAAAAATCGCCGAAATGCAACCTTCACCCCATTGGAGGAAATGTATGGCGCGATGAGTCACGGCACGGCTTTTCAGTGTAATGGAAACTTCAAATACGACTTAAGTATTGAGCCGAGCGGGTTGACTCACTTCAATGCAAACCAAACGATGGGGGATATGGTAGGTGGGTTTAAGCCTATCTTTGTTGATGGCCATGATTGGCCTGTTAGGGTTCTTTTTGAGAACAGCGGAGAGGAAACTAACAAGTTAACCCTGAAGCGGAGCGAATGTGTGCAGTGCGAGTACTTAAGATATTGCAACGCTGGCTGGTATCATTACAAGTTGTTATCCGAAGAGGATTACAGGAAGTTCGCTGGAGATGAGTGTTCTGGATTTAAAAAGGTTTGGGATTTAGCTAAGCAATCAGGTTTCTTCCATGATTACACAGAGATTAATCACTTAAAAAGCTTGGGGCGCGCGATGGTAGCCGATGCAAGCAATAAGAGCCTGATTAAGGAAAAGGATTTTTCTGACAACTATGAGTTATTTATCGATGCGATAGGGCGGTCAGGCCACATAGAAATGAAAGCTGGATCTCTATTTGGTAAGTCTCCTTTAGAAAGAGCAATTGCTTATGAGTCTTTGGGGTGTTCATACCAAATCCCACCTTTCAATCTCATCTCCCCAGACCTAGATATGGTTAACCATATTATCTCTGGCGTTCTTCCAAGCGCTAAAGCTGACAGGGCAGAGGTTTGGAGGCTTGTATTAGGTAACTTACAACATGCCGACATGAGGGTCGTAGCTGAATGTTACAGCCATATCGCTAAACTACTTGGGCTTGAGTTAATAAAAATACCCAATGGGTTAGGTGAGCTAGCTGTTAAAGACAGGAGAAATGAAGAAATTTATAAGAATCTGCTGGATTGGCATTTTGTGGACTTTATTGATGGGCTGTATTCGAAGGAGAGCGAAGATGAAGGTGATATGTACCTTTCTGAGTTAGCTAGGATGGTGTTTGTTGAAAAAGCCTCATCCAATTTGCATATTTAATTGTGCATCTTCATGCGCGGCAATATAATGACAAAGGCTTGTTCTCGCGAATAAGCCTTTTCATAATTTCTCAAAAGACGCTTACATGACTGTTGATGTAAAAAGTAAAATTCAAGAAGTGACTACTCACCGCCCGTTGGGCGATGCTTCTTATTTCGTTAGCCAATGCTCGATAGTATCGAGTCTTACGCAGCTTCCATAAGCAGAAACGACTGTCCAGCCGCTTTTAATTCTAGAATACCTTTATCACGGATATTAAGGGCGGCATTTAGATCCCGATCTATATCTGTGGTGCCACAAGAGCGACAATATGGAGAAATTGTTGAGTCAATAAAATTGGCAAATGGTGTTCAGGGGAATGATGTGCCGTTAGACAAGTTTAAGATTCCTAATGATTTTCAGACCGAAATAAAAAATGAAAGGCTCCTCAAGTGTACGGATATATATCGTCCGCATGAAAGACCTAAATTCCGATAAAAAAGTATTAAGGGATCAACTATTGATCCCTTAATTATTATGGTTATATCCACCCAAGATTAAGACTTTTTCAGGTTCCAACAAATAACTCTCTAAGATCCGTTTGTCTGGAATTCATCCTGTTTGCAATTTTTACGTCTAAATCCCCAAGCACGGACATAAGCTTTAAGCTCACCGTTTTCATAGCTTAGATTGCAAAGGTCTCTAAAAGTATGAGGGTTAGCGTGATGAAATTTGTAATCAACGTAACCAGCGATTCTCTCTCCATCTAAGAGTAAATCATACAATTTGGTGTAATCTTCACATAAGGTATATGGCATTTACTGGTTATTGCGCTTGCGCAACATGACGGCCTACTAATGCCTGATCCTGACTACAGCTAGAGCAATGTGTAAGGTAAGGGGCTGTTTTCAGGCGACTAGCCTCAATTTCATCCCAGCAGCTACGACAAAGACCGTACTCTTTGTCTCGGATATACTGAAGTGAGGCTTGGCAAGCAAGGATGGTTTGTTCGGCCTTTCTGATTAGAGATGTGTTAAGTTGCATCTCTGTTGTGCCATAAGAGGTATCGATAGGGTCTGCCTGTCTTTGCATCTCAGATGAATTACTGATTGCTTCTTTTATGGACTTTATTGCAGATCGTTGATCGTTGATGATCTCATTCAAGGCGGTTTGTGCTTGGACTAGATCGATTTCGTTTTCTACGTTAGCGGACATGTACTCTTTCCTTTTTAAAAAAAAAGACATAAACCCAAAAAAAAACATACACTTACACATTGGGCAACGTCGGAATTGTCGCTATATTACCACAAAACTTATTTATGTCTATATTTTAATAATTAAAAAAGCCCTCCAGTGGAGGGCTAAAAGGGTGTACTTAAGAAAAATTAAGCATCAATTGCGCTCATAAGGTTGTTGATGACGCGCTCACGAACCATGTGGCTAACATCACTTTTCTTTTGAACCTCAAGTCCTGCTTGTTTTAGAGCTTCCTCTTCTCGCGCCTTGGCTTGGTGAATTTGTGTTGCGAAATTCTTGTGGATATCTTGACCGATTCCGCCATATAGGTGGTCTAAGATGTCGATGAGCACAGTAAGTGTGGTCATCTTAGTTCCTTTGTTAGATACAGGGTTTTTGTATCTGATTGGCTTTCTTCCCTCTGAAGATGGGTTGAAGAAAACCTTTGATTGCACTGATTTAGGCATCAGCATAATAAGTGCTTTAGATTGTACGTAAAGAGAAACATCAGTTACGTTATCTGTTTTATATGCCTCAATCGCGAGGTCTTTAATTAAAGAACGTGTAGCCTTAGTGTCACCGTTCTTGTGAGCTAGCAATGCTTCATAAATTGCTGGCTGAAGAGATGCTTTCGATGTTAGATCCCCGAAACGGAAAGGGATCGTAACTTGGTTAGTCGCTTTTTTTGCTTTTTCAGAAGTTTTGTTTACTGTTGTCATATGTCTAAACACCCTGTTTTTCTTGACATAACCCGCTTTTGCAGGCTGTAAGTATCTTTAATTAGAACCGATTGTGTTAATTTTTTATATTAATGCGATGTGATACTTCTGATATTGTTATTCAAGGAGAGATATTAAATGCAATTAAAAATATGACATATCCGAATGTTTCCCTCACATGAATATGTTTCTATATTACCACGATAGGCAACGAGTGCAATAGATTTATCATGATAATTGGTTATTTTTTTGAATCAACGTCCGAATAATGCCATGTTGCGCACACTTTTCGCGAACAAACCCTAAAAAAAAACCACCCAAAACAATATTAAACAGCAACTCAAGGCTTCGATTTTGAATCTTGTTTAATAAATGTTTTGTTAATAAAAATACACAAACTGGCAATATAAGGAGAATGAAACCTATCTGATTTCAGTGGTGCATTATTTTGCCAAAAGAGGCTCCATACTTAACGCTAACGTAAGGTGTGGTAAAAAATGTCGCAGGCAAACAATCGTTGATATAAAATGATGGACATAGGATAAGATACCTTGAGTAAGTAGAGAAATCATGAGCAGAACCACCGATAGTAAAAGTAAGGCAATCCCGCCTCGCACAGACTTTTCGGTTTCGTCATATTACAAAGAGCTTATTAAGGCATTAAATGACGAGTCTTTGGATAGGATGTACGAGCAGCGCGAGAGGATACTCAATGAGGTAGGGACTTTTCTAAGATACGGATACGGACTTAGTAGTGCGGAGGTTTCTGCTGCAAAAATGAATCTATGGAGCGCATACGGAGATAGGCAGGAAGACTTTGATAGCAATTCGATTGATGTTACTCAACAACGACTAAAATCACTAGATGCCAGCATAAGTAATGAAAACCTTTCGCCAGAAGAAAGGCTATCAATAGTTTTAAAAGCCATGAGTTAAGTCAATAAAGAAAAGGAGTCCCCCTCCTTTTCTTCTTAATTAGGAAGGCTAGACTGCTAGTCGCCTTGGTGCATCATTCTTAGGGCTATTTTGTTTATTGATTACAGACTCTAGTGCTCTCCCAGAGTGAACGAGTGCCGCGATATTTTCGACACCTACCGACTTAACAAGATCAAATTTATGACATGAAGCCTTTCTTATAAGGTTTGGTGACTTACTTTCATTTGCAAAAACAGCATCAGGGGCGCTCTTAATCCCAAGACCCTCAATTGACTTCTGAGAAAGCTGAATTACATTCATTACCTCACGCATAACCTTCTTATCATCGGATAGGATAGCCGACAAAATATGCTCTTTGATTAGGCTTACGGTAGAAGATTCTTCCTTTGGCCTCTGGTAGCCACCTTCCCCGCGTGCCAAGCACCTCCTCATAAAATGATCAACTTGTTCATACTCTTGTTTATCAAAAACCACATTATTGTATAATTTTTCAGTAACAAGAGCTGATCTTCTCTGTCTATCATCGTATCGGTAGGTAGCATGGAGAGCGTTTGAAATATAGTCGAGTAAAGGGAGAACTATAATAGCAATATCAGTTTGTTGAGCATTATATTTCCCTGATCTAATATCTGACACTACTTGCAGCTTAAGCATATCTTTATACTGTTCACCACTAATTAGACCCGCTGCTTTCATTAGGTCAATAATCTCAACTTGACTTAACGAGGATGCATGTTTGGCGACGTTCTTTATCTCAGCAACGAGGGTCTCTTCATCCCTAAGTTCAGATTCTTTTGTATAGAAGTCAATTCCGAGTCTGTTATATGCCGCAATAACAGATGCAACATCTATTTCCTGACCAGACTTATTAGTAATCCGACCTGATGTGTATGTGCCAAACGTTCTCTCAAATATTTTGTCCCATCCGTTCTTAGCCTCCAATAAAAGCCAGTGCCATGTACCAAAGATAGCAACATTTCTTATATTTTCTTCAGTTATCAGGTTGGTAAGGGTCTCGTGCGTTGTTCGGTAATCAGTGAAGAATTTGTATAATTGCTCAACTGACTCGCCTGTGACTATGTTTTTGATTTCTTCAAAGCTTCCTTTGGCTGCCTTAATTGCTTCTGGAGCAAAGTCAGAAATTATAGGGATAGTAACCAAAGATGCTGTAAGCATATACTGACCAACCTTACCTAAAAATTTAGGAGCAGTTCTAAGTTTTTGACGCCACTTAGCACTCGTTCTAGCCTTTATTGCTGTGTCTAGAATTTCATCCTGCTCATCAATTAGATGGTTCAACTTAGCTTCAAAATCTGTTAATTCTGATTTAGTGTTTTTAGGGATTTCTCCCTCTATTATTGATAAATTGTTTTCAATCGAATTTGTATCAGTGTATTGCGCTAATTCAAGGTCAAACATGTGAGCATTAGCAAGCTTTTCATCCAGATTATTATCGATAGATTGGGTGTGTTGGCTCATCTTAGTAATTGATGGATTTTGAGATTTTATTTAGGTTTTCAGCGAATTTACTAACTTTTGGTAAGACCTCCCTACTATAGTCTCTATTGTTCGCAAGGATAGCTTCTTCGGCGAGGGCAAGCATTACTGCTGATTGAGCAATAGCTCTCTCTAGAGACTTAGTTAAGCGGGAATTTACTTGATTGTTTTTTCCTGCCTCAGCTAAGGATAGTGCATCACTTCTTATTGAAGTGATAGCGTAGTTTAACTTAAAGGTAATTATGCGATCAGTTGACATTTTACTTAAAGTATAGAGAAAATCCCAACCGAATTAAACTAGTGTAGGTTTTCGTATGCCTAAACTGTAGAGTTTTCGCTAGATTTATCGACTTCATTCTTCCAGAAATTGAAACGATATCTTCTTGTGGCGCTGATAAGGCCACCCATCTTTTTACTTTTTTTGCTTGGTTTATTTGGCGCTTTTCTTCTAAGTCTCATTTTGATTACTTGTTTTTATTGTTTAAAATCAAGTGTTTATGGAATGCTTGTTGTTTTTAGTAAGTATGTTACCACTCGATTACTTTCTTTTTTAAGTGTATGGGTGGAAATATTGACATTAAAGTTAGCGCAAGCTATAATAAGAACCATATAGAGATTAACAATCAAGTTTAAAAGAATCAGAGGATTTAATATGTTTTTTAAAGTAGCGGAATCAGCTAAGTCAGGTGATACATTAATCGGTAGTTTTTCAGTTCAGGGTAAAAGCGCTCGTTCTTATAAGGCTCTTCGATGTCTATCTGTCCCAATGGAAGATGTGAATGCTGTTCTTCATAAAGTGATCCTAGAAGGGAAGGATAAGGTTGAGGCAAAGGATGTGATGTTTCTTAAGCTTAAAGAGAAGCAGGCTAGCCGCGGCAGCCTTGAAGTGCTTAAAAAGGGTGCACGAGAAGCTGTTGGCTGGGTTCCGTCAGTTCAGATTCTTCACGAAATGGGGCATGAATTCCAGCAGTTCCTGTTCTTTGTTAATGAGCTTAAAGACAAGTTAGTGGCTGATCTCACCAAAGATAATGGTGCAGCGCTTTTTTCTAGTGTTAACGAAAACCTATCTGTCATCCTTAACTCAGATGTTAAGCTAAGCAGCAAGGATAATAAAAAACTGTCTGATTCGCTCTCGTTAATCGCCTGAAATTCAATCAAACAGCAATGCGACAGAAATGTCGCATTGCTTTTATGTTTATTTTTCATTATATCGCCACACAAACCTGAGCAAAATATGGCAAGAAAAAGTTGAAACATCTACCTACACAGTTGAATGATAAAAGAGAAGTGTATTTAGGTACTAGCCTAGAGAAATTGGATGAGTTCTATGAACTGGGTGACTTTGGAGAGGCTGTATTTACCGATTCATTGAATGTCCCAAAGGATGATTCATACAGGAAGGAATTAGAAGGATTCACAGGGATGGTACTAATGGCAAGGCGTATAGATTTGCCTACCTTAACCTTGGTTGATCGATCTGAAAATGGAGCGTCTTTCTATGTATTAAATAAGCCCGTACACCCAAGTAAATTTGTAGCAATCTGACATATATAAGCCATTTAAAGTAGTCCATCGACACCTAAAGCATTACAACTTGGAACAGAGACATCTAGGTAAGTGGAGGATAGAGAATACAAAAATAGCTGTATTTTGTTCGAGAATGAACTCGATGCTAATCTTATGTATAATCACATGACGCTTATACCTATATCTTTACTTAATTTAGGTTAAGGGCGCAAAAAGAAGCGCCCTAATCCTCTCAATTTCTTTTCGTGAAAATCCCTTGAAGGCTATTATTCCTTTGGCTCGTTCTCTTTTCCCATTACAAGAAATCATTCGCGGCATAGTGTGTTGATAGCACATAAATCCTAATGATTTGTAAAGATCTCTAATGAATGGGGTGTCAGCATTTGTTAGAACACACTTAGAGGGGCTATCTGCTGCCAATTTGGCTGATAAAAATTGATCATCCGCTGTGAACCCAGACTCTGAGTACGAAACAAAGCCTCCGCCATCATAAGGAGAGTCGATAAACACAAAGTCATTGGAATTAGTGCTTTTTAGGCTCTCAGTATAACCCTCACAAACAAAGTCCCATTTCTCAAGAGATTTCTTATAATCACTAAAGTCAGAAAAAATTATAGGTGATTTGTATTTTCCATAAGAAACATTGAAAAAACCGCTTTTATTGAATCTGCAAAGACCATTAAAGCACGTTCTATTTAGAAAATAGAACGCTTCGGCGGCTTCCTTTCCAATCTCTCCCAATGAGATCAACTCATTGAACCTAGCTTTCACATTATTATAAGACTCGAAGCTATTGCTTGGTGGGTTTTCGTTAAACTCTGGCTCATCTCTTACATGAATATGAAGGTTGATTAGATGCTGGTTTATGTCAGACAGCCTTGCCGACTCAGGATTTACACCCAGGGCAATAGACAGGGCACCACAATATGGTTCAACTAATCTAGTACATCCGCTGTTTTCATACAGTTTTTTCATTGTGGGGGCGATAGTTCTCTTTCCGCCAGCCCATTTTAGGTAAGGTGTTATTTAAATTTTGTCATTTTATTGCCACAATATATATTAACTAGAAATTCGCATTCAAATCAAGAAATCTTATGAGTAATAAAAACGGATTAACAAAAGTTCATTCAAATATTTTTCATGCACCTACATCGTTTCACGAGTATGTTGTTGAAGCTAAGCAGGATGTTTCTCAAGAGCAAGAAAGCACTCAGGATCTGACTATATTCGATGTAGCCTTCAGGAAGCACAATAAAGAGTTTGCAGACGGAAGAATTTTTGGGGGATACGATGAGGAGGGGAAATATTATGCAGTTACAGTATCCCCATACTTCGAACAGTTTGAAAGTCAAATTGAGAGCGGCATTAGGGGGGTTGTAAATGCACTTAAGGGTAAAGGTTACTTAACTTGCTCAAGTTGTTATGGTCACCCGAAGAGATCTATGGTTACCATTTGTTTTCCGTCAGAGGAGGCTAGAGGGGATTTTTCAAAAATTATTACAAAAGCAGACATACCTACACTCGATTTAACGTTTAAAGACACCATGGTGAATGTAGGGGTAAGCCTAGATAAGAAAGGTAGGGTGAATTTCACTAAAAGTTTGGAATTTGATCACTCATTTGAAAGTCATAGGAAAATGGAGGTAGATACATTTAATGAGACGTTTTTCCGTAGTTATGATGAGTATTTATTTTTACAAATATCACTTGTGGATGACTACCATCCTTACATAAACCCAATAAAGTTCATAAGAACAATAAAATACTTGCCGTTAAAGGATAAGCTACTGAATCAACTAGAAAACCTAGTATTATCAGATGAAGTGCCTATGTTTCTTCAATAATTAAAACAATAAAAAAAGATGACACATGTCATTCTTTTGATTTGTTACTTTTTTATTTTCTTAGTTTTTAATATGCTAAAAATAAAATTTACTTATGGCAGGAACAAACCCTAGTGAAATAAATATTAGTTTCACACCAGAAGACAGTGATATACACAGAGAAGAAGAAAACATAATAGTAGTTGCTATTAGTGGAAAAAAAATATTCAAAAAACCCTTAAGTGAGGATAGTTTAGAGCAGCTATGTGAAAATCTGTCAGAAGCTTTTTCTTTTTTAGCAGAAGATGGTGTTGTGGATGTCGATTTTAAGGTTTAATAAGTGCCCCCACCCCGTTCAGGGGTGGGGTTTTCTTAATTTGTTAAAGCCTCTGACAAACCGCTACTTCTTGTGGTAATCAACCTTGAAGATTTATTTAGAACTTGCCTGATGCAACATAACTTCAAGCTTCCTTTTGCTCTAGTAATCCCTGTGTATACAAGTTCCCTAGTCATAATTGGCGACATTTTATCTGGCAGGAGCATATATGTGAACTCAAATTCAGAACCCTGAGACTTATGAATTGTCATCGCATAAATTGTTTCATTTATAGGGAGTCTGCTAGGTAAAAACCTCCGAAGCCCACCATCAATTGCTTCAAAATAGACATACATTTTACCGTCGTCTGATCTCATGCAAATGCCTATATCCCCATTATATAAACCAAGTGAGTGGTCATTTTTTGTGATCATAACAGGGCGTCCAACGTACCATGCGCTAGTGTTTGATCTTGATATCAATCCTCTTGATTCAAGTATGGTTTCTATCTTTTCGTTAATCGTTTTGATGCCACATTCACCCTCTCTTGTGGCACAAAGTAGTCTTGATTTATTGAAAGAAGTAAGAACTTTGAGTATTTCCTCATTGTTTCTAATGTGTTCTAAATATTCACTGTAATGGTCAGACACACCATTCAGAAACTTACGATGACTTTCATTCGATAAATCGATTACATCTATATCGCGAAACCCTTTATTGATTACTTTTGCAATATTCTCTTCTTTACCTGAATTTACTGCATATGCTAGTTGACCAACACCAGAATCCTTATGAAACCTGTAGCTTTTTCTTAGTACACATAGAGCGTCGGTGAAATCATTTGATTCTAATCCTATGGGCAGAGAATAGTTCGTTATGTAATCCAAGATCTCTTTTTGTTTTTCAGAGACCCCATCTTTTATGAATCCACAGATGTCTCCAAATACTGATCCGGCTTCAACAGATGCTAACTGATCTTTATCGCCTAACAATATAAGCACAGCATTGTCAGGCAATGCTTCAATGAGTTTACTCATAAGCGATAGGTCTATCATGGATGCTTCATCCACAACTAGGACATCAAGGTGTAATTTATTTTTTCTATTATGTCTAAAGTCAGCTTTTTTATATATTGCACCTAATAGTCTGTGGATGGTGCTAGCTTCTGTAGGAATCAGTCCCTTAATGCCTTTTTCTATAGGCAGCTCTTCCATTGCTTTTGAAATTGATTCCGACAATCTTGCCGCTGCTTTTCCTGTGGGTGCACAAAGCTTGATCGTGTAGTCATCGGTATTTCTGTTTTCAATCAAAGCAGCCAACAACTTAGACACAGTTGTGGTCTTCCCTGTTCCGGGGCCTCCTGATATCACAGTAAATTGCCTAGTAAGAGCTGAAGCTGCGGAAACCTTCTGCCAGTTTATGCAGTAGCTCTCAGGAATTATTGTGGATAACTTATTTAAGTTATCCTGAAAGTCTTCTGATTTTACTAAATTGATTAATTTCTTTTTATCGATTCTTTTTTTGTTTTCCTCTGTAACGTCCAGAAGCTCACAAATATTTCCAAATAATTTTTCATCGCTTAATGACCCTGAGGCTTCAATTACTTTTTGAGCCATGAGGTCAAGGTTTCTCGCAAAGAGTTTATCCAATGATTTTTTGATATTTATTAACTGCTTTTTACTCAAACATTTTGGTTTGGATAGGGTTCTTATGCTGTTGGAGACTTCAGTTTCCATTTTCCAATTTCGGTATAAGTAGAATCGCTCACCATCAAACACAAGTGGTTTAACTTCGTTTCCATTTCCGAATACACCTGAGCTAGAGATTACGTTATCCCAATCTTTAGGGTCAGGGAGTAAACCCCTGATGTTTTCTTGAACTACACTTTGCCCAAAAGAGTTAAGTTCTTCTGCCTTTTCTTTTGTAACGCATATGTTGCTGAGTGAGTATTCGTAACTAACAAGAGCTGATATGTACATCACTAAATCAACTTCTTTCTTATCTAGGTTACCCCCGCACAGCGATCTCATTTGTTTCGCGAATTGATAATCGAGTGGGCGGATTTTTTTTTCTTTATATAGGTGCTTTAGTAAGTCACTCATGCTGTTCATGCGTCATCCCCCTTAAACAGGTCTGTAAGTCCATTTAGAAATTCCTCCGATGGTTTGGCGAAATATATACCATTGTCATTATCAGAGTTCACGCCTCTCAAAAATACGTAAAGAACCCCGCCAAAATGCTCATTGTAAGAATAATCTTTGACTCGGCTTTTCAAGTATTTATGTAGTGCAAGCGAGTAGATCTGGTACTGTAAATCGTATCTATGATCTTGCATTGCTTCAATTAGAGCATCAATTGTGTATGAGCCATGATTGTCGCCTAAATGGTTTGATTTCCAGTCTAGTACGTAGTATTTGCCCTCATATTTAAAGGTAAGGTCAATAAACCCCTTAAGCATTCCTGAGACATCAAAAAAATTGAGATCCATATCCTGTGATATAGGGTCGTGCTTCTTGGCTAGGTTTGCTAATTTTGTTGCGTTCAGGTTTTTAATTGGAAAAGCAAATTCCATTTCACATAAAAGTTTAGAGCTTGTAACTTTTTGCAGCTCGATTTTTTCAGAGGTCATTGGTTTTGTTAGAATGTCTTTCGTTAGCTTTTTAACAACTGGTGTCCATTCGATTTCGTAACCTTCAAGGAACAAAAGCTCTTTGATGACTTCTTCATTTTCCAGAGAGTCAGGTTTGCTATAGTCTATGTTTTCAAAGACAGTGTGCAAAAATGTCCCTGCTTTTGCGCCTTTATGGAAACTAAAAATATCTAACTCAGGAGCCTCAATTTCTTCTTGTTCTTCTTCAAAAGTAAACTCGGCAGAAACATGCTTGTGGCGATGTGAGTTTGCTGATAATGCCGAGAAGCTTGTAACGTACCAGTTCTCTGAAATATTTCGTTTATTCGTTCTTGCCACGATTTCTATTTGATTTAGGTTATCAATTGCATACCGTGTATCTGAAATAAGTGGAGGAGGGCATACAAAGATATCATCACAAGAATTTTCAAGTTCATTGGTGAAATCGATTAATCCTTGTGCATCAGAAATAGTGCCTTTCTGAAGCAACCATCCGATTGCGCTTTTATGCACCCCCGTGTTCCCCGTCTTCTTTCTGCCATCAGATATAGTTGTTAACCCAACCCACAGACCGTATACAGCCCTTGTTAGGCCAACATAAAGAAGTCGTAAATCTTCTGCTAGTCTCTCTTTTTCTGCTCGCGATTTTGAAAAATCAGACTTCTTGGTATCTAATACTGTCTGGCTCTTTGCTTCATCGTGGTAAAGTGATTTATCTGATTCTCGGTATTTAGTCAGAAAAGGAAGAAAAACAAAATTATATTCAAGCCCTTTTGATTTGTGGATTGTGATTACTTTTACCAGATCGCTTTCAGATTCAAGTCTAACTTGCTGCTCTTCTGCGTTGCCGTCTGGTTCCTCTATTTTTTCAGTTAACCATCGAATCAGTCCATGCTTACTTTGTGTTTTCTGGCTTTCCTCTTGAAGTAGCTCACACACATGGAGAAAATCAGCTACCTTCCGTTCTCCTTCTACGCCACGAAGTAATCTTTCAGCTATTTTTCTTGTTATCAGTATTTGACGAAGAGCAGGCATTACGCCTTTCTTTTCCCAGATCTTAGAATATTCAGAAAATTCTAAGACGATATCTTCTAACTTGTGCTCATTGTGTTCAATTTCTACTAGGGATTCTGCATCCTCTCCGAGTAAATGTGTCGCGAGAGCAGGCTTCAGAACACGGTCATTTGTTGGATCGCTCATTGCTACGAGGATTCGTAGAATATCGTGAGCCTCCATGGTGGAGAACACACTTTCTCTATTTGATAGATATACACTCTGAATGTTATGTTCAGATAATTTTGATCTTACAACTTTTGCTTCATCACTAGTTCTGACAAGAATGGCTATATCACCTGCCTTGACACGACGGGTCGATTCCCCTTTTTTTACCTCTATAGACTCATCAGTTAATAATTCTTTGATTTGTTGTACGGTTGCTTCTCTCATTGTTTCAACATAATCTTTTTTACTCGAAATTTCGGCCTTAGACTTGTCTAGCCACATCGTTATGGCTGGAGAAGGGTTTCCGTCCTTAATCCAAGCATTTTCCGTAGACTTATCTGAAAACAGAGCAGGGCGAAACTCAATATCATCGTTGTAAATGAAAGGGCTTGGAGAATGCATAAATACACTATTTACCGCATTTATCATCCTACTTGTAGATCGCCAGTTAGTGCTAAGGGTAAAGTGTGAGTTAACTTCTCGCCTAGCTTTGATGTATGTGAATATGTCTGCTCCCCTAAAGCCGTAGATTGCCTGCTTAGGGTCTCCAATCATAAAAATACCACTATCTCTGATATCTACGCTTTGGCACAGTCTAGTTCTGTATATTGAGCTAAAAATGTTGTACTGGAGAGGGTCGGTGTCTTGGAATTCATCGATCATGGCTATCGGATACATCTCACGAATCCTTTTCCCTAAAACTTTCCCTTGTTCGCCTTTTAGTGCATCACTTAATTGGGTCAATAGGTCGTCAAAGGCAAGAACGTAAATTCTCTCTTTCGCTTCCTTGAGTAGAGTGCGGCACTGCTCAATGGCATCCTTCATTATCCCTTCAGTTAAGCCGACTGGAGACTGATAGAAGTCTTCTATGTTGTTAAAGATCGCCAATTCAGGAGGTGTGCTTTTGGATTTTTCCTGAAGAATTTTTGCTCTGAATTTTTCAAGTTGTGCAGGGCACGAATAATCTGTGGTTTCAGTTTCTGCCCATTGGGTTACTTTAGAAATCCATTCAGGGAGTGACTTTTTAGTGTATGAGCGGCGATTTACATCTGAGGAATCAAAGGCGGCCAAGATCTGGCTTTTATGATCAAGCCAAGATTTCTTTAGTTCATTGATTCTGTCAATATTAATATCATGGGCTTCAATGATGTCACCAGATAAACGAGTGCCTTTGATATACACTGGTGCCCCAGACAAGTACGAATTTATGTCCTTGAGTAATGCAGTAGGGTTCTTCCATTCCGAACGAATAATACCGCTCACTTCAGAGGGGAGGTTGTTAAACCTTATTCTCCAATAATCAGAAACAACTTGTTGGCGAAGCTTACTTTCGTCAGTCAAGAAGCTGGTTTCAAATAGTGAGCCAGACTCAAATGCACTATTTACTAGCATTCTTTGGCAAAAACCGTGGATTGTAAAAGCCGCGGCTTCATCCATTTGCCTTTCTGCTTGTAGCAGGAGTTCTGCCGCAAGCTCGTGGTTAATGGTGTCTGAAAGTAGACTAGATAGTAAAGGGTCATTAGATGAGCCTTTCAGGAAGGCGTCTCTGGCTTCTTTAATTCTTGTGCGTATTCTTGACCTCAATTCTTCTGTAGCTGCATCAGTAAAGGTTACTACTAAGATTTGATCTACAGTAAGAGGGTATTGATGGCGACTGTCCTCTGCGCCATGACCAAGGAGTAGCCTCAGATATAGGCTACAGATTGTAAATGTCTTGCCTGTTCCGGCAGATGCCTCTATCAATCTGGCTCCATAAAGAGGGAAGCTTAAGGGGTTAAGTGACTCGACTGGCGTTTTCTCTTTCTCTGTCATGCTTAATGAAATTTATGTTCTATATGGTTGTCACCATATTACCACACTAAGCTAGAGTCGGAATAAAAAGTCTTAAGTCTTGAGTCTGTGGGTGGTTGATCCATCTTGGTATTCGCAGTAGCTACAAATGGCACAGAAAACAGAAGAGGTAAAAACGAGATAAGTAAAGGTTATGCTAATTAGGGAAAGACTAAATGATAAGATTGCTAACATCTGAAGAAGGCCAAAAATAACACTAATGTCTTAATGGCCTGCCTAACAAGTTGCTAGCCAAACTTAAGCCCCCAAAAATTAATCTTACAATGTAGCCTTGATTGGGAAAACCTCCCTTAAAAGGGAGGCAATGAGTAGTCTATTTCTTTGAGTAGCAGCTTTGAATTTCATTGATGAATTCTGATTTGTCTAAAATTGAAGCTTTCTCTGCAACCATGCCTTCTAGCTTGGTAAGGGCGATCTGGTTTTCCATTTGCCCACCTCTTTTTAGGACGTGCCTTGCAGAAAAGTCAGTACCGAATATCAGGTCAATTCGCTTTTGAAAATCTGATACCTGAAGTTCTAGGTTGCCTTCTGAGCTGTGGTTGTAGTATGTGTCAATGAAATCCAATGCAAGATTGAAAGTATTGTCATCCGAGCCAGAAAACTTCTTCATACACTGAAGTTCTACATTCACAATAGCAACATCAGGAACAGTTGATTGATGCAGGAAATACACGTAGCCTGACACCCTGTCCTTAGGGTTGTTAAGTGAGGTAGGTGCAACTGGAGGTTGGTTTATTCCAAATCCAGTATAGTAATGATTCATCGAATCCTGATATTGGGTAACCCAAGGCTTTTTGTAAGCCAAAAACGCAGATGCCGATAACACCAAACCACAAAGCACGGTTACAAAAATGTTAGAAAAGTTATTGAATTTCATTAAGGTAATGCTCCTTATTGCTTACCTAGTTGCAAATATCGTTGCGCTTAGAGGCTGTTTATTTGCTTGAAAAATGAGCCTTCCAGCTTTCATGAAAGACACAATTAACTGGAACCTCTACGTTTTTAATAAACAAATCAATGATTGCCCTAGTAGAGTATCCGTTTAAATTTCGATTCAAATTATAAGGTATTAGAAACAGCTCATGTGGATTTTCTAGGCAGTGTTCGCATAGTTCTAAGATATTTTTCTTTATCCACTCAGTTGGAACTCCTGTAGCCGCTGTTTTCATAAACTAGTCCTGTTGATTTCTCGACATAGTTTTTTGTTAGATTTTTGGTCACGAGTGCGTAAGAGTTCCGTTGACGCCCTCTTCCTTGGTAATAAACCGCACCCCAGTTCTTAAAGGCCGTGTTGGCTGAGCCTAACCCATGCCGACCCTCGGGATTTGACCCAAAACAAAAGACGCACTTGTCGTGAATGCCTTTAATGGGACGCTTAATCTCATCCCCAGTCCAAAATCGTCTTTTTTCCATAAAATATTTTTATTTATTAGACATATTAGTAAAAATTTTCCTGTCATAGATAGGAGCATCGAAAAATTCGTCATCAAACATGAAGCTAAGCCAATACTCTCGGTATCGCTTGTGATACTTGATTGTTTTACGGATGTTCTCAGACCTTGTTAATTTTGGTGAATTAAAAACGTAGTCTAATGGCCTAACACCCTTATAGGTTCCGCCACTATTTAAAGCAATGGCAAACTCAATAGGGTTTGAGAGCAAGATTGCAACCTCTGGTGAAGCAAACTCAGCATACTTCCTAATTTCGCTAATTTGATACGAATTATTGTTATATGTGTGCTCGTTAAGGTTGGTAGGGTCTCCCTTGACTGAATGAGCAGTGAGCGCAAAAACCATTAAGGCACTAATCCCTTTTGAGTCTGACTCTATCTGTTTGGCTAAGCGATCTTTCATTGATTCACCAATCCCAAGGCTCTTGCCTTCAACCCAATCAATTACGATTCCGCTGTTACGACGAAAGAGACTATGATAGTGAGCGCTGATTTTCATATTTTTATACTTTTCATCTGAGGGGTGTAGAAGATCAGCCCTAAGTTTCGACGTAAACTCCAGCGCATTCTTTTTTCTTTCTAAGTTGGCTACCTCAGCCTTCATTGTACTTTTGATCGCGAGTGGAGATAGGGCTAGGATTGATATTGCCACAATCGCGAATCTAGCGCCTCTACTCATAGAGAAGGTCATAAGTTCACCTATTTATATATGGGTAAGAATTATTGTCTTATGCACTAACATGAAAGTCAATGAAAAAGTCTGCACAAAAGCAGATTTTTCTTATAAACCAACAGTTTAAAAACTTGCGTAAAATTTCAGAATGAGTTTTTTTTTGTTGGGTTACGACCTTGATGATCGTAATTATGTTCGAGCGAGGCTTCATTCGACTTGATTTGCTCTCTATGTGCGCAAATCCACGCTAGTTGCTTTAACTCGTTTGCATGCTCCTTGGGAAGTGCTTCTATCACTTCGGCTACTTTGATATTACTCTCAAGTATGTCATTTATATCATTTCTATCAAGGAGACTTTTTATGAAGGTCGGTACTGAATCCCTTGTAGATAGATCTGTATTAATGCTGTCAGCTAATTGCTTGAGCCATCGAGCCGTCAAGGTTGCGACTGCACCGATCCCCATAAGCACAGACTGAGCTTCAAAAGATTTCTCAGCACTATATGGCTCACCCCATGTCATTAATACATCTGTAAACGCTATACCTCCAATAGCACCAAGAGCTGCGGTGGCGTAAAACCCAGTTTTTGCGACATTCTTTTTAGCTTCGTCTGAAGGCTCTTTTCCTGATAAAATATTACCTAAGCTATAAAGCACATTAGATCTGCTTTTTTCTTTCAGTTTATCGCTTGATTTCATAGAATACTCCTTAAGGAGATCTCGTACATCATCAGCTAATTCTTTTGATATTGTTTCTCTTACATTCATTGCCTTGTGTTGGTTATGCTGTAATTATAGCAATAAAGAGATGATTGTTTAAAACTTAAATAAGAAAAAGATTTAATAATAATGCTGTAGACAACATTATAAGTATTACCCAAGCGATTGAATAAAATGGAGAAATCAAGCGTATCAAATGTTGGAGTTATATTCCCAAAAGAATACCTATGCTCAGTTAGAGTTGTCAGGAAAGTAAAGTCAATAACGCAAAACATAAAATGCGCAAGAGTTTTAACAAACAATATTAGCCAATATCTGTCGAGATTGAAAAGCAGTTAAATGCCAACGTCTCTCAACTTTTCAGCAACGCAACACTAGATTATTTAATCGTCTTTTGTGATGAGTACTCATTAACAAGGGAGGATAAAGGAACTATGGCGCGGATGGATCGGTTAAGGATGAGGGTTATTTATACACCGATTACAAGGGTAATTCGCTAGTTGATAAATGGCTTATCAAGCCTGATCGTTATAAGAAATGATTAAGGTTAATAAGTATCTTTCGGTAGGCGAAACAGCAGAGATGCTTGGCGTCTCTGTTCCCACTATTCGTCGTTGGCAGAAGTCTGGAAAAATTCAAGAATCATACCGTACTCTAGGCAATCACCGTCGATTTTCCATTAATTCCATCAGAGTTTTACTAGGTATAAATTTTGAGAGGAAGATTGTTGGCTATGCTCGTGTTTCAAGTCATGACCAGAAAGGGAAAGGTAGTGCCTACCTGCCCATTCTGACCAAACTGCGTATCGAGCAGGAACTAAGTGATCAGGTTTGATCACCTAGTTTAAATCGGTTGTATTCCTCAAGGCTCATTAGCGCAGGAAGGAGGTAAGTTGTGGCTACATTGTATACGGATTCCACAAACTCATCGTCCACCTCGCTCCAAACTCTGGATACATACGGGTTTGAAATTTCACCTCCATAAGAGCCAAAGCCACCACTCATTGCCTCCATAATGGCAGCGGTTATTTTATCTCTACTAACATTAAGGTCACCGTAGTATTTTTTGTCTTTTTTACTGTAAGTTGCCTGAAGTGCTGCAAAGCTAGTTCTTGGTAGAAACGGAATAGGAGTGCACATGCCTTCGTAATACCCATTTACCAGCTCCATAAGCAACACATTAGCGTCTTCTTTTTGGATCGGCCTCATTATAACTTGTTCGTCGGCGCATAAAATGTATGTAGGTAGCTCCATGCCGTTAGAGCAAATAGCTAAGTGCTGAACCCAAGCCTGCAAAATATCCTGTGGACGTAAAGAGCCAGCTCGGTAATATACAGATCCAGTTTTATATAGACGCCTTGCCCAGCCATGAAGATTAACAGTTAATGAGTTGATTTCAAAATATAAATCAATTTTTTCTTCGAGTGGTTCTGATTTGGTTACTTGTGTTACCTCATTTGCTAGAGTCTCTATTGAGTCTCTAATTTCTGTAAGGCAATTGTGGGCGAAGCCTCCATTGGGTAAAACACCCTCTTGGGAAAATCGCTTAAGCATACTTTCAAATGTGATGTCAGTGGTTGAGCCTTGTAAATCATCATTGTTCAACGTTTCTATTAAATTATCTAGCCACTGTCTTTTTACAGGAAAAGCTTCTCTTGGTTCAAGATTGAAAGGCTCTTCATCATTCGTTAAGCCTGCCTGTAAGTCGAAATTTACTTTAAGACTACGTGTAAAAAAGTGCTTAACAGGAAGGCTCCAAAACCTTAAAAGTTCACTAATATCAAGCTTTACCTTTGAGTCACTAGAAGCCTCAGTTAAAAGAATATTTTCTAATGGTTGTGCCATAAATGGCTCAGCTTGCAAATCTAATTTCGTTGTCGATGACAATGATGAGGCCACCCACTCAGAGGCGTAGCTCTGATATTTTCCTTCGAAAGCTGATGGAGAAAATGGGTTCAATGGGTGCTGAAAGCTTATGTTTCTGATTATTGACTCTTCTGCTGACGCAGCATCAATGCTGAAATCAGAATCAAGGCAATATCCTTTTTGTACGTACTCAACCAACTCTGAGACTAACACTGATGGTACTCGCTCTGTGTTGTCTTGTATTTTTCTATCAACATAACTGATATATAGAGAATCTTGAGCTGACAACAGTGCCTCTAGAAATAGAAATCTATCATCATTTCTTCTAGACCTGTCGCCAATTAACGGGTTTGCAGCCATCAGATCAAAACCTTCAGGCTGACTACTTCTTGGGTAAAGGCCATCATTCATCCCTAACAAGCAAACTTTGCGGAATGGAATAGATCGCATTGGCATTAGCGTGCAGAAAGTTACTTTACCCATCATAAAGTGCTGGGATAGACGGTCTTTAGAAAAGATCCCATTAAAGTGGCGGAAAATAATATCAGTTGAAATTTCATCTTGGTAATCAGACGATGAAACAACTCTGTATAGTTCCGAGAGTTTAGATCGAATATTTGCTATTGCCTCCTCTTCATCTCTTGTGATGTCGAAGAATGTATCTATCAAATTGTTAATCACTTCTATCCAAGATGAAATGGTGTGATCTTCAGAAAGGTGATCCCTTAGTTCGATAAGGGAATCTACAAATGCACCAAGCTTCCCTGCTAATTCAGCGACAGAACCTTGAGATTCATTATAGGGTAATATGCCCTCAAAGCTCCCTTCGTATTCAGGGATGGAGTAACCCATAATCATCCTGCTTAGACCAAAAAGCCAATGATTTTGTTTTGGGGCAGGGAGGTCGTTCATTGTTGATGTCTTCTCATCGAGACCCCACCGGATACCAGATTGCTCTATCCACATTGAAAGCGTCGATAGGTCGTCTGGGTCAATTTCGAATCGACGCATTACGGATGGAACTTCCAGAATTTCCATCACTTTAGTGGCTTCTTGGCGTCCTATTCCGATGGATAATAAGTCCAAAAAAACTTGCAATACAGGGGCTTCAGCAGTCGCAGTTCTGTCAGAGACTGAAAATGGAATATACCTATCTTTTGGTGCACCAGAAAAGACTGAATTAATATGTGGTGAATATTTATCGATATCAGACACCATAACAACGAAGTCTTGAGGATTTAGAGAGTTATCTTGGTTGAACTCATTGAGTAAATAATCATGAAGAACTTCAACCTCTCTTTGAGGAGAGAAGCTTCCATGTAGGGTTAAAGAGTCATCAGACTCTAAGATTAAACCTTTGCCTTCGTTTGTATCAAATTGAATATGTTGTGATTTATCCTCTAAATTTAGGATGTCAGCCTGAATATTGTGGAGCAAAGAGTCTCTTTCGATTTCAACAAATGCGTCTATTTCATATGTTTCTTTTTCTGAAAGCAATGAAAGGTAATCTCTGCCTGTTTTACCCATAGAGGCTAGTAGATTGTTACCAACAGAGGCACCAAGAGTCTCATCATCACCCACAAAGACATCATGATCTAATCCAGATTTAAGTAACGAAGACTCACCTGCATCAACTGTTTTTGATTGCTCTAATATGATCTTTTTTCGGCGTTTAGCTTCAAATCTTGCTAAATATTTTCTGTCCTTGATGTCACCCCAATAGTACTTGCATGGGTTGGCGTACATTAGGTGTATTTCTATATGGTATGACAACGCCTGTAGTGCATCCAGAAAGCGCGGGGGTAGAGATGATATACCAACAACAAATAGCCTTCTTGGTAATTTAGACTTATCGAAGTCGCCTTTATTAACTTTATCAATAAAAGCCTCGTACATATTTGCTCGATGAAACTTAGGTTGTCCAAGTTGCTCAGTGTACTCTACTAATAATTTCCATAGGATTGGTTGCCAACTATGGTGACCAACTAAGTCGCTATCCCAACTTCCTGTTTCCCATTCTGCGATCCATTCAGGTCGAAACACGGAGTATTGATCGTAAAGGTCTGCTATCTTATCAGCGAGCTGATGGTTCTTGGTTCCATTGGAGTCATTAGCTAAATATGTTTTGATTGGCTCAAACTCCTTCGAGTTTATAACTGTTGGGAGTATTTTCATGATTTTCCACTTCATCATGTCTTTGGAAAATGCACTTTCTTTCGGCAGATCAGGTATTACTGTGTTGAACATATCCCACAAGAATGTTGCAGGAAGGGGGAACTTTGTGTTAGCGGCTATCCCAATTTCACTTGCTAATGAAATTTTAAGCCATTGAGATATACCTGAACTCTGTACGAGAATTTTTTCTTCTTCAAATGCCTCTGTAAGTGGGTCATTTTTGATTAATTGGGTCACTAGTGCCTTAAGAAGATCCATGCTATTTGAGTGATAAACATTGAGCATAAATTAGACTCTACAAATTACTACATCTTGGGAACTGTACATGGTATATGTTAAATCTTCATTATTAAAGCAATATGGTGACAAGCTATGAAATTGCTAGTATCTCAATTGACAAGGGTGATTTTTGCATGAAAAAGTAGTCTTTTTTATCAACGCAGGAGTAGGAAGGGCATAGATTTGACTCTTTAGCTTTTGTTCCAAAAGATACAGATAGTAAAGTCGCGAGCAAAAGATTGTGAGTATGTATCATCCTTTTTTGTTAAATTTAATTCACAAAGTTTAAAAAGTCGAAGAAAATAGAGTGCGTATTATGGAAAGAATAAGAATCAATGATTTACTGACATCAAACTTTGCAATAAAGCTATATGCCATATTTTGGGTATCCTACATTGTGTGCTTTTCCGTTGTTTTATGTATTTACTATTTATCTGAAAAGGAAGAGTCATTAGCAGTATTGATAAAATGGGGTTCTGGGATTGGTTTGTTTGGGTTTTTTATCTATGTTGCATCAAGCTACTTTATATTTAGTAGAAAAATGATAGTGGCGGCTATGAGAATAACAAAAAACAGAGCAGAAAGCCGCTCTATCTAGATTAAAAACACATCTGAGAAGTAAAAGGGTTGTTGTACCCCCCCAACTAGCTGTGAGCTTGTTATACTCACACTTTTCTTGGCTGGCAGGAAGTTTAGCAATTTCGCCGTAAACCCTCGCCCGATGAGGTCGGGGATATAAGGCGTGAGACGCGATAGCGTCTTACTCTGGAGTCGATTGACTCTCTACATAGGCTTTTAATGTTTCAATTGTCGCACCGCCAGCAGTGCAAGCAAAGTATGAGCGAGACCATAGGGCTGAGCTTTTGCTCTGCCTTGTAAGGTGCATGTTTTGTATTCGTAACATACGAG
>NZ_JAHKPM010000001.1 GCF_018860525.1 Vibrio hepatarius
CATGTGCGTGAAGTAGTTGGACAAGGAGGAGAGGTTTCTGTGATTCCACACTTTGGTTGACGGCAAATTTTAGAGCATAATTTTCTCTATGAGGGCCTAATATGATGTTTTCCCTTTCAATCCTTATGAGCTTGTGATGGCTGTAAAAATTCTCCCATGCCACTAATTTAGCTTTCAAATCAATATCGCCAGCGTAATCGCTGACAAAGCCCTTGTTTGTCAGTAAGGTGTGAACGCCCAACTTTTCTGCTTAAGTAGGGGTTTAAGACTTAATATATTATGCTCGAGGCCTGATATAAAGTATAGAAAATATACATAATCTTTCATTCTAGGTCTAAAAAGTCACACTTGATGTAGGTATCGCGAAGGTATTTTGATAGCTACGAATTGCCAAGATAGAGCGTGTCTCGTTAGATACCTATTTTAGATACATTGGCTGCTTAGCCTCCACTGAATATTGATGGGAGGTTCGTTAGTAGGGCTTTCATGCTGAACACTTAATACGTACTGATAAAGCAAGTCGATTTTATAAGGCTAAACTCGGAGCATCTACCATGTACTTTTTCAACGAAAGAACTTATGTCGCAATTTCCGGAAAAAACTCAATGGAATATAAGAAAACTAATGCATAATGGTTTGGGTTCACTTGAGGATATGCACATGCATTAACTTAATGATTTTTAAGTTAAATGATTAAGTTTCTTTGATCATGCTATCAGTTCCATTGATGGTTTTGATGACTAACAGTGAAGCTTTGCGCTAGTTTTAAAGTTCATGAATGGGTTCTACCATGAAAAAATATATTAGTTTATTAGCATTATTTTGTTCGACACCTGTTTTTGCATACATTGATCCAGGCTCAGGGAGCGCGATCATGTCTGCAATTGTCGGTATTTTTGTCGCAATTGGCATTACTATTAAAACTTACTGGTATAAGTTAAAAGGTCTTTTTGCTAAATCCAAAGCAGAAAAAGCAGACCAAGAAAGCGAACAAAACAAATGAGTATCGAGTTGTATTTTTTGGGGGCTGGACGTCCTGCTTACGGTAAAAAGCCATCAGCACTTAAGAATATAGCAGCAAATTTTCGTGTTCTCGATATACAATTAGATAGCTTTAAAGAGGTTGTAAAACCTCTCAATATTTATTTCCTTGGTGGGTACCATATCGAGGAAATTGCGGGAGAGTACCCAGAATTAAACTATCTTGCAGTCCCTCAATGGCAGCACAAGAACTCACTATACACATTCTTTCATGCTCCGTTTTCTGGCGAGTCCGCAATTGTATCTTATAGTGATACGTTATTCAGAAGACATAGTATTCAAAGGCTAATTGAGTACGATACTGATGTCGTATTTGCTACTGATAGTCAATGGCAAATTCGCTATTCTGATCGTAGTGCTGCAGACATTGCGATCGCAGAAAAAATTAATGTGGGCAGCCAAGAACACGAGTTCAGCGGTTTATGTTATTTCAATGCTAAGGCACTCCGCCTGTTAAGATTTTTAAAAAGCAAAGGTAGGCTTGAAAGGCTTGGCCAAAATCTTCTCGATCTCGTACCATTATTTAAAGAATACGGCCTAACATTTAAGATTTTTGATCTAAATGGAGAATGGGCTGAGCTAAACTCTCCAAGGGACATAACGCATTTTCTTCTTGGTACAAAAGCTGACACACTAGCGCGTTTAGAGTCTTTAGTTAGCAAAAGTCAAATTGGTAAGCAGGTTTCATTCAGCACTCTTCAATGGTCAGATACGCCATCTGGATTAATTCAACAAATTGCTTTTACTTTCCAAGACAAAAAAGTAGTGATTCGCAGCAGCTCAAAATCCGAGGATAACTGGCAATCCTCTAATGCTGGAAGGTTTGATAGTATATTAGGTGTTAATGCTCAGGAGACTGAATCGATTCTCAATGCGATTAATACTGTCGTTTCATCATATCGAAGCAAGGCAAACTGTTTTGACCAAGTATTAGTACAAGAGTGTATTGAGAATATTAAATTATCAGGTGTACTTTTTACCTGTTCTCTGGAATCAGGCGCACCATATTATCGATTCAATTTTGATGATGTGACTGGTTCTACAGAGTCAGTCACATCTGGAGAAGGCGCTGAGTTACGAACCGTCATTGTTAGTAAACTTAAAACTTCCGCCATCTCTTCAGTCGCTCCTGAGCTGAGCTCTGTATTAGAAGCTGCTCAAGAGTTGGAAGCCATTCTTTCTTACGACAAACTTGATATCGAATTCGCAATTGATCATGCGGATCAGGTACATGTATTTCAGGTACGCCCTGTTGTGGTTAATCATGATATCTATGATGTTGATGCTAATAGGATTTGCTCAAGTATTACCGCTGATATTAAACGCTTCCAAGAATTACAGGCACCATCTCCTTTTATCGAAGGTAACCTTGCTATTTTTGCAAATATGCCGGATTGGAACCCTGCGGAGATAATTGGTACCCGTCCTAAACCGCTTGCGTTCAGCCTATATCAAGAGCTTATTACTAATGATGTTTGGGCCCAGCAACGAGTTGAGTTTGGCTATCGAGATGTAAGACCGGCTCCATTGATAGTTTCTTTTTCTGGTCATCCTTACGTTGATGTACGTGCTAGCCTTAACTCTTTTATTCCAGCTAATTTAAATGATTCCATAGCTAAAAAAATAGTGAATGAGTATTTATATATTTTGTCAAATAACCCCCAATGGCATGACAAGATTGAGTTTGAAGTCGCCTTTACCGTTTGGACGCCAAATCTGTCACAAAAAATCAATAGTCGCTTCAGAATAGGTACACTTACAGAAACTGAATTACTGCATTTTGTCGAGTCCTTAAAAGAGCTGACTACTATGGCATTATTGAGATTAGATGATGACATTAAAAGCGTTGAGAAACTGGCTTTACGTCGAACATCGATTATTGATTCTGAGATGAATCATATAGATAAAGTAATGGCATTGCTTAGTGATTGCAAAAAGTACGGTACTTTAGCCTTTTCACATGCCGCTCGTGCTGGTTTTGTCGCTATGACCTTTCTTAACGCACTAGTGCAAGAAAAAGTTCTAACGAAAAGAAGGCTCCTGCAATTTCAAAATAGTATTGATACTGTTACTGGAGAGTTAAAGCACCACAAGTATGACAGGAAGACAGGTAAGTTAACTCAAGACAAATTGATTGAGTTATATGGTCATCTCCGCCCAGGAACTTATGAAGTCACAATGCCTGCATATTGGGAGCAACCCGAGCAATATATGAAGTTCGATGATTGTAAGAATAATGAAAAGGACCATTTTCTTTTAACAGAGGCTGAGTCAATAGGGATGCAAGACGTGATTTCCCAGCTAGGAATGAGCTTTTCAGTTTCTGAGATTATGAACTATTTTCAATCAGCTATAAAAGCTCGCGAAAAAGTCAAATTTGAATTTACTAAGAATTTGAGCAAGGCCTTGGATCTTTGTTGCGATTGGGCAGATAGCTATGGTCTCAGACGTGAACAGCTGTCTTATCTGCATTTTTCTGACCTTGAAAAAGTAAAGCTTAATATGATTTCTAAAGACACAATTCTTCAGTTGATCGAACAAAGGAAATCTGAGCACCTTTTGACCAAAATTGTTGAACTTCCACAGGTTATCCAATCGGAATCAGATTTTTACTGCTTTGAGAAGTTTATGTCACAACCAAACTATATTGGTTCAGAGAGCGTTTTCGGTGAGGTCGTACATTCTTTTTCCGAGCATGATGTAAAGTTGTTACAAGGGAAAATTATTCTTATTCCCCAAGCGGATCCTGGTTACGACTGGTTATTTAGCCACAGTATTCTTGGATTAATAACTCAGTACGGTGGTGCAAATTCTCATATGGCGATACGGGCAGCAGAATTAGGATTACCAGCAGCTATAGGTGTAGGGGATAAACTTTATGAGAAACTAATGGGAACAAAGTACGTCGAAATCGATTGTGCCAACCATCTTATTCGAGAGATTGGCTGATGAAATTTATTGGAATAACTCAACGAGTAGATGTAATTCAGGATTGCCGAGAAAGGCGTGACAGTTTAGATCAAGCGTGGCAGGGAGTTTGTGAAAAATTAAATGCGGTCATGATTCCTCTTGCGAATGACGGCACCTACATCGACCCACTGCTAACCCGATTAAGCCTAGACATTGTCATTTTTAGTGGTGGTAATAGTTTGAGCTTTTTATGTGATCAAAACTCTGATATAGCACCTGAACGTGATCTTTTTGAAACCAAGCTACTTGATTATGCCATTAAGAACAATATCCCCGTTCTTGGAGTTTGCCGTGGTATGCAATTTATTAATAAATTCTTTGGAGGAAAGCTCAAACGAGTTGCAGAGCATGTTGCAACCAACCACTCTTTAGTCCCATGTAGTGAACAGAATGTAGAACTTCCAAGAAGGGTTAACAGTTACCACTCTTGGGGCATTGGTTACAATGATATCGCTAGTGAGTTAATGCCTTTAGCCAAAGACTATGAAGATAATATTGAGGCATTTATCCATCTCGATTTACCCATACTTGGAATAATGTGGCATCCAGAGCGCCACCCTTTAGGCGATGATTTAACGTTTAATTTAATAAAGAGATATTTGTTTTGACTAGAGCAATTATTCTTGCAGCAGGTCAAGGCACCAGATTGAGACCACTGACCAACAATAAACCCAAATGCTTAGTATCACTAATGGGGAAGCCTCTCATTCAGCATCAAATAGAAGTTCTGAATGCAGCAGGTATAAATGAGATTCACATTGTGACTGGCTATTGCCATAAACAGCTTGAACATCTTGGACATGGCACAAGTATTAACAATCGTTTTGAACAAACCAACATGGTAGAAAGCCTTTTTAGTGCTCGTGCATACTTTGAGGATTGTGAACAAGATTTACTAATCTGCTATGGTGACATCGTCTATCAAAAAAACAACTTAGATACCTTATTGGACAATGAGGATGAAATCGGACTAATGATTGATAAGTCTTGGCGTGATCTATGGGCTCTGCGCTTAGATGACCCACTGGATGATGCTGAGACACTACTCTTTAATGAATATGGCTATATCCGAGAGTTGGGGCGAAAGCCTACATCGTATGAACAAATCCAAGGGCAGTATACTGGTTTAATAAAAGTTAGAGCGGACAAAATCAATTCGTTTATTAAGTTCTATAATGCTCTTGATCGTTTTGCCATTTATGAAGGGAAAGATTTTAACCATATGGATATGACTACGTTTCTTCAATCTCTTATTGATAGCGATTGGAACGTTGGAGCTGCGATTGTTAATAATGGTTGGTTGGAAGTTGATTCTGTTGATGACTTAAAATGCTATGAAAAAATGGCTCAAAATGGTGAGCTAGACAAGTTTTATAAGGTATAAAGGGAATGACGTTCTTTAGGTGTATTCGCGATGCCATTTCTTTAACACAACTGGAAAAAAATAAACGCAGACTAATCTTTTATAGCGAGGGAGAAAATTATTGGCCTCATTTAAAAGGCTTAGTCCTCAAAATACTTGAAAAATCGCATCTTGAAGTCTGCTATATTTCTTCGAGCGAAGACGATCCGGGTTATAATATAGCTCACCCTCGTTTGCATGCCTTTTTGACAGATGAAGGTTTTGTTCGCAATTGGCTATTTGAAAATATAGATACTGATGTAATGGTTATGACCATGCCGGACTTACATCAATATCAAATAAAGCGCTCAATTTATCCCGTCCACTATATCTATGTACAGCATTCCTTAGTTAGCCTGCATTCTGTGTATCGTTTTGGCGCATTCGACTTCTTTGACACAATATTTTGCGCGGGACCACATCATGTTCAAGAAATTAGGTCAATGGAGAAGAAGTACAATCTACCTGCTAAAGATTTAGTAGAACATGGCTACGCAAGACTAGATGATATCATTAATGAATCGAATAAACGGCTAAAAAAACAGACCGAAAGTAACGAGAAACAGCATTACCTTATAGCTCCTAGCTGGGGTAAAAATTGCATTATTGAGTCAGGTTTAGGTTATGAACTGATTGAAAAACTATTGAATGAAGGGAATAAAGTAACCTTAAGGCCGCATCCTCAAACTATCAAATTTGCTAAAGAAGAAGTTTATAAAATTCTTGAAATGTTCAAATGCAATGACCTGTTTTCTTTTGAGAGAAATGTAGCTGGACAAGACTCTTTGCATGAGTCAGATGTTATGATTAGTGATTGGTCAGGAGCTGCCCTTGATTATGCTCTTGGGCTAAAAAAACCAGTTATATTTTTTGATAGCCCTCAAAAAATAAATAATGAAAAATGGGAAGAGCTACATCTTGTTCCCCTTGAAAGTAGCATAAGAAACATTATAGGTATAAGAGTAGGGAGTGTTAACGAAGTTTATTCTAATATTAATATAATAAATGAATTTTGTGTAGGTGACTTTGTTTTTAACGTAAGTAATTCTAATGAAATAGGCAGTGATTTCATAATTGAAAAAGTGAAAACTAGGCAAGGCCAAATATGAGTAAAACTCCTCCTGCAATGATTTTAAAATATGTACTATATACTACTACCATTATGATTTGTGTATCTATTTTTATGATGGCCAATAGCCCTGATGATTATAGATTTATTAGTTATGATGCTCTGCTTAGAACAATAATTACGTTATCTATAGTGATTGGTATTATATTAACTATTGTTAAGTTATTATCTATATACTTAAAAATAGAAAAGGTTGTATTATGGCTTAATAGTTTATTATTCGGATGGATATTTGTAGCAGGACTATTTTTCCCTGTATCAATAAGCGCTGGCATGTTAAGTCCAGAAGAAGTGCCTATAAATATAAATAATGTTTTATTTGTATTGTTTTTTTCAGTACTATATGCCTCATTACGACTCACAAAACATCAAAAAAACATAGATTTTATTGTAGCGGCAATAATTTTTTCAAGTATGTTATCATCTTCCTATGCTATTTATAAAAGTATGGAAAATACTGAGTCTGATAAGCCTTTTATAGTTTCCAATAAGAATAATGTATTTGTAATAGGCTTAGATGGTATACCTGGAAGTGTTTTCTCTGAGGTTTTAAAAAATGATGATGAGCTTAGCGAGAGCCTAAAAGACTTTACTGTCTTTGAAAACGCTGTGTCTCAATCACCTGCAACTACAGCATCATTAATAGGCGATATATATGGTATTCAAGACTATAAATCTCTTGGAAGTACTATAGATGAGGTAAAAAATAAATTAAAAACTCTTCCTATAGAAGAAAAAATACTTCCAAGAAATATTGATGACAGCTATGCATTCGGTTATTCCAATATAGAATCACTAAAAAAAATTAGCCCGACAACAATTATTGATTCTCAGCAAATGAAATCTGACACTTATGATTTCCTAAAATATCCTTTTGTTAGAGTATTTTCTTCTTATACATTAAATATACTTAAAAATATTGGTCATAAAATTCTAGGCCATAATTCATATTTAAAAAAATTAGTTATTGGTACGAGCCGAGATGAGTACTCCCTAGTTGTCGCACTTGATAGCCATAAAGGTGCAAGTTGGGATAAGAAAAACATTGCTAACATTAATAGCTTTGATAACTATGTAAATAACCTTACTGTGGGAGATAAAAAAGTAAGCCTGAGATATTTACACTTTGTGTTTAGTCATTTCCCTGTAGACTTTGATGCCAGTTGCTCATACAAAAGTAATAAGAAGCTTTGGTTTGACAACCATCAAAATGAGAAAGGTTTATATGGACAAACCCAATGTGCAATCACTAAAGTTATTGGTTTTATAAATAAATTAAAGAAATTGAAAATATATAACAACTCATTTTTAATATTTAAATCTGATCACGGTGAGCCAGCTAGTTATTTTAGCAAGTCACCTAACAAAATTAAGATTAACAATCATAAATATTGGGGATTCAATAGATATCATCCTTTTTTGATGATAAAGCCTATAAATTATTCAAACGATAAAATCAACTATCGAGGTGAATTGGTTCTTCTCAACGATATCGCAAAAACATTATGTGAAGAGATAACTCCAGAGTTAGGCTGTAGTGATTTTGGTGGTGTAAATCTCACAAAGAAAGATATGGATTTTGATTCTCCGTATTATCTTTACGTTGTAAAGGATGAGAAATCTAGCTTCGAATATACTGAACACCTATCAATAAAGGTACAAAGTCGAAATGTGACTTTACTCCAAGCAATGAAGAATGCTGATGAAATCAACTTATCAGAATAAGGCGATAATTTTTTAGTATGTTAAGGTTTATATTTTTTATATTTTTTATATTTTTCTCTACAAGCTCATTTAGTGAAGGATCTAGAGAATTTTCGGGGTTGGCTGGATACCTCGATGAGTTAAAGGTGGTTGTGCAAACTGACGATGGTCAACTTTCATTATCTAACATTGATTGCTCAAATAAAAAAATAACCCATGCGTATATAATTAGTTATAATAAGGTCTCCACAGTAAGTCGTAAGTCTATTAACAGCTTTTGTATTAATAAAAATAATTTGTCATTATTGGCTAAGCTTGGGCATTATAAGGATATTTATAATTTTTATAATGAAAATCCCGATATTTATGATGTGGTTTCTTATTCTCACCTATGGATGCCTTTTAAATACCTTTCTTATTCTATTGAATACATTATAAATAAAATAAAAAAAAATTTGGATATATCATGGGGTTGGACGGTCATTTTTTTTTCTATATTGGTTAATTTTACTTTATATCCGGTAAATATTTTAGTAGATAAGATACAAGAAAATGTTAACCTAATCAGCTCAAAATTGAAGCCTACCTTAAAAGAAATAAAAAGAAACTATGATGGAGAAGATGCTCATAACAAAATAATGCAGGAGTATAGAATTAACGGAGTAACTCCTTTCTATACATTGAAACCAATGCTAGGATTGTTTGTTAAAATCCCTATTTTGATATCTATTTTTAATGTTTTAGCTCAGATGCCCCAATTCCATAGTCAGTCATTTGCATGGTTTGACGATCTTGCTTATCCTGATGCTATTTTCTTACTAGCAACCAATGTCCCATTTTTGGGTCAGGATTTTAATTTGTTGCCAGTTTTTATGACATTAATTGCTATTCTATCGGCCTTTTTTTATAATAATCAGTATTTAACAGAGTATGAAACTAAAATAGCAAAAACCAAGTTATATATTATTGCACTTCTATTTTTGGTTGTTTTTTACCCTTTTCCTGCAGTAATGGTCCTATATTGGACAATGGCTAATATTTTACATTTCTCCAATACGATAATTAAAGGGATAGTTGGAAGATGACTATATTAAATAAACTGAAAGAATCTATATCAAGATATACGACCAAGAATGAAAGTGGATATTTTTTTAACACTGAGAAAGAAATATTAAATGTTGCAAATCAAGTAATAGAAAGAAGGGATATTAATAATTATGTATTGAATAAAATTAATTTTAAGTTTGATGTGAGTGGTAGGATTTATTGTGGTTATGACAAAAAAATGAAGCCATCTACTTCTATATGTATCTGTGATAATAGTCTTGAAGTTCTACTTTTTACTAATATATTATTCGTGGAATATTATTGCAAGTCCTTGCCATATTCTTTGATGATAAAGCAAATAAATTTAATTTTTAAAATTTCTGATAGACTTGAGCATATAGATTTGTCTGATTTAGATGTAATTAATGAATTAATCAATTCTCCACTTAAAAAAGTAACTTATCAAAACAAATCATATTATGGAATGAGTCGAGTAAAAATTAAAAATCATAAAATATTAGACTTGACAGTGTTATTTTATGAAGGTCCAATTGCACGTGCCTACTTAGAGGTTTTAAAATCTTTAGGTTATCGCCCAAAAAAAATTATTGAGTTAGTTTCTCAGTACGATTTAATTACTAAAAAACCTGTAGGCCGATGCCTGCCAAAATTCTTTAGGACTAATTATTCTTCATATAAGCAAAGAAAGCAGATACATTACTGGGCCCAGAATTACTTAAAAAAAAGCACAAAAACTATTTCAGGAATATTAACAGAACTGGAGATAAATTGGGGAGTTACAGAAGATTTAGTTAAAGGCGCAAATAAAAATTTTCCTTTGTCATTTTATTCTGATTGTGTTGAGTCAGTATTGATTTCAGATTTAAAAGACCCTAATTTATTAGATATGTTAAATATAGAAAAAGCAGGGCACTTCCTATTTACTGGTGGTGGTATTGTTCCTTCAGAAATGTTAAGTATCAATGGAGTAAAGCTACTTCATGTTCATCCTGGCTACTTACCTTATCTACGAGGTGCAGATTGTGCGTTATGGTCTCAGCTTATGCATGATCGAATGTCTGCTTCGGTTTTCTATATGTCTGAAGGAATAGATACTGGAGATCTTATTGCTTCTTATTGGCTCCCAAGTGTACGCTTTGAAAATTTAGACAGTATTAAGGATACTAAAAGCCTATACCGCCTAATTTATGCATTTGTAGATCCGTGGGTGAGGGCCTTCTCTCTTCGAGAATTTGTGAATAGTATTGACGGAAATTTAAGTAAAGTAACTTCATATCAGCAAGATCATAGTAGGGGGATTACTTTTCATTTTATGCATGAAGAAATTAAATCTAAAGTGTTAGAAAGGCTATTTATACCGAAAGTCTAAGGTTAGCGAACTCTTTTATGTGTAGCTGGTAAGCACGACATAAATTTTGCATTTTAATCTCCTAGAACCAGTAATAAATTCAAGTCTACGAGGCTGTGTTTCGTAATTTAATGGAACTCAATCAGCCTAGGAGAAACCATTTTCTTTATATGATAAAGCTTCTATGTCTATGAGGCAGATATTGCATGATGGTCCGAAGAAAAACACTATACCTCTATCTGTTGCAAACG
>NZ_JAHKPM010000016.1 GCF_018860525.1 Vibrio hepatarius
GTTTTCACTTTTAATAAATTATTTGTTTTATTATTTGATGTGAATTAAAATATGATGAGAGTCACAAAACAAAAACATGAATATAATATTCATTAATATTAATTGAGTTTGAGTGTGATTTTATAAGCAGAATGAATACAGACATAAGACATACCCAGTACTATTATTTTCATGAATTTGTCTTATGTCTTCTATTTAAGCCAAACTAAGCCGCCTCTTCTGCTTGAGCTTATTCATCAAACTCACTTTCTAAACTTACCTCTCTTGACCATTGTTGTTGTGGTTCACAAGTTTCCCCGAAATAAAAATGACTCCTTTAAACAAGGAGTCATTTTGTCGAGACAGTACAATCTCTTTTTTCAGTTCATATCAGAGATAAAGCCTTAGAATACCTCTAACTGCTTTTCTCTTTGGCCTGGATCTGGCCGAACATTTCTATGGCCCGCCATGACTCCAGAAACGATATGTCCTTTTAGGTTTTTGCCATCATGCCATTGAGCAGAAGCGATATAAGGCGCACTGATCGCCAATTGCTCAAGCCAAGAATTAGTACTTGTACTGAGTTTCGCTCCCGTAAACGTTGTGGTCAAAATCGCGCCTACAAAGGCATCAGTTAAATGCTTATCTCTCTCTGCTTCAGTATCCGCAATAGCGGCCTTTGCAATTGAAAATGGCGCTGTGAGTAATATTCTCGCCAACCATTTAATAGGAGGAATGGGAATAAACTCAGTGATTGGTAGCGCTAACATTGACACTACGCCACCGAAATAATTTAGCAATCTCATATCACGATTCTCAGCATTAGAGCTGGAAATATAGTCAAAATCGTCTTTTAGTCGACCGAATAGATCCTGACTATAACGACTAAATTCATCGTCTTGCAGCACCTCTATTTTTAAAGGAATCTGCTCATCTTCATTGAGGGCTTTTTCCTGAGTACGATAAGATGAGAAAGAGGTCAGCCACTTATAGAAGTCACTATTCTTATCATTGTATGCCCGATTAGCTGCATCCACGCTGGAGAATTTAAATTGTTTATCACTGAGCGGAGAGAAAAATGTTTTCGCTCCCCCAGAGTGATTCGCCACGTACGCACTTTGCGCATCTTCATAGTGGTCTGTCTCGTGAAGCATTGTCCCGCCAAAAGACCTTGTGCGGCCTGTTGGTATCGAAACGGTTGATACATCTGAAGTCGATACGCCGAGATCTTGGACTGTCTTATCAAAAGTATTCTTATAAAGATGATTCATTCCATCTTTTAATGACTCGTCTTTTGAAAGATCATTCAAATAAGCATCATACTCACTGGGTATATCACACGACGTCAGCTCATCGATAAAATTATTAAACTGTTCTTCTTGACTGACTCCGTCTATACCTATCTCCGGAACCTCTTCTTTCTCCTCATAGTAATAAGGGCCAAAGTAAAAGATGAGTCCATTGGTGTTATCTGCTGCATGTTTGCCTGGCTTGCCTAACATCACCTCACGCAGTGTATATTCCTTATCAACTATATTGTCATCCTGATTATTATCACCGTACGCGGTGTACTTAAACCGCACGGTAACTTTCGTATCTAAGTCAAATTTCTGGCCACTTTTTAAATGTTTCGCAGCAATCTCTTGTAACCTCTGTTCCATAAATCCGACAGGGCTTCTAAACTTCTCTCCGACTTCTGCGGCGCTCCTATGAGATTTAATCAAATTTTTTAATGCCGCTTCGACAGCTTCAATTTGCTCCAATGCCTCAGGGTCATTCTTAATATTATCTGGCCAAATTGCTTCTGCGCTATCATCCTTATTTGCCAAATATGTCAGAGTATTCATTGTTGTATATTGAACCGGAGTATTATCTTCCGATTTTGATTTAACGACGACATAGGTAGGCAAACGCCCTCCGGTTAATGCCTGAAAGCTCCGTTCAACATCCTGATAATGTGGTTCTTGCGCCTCTTTGTGGTTATTCGCCATAATCGCAAAATCTTGATTAAGCCTATTTAATAAGCTCTGATTAACATCGTCGGGCCATTCCACACTTTGGATGCGTGAAAAACCTTTATCGTCACCGTATTTTTGCTGAAGGTAATCAACAACCAATATGTTTTCATATTGGTTGTTACCCACTTTTATTCTTATTTCTGTATTAAGTAGCTGCTCCACATCATTGTCAGCATACTGGGTTCCTTTCCTTGCCGTATACAAGGTCAAAATAGTGTCCGTAACTTCCTCTCTTTGATCGATTGCATCAAACGATGAAATCATGTCATTGAGCACATCACGTTTAAACTCTAAATAGTTCCTTCTATCCTCGCTGAGATCTTCTGTCATTAACTGAGCATTAAACTGACCTACCTTTCTCATAAAGAAGGTTTTCTTTTCATCTGAAGAAGTTCTATCACTATAATAACGGCGGCTCATCCTTTCGATAAAAGCAGGGCCACGCTCAAACCTTGAGGCAGATTCTGATGGCCACTGAAGTTCAGGTGCAGAAACAAGTTGGACACTGTTAGGCCCTAATTGCCGAGCCCTAGCGTAACCGACTCTACCTTCACTACGATGACCATGTCGATCATCATCTCTAAGCACGGCAGTTTCACCGTTAAGGGCATAAAATTGTTTCCTATATCCATTTTCGGTCAGCTTAGATAAATTAGGCATTGTTGGTTTGCCGTTTGAAGCATCGTGGTCAAGTATATGCTTCACCTCATGAAATAGGGCTATCGATGGATCGCGTTCACGCCAAAGCTCAGTTCCAATATCATCCCTACTTTTTGCCGCCAGCGTATTCCAGGGATCAAAGTAAATGATTCGATTTTTAACATCCGTACTACTTGCATAGAAATCTTTCCCTCCCTCTTGGCGAAGAAAAGCTCTTTCTCCATCTGCATAACGAATAATAACGGGCTCTTGACTGTTTCTTAGTGCATTAAGCAATGTCCGCCCATCTTCGGTTTTAGATAAAGTAATCAGTGCTTCTCTCGTTTTGCCTTTAAAATCTTCATCACCTTGAATAGAGACATTCTGCGCAACAGAATCGACAAATTTCTCTTCATCAATATCATCAAACGGTATTTCTATAGACTCATCCACATGCGCATTGACGATTGCTTCCAATCCATCAGGCACTGTACTTCTTACAGCCTCTTCCACCGCCGATTCAATGATATTTTTCAGCTCAAGTTTTTTCCCTTCACCGGACCAATCCACCTGCGCGTTGTGCGCACGGCCAGCCATTGCCAACCCTCCTCCAATTGCAGACTGCGCGGTATTAGGTAGCGCTGTCATCACAAGCCTAAACGCAAGTTGCTGAATGTTTTTTGAAAGAATCTGTTGGACTGCTTTGTAGGGATAATCGTTATTTGGCATCAAACCTTTTTTCGCATTGTGTACTTTAAGCGCCGTCGTTATGCCTCCAAATAACACGATGGAAAGCGCTCGCACCAATTGTGATATACCCAAAGTTGCAACCGCAGCCTTGTCTTCTAATAATGCAATAGCGATTCCTCTAAGAGCTTTTCTCTGACCCCAATTAGATAGAAACTCCAAAAAGATCTTTTCCTGATGAGCACATTCTTCTGGGCTCATCGGCATAATAGTCCTACCATCTTCCGCCCTGAGGCACTCCTGCGCTACTCGGGTTGCGAACAAAATAAATTCAGGATCTGCGCCCGATTTTAGCCCATGAAATACCTTGTCGCCTTGCAACAGTTTTTGGACGTCATGCACATCAGGGGTTGTCATAGCCTTAATAGATTCTTTCGGCTTACCAAGCGACTTTGCTAGTCTTGTTGGATCATTCGCTTCCATCGCCCAGTCCTTAGCAATGCGTGAACGGGCTGAAAAAGGATCAATCGCTCTTCCTGTTTTCTCAGCAGCAGAAAAGCTGATATCTTCGACAACACTTTTTGCTTGAGAAACAGCGGCCTTAACCTTCACTTCTGCTAAGGAGATTGCCTTCATGTCCCCGTTTGTTGCCAATTTAGCCGCATCTCGCAAAAGAGCTGAACTTCGCCCCAATCCACTAACCATATTTGGGATAACTTTATGTTTGATGCTATCGACAATATCGTTAAAAGCCGCTTCCTCTTGCTTTGGAATAGAATCAGACCAGTTTGTACACATGCGCTCCATGCGAGCAATAAGTGCATCTTCACTTAATTCTACATCGGCTAAGTCTGCGGTTTTTTCAGCACCTTCAGTACGACTTGATAGCTCCGTACTGAGAAATAATCGCGTTTCTTGAGATCCTTCAAGTTCTGATTGAATAAAGTCCTCAATATTACTGGGATCGAGTGCCTTTAAATCCTCTTTTTTAGGTGACTCGGTGGGTAAATCATTCCCAGACAGGATCTTCTGTGCCTGCAAAATAGGAGATTTCTTTATGCTTTGAATGACAGACATTAAAGGGACACAGTCGTATTGAAACCGGAGCGCCTCTTGTTGTAAATCCCACAGAATACTTTGAGTAACCGATGCCGTATTAGGGTCATCGACTGAACGGTAAAGTTTGGCATCTTGAACGGATAGTTTATGCCCTAAGGACTGTATCCCCTTTAACACATTATCTACTTTAAACGGCACCTCTTTTACCGAAGAGCCCGATATCCACCCTTTTGCTACCTCTTTCAAATCCTTCGATGATGATACTCCGTACTCAGGAGTCTTTTGAGCTTGATCGCCCCACACATTAAGTTTCAGACCAGATGTTTTGAGCAGTTCATCCATTACCGCAAAGAAATCGGATGCCCTTTTATTCCCATTGCTATAGTCTTCCTTAAGCCCCTTACCTTTGATTCTGACACTGTGAACTTCTTTTCCTAATGTTTTACATGCATGTTTCTGCTCTTCGAACCAATTATGGAAGCGCTGCTTAGCTTCTCTATCCACTTTTTCACTTGTGTTCAGCTCTTTTTTTAGAGCATCGAGGCTCTTTTTAGAAAATGGGTGTTTTTCTTGATAAGCAGACATAAGCTGCTGTATAAGCTCGCTTTTACATTTATTCTGCTTGTCTTTAATGGCATCTGGTGTCATTTTTTTCAGTTGTGTCGATGCCTTAAGGGCCACCAGAACAGCAGCATCAATACGCCGAGTGAGCTGGATTTTTTTTGCCCTAACTTTATCAGAGCTTCGCTGTGCTCTATCCTCTTTTCCTATCAACTCACCCACATTATCGAGAGAGCTCAATCTCCATCTCTCATCTTTTGGCAAAATTTCTACAAGGGATCTTAAGTTCTCACGATTAATATCTATCTTTAGAAGATTGTGTCCGAGCAAAAGAAACTCTTTATCCAGTTCTGCTCTATTGGCCCAAGCGGTAAAAACGTCATGATTAATGCTGTCGTCTATGGGGAAGGTGTCTGCTATGTTATGTAAACCTAAATTTTTTATCTCAGGAGAGCTTGCTGCCATTATCATGCTCGCAAGCTCTTTGATCTGCCTTATGTCTTTTTCCCTGGGAATTTGTTTTGATGAAGCGCTATTATTTTCTTTGCTGGATAGTGATCTAACTGCTTTGACCCCTTGACCTCCATCTCTGTTAGTTAATCTAGGTGTATTACCAACCTCTGTCTCAGGTTTAGATGGAGTAGAAGGGGTTTTTATAACTGGTACTTGAGTTGGCATTGCTTGCATCCACGCGTTTAGAATTTTTCCATCACGTTGACAGTAAGTCTCGAAGCTTGGCGAAGTTGTGATATTTCCCTGCGCTCAAGCTTATCTAATCGCGAGTGGTTGAATTCATCGAACTTAACAGCACAAAACGCAATAGATAGACACTTTCTGTCCGGTGAGTTTCAAATAATATGACTATTGATAGAAAACACTTTTACAAAAAGCAGAGGCAATCTGAACTGACTATTTATGAGTTATTCTGGGCAGGTATAAAAAGAGATAAAACAGGTGAGTCATAAACACTGAAAGTTTGGTAACATTTTTTTCAACTTTATTTAACACTCTGAATGTTAATGATTAAAATTTTTACATTTTCGCCCTGAAATGATTCTCGACAGCGTCTGAGACGAAGCAGCTTGCAAACTTAGCTGTCGAGAAATGGAGGAAAGACTCAAATCAAAACTGAGCAGGGCACAAGCCGTTCAGTAAAGCAAAGTGCCACCTTTTTGATTTAGAATTGGTTAGTGAAGAAAGATATGACAGAAAGCAGAATAAATAAATTTAATATTAGAGATTGTAGTCCAACAGGTTTCAAATATTATCCTTTTAGTTATGGGGGATAAACCCTATCCAAAGAGAATGACACATCAAATGGTCGCAGCAATATAACCTTTAGAACTTAATATTAATTTCAGCAAATACAGCACCAGATTCAAAGTCATTCGCTAAAATAAACTTTCGGTATTCAACCCCCAACCCTAACGTGTTTAATATTACGACTTCAGTTCCAACACCATAGTATGGATGCAAGCCTGTATGTGTATCCGTTCTCTCTGATGCACTGCCAATCGGGGTGTAACTCTGTTTTACACTAGAATAATTTGCACCGCCAACCGCGTAAAAGTTAAGAAACGAAAGTGGTGAAATGTTAACTTTGAGACCAGTATAACCCGTTGAGTAATCTACTGCTTGTCGATTGCTAGCTAATAGAGCGGAGAACACAGTGTCTGTCATACCTTCAGCGGCAGCATAGCCGACCTCAACTGCGAAATTTCTATGAAATTGATATGCGTAATCTATTTTACCGACAAAACCAGAATCGCTCCAATTGTTAGGGCCACTAACATCAGCACCTCCTATGCCAATACCAATTTGGTGAGTTGCAGCATAAGAAGCTGAAGACCACATTATTGTTGATAATATAAGTATTTTTTTCATTTCTCTTACCTGTATTGTTGTTTGTCACTTGAAATAGAACTGGGTGATATATTGAGTTATCTGGCAATTTTCTTTTTGAAACCTATTTACTCGCTTTTTATTCGACCAATTTGCTCACTTTTCCAAACGGCTGAATTTTATCATACGCCCAGTTAAAACCGGTTGCATAAAATAAGAAGAAAATTAAGAAACCTGCTTCTATTGCTAAAGCTTGTAGCAAAGTGACTTTCAAAAACCATGCAATAACAGGAATAGATAAGAAGATTAATCCACCTTCAAATCCAAGTGTGTGGCCAATTCGCATGACTAAACTGCGTTTTTCTCGGTTTGAACCAAACCACTTATCAAAGTAGAAGTTATAAATATAATTCCATACGACAGTATAAAGAGTCAAACCAATACCAATGACAGCTAAATCACTTGAACCTTTGCCTGTAATCAAAGTAGCAGCAGGTATGATGATCACTAGTGCAACAATTTCAAATAGTACTGCGTGAAAAATACGTTCGTTACGAGTCATGATGTTTTGCCTAAATAGTTCTACTCATTGACTGATATTTTATCTACTATTTGGATATAAGAAAGTTAGAAACCATCGGTAAAAACGATATGTTTACTATTGAGCAACTGCAAGCGTTCGTTACGACATCAGAAGTAGGTTCCTTTTCCGCTGCTGCCAGAAAACTGGGGCGAGCCCAATCTGTTATCAGCCAGCACATAATGAATATGGAACTTGATTATGGCGTCGATCTTTTTGATCGGACTGGTCGCTACCCGATATTAACGGACAAAGGTCATGAGTTAATACCATACGCACTGGCCACATTAAGCCAGCTTGATCGGCTAAATAATAAGGCATCTCAACTTTTTTCTGCGCCTGCCACTAAGCTAGTGCTCGCGGTAGATGAAGGGATCCCATTAACCCGCTTACCAAACGCATTAAAGAACTTAGAGCAAAAGTTTCCAAGTATTCAGATGGAATGTTTAACAGCATCAAGTCCAGACATTATTGAACTCATCCAATCAGAACGGGCCACAACAGGTATTATTATGAGCGATCTGCAAATGCCCAACAATATCGATATATCTAATTTAGGGCATATTGGGTTCGACGTATTTGTCTCCTCAGAACATCCTTTAGCGAAGAAAACTATTCGAAACATTGACGAACTCAAGCAGCATCGACAATTGACTATTCGCTCAAGGAATGAGGATGTTAGTAGTCTTAACCAAGCCTTTAGCCCAGATATCTGGTACGCTGACAATTACTATATGCTACTAGAACTAGCGAACAAGGGATTTGGCTGGTGTTTTCTTCCTGAGCATTTGGTGTTTTATGCGCCGAATACTTTAGTAAAACTCGGGGAGAAATTTACAAAACTGGCATGGCAAGTCAACATTGATCTGGTACAACATCAGAAATGGCACTCCGACCCGCTACACCAACAAGCAAGGATAGAGTTTCAAACCTTATTCGAGTAGTTATCAAGATTTGAAACAACAATGGATTCAGTTTACTACTCTGGTAACGATCACTACCAAGCAAAACACGGTAATAATCACAAGATTGATATTGAGCTGCTGTCATACGAAGGGGATCCGCGAGGTGAAATAGACAAATGGCATCTTCAAAAATTAGCCAGAACTGCCGTACCCTACTTTCCCATAATCATTCTTTTTGCTAGCAAGGGAGCCAATCGCTCCCTTTTATGTTTGACCTAAATTGCTACTAGCCCAAATTGCCCAGCAAACCAAAATGCTTACCCATTAATCTTGGGGTTTATCCAAGCTATCGGTTAGGTCTTTAATCGTGGATAAATCCCCTTTGTTCTCGAGCTTATCAATATACAATATGCCGCTCAAGTGATCGGTTTCATGCTGCAATATTTGAGCTTTATAACCATCAACGATATCTTCTTGCCACTGGCCGTTTATATTTTGATAACGGAAGTTGATCTCTTTATATCTCGGTACCGCTTTGCTGTAAAAATGTGGAACAGAAAAGCACCCTTCTGCCATGGGTGTGGTTTCTTTACTTATTGGGGTATAACTTGGGTTTAAAGCCACTTCCCAAGTCTCTGGGAATTGCGGTTTACCATCAACAATCTCAGGCACACGGTAAACAAAAGCGGATTTATTGATCCCCAGCTGAGGTGCAGCTAATCCAACCGCGTTTGTTCCTGTACTCGCTTTACTCATCAAGAGGTTAACGAGTTCTTGAGCATCCTTGTCTTTAGGAGAAACAGGGGTAGCTTGTTTTCTCAGTACTTCTCCCGCATACACATTATCATCAATCGATGTATCTTCATCTTGAGTAAAAGTATGGGTGGAACATCCGTTAACTAATAATATTGACAAGGTCGTAAGCGTCGCTCTAAGCATCAGCATTGATTCTTTTTAGTCGAAAGTCAAAATCCTAACTGTCAATTAACTCTAAGGCAATGATTTTTCTTCTATTACAACCAGATCGGTCAACTATTACCTCTAATTAAAAAGTATCTTAGATACTTTAAGCTTTCGCTAACCTCGAACGTTGAACCCATTTACTTATCAAAGATCTAAAAGGACACATTTTTATACTGATGAGCTGGTGTATATCTCCAGTATTTTATGGCAGAGTAATAAGTTAAAACCTTAGCGTTGAACAGGCATGAGAAAGAATAGAATCACTACAGCCTGTTAAGCTATCTTTTCTAATGATGAAAAGGATTTATACTGTTGACCCAATGATTGTTTTCTTTATAGGCTAACAGGCGACCTACAATATCTCTTAGCTCAATTCTATGAGTATATGATGGTGCACATGAAGAAGATGATATTTTAGCACCTCTTAATCCATTCATAAAAACAGTTTCTGATTTTATCGTTTTATTTGATTCATTTATATATTTTATATTAAATACTGACATAATTATTTCTTTTTATTATGTTATTTTTATACCTAAAAAGTAGGCTAATTATTTAAAATATAAAATAAGAATTAATTTATAAAATTAAGAAATAAGAAACGTAGCGATCAATACACGAGTATGGATTGGTTGTTAGATATTTTTAGGGGATATAAATTTGTAAGCCAACATTAGGAGGGTAGTGACGCAAATAGTACTTCTACTTGCGTCAACTATAAAAATTAGATTACTGAAACATTTGCAGCTTGAAGGCCTTTTTGACCTTGCTCTACATCGAAAGACACTTTTTGTCCTTCAACAAGTGTTTTGAAGCCTTCAGATGCAATAGCGTTAAAATGTACGAATACATCATTGCCACCATTGTCTTGAGTTAGAAAACCAAAACCTTTAGTTTCGTTAAACCATTTTACAGTACCAGTTGTTTTATTAGACATAATTTGTCCCTTATATAAAGTCATAGAAATGCGAAAGACGCAGTGCACTAGATGTTTGAATTACTGAATGTTACGAGTAAGAGATAAAGGGAAAAACTTAGGATACAACAGTTACGATGAGATTCTGAGATTTAACAATTTCTTTTTTCTTGTTTCATTTAATAACTCTGACCAACAGAGCAACGCTAATATATGTGAGTCTGGCAGATTAATCAATCTATTTATGAAAAAATATAAATAATCGTCGAAGGACATTCAAAAACAGAAGCTTTATCTAACTAAAAACTCAATTCACTTCCTTTAATGACCATACTAACGATTTTTCTGTATATCGTAACGAATTTGCTTACTTACGTTCTTTAGTTGCACCCCTACCTTATTAAACACCTTTTGGATAGTTGTTGAGACATGCTGGGGACCTTCACCCACTAAAAAGTTTGCTCTATCTTGATTCGTTTCAAATACGCAGACGATTTCTAAGCTTTGTGGAAAAGAAGAGAATTTGACCGTATGAGTCACCCAAAGAAAACCATCGTAGCCTTTTAACGTATCTTCACAAACTTCGGTCAACACGTCTCTAATTTGATTCTCAATCTTCTTATCTGATTTGCGCATGAAGCAAACTTCCTATTTAACACCTTTAAAAAGGGTTCAGTCTAGATTGTCTTAAACGATATTAGGCACTGTGGCTATTTAAAATGCAAAGTATTTATAGTAACACTTGAAAATCTCACAGAATGGGACCTTTAGTAGCGGAGTAAATATGGCCACATGGTGAGAGTTATAAACATTAGGAAAAGAGCCGGAAAAGTAAGCCAAACAGCAGGGTTTGAGATAGCGATAAGCATACACTGGATGGCTTATCGTAACATTTATTGACAATTTTGTATTTAAGTTGCAATTCATAAATGATAACGTGAATGATTCTCAATTGTATTCATGATTATTATATATACACTTTATGAAAAATAACCTTAAATTAAACTTAATATCCCTGGCTATGATTGCCGCCACTACCCCAGCTATAGCCGAAGAAGAGGAAACCATCACAGTTTTTGGTGAAAAAACTCAGCACTCTCAAGTGACAACGGCTACTAAAATTTCAACACCGACAAAATTAGTTCCTCAGACAATTGAAAGTCTGCCTGTCGAAGAAATAACAGCCTTTGGTAATAGCACTCTAAGTGAAGCCTTAGTTGGTATTCCTGGTATCAATGCTAGTGGCGATACTCGATTTGATGGCGTAAAAATTCGCGGCTTCAAAGCGTCTAATGATTTCTATTTAGACGGGTTCAGAGATGACATGCAGTACACAAGAGATCTGGGAAACATTGAAACAGTCGAGATTCTTAAGGGCCCAGCTGCTGTCTTATATGGCAGAGGTAGCTCTGGCGGTATTATTAACCGAGTGACCAAAAAACCAGAAGCGGGTTTAGGGTCTAAATTGACGACAAGAATCGGTAGCAATGATTTCTATCGCGTCGATGCAGACCTTAATGGTGAAGTGAATGAAGACGTTCAGGTACGCCTAAACATAGCTTATGAAGACGCCGGCAGTTTCCGCAAAGGTGTGGATAGCAAGCGTAATATGCTTGCTCCGTCTATTAGTTGGAATATCAATGATGACGTAACCTGGCTTGTTCAGTACGAACGCCATGAATCAGAACGTGTTCCAGATAGAGGCATTCCAAGTGTCAATGGTTCTCCCGCTGATGTTCCTATTGATACTGTTTATAGCAATACAGATCGTGATTACATAAACGATATTGCCCAATCAGCGCGTTCAAGACTGACATGGAATATTAACTCTGCATTACAACTGCGCCATCTTTTTAGTTATACCAACCTTAATAGCGAATTTGATAACACTTATGTATCCCGTGCAGACGAAAACGGTGATTTAACTCGCTCTCGCTGGCAACAAGATTTAAAAGCAAATAACTTCTCAAACAATTTTGAATTAGAAAACCAATTTAATACTGGCTTTGCCGAGCACAATTTACTCATTGGTTGGGAACAGTCATGGCAGGAACGTATTCCAAAACTATATCGAAACTCTGGCGCTATTCCATCTGGTAATGCCTACCAGCCTAATACTCTTCCTAGTTATAATGGTCCAATGAAGCTTCAGTTTGATTCTGAGCATAAAGTAGAAAGCTACGGTTTGTATCTGCAAGATCAAGTGACAATTGGAAATTGGATTGGCCTAGCTGGTATTAGATATGACGATTTTGAAATTAAAACGCATAAGAATACTGATAACTCGGAAGAAACGGTATCCAATGGAAGTTGGAGCCCTCGCCTTGGGTTAGTTTGGAATCCTGTTAACGAACACGCTGCTTATCTTTCGTATAGCAAAACCTTCTTACCTGTAGGTGGCGGTCTTATCGGTATTAGCCCAGGTAAAGAAAGCAATCAGTTAGATCCGGAGCATACTCGCTTGTATGAAACAGGCATTAAGAGTGATTGGTTTGATGGATCTCTTGCAACTACCTTGTCAGTATACCGTTTAGAGATGTACAACCGTAGAACAAGAGACCCTCTAGATCCAAGCAAAATTATTCTTACTGGTCTTCAAAGAACTGATGGTATCGAACTTTCATTTAATGGGTTCATCACAGAAGAAATCACGGTTAGAGGCGGTATCGCATACCAAGATGCTGAATTGGTGAAAGCTGAAGATAATATCCAAGGTAATCGTCCAACCAATACCTCTAGCTTAAATGGCCAATTCTTTGTTGGATACAAAGAAGAATCTGGTTTGTTTGGTGAAACAGGATTTATTGCCGTCGGTGATAGATTTGCAGACAGCAAGAACACAGTCTCATTACCAGGTTATGCGCGCTTCGATGCTCGTGTTGGTTATGAATGGAATAACTGGATTGCTCAGCTAAGTGTTGAAAATTTATTGGATAAAGAGTACTACGTGAGCGCAACAGGTGCAGGCCAGATAATGCCAGGCTCTCCAAGAGAGTTTAACCTAACCACTAGCTACAAATTTTAATTAAACGGTATGGCCAGCACATGCTGGCCAATTTTTTATGAGAAAACGCAGATTCCCCTTACGTAACAACAAATGGTTACGTCGAATACATGCATGGACTGGAATAGTACTTATTCCTCTCATGCTTCTTTATGGTGTTACCGGCTTATGGCTTCAGCATCGGTCTACACTCAAAATACCTGGCCCTAAAACGGAGATGATTGACGAAACTATTAACCTCGATCATCCGTTTAACAATACCGATGACTTTAAGTCTTTCTCTAGCTATCAATATCTAGGCTGGTTTGATGACACGGAAGTTATGGTCAAAGAGTCTATATCTTTACCAACAAAGAGTGGTTATATTGTTATTCCTGAGATATGGAGTTTAAGAAATGTAGGTCTTAAAGGTAGTCTTCGTCTTTCTTACGTTCCTGAAACACTGGTGGTAAGAGTTAAGATACAAGATCCAAACTTTGGTGCTTTCATGAATAGACTTCACAGAGGAATGGGCACAGGGCTAAGCTGGCAGTTCTTTGGGGATTTAGCCGCTATATCCCTCATTCTGTTCTCGTTAACAGGTTTATTCATGTGGACAAAGTTACATGGAACATCGAGAGCGGGGTTTGCTTTGTTTATCTCTGGAATCGGAGCAATGACTGCCATCGTGCTGATTAACGTATTGTAGCGAACAACTAAAAAGATCACCTGAGAAGGTGGTCTCTTCGGTGTCTCGTCCAAAAAAGTGTTAGCCGTTTTACACTAAGCCACTCGGCATCGATATTCTGTTATAGTTTTCTTTTTAAAAGTGCTTGTATCAATAAACACTAACCTTGTCTGTAATTTCATAATCAATACATTAAATACTTTTGGGGCAGATATTGTGCGGGAAAATAAATTCAGAAAATAAATTCAGGACACACACCAAAAGGACTATAAGTCATAAATTCGGGACACACACCAAAAGAACTATCTCGCCGCCCAAATAAATTCAGGACACACACCAAGCATAAATTCGGGACACACACCAAAAGAACTATCTCGCCGCCCATATCTTGATAGTTGTTGGTGACGACTTGTTTATCATCTCTCCAACCCGCTAAATATGGGTAAAATAAATTCGGGACACACACCAAAAGGACTAAATAAGTATGATTTACTCCTTTTCGAGGGACTGATGGCAACCACTTGTTTGAATGATTGCTAACTTCTTATTATTCCAATAAGGAGACATATTCATGACGACTGCACGCAAGCAACTTATCTCGATTGAAGCGACACCTTATTACCACTGCGTTTCTCGCTGTGTTAGGCGCAGTTTTTTGTGTGGTGAAGACACCCAAAACCAAGTGAGTTATGAGCATCGCAGGGAATGGATCGTCAATAAAATTCACTCGCTTTCTGAACTCTACTGTATTGATATTTGTGCTTACGCCATCATGAGTAATCACTACCACTTAGTCGTCAATATCAATCGAGAGAAAGCTTTAGCCTTATCACATCATCAGATAGTTGAGCGCTGGGGAATGGCTCATAAGTTACCACTTATTATTCAACGCTGGCTTCATGATCAACTCACTCACCCAATTGAATACGCAAAATGTATGGAGATCATTGAGCTTTGGCGGGAACGTTTGTGGGATTTGAGTTGGTATATGAAAGAGCTTAACTACGATATTGCTTGTAGAGCTAACAAAGAAGACAACTGCACTGGCCACTTTTGGGAAAGCAGATTTAAAAGCCAAGCCCTGCTTGATGAAAAAGCCCTCGCCGCTGCAATGGCGTACGTAGACCTAAATCCTATTCGCGCAGGCATTGCTACTAAGCCAGAAGACTCAGAATTCACCTCAATCAAAGCTCGAATCGACGCTTTAGATAAACAGTTGGCTACAGCCCCTTGCCTTCATCCTTTTACCGGTAATGAGAGCAACTCAAGCCGAGATGGTATTCCTTTTCGATTGATGGATTATATTGAATTAGTCGACTGGACAGCCCGCCAAATTCGGCCGAATAAGGCATTTATTAATTCGAACCTGCCCCCCATACTAGACAGGCTCGGAGGGAACATAAATAACTGGCTAAAGGTTTGTACACAATTGGAGAAATTCCACGTCACTGCGGTAGGCAGTCAAGCACAGGCGATGATTGCAAAAACTGCTCTTAATAAGAAAAAGCTTCATTTATTCGCATTTGAATAGCAGTCACTCAAAGACTTTCCAGAAATGGATACCCACAGCTTGATGGCTGAAACGGCGTTTGAATAAACTCACCGATATTCAACCAGAAATACCTTCCTTTAATATAAATCGACGACAATATTCCTCAAAATCGGCAGTACATCAAAACAAACCTCAAAGTGACGTGGATAATTTATTTTTCTCTTTATTGGTGTGTGTCCGATATTATTCATATTATTTCGCGAGTTACTATCCAAAGAGCACTCTGCCTTTTCAGATTACTTTTGGTATAGCACCCATTTGACCAGCCTAAATGGGTCTGATCAAACTATCTTATCCGCTACACAGATACTACATCGCAACAACTTGATAAATGTTACCACTCACCAATTTTTTCAATAGACAGCACGTATTTTGAACTATTAGGTGTCACGTATAAGCGATTAGAAAACTGGATCAGAATTTTATCGCAATATATACCCATTGACCCTTCGACTTTTTCACATACATTGACCTTAAATATATTGCCATTTAGTTCTTCAGCTATTTGATACTCAACTTTCGTTTCATCGCCTCCAGGGAAAGGTATATTGGAAGTCGTGCAACCTCTATATGAATTGCGATTTACATAAATTGATGCTACTGAATTATCACCATTCAATTCAGTCTTAAGCTGAGCCAAACATCCAGCTGGAATCTGTCCTTCAGAAGTCTGAAACTGACCATTTTTTATTTCATAATCTAAATCATTTGCCAAGCTTGACATGGAAACTATTGATATCATTATTGGTAATAGTTTTTTCATTCTTGTTCATCTCGATTTATGTTCTGTTTAATTCAACATATCTTACTGTTAAGTTCCAAACATACCAGACGTCGTACCCATTAGGAATAGTAACACTTATCCGTAAAGTATTACGGATAAGTGTGCTAGCTTGATCCTGTCAGAACTAGTCACATCTAGGTTACGAAACTGACAGATTCCCTTGGTAATCACACTAATTCAAATTATCGCTTTACAGCCTTTGATTCTGCTAGCTCGTTACGTTTTAGCTGGCTTTGATAGAAGCTAGCATAAGAGGACGAGTGACATATTGGCCATCACCTGGCGCTACTTTAGGTGTGTGTCCTCGCTGGAACTTCATTTGAATAAACTCACCGATATTCAACCAGAAATACCTTCCTTTAATATAAATCGACGACAATATTCCTCAAAATCGGCAGTGCATCAAAACAAACCTCAAAGTGACGTGGATAATTTATTTTTCTCTTTATTGGTGTGTGTCCGATATCGATAAACACGTTTAAACGGTGAAAGCTGGGCTCAAGATGCGCTCGACATGATGTACATGGAAGA
>NZ_JAHKPM010000012.1 GCF_018860525.1 Vibrio hepatarius
GATGGTCACGATGGTCATGATGGTCATGATGGTCATGCAAACGATCACGAAGAGCATCATCATGACCATAAAGGTGGCCACGGTGAGTTCACCATCGAATATCATTACCAATGTAAGAATTTGGGTGCCCTAACATCGATCAATACACAGTGGTTCACCCATTTCCCAGCAACAAAATCTATAAGTGTTAATCTACTAACAGACAAAGCTCAAACTGCTTTAGAACTATCTCCAAGTAATACAAAAATTTCACTTTAAGTTTTTTGGCCTGAAAGTTCTATCTTTCAGGCTTTTTTTCAGGTTATGTCGATGATGAAAAATACCAATCACGGTGTTGTTGAACTGGATCAAGTCACTTTTACTTGGCCAGGTAATAACACACCAACACTAGACCTAGATAGTTTATCTATCCCTAAAGGCGAACACCTGTTTATCAAAGGCCCCAGTGGGTGTGGGAAGTCAACATTACTTGGGCTGCTAACAGGTATCCATACAATCAATACCGGAAAGCTACAGGTATTAGGCAAAGACCTATCTCAGATGCCAGGTAGCAAACGGGATAAATTCCGAGCCGATAATATTGGGTACATATTTCAACAATTTAATCTACTTCCTTACCTTAGTGTGATTGAAAACGTCACTCTTCCTTGTCAGTTTTCAAAACTTCGTAGATCTAAGCTTGATAAACCACTTATCGAAGAAGCAATAGATTTACTAAACAAACTTCACCTGCCAGAGTATTTAATGCATAAGCCTGTAGTTGAATTAAGTATTGGTCAGCAGCAACGTGTTGCTGCTGCGCGAGCATTAATTGGCAAACCGGCATTAATCATTGCAGATGAACCCACCTCTTCACTTGATTACGACAATCGTAGTGCCTTTATCGAGCTGTTACTCGGGCAAGTAAACCAAGCAAAATCAAGTTTGTTGTTTGTCAGCCACGATCCGACTTTGGAAAGCATGTTCGATAAAACCTTAAACCTTAATCAGATGAATCGAGCAGGAGTAACGTCATGACTCCAACACTTATGCTTGCTTGGAAAAGTGTCCGTAACCGCAGAATTACTGCCATTTTAACCATCCTGACTGTCGCGATATCAGTCATCTTATTACTTGGAGTCGAACGCGTTCGGACTCAAGCAAAAAACAGCTTTGCTAATACTATTTCAGGGACAGACCTCATCGTGGGTGGTCGCTCAGGACAGGTCAACTTACTGCTCTATTCTGTCTTTCGTATTGGTAATGCCACCAATAATATTGATTGGAAAAGTTTTACCGAATTTAGCAACCATCGCGCAGTAAAATGGGCCATTCCAATTTCTTTAGGCGATTCGCATAAAGGGTTCCGTGTTATGGGGACCAACCACAGTTACTTCGAACACTATCGCTATGGAAAAAAGCATCCACTAGAAGTAGCTGAAGGCAAAGAATTCAATCAATTATTTGAAACCGTCATCGGTTCAGATGTAGCCAGAAAGCTAGGCTATCACATTGGAAGTGATATCATTATTGCCCACGGGATTGCTGATGTCGGATTTAGCCGCCACGATAATCTCCCCTTCAAAGTGGTTGGCATCCTTGCACCAACCGGTACTCCGGTAGATAAAACGGTACATGTGTCACTTGAAGCAATTGAAGCAATTCATGTAGGTTGGGAATCAGGTGCACACCTTGGTAACACCCCTAGTACTGAACAATTAGAGAGTCAAAACTTTCAGCCCAAGCAAATAACCGCAATGCTATTAGGCCTTAATTCTAAAATCCAAGCCTTTTCACTGCAACGTCAAATCAATACTTACCCTAAAGAACCACTTAGCGCAATTCTACCAGGCGTGGCATTACATGAATTATGGGGGATGATGTCTGTTGCAGAGCAAGCATTGATGGTTATTTCGGTATTTGTTGTTATTGCTGGATTACTTGGCATGCTTTCGAGCTTACTAACTAGCTTACATGAACGACGCCGTGAAATGGCGATTTTACGTGCGATGGGAGCAAGACCACGACACATATTATCCTTACTTGTACTCGAAGCAAGCACACTCACCTTCCTTGGACTGATTGTCGGCGTTGCTATCTTATATGCCCTATTAGCTATCATCGCACCCCTTATTCAACAACACTACGGAATTAACATTGAAATGGTCGCTTTATCTCATTATGAGTGGAAGCTTCTTGCGGCGGTACAGTTAGCAGGTACAGTGATAGGCTTCATACCAGCACTTCGTGCTTATAAACAGTCACTGAGTGACGGAATGACGATTCGAGTTTAAATATGAAAAAACGATTAATCACACTCTTTCTTGTAACAGGCTCATTGGCTACTGGCTTGGTGAATGCCAAAGACGATGCAGCCAAGAATACCGCACAAAATGCAATAAAGACCAGCACAGAAAATACCGACAAGAATTCGAAAAAAGATGTTCAGGTAAAAACTAATAAAGATGCACTTAAGCTAGATTGGCTAGACTTGATTCCTAAAAGTGAACGTAATCAATTAAACGCGCAAGGGATGCCTATTGCTAATCACTCAGGCAAAGCAGCCCATCAATCATTGATAGGAAAAGTACGTCAAGATCTAAATGGTAGCACGGTTAAAATTCCGGGTTTCGTGATTCCCTTAGAAGGCGATGCGAATAAGGTCACTGAATTCTTACTCGTACCATATTTTGGGGCATGTATCCATGTACCACCACCCCCACCAAATCAAATTGTCTATGTTAAATTCCCTAAAGGAGCTCCAGTACAGCAACTCTGGGATGTGATTTATGTTGTTGGGAAATTAAAAACAGAGAGCATTAGTCACGATCTTGCTGAAACGGGGTACATGCTGGAGGGCACTAGCATTGAAGAGTATGATGATTATTAAAGTCTAACATTATTAACAAATAAGTAACCTGTTATTTATCCGTTTTCTTTACACATATCTAGACAGATAAACTAAAACTGCCAGATAAACAAAGAACAACAAGGTAAGTGACAGGTGCTTTTTCAGTCTATTATCATTAAAAAATCTCATAAGCCCTCCAAATCCTCACAATAATTTTAACAAGTTATTATCATTTGGCATAGCGCCAATTTTCAAAGATTGCTCACAGAGTTCCTCTGGCAGCTCTGCCCGTTAAGAGGTAAATTTAAAAGATGTCATTCTCTGCTAGGTATTTACATGTCCGAGAAACAAAAACCTGTGGTTATTGATCATGAGCCAAGCGCTGAATCGCGACATGAAAAGAAACCTAATTACATCAAAGATAGTTCAAGTCGCATTATAAGCATCGCTCAATCTCACGGTCTCGATGCTTTACTGCAAAAAGACCCTCCCGAAAAAGCCGCATTGGAGAGAGCATTAATTCGCGAACGACGACAAAAAGAGTTACAACAAAAAAACCTCGAGCAAATCCTTAAGCTGGCGCACCTATCATGTAAAGATGAAACCGCTAGTGACCCAGATCATGACTGGCTACAACGCTTCTTCAACATGGCTCAGGAAGTACACAACCCTTCCATGCAGCGCCTTTGGGCACAAGTGCTCAAACGTGAAGTAACCAACCCTGGCTCGACTTCCATGAAAGCCCTAAAAACGCTCAAAGATATGTCACCAAAAGAAGCCCAAGTTCTGCAGCGAGCCGCTTCTTTAGCCTGTAGTTTTGGTGGAGATAACAGCCGAAAATTACTGATAGGGTTTCGAGCTCAAGGGGGTATTTTTAGTTTTGGCAAGCGCAGCATTACCGGCAACATCAATGTGGGGAGTTTTAAGTTACCTTATTCAAGCCTTTTAGTTTTATTCGAGTTAGGTTTAATGCACGGCACAGAACTAGAGTCGGGAGAAATTGAATTGGACTCACCTTTACCACTTACCTACCAAGGTAAACAGCTTTCACTTCAGGCACACACTAAAGGGGTTCGCCTACTTTATTACCGATTTAGCCCAACAGGTAATGAACTATGCAAACTACTGGGGAACAAGCCAAATATGCAATATTACGATCAATTAGTCGCACTACTTGGTCAAAAGTTCGCAACTCATACTGAATCTCGGGGCAGCATTGATCATACGGTCTGAACAGCATAAAGCCAGTGAATATCTAAAACGCCAGCTAAAAATCTGGCGTTTTATAAGAGTATAACCCTCTAATTTTAGTGTGCAATTCACATCAAAACGAACACTACACCATTAAGCTTTATAGGCCTTGAAGGCATTGATTAAACCATTAGTTGAGCTATCGTGAGTTACGACTTCAGATTCATCAGCAAGTTCAGGTAAGATTTGATTAGCCAGTTGCTTACCTAGCTCAACTCCCCACTGGTCAAAACTAAAGATATTCCAGATCACACCTTGAACAAAGATCTTATGTTCATACATTGCGATAAGATTACCTAGCGTACGTGGCGTAATTTGTTTCACCAAAATCGAATTGGTCGGACGATTGCCTTCAAATACTTTAAAGGGAATCAAACCTGCCATTTGTTCTTCAGACTTACCAGATTTGGTAAATTCTTCCTTCACAACAGATTCACTTTTACCAAACGCTAGCGCTTCAGTTTGGGCAAAGAAGTTCGACATCAGTTTCTGGTGATGATCACCAGCAGGATTATGGCTATTGGCTGGTGCAATAAAATCACAAGGGATAAGCTTAGTACCTTGATGGATTAATTGATAGAAGGCATGTTGACCATTAGTACCCGGTTCACCCCAAATAATAGGACCAGTTTGGTATGTCACAGCTTGTCCGTCACGATCAACATACTTACCGTTTGATTCCATATTACCTTGCTGGAAATAGGCTGAAAAACGATGCATATATTGATCATAAGGCAGAATAGCTTCTGATTCAGCGCCATGAAAGTTGTTATACCATACGCCAATCAAAGCAAGAATAACTGGTAGGTTATTTTCTAATTCAGTTGAGGAAAAATGATTGTCCATTTCATGGGCCCCTTCAAGAAGCGCAACGAAATTGTCAAAACCAACGGCAAGCGCAATTGATAGACCAATTGCAGACCATAAAGAATACCGGCCACCTACCCAATCCCAAAACTCAAACATATTGTCAGTATCGATACCAAACTCAGAAACAGCCGTTTCATTGGTAGACAAGGCAGCAAAATGCTTGGCAACATGGGCCTCATCACTTGCTAGCTTAAGGAACCAATCACGAGCAGTATGCGCATTGGTCATGGTCTCTTGAGTGGTAAAAGTCTTAGAAGCAATCAAAAACAAGGTTGTCTCAGGGTTTAAAGGCTTCAGTGTTTCAACAATATGAGTACCATCGACGTTCGATACAAAATGTAGATTGAGATGGTTTTTATATGGGGCTAAGGCTTCTGTCACCATATAGGGGCCAAGATCTGAGCCACCGATACCAATATTGACAATATCCGTAATCGCTTTGCCAGTATACCCTTTCCAATCACCTTCAATCACACGCTCAGTGAATGATTTCATTTTGTCTAACACAACATTGACAGCAGGCATAACGTCTTCACCATCAACCAAAATAGGTTTGTTACTTCTGTTACGCAGCGCTGTATGTAAAACAGCACGTCCTTCAGTTTGATTGATGGCTTGGCCACCAAACATAGCTTGAATAGCGGAGTTAAGCTCAGTCTGGTTAGCCAAAGCGAACAAATGTTTGAGAGTTTCGTCATTAATTAAGTTTTTCGAATAATCAACGAGAATGTCAGAACCAAATCGAGCAGAGAACTTTTCAAAGCGCGCCTCATCTTGAGCAAATAGCTCTTGTAGGTCCATATCTTGTGCTGACTCAAAGTGCTGTGTAAGCGCTTTCCAGGCTGGTGTTTGTGTTGGATTAATATTTTTCAACATGGTGACGTTCCCAGTGTTAGAGTAGATACAATTCTACTTGGTTTGGTCATGATAGTGAGGAAAACTGCGATCTGTAGCAGTCCCAATTAAGCAAAAGTAGTTCTGTTCTCAAAGCTAAACAAGTGAACAAAAACTTGTAATAAATTTTCAGGTCGACATTATGACTCAGTCACAAAATAATATTATTGAGTCAAATCACATTAGTTATTAATTAAGCTTGTCGACTTAAAACAACATTGACGCATAACGATACCGATAATGATATCATTTGCCAAATAGATTTTAGAGGGGGCTGTATGTGGAGCCAACAAACCATTCGACTCACAGCGAGAGCACGTGGATTTCATCTTATAACCGATGAAATAGAACAACAATTACCGGAGTTATCATCAATTTCTGTGGGAATATTACAGTTATTTATCCAGCATACCTCTGCAAGTTTGACTAAAGCTCAGGTTAAATTGAACGTAGTTTGTATTGAGCTAAATAACCAAGATAAAAGCACGCAACCTAGAAAAGGCTACATGCTTTCCTAACATTACTGCCCTAAAAGAGAGCTATAATCAGAGATATTTTCAATTACATTTTCTGTAAACATTGAAACTCCATGGCCAACAACTATACATGGTGAATTACAAGCCTTAGAAGCAAGAACACCACTATGAGAGTCTTCAAAAATCAAACACTCACTAGGAGAAAGCCCCATACTATGAGCCCCTTTGATAAATCCCTCTGGATTTGGCTTTCCCTCTTTAACATCATCACGGTCAATGATGATATCAAAATAAGAGCGTAAGCTATGTAGATCTAGAATAAAGTCAACACGAGCTCTCCAACTTCCGGTAACAAGAGCAACCTTTGTTCCTTGAGCCTTTAAATGGTCTAGAAATAGTTTTGCGCCCGATATCATAGGAGTCTTTGCTGTTTCCTCATATTCATCTACTTCATACTTGATTTTCTTCTGCAGCGTTAGTGGCAAGTGCCCAAAAAAGTGGTTCAAAGTATATTGACCAGATCGGCCATGAATGTGGACATCGATGTCCTTTTTACTAATTTGTATATCAGCTAAGCTGGCCCCATGCCGCCATGCTTGCTCAATTGTTTGCCTAGAGTCAATCAATGTTCCATCCATATCAAATAAAACACCTTTATACTTAGGTAACATGAATTGATTCCTTCCTACCAGCAAGCTCAAGAATATCCATATTATCTGCGATTTTGTCTTGATAGATACAAATAGCATCGCGAGAGTTTTTTGCAGAGCAAGTAACTGGTAACACGACTGCTTTTTGCTTGAGAATAGCTTGTAACGTCGGGCCTGCTTCATCACAATCTAGGTTCTGCGCAATAACTTGACCACCACAATTAATAAAGGCAAAGGTCGACATGATCTCTTTAGTCATAATTAAACTCCTTTAATTTAATCACTGAGAACGACTAATAACAAGGCAGTCATTAATTAACAATAAATCAACGACGCCTTTATCAAGGTTTCGGAGCGCATTATCTGCGCTTAAAACAATAGGTTCTTCGTGCATATTGAAAGACGTATTAATAAGAGCTGGTTCACCGGAGCGCCTCTCCCACTCTACGAGTAGTTCATGCATAAAAGAGTCTTTAGCATACTTAATAACTTGTGGTCTTGCGGTTTTATCAATATGAGTGACTGCTGGACACATCTCTGAAAAATAGTCTGTACAATCATAAGTCACTGTCATAAATTCTGAGGCAATATGTTGATCACCCCAGCCAATAAAACTATCACCAGCAAATACATCAGCAAATACATCAGCAACAACAGGAGCAAATGGCATAAATTCTGTACGATGCATTCTCTCATTTAACCAATTATTTATAGATTTATCTTTAGCGCTGCAGATTATACTCCTACTGCAAAGAGCTCTTGGCCCAAACTCCATCCGGCCTCGAACGAGACCAATAACTTTATTTTCTTCTAGATAGTCAGATATCGTTTTAATTATCTCGGTTTGTGCGGCTCTATAAACTTTGTAATTAGGATTATTTAGGAGAGAGGAATATACACTCTCAGTGTCTACGCTTGGCCCCAACTTCATAGATGAAATCAAAGCTCTTTGGCGTGTAGTTTGAAACGTTGCTACTGCTGCCGCACCTAACGGTAAGCCATCATCTCCCATCGCGGGCAACACAAAAATGTTTCTCACTCCCGGAAGTTCTTTTAGCCTCTGATTCAATTTTACATTTCCAAACACCCCACCAGCAAGACATAAATCACTAGGTTCTGCCGAGTCTATATATTGAGTTATTACTTTTGTTAATATATTTTCTAGATGTAGCTGTGCAGAAGCTGCAATATCTTCTTTCGAATCTCCTTCGAACAAGGACTCTAGTAAGTCATAGTTGTTATTATATGAAGGCAAATAACCATATTCGAAGTTACCTCTAATTCGACCTAAATCATTAACATCGATTAACATTTTCATCTTATCAATGAGCTTACTACCATCTCCATGAGCTGCTAAGCCTGTTATTTTCCCTTCGTGTCTATTTGGCTTAAAACCTAATAAAGCAGTTATTCGACCGTAAAAATACCCCAAACTATCGAAGCTAGTTTCTCTTTGTAGAACATTAAACTCACCATCTACGAAACGCGATACAGTTAAAGACTGGAAGTCTCCGCGGCCATCACATGATACTGTAAGCCCACCTTCAAATGGAGAACATATCATAGCAGCGTTGGCATGTGCTTCATGGTGGTCAACATAGTGAGCTTTTTCAGACAATTTATTTTCTGCAAGAAAAGATTCAAACTCGTGACGCTTTTCTCTGTCATTATTTATTTCGTCAGTTAGTCGTTTGCGCATGTCACTGATAAAATTAGGAGCATCTTGACACCCTTCAACTATTCGATCAAAGTACAGTTCTAAGTGCTTATCTTTATCAAAACCAGCAGACCATCCATAAGCAATCTTATCAATGTCATGTAATTCTAAATTCCCTTGAGATAAGACATAGTCTATCGAATTATACGGAAATACTTTATGAGCTTTAATCCTTGTAAAACGTTCTTCACTTGCAGAAGCTACTATCTTCCCATCTGAAATCAAACAAGCACCAGCATAGTCATTATTAGACACACCAAGAATATTCATATTTATACCAACTTCTATTTAAATTAAAAACGCTTCTATCATCAACAAGTACTTTATTTAACTTAAGTCATTATATATAATGAAATTAATTCTATCATGCATGAAACTTAGGAATGGATATTGACTCAATCAGAGCATACTGTGAGTTAGCACATCAAGGGAACTATAGACTTGCAGCAAGTAAGCTTTTCATTACTCAGTCAGCAGTAACTAAAAAAATACAACGTCTCGAGGATGAGCTTGGTGCCACACTTTTTTATAGAGGTAGGAACGGAGCAAGCCTGACAAACGTTGGGTTATCTTTACTGCCAGAAGCGAAGAGCCTGCTAAAACATTTTGATAAGTTTAACAATATATCAAAACAAATAGCAGAAGGAAAAGCAGGCCTTCTAAAAATAGGCTTTGGTATATCAAGCTATTCTTTCGCCACTAAAGCAATTGCAAATTTCACGAAGACTAACTCAAACATAAAGGTATCAATTAACGACATCCCCTCACAAAAGCAAATAGAAATGCTGAGAAATGAGACTTTAGACATTAGCTTTTGCCGTCTTCCCATTCCTGCAGACTTAGACTCGGTTTTGGTAACTAAAGACAAACTAGTATTAGCAACTCATCGTTCTATATATATAAATAAAAGCTCCCCTGTAGAAACTGTAGAGTCGATGAACTTGAACTACATGAAGTTAAACCCAAAACGTGGTCCAGGAATTGAGAGACTGACTCAAAAATACATGTCTCAGATAGGAAAAATTCTCGTCCCAGAAAGAGAGGCTAACGACATCTTGACACTCGTAACTATGATTTCATCTAACCTAGGATACTCAATATTGCCAGCCAGCACTGCATATATTAGTAATGAGCAAATTAAGTTTACTTCACTTCCTAACTGTGGGACTAGTTGGGATGTTGGAATAGTGTGGAACCCAGAAATTGAAAACACAATCCGAGATGAATTTATTCAGCAAACTATTTCTCTGACCTTGACTTAAAATTAATACATAGGTAAGAAGAGATCGCCACATAAAAACTTACTTTTGAAATATAGATATTTTTTGATCTTTATCTTATCATTCTTTTAAAAATCTAGCCTCATAAGGAGATAGCTCACCACCCTCAACGACGATAGGGTGATAAAGGTCAGGTCTCCTTCCACGAATCCAGCGCCTACCCGTACACATGTTAAGTTCCTCTCCATTCAAATCAGCGATTATCATATCATCAGTAACACTATCAGTTTCGGCAATAATTTTTCCGTATGGATTAATTATCATAGCATTGCCTGTCCTCACTTCATCCATATCAACTCCTACACCATTACTAAAAATCAAGAAAATACCATTATCATGTGCACGGGCAGGTAACCAACGTAGAAGCCATTCACGTCCTTTAGGCCCCTGCATTTCGGAGTAAATTTTATCTGGATTTTTATCTCGATCATGCCATAATTGAGGCTCAATTAACCCCATAGCATCTGGGCTTCGCGAATTGCATCCTCCAGTCTGATGAGGTGCAATAAGAATATCAGCTCCCTTTAAAGCATTAATTCGAACATTCTCCACTAAATTATTATCCCAGCAAATCAAAATACCGACACGACATCCATAAATAGTATCAAAAACCGTAAAATCATTCCCACTGGACATATATTTACTTACAAACGTATGCAGCTTACGATGCTTCCTCAATTGGCCGTCAGGCATTGCCATTATATATGTATTGTAAAAACACCCAAGCTCATCTAACTCAATCAATCCAGCACAAATACTTATGTTATACTTAGAAGACATTTCCAATAATATGCTACTACTCTTACCCCGAGGAACAAACTCGGCTAGAGAGGCGATTTCTGTTTTACTTAATTTCGAGACATGCCAATATCCTGTGATACACATTTCAGGAAAAACGACAATCTTCACATCATGTTTAGAAGCTTGCCTCACATAGTTTTCAATAACCGAAAGGTTATATTCTTTATCATTTGCTCTATGGTTAAACTGCACAGACGCTACTCGTATATCTTTCACTTACAACACTCCTATTGACCATACCACTTCGTTTCACAATGTTGCATAATTAAAACCATTATAAAAATGAATAATATTCAATAAAAATAGGAATGGATTGTAACTACTAGTCATTTGATTTACATAAAAAATAGCTCACCTTATATAAGATGAGCTATTTCCTGAGTCAGTCTCATTAATTGAAGGTTATTGAGTAGTAAGGTATTCCATTTCAACCCGCGAGGTGAGCTTGGTCACTAACTCATACGCAATGGTGCCTATATGATTAGCCACCTCTTCCACAGGCAGATCCCGTCCCCATAGAACGGCTTCATCACCGACCTTGTCGACCGCATCAGCCCCTAAATCAACTGTTAGCATATCCATAGAAACACGCCCAGCGACAGGAACCTTACGATCATTAACCATTACAGGGGTTCCATTAGGGGCCATTCTCGGATAGCCATCACCATAGCCAATCGCGATTACACCCACTTTAGTATCGCACTGAGAAGTCCATACCCCACCATACCCAACACTCTCACCGGCTTTAACCTCTCGGACAGCAATCAAATGAGATTTTAAAGTCATCACAGGCTTATAACCCATTTGCTCAGCCGTTTTATCATTAAATGGTGAAACGCCGTACATTATAATTCCAGGGCGAATCCAATCCAGTTGGCTTTCAGGCCAGGCCAAAACACCTGCTGACGCCGCTAAAGAGCGCTCACCCTCACATCCTTGGGTTAAAGACATAAATAGCTCTATCTGCTCTGTTGTCGTAGGTTTATCTACCTCATCAGCACATCCAAAATGACTCATATAACGTAAAGGCTTTGCCACATTTGGGCAGGCTTTGAGACGAGTAACAAACTCTTGATATTGCTCAGGTCTGACACCAAGCCGATGCATGCCACTGTCTATCTTTAGCCATACAACGACTGGGGCTTCTAACTCTGCCGCTTCTAATGCATTAAGCTGCTCTTCACAATGTACTACTGACTGAATATTGTTAGTCACCAGAACAGCCAAGTCACCTGATGAATAGAAACCCTCCAGTAACAAAATTGGTTTCACAACGCCACTAGCACGTAGTTGTAGCGCTTCCTCTATTCTCGCAACACCAAATGCATCAGCACCCTCTGCATTAGTGGCAATATGCCGCAAACCATGTCCATAGCCATTAGCTTTTACCACAGCCATAACTTTACTTTTAGGTGCTTGAGACTTTAGCTGTTTGAGATTGTGTTTTAATGCGTCTAAATCAATGCACGCTGTTGCTGCTTTCATATAACTCATGTGTTATTCATCATCCACATCAAATGCAGGGCCGGCATAATTATCAAAGCGTGACCATTGTCCTTGGAACGTCAGTCGCACGGAACCTATAGGCCCATTACGTTGTTTACCTAAGATAATTTCAGCCGTTCCTTTCATCGGGCTATCAGGGTTATAAACCTCATCTCGATAGATAAACATTATCAAATCAGCATCCTGTTCAATTGAACCTGACTCACGTAAATCAGAGTTAACTGGACGCTTGTCTGCACGTTGTTCTAACGAACGGTTAAGCTGGGAAAGAGCAACAACAGGAACATTAAGTTCTTTCGCTAAGGCTTTTAATGATCGTGAGATTTCGGCAATCTCTAGTGTACGGTTTTCGGTAATAGATGGAACACGCATTAGTTGCAGGTAGTCAACCATAATCATTGACAAACCACCGTTATCACGTGCAACACGACGAGCTCTCGAACGAAGTTCTGTCGGGGTTAGACCAGAGCTATCATCAATAAAGATATTCTTCTTTTCCATTAATAACCCCATGGTCGAAGAAATACGAGCCCAATCTTCGTCGTCCAGTTGACCAGTACGGATTTTAGTCTGATCAACTCGAGAAAGTGACGCTAACATACGCATCATTAGCTGCTCTGATGGCATTTCTAAAGAAAAAATTAATACTGGCTTATCTTGTGACATAGCTGCATTTTCACACAAGTTCATCGCAAATGTCGTCTTACCCATCGAAGGACGCGCAGCGACAATAACCAAATCAGAGCCTTGCAAACCCGCTGTTTTTTTATTTAAATCGGTAAACCCAGTCGTCACTCCAGTTACACCATCTTGAGGTGATTTGTATAGGATTTCTATCCTTTCAAGCGTTTTTTCAAGTATATTGTCAACATTTTGCGGACCATCATTGTCACTGCTCCGTGATTCCGCTATAGCAAATACTTTACTTTCTGCCATATCCAGCAGATCTTCTGAGGAACGACCTTGAGGATCGTAACCTGCATCCGCAATTTCATTTGCGACGCCAATTAAATCTCGAGTAAGCGCACGTTCAGCCACAATATCTGCATAGGCATTAATATTGGCCGCACTAGGTGTATTTTTCACCAAGTCCGCGAGATAAGCAAAACCACCTACATCATCAAGTTGTTCACGTTGCTCTAGAAACTCTGATAAGGTGATTAAATCGAGAGGCTCACTTTGTTCGAGAATAACACGAGAGGCTTCAAACATTAATCGATGAGGCCGGCTATAAAAATTCTTAGCGACAACACGCTCAGCGACAGTATCCCAACGCTCGTTATCAAGTAATAAACCACCAATAACGGACTGCTCGGCCTCTATAGAGTGAGGAGGGGCTTTGATAGCATCCACTTGGGTGTCTGTTGGCTTTTTATTACGATTATCGATTTTAAGATCTGCCATGTTAGTGCTCAGCAACTGAATTTTGATCGCTTATTATAGCTAGAATGAACCCGATGTCTGTAATAAACAAGGAGTTTAAATACTTCTCGTGTAGAATTAACTTAGATATGACTGAAATTATATAAAAACTTCCTATTATTCACCCAATACTATGATTTAAAAGAGGCAGTGAGTGACAAAACTTTGGCTCATAACAACAAGCCTACTGCTCAGTTCCATCGTTTATGCGGATGAAGCAGAACAAAGCCAAGATAAGATTGACATACCCTCCCCTTGGAAAAGCGAAATCGAGTTCGGTTACCAATCTCACACAGGAAATACAGACTCACGCTCAGTCAACTCAAGGCTAGGCGCTGAATACCTCTCTGGACGTCACCGAACAACAGGGGAATGGAAATATTACCAGCTTTACAAAGATGGCGAAGAAGACAAACGGCAATCAACCTATCTAGCACAAAGTGATTATAAACTAGGCCCGAAAACATACCTTTATGGAAACTTCCAAGGTGTTGATTCTCGCTACAGTGCTTATTTTAAAGACTACACACTATCTAGCGGTTTAGGCTATCAATTTTACAATACCGACAGTTTTATTCTTGAACTAGAACTTGGCCCCGGTTACCGCTACCAAGAGCCAAATACAGATGAAATTGACGATGACGATTTAGCCTTTGATGAACAAGTTGAAGAAGTCATATTTCGAGGTCACGCAAAAAGTAGCTGGCATATTACAAAAAACTTAGATTTATCGGCAGGTGTAACACTGGTGGCAGGCGATAGCAATGTAAGAACAGATACGGAACTCAATGCAACCAATAATATAAATGAGTATATTGCCTTAAAAATTGCGTATTCTCGGCAATATCATGATCGAGTACCAGAAGGCTTACAAAATGCCGATAGTATTTTTTCAATCAATCTATTATTTTCACTATAAAAAAAGCACCTCAATTGTTGAGGTGCTTTCATTTATCAAGTTTGATACTGATTTACTTAGCAGCAACAACCTGAAGAGTAACAGTAGCGAACACCTCAGAGTGAAGTTGAACACTAATTTCGAACTCACCGATATTACGTAGTGCGCCTTCTGGGAGACGAACTTCGCTCTTCACGACTTCAACGCCAGCGGCATTAATTGCGTCAGCAATGTCACGAGTACCGATAGAACCGAACAGTTTACCTTCGTCACCTGCTTTAGATGCGATAACAACGGCTTCAAGAGCGTTTACTTTTTCAGCACGAGCTTCTGCAGAAGTAAGCTGCTCAGCAACCTTAGCTTCTAACTCAGCACGACGTGCTTCAAACATTTCAACGTTAGATTTAGTCGCCATAACAGCCTTAGCTTGAGGGATAAGGAAGTTACGAGCATAACCAGATTTAACGTTTACAGTGTCACCAAGACTACCTAGGTTACCAATTTTATCAAGTAGAATAACTTGCATTGTTTAATCCTCTTTCTTAATAAAACGAACCGATTACTGATGTTTATCAGTATACGGTAGTAAAGCTAAGTAGCGAGAACGCTTAATAGCGCGAGCTAGTTGACGCTGATATTTAGCACTAGTACCAGTGATACGGCTAGGTACTATTTTACCAGCTTCAGTGATGTAGTTTTTAAGAGTTGCTACGTCTTTGTAATCAATCTCTTGTACGCCTTCTGCAGTGAAACGGCAGAATTTACGACGACGGAAGAAACGAGCCATGGGCTATCTCCTGATCTTAAATTTGATTAAAGTTGTCTGCCTAAACTAGAGTGCAGAATACATCCTGCTCTCAAATTAGGCTGAGTACTAAATCTGAGTGATACTTACTCAGCAGCAGCTTCTGGCTTAGCTTCAGTACGCTCTTCGCGGCGAGGAGCACGCTCTTCTCTCTGCTTAAGCATGATTGATTGCTCAGTGATAGCTGCTTTAGTACGCATGATCATGTTACGTAGAACTGCATCGTTGAAACGGAAAGCCGTTTCTAGCTCATCGATTACAGCTTGGTCAGCTTCAACGTTCATTAGAACGTAGTGAGCTTTGTGAAGCTTGTTGATTGGGTAAGCCAATTGACGGCGGCCCCAGTCTTCTAGACGGTGGACAGTACCACCAGCTTCAGTGATTGAACCAGTGTAACGCTCGATCATGCCAGCAACTTGCTCGCTTTGATCAGGGTGCACCATGAATACGATTTCGTAATGACGCATTGGTTGCTCCTTACGGATTATTCAGCTTCCACAAATGGCTCAGTCATCCACAGGAAGCAAGGAACTAAAGATAATTGACTGAGATTAAGGAGCACGAATGGTACAGAAACAAAGCAGTTTAAGCAAGAAAAATATAAAGCGGCAAAATAACACACGCCATCATCTTTGGCCGCTTTTCATTTTTAGGACTGTATTACGTAAGTATATAGAGTTAATCTTCATCAACGTATTGAGCTTGAAGGTAATTTTGAATACCCGTCATGGCAATCAAACCAAGTTGGGTCTCTAGCCAATCAACATGCTCTTCTTCATCTTCCAATATTTCTTGGAATATATCACGCGACACATAATCATGGCTGTCTTCAGCATAAGCAATGGCTGATTTAAGATCGGGAATCGCTGCCATTTCTAACTTAAGATCGCATTCAAGCATTTCTTTAGTATCTTCACCAATCATTAACTTACCAAGGTCTTGTAAGTTAGGGATACCTTCCAAAAAAAGGATACGTTCAATTAAATGATCCGCATGCTTCATCTCGTCAATAGATTCATGATACTCCTTATCAGCTAGATGCTTTAATCCCCAATCTTTATACATTCGCGCATGAAGAAAATATTGATTTATGGCCACTAGTTCATTGCCGAGAATTTTATTCAGATGTTGAATTATGATGGGATCGCCTTTCATGATGCACAACCTCTCTTTTGGTCCAACTTAAACTGTAGAACCAATTTAGAGAGTGTCAAAATACGAAAAGTTATCGCTAGCTAGCTTCAGAAAGTTCTACGAACTCCATGTCATTTAAAATCTCTTTCGTCATCTTGATGCATTTACCACATTGACTACCAAGTGCAGTGCATTTCTTGATTTCTTTAATATCTGTTATGCCTTCTTCCAACATTAGTTTTTTAATTTGTTTATCAGAAATACCATGACATAGACAAACATACATACATAAAACCCATAACAGTAATACAAACGATAATAACTATTATTACCAATAATTAAATAAAGAAGCTAAGAATGATTTGTTATATAAGAAAGGCAGAAATAAGAGCTCAGAATACTTATCAGTATGATAATATTTCTCTGTAAGCTAAATTAGAAAATAAGTTATTGATTATTTTTCAAAAAAATAATACATATTTAACTATTCCAATTACAATCGCATCATTTTTTTATAACCAAAAAACAAAAAAAGAGAAGCCAAGGCTTCTCTTTCTCTAGATGCGCTTTTCTTCAAACACGAAGAAGAGGACAAGATTTCGACTAATTCCTATGAATTAGTCGA
>NZ_JAHKPM010000033.1 GCF_018860525.1 Vibrio hepatarius
CGCTACAACTGCAGTTGTAGGGGGTCTTGGAGCCGCTGCTGTCGCCGTTCCTTTTATTAAATCTTGGAACCCCAGTGAGAAAGCAAAAGCTGCGGGTGCTCCTGTGGAAGTTGAAATTGGTAAGCTTGAAGAAGGACAGATGGTTCGTGTTGAATGGCGCGGTAAACCGGTATGGGTTGTCCGTCGGGCGCAGCCTGTGGTTGATGGATTAAAAAACATCGACGGTCAACTTCGTGATCCTGCTTCTGGTGAAGAACAGCAGCCGGCCTATGCTCAAAATGCTTACCGATCAATTAAGCCTGAGTATTTTGTTGCGGTAGGAATTTGTACTCATTTGGGTTGTTCGCCAACCTATTTACCTGATACTTTTAGCGAACAAGTCCAAGGTGTTAAATCTGGTTTCTTTTGTCCTTGTCATGGCTCCAAATTTGATATGGCTGGGCGCGTTTTTCAGGGGGTGCCTGCACCTCTGAATCTTGTTGTTCCCAAGCATATGTATCTAACGGATACCAGGATTATCATCGGTGTTGATGAAGAAGGAGAAGCATGATGCAATCTCTATTTGATTGGGTGGAAAAACGTCTACCCGCAATTAATGCTTACAAGAAACACCTTTCAGAATACCCAATGCCCAAAAACTTCAACTTTTGGTATTTATTTGGTTCATTAGCAATGCTGGTCTTAGTAAACCAACTTTTGACGGGCGTTTGGTTAACGATGAATTATGAGCCGTCGGGTGATGGAGCCTTTGCTTCAATAGAATATATCATGCGTGATGTAGACTATGGCTGGCTACTTCGTTATATGCACTCTACGGGAGCTTCTGCGTTTTTTGTTGTTATATACCTGCATATGTTCCGCGGTTTGATCTATGGCTCCTACCAGAAACCACGAGAGCTATTGTGGATTTTTGGTATGTTGATTTTCCTAGTGCTGATGGCTGAAGCTTTTATGGGATATTTGTTGCCTTGGGGACAAATGTCGTATTGGGGAGCGCAGGTTATTATTTCCTTATTTGGCGCGATTCCAGTTATTGGTGATGATCTGACACTTTGGATCCGCGGTGATTATGTTATTTCGGGAGCAACACTTAACCGTTTCTTTGCGCTGCACGTGATTGCTTTACCTATTGTTTTGCTGTTGCTCATTGCGCTCCATGTTCTAGCATTACATGAAGTAGGATCGAATAATCCAGACGGAATTGAAACAAAATTGCCCAAAGGCAGCATGGGTGAGGGTTACGAAACGCAATTTACATTTCACAAAGACTATACCAAAAAGTATGACATTATCGATTCAATACCTTTCCATCCATATGGAACGGTGAAGGACTTGATCGGGGTCGCTGGATTTTTATTTTTATTCTGTTACGTATTATTCTTCAATCCAGAAATGGGTGGGTATTTCCTTGAACCGCCTAACTTTGAAGCCGCTAATCCTCTAAAAACACCGGAACACATTGCACCTGTATGGTATTTTACTCCCTTTTACGCAATTTTGCGTGCCGTACCTGATAAACTCATTGGTGTTATTGCTATGGGCGCATCAATAGTTGTTCTATTTGTTCTTCCATGGCTAGATCGCTGTAAAGTTCGCTCTTATCGTTACCGTAGCAAGTTTCATTTGTTTAACATCATCCAATTTACGATCAGCTTTGTTGCTTTGGGTGTCCTTGGCGCGCTTCCAGCTACGCCAACGTATACCTTGCTAGCTCAGATCTTCAGCTTAGCTTACTTCATGTTCTTCGTGTTGTTGTACTTTTACAGTAAAAACGAAGCGACTAAGCCACTACCAGAAAGGGTGACCTTCAAATGAAAAAATGGATTGTAACTTTATTTGCAATGCTGCCTTCTCTGGTGATAGCAGCAGGAGCGAATGTACCACTAGATAAAGCAAACAATGATCTTAGTGATCAAGCTTCATTACAAAATGGTGCTAAATTGTTTATGAATTATTGCTTCGGTTGTCATTCATCTCAATATCAGCGTTATGAGCGTGTGGCTCGTGATATAGGTATTCCATTAGATTTACTCAAAGAAAACCTGATTTTTGATCCGAATGTTAAAGTCGGCGAATTGATGGAGAATGCTATTCCAGATGAGGCCGCGGCTAAGTGGTTTGGCGCTGCACCTCCAGATCTTACTTTAGTGGCTCGAGTGCGCGGCGTTGATTGGTTGTATACCTATCTTCGTTCATTCTATGCAGACTCTTCTAGACCATTTGGTGTCAATAATATCGTTTTTCCAAGTGTTGGTATGCCGCATGTGCTTGAAGAGCTTCAAGGGATACCTAAGCCTATTTACGAAACGAAGGTTATCAATGGTCAAGAACACCAAGTTGTGGTTGGTACTGAAAGTGATGGAACTGGTGAGTTGAATCAAGAAGAGTACGATGACGCTATTAGAGACTTAGTAAACTTTCTTGAGTATTCAGGAGACCCAGTTAAATTGGAGCGCCATGCGTTAGGGTGGTGGGTAATGGCATTCTTGGTGATTTTCACCATCGTTGTTGTGTTGCTCAAGAAAGAGTATTGGCGTGATGTCCATTAATTGTGCTATTATGCTGTGCTAATTCCGAGTTTTATTGTTGATAATGGAGGCTAAGCCTCCATTATTTTTATGTCTGTATGTGTGCTGGAGGGCTCCATGGCTGTAGCTGCCAATAAACGTTCTGTGATGACTCTATTTTCAAGTGCATCTGATATGTATAGCCATCAGGTCCGTATCGTCCTGGCTGAGAAAGGTGTAAGTGTTGAAGTTGAATTAGTCGATGAAGCAAACCTTCCTGCTGAATTGATTGAACTGAACCCTTATAAATCAGTACCTACTTTGGTTGACCGTGAGTTGGCTCTATATGACTCAAAAATCATTATGGAATACCTCGATGAGCGCTTTCCTCATCCACCATTGATGCCTGTTTATCCTGTTGCGAGAGGAAACAGTCGTCTTATGATTTATCGCATTGAGAAAAACTGGTACTCGCTTGCAGAGAAAGTTACTAAAGGTAATTCTGAAGAAGCTGAAGCTGCACGTAATAAATTGCGTAATGATCTGCTTACTCTCGGCCCAGTATTTGCTGAGTTTGAATACTTTATGAGTGAAGAATTTAGCTTAATTGATTGTTACTTAGCTCCACTGTTATGGCGTTTGCCGCAGTTAGGTATCGATTTGGTTGGACCTGGTTCTAAAGAACTGAAAGTTTACATGAACCGTGTTTTTGAACGTGATTCATTTTTGGCTTCCTTAACTGAAGCTGAGCGTGAAATGCGTCTGAGTCGCTAATTTGGAAGCGAAATGGACATAGCAAACATGACACCACGTCGACCATATATGTTAAGAGCATTTTATGACTGGTTGGTAGATAGCGATTTGACACCTCACATAGTTGTAGCAGCAACGTTACCAGGTGTTCATGTACCAGTCGAGTTTGTTCAAGATGGACAAATCATTTTAAATATTGCTCCCCGTGCTGTAGGTGATTTAGATCTCGGTAATGAAGCAATCACGTTTAACGCCCGTTTTTCTGGCCGCCCACATAGCGTCATAGTCCCACTTTATGCAGTGCAAGCTATTTATGCGCGTGAAAATGGAGCGGGAACTATGTTTGAGCCAGAAGATGCCTATATGGATGATGTTGAAGAACTTGATGAGCAATCACCATCAGTAGATATGCACGATAGTGAGAGTTCTGGGCTGTCATTAGCTACTGAGCTTTCAAATGATGACTCAACACCTGATGATGAGCCACCTAGACCGAAAGGTCGACCAAGCCTAAGGGTTGTTAAATAGCAAAAAGCTAATTAGCAAAAACCAAAAGAAGCAGCGTAAGCTGCTTTTTTATTTGTCTTTGTTATCGATTTGAAAAGCTTTAATCACTTGTTTTACCCCGGACACATTTCTTGCGACATCAACGGCAACGTCGGCTTGCTCTGGAGTGAGATAACCAAGTAAAAAAACTTCTTTATCTTCGGTAATAACTTTGACTTTTACGCCATTGAGTTTTTTGTCGGTCAGTAGAGCGGATTTAACTTTAGTTGTTATCCAGCTATCATGGCTAATCTGGCCGATAGAAAGTGGTTTCTTGATCCTAATCTGATTATGTATTTTCTTTACACCCTTTACATCGTTGACTTTAGATAAGAAGTTATTCAGAAGCTCGGAGTTACTTGCTTGGCCTATTAACACAACAGTACCATCATAAGAACTGGCTGAAACTCTCACCTCATGCTGAAAAGGCGATTTATTGGTAATTCCAGCGACTTCAAATTCGATATTGTTATCATCCCAAATTTCTTGCGTTGTACGGGTGTCGGTTACTATATTCGCAGTTGTTGCCGCGCCAGCAACAAATAAACCTGCGCACCCCGTGGTGCCCAATAGCAAGCAGCTAGCCAGTAGTATGTTTAAACTTTTCATGGGTTATTCATCGTGAGCTGGAAATAAAACTTGGTCAATAAGATCGCATAAGCAGTGTAGTGTCACCATATGTACCTCGTGAATTCTTGCCGTTCTGTGAGATGGAATCCTAATTTCAACATCATCATCACCTAATAAGCCTGCCATTTCACCTCCATCTTTACCTGTAAAAGCAATAATGGTCATATCGCGTGTAACAGCTGCTTCCATTGCTTTGATGATGTTTTTACTGTTACCGCTGGTGGAAATGGCTAAAAGTATGTCACCGGCTTGGCCAAATGCACGAACTTGCTTTGAGAAAATTTCTTCATAGTGATAGTCATTTGCGACTGCGGTCAATGTTGTGTTATCAGCTGTTAATGCCATAGCCGGTAAGCTAGGGCGTTCAGTTTCAAAGCGGTTGAGTAGGCATGAGACGAACTGCTGAGCATTAGAAGAGGAGCCGCCATTGCCGCAACATAAGATCTTATTGCCATTTAACAAACTAGAGACCATGGCCTGTGCTGCGTGGGTAATAGCATCTGGCAGCGCTTCTGCGGCTGCAATCTGAATCTGAATACTTTCTGTAAAGCTATCTTTAATGCTGTCTAGCATTGATTATCCTTGAGTTATTGCGTTTTTTATCCATTCGATTTGTTGGCCTTGTTGATGAATGGCCATAATATCAAAACGAAAGTCAGTATTATGAACGGATCTATTTTGCTTTATCAACCATACATTGGCAGCTTTGACGAGTTTAAGCATTTTGCTTTTAGTCACTGTTTCTGCAGCGTGGCCAAAGTACTGGCTTGAACGGTAGCGCACTTCGACAAATACTATAGTAGCGCTTTCCTGCATTATAAGATCGAGTTCACCTCCTTTGAAATGAAAGTTTTTCTCGATTGTTGAAAGCCCTTGACGGATCAAATATTGTTCCGCCATGGATTCGTAGTGTTCACCACTTTGACGTTTAGTCAGTATGGCCATATTCGGTCCAACTAATTTCACGCTGTACGACACAATTTTGGTCGAGACTGAGTATTCCTGTATTACCTTGTAATGAGTAGCCTTCAACTACTTTCATTTGTGGTAGTTGCTCCATCAATAAATAAGCATCCATACCTAGAGCTTGGAGACGTTTCTCTGTATTGGAATCTTTAGGCCATAACTGTTCCATTTGAGTTTCAAGCGATTCATTGGGTTGAATCAGTAATGGAATATCGCTATACATCACTCCTGTTAAATCTTCATATTGTTGTCGACCACTATTACTGCGCGAATTTGAAAATAACTTGGGTGGTACAGCATCAGGATTAACAGCGACTTCGATAAAAGGCTTAATTAACGTAAGTTCTGAACTCCCTGCAACAATATAGACGGCATCGATATCCCGTCTACTTCGTGGCTGTGTTTTAAGAGGAATGTTAAGCAATGATTCCATTTGTGCGATGTGTTGCTGACTTTCCTGCAAACCAAATACTTTATTTATATCTTTCTGAAGTTGGTGCTTATCCCCAAATAAATTTACAGCCAATTGATTGCTACTGTGCATTTTCCATTCTTGTTCAAAGGCTTCAACGACACGTGAACCTAAATTTCCTTGTGGCGCGAGAATGAGTGGGTAACGATAACCTTGAGCATATAAATGCTTTGCTGCTTGGGATACTTCTTGCTCTGGTGAAAGAGCGAGGTAGCAAGTATTATTACCAGGCTCTAAGTTATCAGGAATGTTTAGAGCAAGAGTGGGAAGAGGGCTCGAGAAAGTAGATTGCGCTTGAGTTAGCTTATCAATGTTGCTTTTGACTAGTGGACCTACAATAAAATCAATGTGCTTTTCGACTAATTTTTGTTCAAGTTGTTCGACTGTGATGCTATTTGTATCTACGATGGTTAAGCTCGCATTTTCATCACGTTGACTATCATTCATCATTTCTAGGATAAAACCATCACGAATCAATTGTGCTTGTTTGGAGTATTTGCCAGATAGCGGGAGTAGTAGTGCTGTATTGACCGGTTTTGTTACCTCAAGGTTAAGAATGTCAATGATTCCTTGAGGGGTATTTTTTGCCGCAGGGTGATTTGGATTTTCCTCAAGCCATTTCTCGAGTGTATTTTTAAGCTGAGCTAGATTGGTTGATAGAGTTTTAGTATAGATAGACAACTGAAGCCATCCATCTAATACTTCTTCATCGTGATTAGCGGAGTGTTTCGTAATTTGATATTGATTATATTGATTTAAATTATCCCAAATACTTTGTGAAATGCTGCTCTGCTGTGAAGGCTGAACATAATTGGCTGATGCTACAAGCTCGCGAGCTGCTTCAAAGTAGTTGCTTTGCTGATTGAAAAGCTTGGCTCTGATTTGATGGTATGACTTCCATTGTGTGTCGGCTAATTTCCATGATGAGTCAAAATTTAGCTTACTCCTCGCTTCATCATATTGTCCTTGTTTAATTAATAGCTTTGCTCGTGATAACTGCCATTCTGCTTGTTGCATGTGGGAAAGGTTTTGTCGAGCTAGGCGCTGTAATAATAAATCACTTTTAGTGGCATCATTTGATTTTATCGCTGATTTTAAAGCCATGATTAACCAATCATTTTGAATGTCACCTTGGCTACTATCTGCTCGCATTAAATAAGTACGTGTTGACTGATTAGGTGAAAGTGTAATATCTACGTTTGTCTGTTTAGACGGCCCTGTAGAACAGGCTGACAAAATGACAGCGAGGGCTACAGGAGTCAGTATGCGTGTTACACTGAGTCTCTTGTGGTTTTTCATGGCCATAAGTTATTAGCTATTTCCGTACAAAATTTTATCTATATTAATCGTTGAAGTGATGGTAAACAAATGACAGATAAAAAAACCTTACTAACTGAGGTTCCAGCTCTCTACATTGTCCCGACGCCAATTGGCAATTTAGGTGATATCACTCAACGGGCACTTGATGTTTTAACTAAAGTTGATCTTATTGCTGCTGAGGATACTCGTCATACCGGCAAACTACTATCGCACTTTGGTATCTCGACGAAAACCTTCGCATTGCATGATCATAATGAGCAGCAAAAAGCGCAAGTTTTAGTTGAGAAAGTGTTAGCTGGGTACTCTATTGCACTTGTTTCTGATGCTGGTACTCCGTTAATTAGTGATCCAGGGTATCACGTAGTCACAAAATGTCGTCAGGCTGGCGTTAAAGTTGTACCACTTCCAGGACCATGTGCTGTAGTGACAGCTTTAAGTGCATCTGGTTTACCTTCGGATCGTTTTAGTTTTGAAGGATTTTTGCCAGCTAAGAGCAAAGGCCGAAAGGATAAATTTCTCGAAATATCAACAGTTGAACGTACCTGTGTTTTCTATGAATCTCCACATAGGATCCTTGATTCTTTACACGACATGTTAGACATTCTTGGCCCTGAGCGAGAGGTTGTATTAGCTAGAGAACTGACAAAAACGTTTGAAACGATCCAGGGGTTACCACTTGCTCAATTAGTTGAATGGGTAGCCGCTGATGAAAACCAGCAAAGGGGTGAAATGGCGCTACTTATTCATGGATATCGTACTGTTGCTGATGATTCTTTACCAGAGGAAGCGACACGAACGCTTACTATTTTAACTAAGGAGTTGCCCCTTAAGAAAGCGGCGGCTTTGACAGCAGAGATATATAATTTAAAGAAAAATGCGCTTTATAAATGGGGTTTAGAGCATCTTGATTAGAGGTCGATCAGTATTTAGATGTTTTTGACCTGTATACGTTGGTTTTTTCATCAGTTAGTAGTTGGATTTCATCATATCTGTGATCTCGCTAGACACTGGATGCCAATGCCGATACAATCTGCCTCGGAGTCGACTCGGTAGTCGCTGCTTCATTGATGTCCTTTATCCATGTGGTGAAGGAGACTGATGGAGGGGAGGAAAGTCCGGGCTCCGTAGAGCAGGGTGCCAGGTAACGCCTGGGAGGCGCAAGCCTACGACAAGTGCAGCAGAGAGAATACCGCCGATGGCTCGTTTGAGTACAGGTAAGGGTGAAAGGGTGCGGTAAGAGCGCACCGGACGGCTGGCAACAGTTCGTTGCAAGGTAAACTCCACCCGGAGCAAGACCAAATAGGCTTCCATATTGCGTTGCTCGCGTAAGGAAGCGGGTAGGTTGCTCGAGCCAGTGAGTGATTGCTGGCCTAGACGAATGGCTACCACCGCGAAAGCGGAACAGAACCCGGCTTATATGTCGGCTCCACCTATTCGAAACCCATCATAGCGTTAGTGTTATGATGGGTTTTTTGCTTTTTATTGACGAACTTACTGCTATAAGCACTAAACTTAGCGCAATATCACGTGTCCGATTTTGCATGGGTGGTCATCCACCACGAAATCAGTACACTGGATAGTTTTAGCGTCGGTGCAAGAGCGAGATATATAATACAATGACCGAAACATTTAAGCACATTTCCGTATTACTGCATGAGTCTATCGATGGCTTAGCGATTAAGCCCGATGGTATTTACATCGATGGAACTTTTGGACGTGGTGGGCATAGCCGCTACATCTTAAGTCAATTAGGAGAAAATGGGCGTTTGTTCAGTATTGACCGCGATCCTCAGGCTATTGCTGAGGCTAAAACTATCGATGATGCTAGGTTTACTATTATTCATGGCCCTTTCTCAGGCATGGCTGAATACGCGCAGCAGAGAGATTTAGTTGGAAAAGTTGATGGGGTCTTACTGGATCTTGGGGTGTCTTCTCCACAATTAGATGATGCGGAGCGTGGCTTTAGCTTTATGAAAGATGGACCATTGGATATGAGAATGGACCCAACATCTGGTATACCGGTGTCACAATGGTTATTGGAAGCGGATCTTGATGATATTACCTGGGTTATTCGTGAATTTGGTGAGGACAAGCACGCCCGTCGTATTGCTAAAGCAATAGTTAACTATCGAGAAAATGAAGAAAACGAACAGCTCATACGAACGAGTCAATTAGCAAAATTGATTTCCGATGTGGCTCCAAAAAGTTTTAAAGAAAAAAAACACCCAGCGACACGTACATTCCAAGCTCTTCGAATCTACATTAACAGTGAATTAGAAGAGATTGACACTGCATTAAAAGCAGCAGCAAGTATTCTTGCGCCAAAGGGTCGCTTATCAGTCATAAGTTTTCATTCCTTGGAAGATAGAATGGTAAAACGCTTTATCCGTAAAGAAAGTAAAGGGCCAGAAGTCCCTCATGGCATACCAATGACAGAAGCACAAATCAGTGCATTAGGTAGTGCAAATTTAACTGCGATTAGTAAAGCAATTAAACCTTCGCAGCAAGAAGTTGAACTCAATACAAGATCACGCAGTTCCATACTCCGTATTGCAGAAAAACTGTAGATAATCATGAGTAAGCATGCCCCAAACCTGACTAAACTCATCGCACTGGATCTTATTACTATTGGGCGGGTGCCTCTATTGGTTCTTACTTTGATTTTAGCTTCAGCAATGGCTGTTGTATTTACTACCCATCATGCACGCCAAGCCATCACTGAAAAGGATTTGGCTCTTCAAGAGCGTGAGCGATTGGATAATGAGTGGCGTAATTTATTGCTTGAAGAGACGGCTTTAGCGGAGCATAGTCGCGTTCAAGAAATTGCAAAGGATGAATTGCAAATGAAACGTCCAGATGCAGATAAAGAGGTCGTTATTGATTTACCATGAGCAAAAGTAAAGTACCTCCTGCCACTAAGAATGCTTCTAAGAAAAAGCCTACGCTTTCTGAACAACCAAGTCTTATACGTTGGCGTTTTTATTTAGTATTGCTTGTTATGTTTGCAGCATTTTCAGCGCTCATCGCTCGAATTGCTTATATCCAAATTATTGAGCCAGATAACCTTATTCAGCAAGGTGACTTACGCTCGGTTCGGGCTAAAACAATTCATTCTGCTCGAGGTATTATCTCTGATCGTAATGGTGAACCGCTTGCTGTTAGCGTTCCTGTCGAAGCTGTGTGGGCAGATCCTGTCACAATTTTTAAGCATGATGGCTTTGCAAATATGGATCGATGGTATGCATTGGCCGATGTTTTAGGCCTTGACCGTAAGGAAATGATCGGAAAAATTCATAAGAATAAATCTCGCCGCTTTATTTACCTTCAGCGTCAAGTAAGTCGTGCTATGGCCAATTATATTAGGGAATTAAAACTTGCAGGGGTTGGACTTAAAGCCGAGTCACGTCGATATTATCCAACTGGTGAAGTCAGTGCCCATTTGGTTGGTGTAACGGGTATTGATGGGCATGGTTTGGAAGGAGCTGAGCGCAGTTATGATAAGTGGCTGACTGGAGAAGCGGGTAAACGTATTATCCGTAAAGACAGGTATGGTCGAGTTGTTGAGAATATTTCTCTTGAAGAACGAGAGCAAGGTAAGCATCTTGAATTGACCATTGACCAAAGAATTCAAGCCATTGCCTATCGCTCGATTAAGCAGGCAGTTGCGGATTATCGAGCTACATCCGCTACAGCAGTTATCCTAGATGTGAATACTGGTGCAGTATTAGCTATGGTTAACGCCCCCTCATATAACCCCAATAATCGCTCTGAACTTCAGTCTGCAAAGATGCGAAACCGTGCAATAACCGATGCATTTGAACCTGGATCAACCGTTAAGCCTTTTGTCGTTTTAGCAGCACTTGAAAATGGTATTGCCACTAAAGATACCGTTATTGATACAGGTAACGGTATTATGCCTATTGGTGGGCAAAAGGTGCGTGATGTTTCTAAAGTAGGTAAAGCAGATTTACGCACTATATTGAAAAAATCCAGTAATGTTGGGGTTGCTAAGTTAGCTTTGGATATGCCTCTCGAAGCTTTGCTTGGAATGTATAGCTCGGTAGGGTTTGGGGAATTGTCAGGACTTAATCTTGTGGGAGAAACGCAGGGCATTTTCCCTAACCGACGTCGCTGGTCTAAGTTTGAAATTGCCACTCTGTCATATGGCTATGGGTTAGCAATTACCCCTCTACAATTAGCTCATGCATACGCGACCTTAGGTAATCATGGGAAATACCAGCCTATTCATATTATTGAAAGTAATCAACAAGACTTATCACGTCAGGTGATTGATAAAGAAAATGCCGATTTAGTGTTAGATATGCTTGAGTCAGTGACTCAACTGGGAGGAACCGCTACGAAGGCGGCAGTCCCAGGCTATAGAGTGGCAGCAAAAACTGGGACCTCAATAAAAGCAATTGCAGGGGGATATGGAGATGAGTATTTTGCTTATACTGCAGGCATTGCACCTGTCAGTAATCCCCAAATAGCGGTTGTCGTGGTTGTTAATGAGCCTCAAGGTGATAACTATTATGGTGGATCGGTGGCTGGACCTGTATTTGCTGAAATCCTAAAGGGTACATTGCAAATTCTTAACATTGCCCCTGATGAAAATAGATTTAAGAAAGATTAATAGAGAAACGAGATGGCTAAATCACTTACTCTAATTGAGCTACTTGCGCCTTGGTTAGATTTTTCTGCTGAGAAAAAATTGGATTTTATAGTTGAACAGCTTGAGCTAGATAGCCGGCAGATTAAACCTGGATATACTTTTGTGGCGATTAAGGGGCATGTTGTTGATGGACGGCAATTTATCGATTCAGCAATTACTCACGGGGCAAATGCGATTATCGCTGAAGCTGAAGACTCAAGTAACCATGGTCAATTGGAATGGCGGGAAAATGTGCCGGTGGTGTATGTTGAGGGTTTGAATAAGCACCTTTCTCATATGGCTAAACAGTTGATGCCACTTAAGAGTAATCGTTTGATCGCGGTGACAGGTACCAATGGTAAAACCACTATCACTCAATTGATAGCCCAGTGGTTAGATCTTTTAGGTCAAAAATCAGCAGTACTTGGTACCACTGGGAATGGGTTTCTTGAGGCTCTAAAACCAGCCGTCAATACTACTGGGAATGCTGTGGACATTCAACATACTCTGTTTGATCTAGAGCATCAGGGTGCCCAATACACAGCAATGGAGGTGTCGTCTCATGGCTTGGCACAAGGCAGGGTTAAAGCTCAACGTTTTGCCGTGGGTGTATTTTCTAATTTAAGCCGTGATCATCTAGATTATCATGGCACTATGGGGCAATACGCCTTGGCTAAACGCTCACTTTTTACTGATCATCATTGTGCTCGTGCTGTAATCAATATTGATGACTCTGTTGGTGCTTCTTGGGCTAAGGAAATGGAGGATTGTATCCCAGTTTCCTTGTCGCCAATTACAAATGGTCAGGGAGTGTTTGCTACTAAGGTAGCGTATTCTGAAGTTGGGATTGAATTGACCTTTTCAGGCCAGTTTGGCAGTGGTTATTTCACGGTTCCTTTAATTGGTCAATTTAATGCCTGTAACGTATTGGTGGCTCTGGCAACCATTCTATCTCTCGGGTTTGATAAAAACACCTTAATAGATACTGCCAGTAAGTTGACATCAGTTTTGGGCCGGATGGAGTTATTTCAAGCGATAGGCAAAGCTAAAGTAGTGGTCGATTACGCTCATACTCCTGATGCATTGGAGAAAGCACTTTTAGCTCTTAAGAATCATTGCAAAGGAAAATTATGGGTGATTTTTGGTTGCGGAGGTGATCGAGATAAGGGAAAACGCCCTATGATGGCATCTATCAGTGAGCTACTCGCGGATAAAATCATTTTAACTGATGATAACCCTCGTAGCGAATCACCTGCAGAAATTATGCAAGATATGTTGGCCGGAATGAGATTTCCCACAAAAGCGATAGTGGAACATGATCGTTATCAAGCTTTAGCTCATGCTCTGCAGCATAGTCATGCTGACGATATAATCTTATTAGCAGGCAAAGGCCATGAAGATTACCAGATTAGCGGCAACAAAAAGCTTCATTATTCTGATCGAGAATCGGCCTTACAACTTTTGGAGCTAACCTTATGATCCCTTTCACTCTGACGCAATTAGTAGAAGTAATTGATGCTGAGCTGGTAGGTGATGATACTGTGATTCAACATATATCAACGGACACTAGAACTATAGAGACAGATTCTCTGTTTGTTGCTTTGGTCGGAGAACGATTTGACGCCCATGATTTTGTACATCAGGCGGTATCATCTGGTGCCATAGCTTTGCTAGTCAATCATCGTATTGATATTCAAGTTCCTCAGTTATTGGTGAAGGATACCAAAACTGCATTGGGTAAATTAGGTCAATTTGTTCATCAAGTGTGTCAGACTCCGACGGTTGCTATCACAGGGAGCTGTGGTAAAACAACAGTCAAGGAAATGGTGGCCAGTATCATGTCTCAGCAAGGGCGGGTACTTTATACCTCGGGTAATTTCAATAATGATATTGGAGTACCGCTGACTTTACTGCGCTCTCAACCAGAAGATGACTGTGCTGTTATCGAATTGGGTGCCAATCATATTGGTGAAATTGCATATACCACTCAATTGGTAAGACCGGATGTTGCCCTAGTCAATAATGTAGAAGCGGCCCACTTGGAAGGCTTTGGTTCTATGGAAGGGGTTAAGAAAGCGAAGGGAGAAATCTATCAGGGACTAAAATCTGGCGCAGTGGCTATCGTTAATTTGGATAGTCATGGTGGTAAGCTATGGCAAAGTATATTGTCTGACAAAACAGTGAAGACATTTTCACTCTCTGATAACAGTGCACAATATAAAGCACGTAATCTAACAATAAACATCAATGGTATGACTTCTTTTACCATTGATACTCCTCAAACCAGCTTTGATGTGTCTTTAGGGATCATTGGGCAGCATAATGTCGCAAATGCGCTTGCGGCAACAGCGCTTTCAGTCGAGTTGGGTGCATCATCAGAAATGATTGCTTTGGGTTTGGAGGCTTTATCTAAAGTAAAAGGAAGAGTGGAAAGTATCGAGCTTAGTGAGAATATTAAGCTGATAGATGATAGTTATAATGCCAGTGTTCCCGCTATGAAAGCGGCTGCAGATCTACTGAATGGGTTTGATGGTATACGTTGGCTTATTTTGGGCAATATGGCTGAATTGGGTAAGGAAAGTCTTGCACTTCACCGCCAAGTCGGTGAACATGCGGCCCCATTTAAATTTGAATATGTGCTTACTTATGGAGCAGATGGCATAGCAATTAGCGACGTTTGCTACGGTAAGCATTTTGATACTCATGAAAGCATGATTGAGTTTATTAAGCAGCACATTGTCCAGCATCGCGGCCCTCAAACATTATTGGTTAAAGGGGCAAACAGTGCTGGAATGAGTAAAATTGTCGCTGCGATGAAGGAGATGTATACATGATTATTTGGCTTGCAGAGCTTCTACAGCCATACTTTTCATTCTTCCGCCTATTTGAATATTTGTCTTTTCGAGCCATCGTGAGTGTTTTGACCGCTTTGGGTCTATCTCTATGGATGGGCCCTCGCCTTATCAAGCGATTGCAGATGCTTCAAATTGGTCAAGTAGTTCGAGAGGAAGGGCCGGAATCTCATTTTAGCAAACGTGGCACTCCAACTATGGGAGGGCTAATGATTTTAACGGCAATTATTACGACAGTTCTTGTTTGGGCTGATTTGTCCAATCCGTATGTTTGGGCGGTATTGGCCGTTCTAGCTGGCTATGGTGTGGTGGGTTTTGTTGATGACTACCGTAAAGTTGTGAACAAAGATACTGATGGCCTTATTGCTCGCTGGAAATATTTTTGGCAGTCTGCAATAGCTTTAGTGGTTTCGTTTGCTTTGTATGCTTATGGCAAGGATACGACAGCAACTCAGCTAGTCGTCCCTTTCTTCAAGGATGTTATGCCTCAGCTTGGCCTTTTCTATATAGTGCTCAGCTATTTTGTTATTGTTGGAACAAGTAATGCGGTTAACCTTACCGATGGTTTGGATGGGTTAGCCATTATGCCAACAGTACTTGTTTCTGCAGGTTTTGCCGCGATTGCTTGGGCAACAGGTAACGTTAACTTTGCGAACTATTTACATATTCCTTATGTACCTCTAGCTTCTGAACTGGTAGTTGTTTGTACCGCAATGGTCGGTGCTGGCTTAGGGTTTTTATGGTTTAACACTTATCCGGCACAGGTTTTCATGGGGGATGTAGGCTCACTTGCTCTTGGTGGAGCTCTTGGGACTATAGCGGTACTCGTACGTCAAGAGTTTGTTCTTGTCATTATGGGAGGCGTATTTGTCATGGAGACTTTATCTGTGATTCTCCAAGTCGGCTCATATAAACTAAGAGGCCAGCGCATTTTTCGGATGGCTCCAATTCACCATCACTATGAATTAAAAGGTTGGCCAGAGCCCCGCGTTATTGTGCGTTTTTGGGTCATCTCAATGGTACTAGTACTCGTTGGTTTAGCGACACTGAAAATACGTTAAGGAAGTAGAGTTTGACTTTTGAACCTTGGCGAAATATTGATAGTGTTGTTGTTGTAGGGCTTGGAATTACCGGTCTCTCTGTGGTGAAGCATTTATCAAAGCTACCTTATGGCTTGACAGTTCGAGTAATCGATACCCGCATGCAGCCACCAGGTGTTGAGGCATTGCCTAAAGGGGTAGATTTATATTGCGGCGGTTGGCCAGATGACTGGTTGGCCGATGTGGATCTTGTTGTGATTAATCCTGGGATTGCCCTTAAAACACCAGAGATTCAACGAGCAATTCAGTTGGGTATCCCCGTTGTTGGAGATATCGAACTTTTTGCTTGGCAAGTAGATAAACCAGTTCTCGCTATCACAGGATCAAATGGTAAGAGTACCGTCACTGATCTTGCTGGTGTGGTATCAAATGCCTCCGGTGTTAAGACCGCTATTGGAGGCAATATAGGTGTTCCTGCACTTGATTTATTTAACCAAGATGCTGACCTCTATATTTTAGAGCTTTCAAGCTTTCAACTAGAGACGACGTCTAGTCTTTCATTGGTTGCTGCAGCTTTTCTGAATCTATCAGAAGATCATATGGACCGATATCCAGATATGGAGGCTTATCGACAGGCCAAGCTTCGAATTTTTAAACATGCTCAGGCTGGTCTAGTTAATGCCGACGATCTAGCGACTTACCCTGACAAAGAAGAGCTACGGTTGATCGAGTTTAGTTTGGTGAAAAAAACAGAGTTCTATGTTAAATCGATAGATGGAAAAGAATTCTTATACCATGGTGAGCATCAACTTCTTGCAGCGGATGAATTGAGTTTAGTTGGTAGGCATAATGTAGCAAATACACTTGTGGTATTGGCATTGCTAGGTGAAGCTGGTGTGAATGTGACTGCTGGACTTGATTCACTAAAAAACTATACAGGGCTGACCCATAGGTGTCAGGTTATCTCCTGTAAAAAAGGCGTTAAGTGGGTTAATGATTCCAAAGCAACAAATGTAGCGAGTACTTTAGCGGCTCTATCAGGATTGTCTCTTTCCGGTAAGTTATATCTGTTAGTTGGTGGGGATGGTAAAGGCGCAGACTTTTCTGAACTCCAGTTGGTATTGCAAACTTTGGATGTTCAGCTGTGTTGTTTTGGACAAGATGGCCGCCGTTTTATGCATCTAACCCAAAATTCAAAGTATTTTTCAACATTAGAAGACATCGTAGAGTGGGTTAGTCATAGAGTTGAGAGTGGCGATATGGTGATGTTATCACCTGCTTGTGCGAGCTTCGATCAATTTAATAATTTTATGGTGCGTGGTGAGGTATTTACTGCGTTAGTCAGACAGTACGCTTAGTGTAAGCCATCATAATGCAAATACGAGATTCGTTAGCAAATATTAGACGCTGGATGATAATGTCTTCTCCTGAAGTCTTGTTTGATCGTCAGTTGGTGTGGATTGCTTTGGGGCTTATGCTAACTGGTTTAGTGATGGTGACCTCGGCTTCATTTCCAATTAGTTCACGTCTTACAGACCAACCATTTCACTTCATGTTTCGCCATGCAATATTTCTTTTGTTAGCTTTGTCTACAGCCAGTATTATACTTCAAGTCCCTCTGCGCAAATGGTCGCAGTATGGTTCGATATTATTAGGATTATCTTTTTTTCTTCTGGTCGTAGTATTAGTCGCTGGAAAGTCGGTGAATGGTGCGTCTCGATGGATACCCTTAGGTTTATTTAATTTGCAACCTGCAGAAGTTGCTAAATTATCGTTATTTATTTTTATGTCTGGTTATTTGGTCCGTAAACATCATGAAGTCAGGTCAAGTTTCTTTGGTGGTTTTATTAAACCTATTATCATCTTCGGTACTTTAGCTAGTTTACTCTTACTGCAACCTGACTTGGGAACGGTGATTGTGATGCTAGTAACCTTGTTTGGAATGCTGTTTATTGCGGGGGCTAAATTAAGTCAATTTTTGGCACTCATGGTGGTGGGAATTTTATCAGTTGTCGCTCTGATACTACTTGAACCATATCGAGTAAGACGTGTGACCTCTTTTCTCGATCCTTGGGAAGATCCATTTGGCAGTGGTTACCAGTTAACGCAATCTTTAATGGCATTTGGTCGAGGTGAATGGCTAGGTCAGGGCTTAGGGAACTCAATTCAAAAGCTTGAATATTTACCTGAAGCTCACACTGATTTTGTCTTTGCGGTACTTGCAGAAGAGTTAGGTTTTATAGGTGTTGTATTGGTTCTTATTCTGATTTTTAGCCTGGTGATAAAAGCGGCTTTGATTGGGCGAAAAGCATTTGATAATGATTTACTGTTTGGTGGCTATTTAGCATTTGGAATAGGAATTTGGTTTGCTTTTCAAACTTTGGTAAATGTGGGAGCTGCTGCTGGTATGGTTCCAACTAAAGGTTTGACTTTGCCTTTGATCAGTTATGGTGGCTCTAGTTTGATTATCATGACGGTTGCTGTGAGCATATTATTACGAATCGATTTTGAATGTCGCGTTCGCGTCTTAAGTCAATTACCTAAAAAGAAAGAAAATGATGAAAAAAAATAAACGATTAATGGTAATGGCGGGCGGTACTGGAGGACATGTCTTTCCTGGTTTAGCCGTTGCCAAAAAGCTGCAACAGCATGGCTGGGATATTCGCTGGCTTGGAACGGCTGATAGAATGGAGGCTGAACTGGTTCCCAAACATGGAATTGAAATCGATTTTATTAAAGTCAAAGGGCTACGTGGACAGGGAATACTACGTTTAATTCAAGCACCTTTTCAGATTATCAATGCTATTTTCCAAGCGAGAAGGCACATTAAATCTTGGCGGCCTGATGTTGTTCTTGGCATGGGAGGTTATGTCAGTGGACCAGGTGGTGTTGCCGCTAGAATATTAGGTGTCCCTGTCGTGTTACACGAACAGAATGCGGTCGCTGGGCTAACTAATCAGTGTTTATCTCGGATTGCATCTAAGGTATTTCAGGCTTTTCCTGGCGCTTTCCCAAATGCAGAAGTTGTGGGAAATCCAGTACGTGAAGATGTTGTTGCTCTTAGTTCTCCAGATCAAAGGATGGCTGAGCGTAAAGGTAATATCCGCATCTTGGTCATGGGTGGAAGTCAAGGCGCACAAATTCTAAATCGCATTATGCCAGAAGTCATGGCAAGATTAAGTATGGGATACGAAATACGTCATCAGGCAGGAAAAAACCGTCAGGTGGAAGTGGCATCTTTATACCAGCAATACCAAATTGAACATTTTGATGTTGTAGAATTTATTGATGATGTGGCTGGTGCATACGCATGGGCTGATATACTTATTTGTCGTTCTGGTGCTTTGACTGTCTCTGAAGTGGCAGCAGCAGGGCTCGGAGCTGTATTTATTCCTTTTATGCATAAAGATAGACAGCAGGCTTTAAATGCCGATCACTTGGTTGAGTGTGGTGCGGCTAAGATGATAGAGCAGCCAGAGTTGACAGTTGATAAACTCACTCAGCAAATACAACAACTTGATCGCCAACGCCTGCTTGAAATGGCAAACCGAGCACGTTCAACTGCTAGGTTAGATGCAGATAACAAAGTGGCTGAAGCCATTATTGCTCTAACAAATTAACGAGAAATATCCATGACAATTCAACATACTCAAGACTTAGCGCACATTCGTGCCATGGTACCGGAAATGCGCCGTGTAAAATGTATCCATTTTATTGGTATCGGTGGTGCAGGAATGAGTGGTATTGCAGAAGTTTTGCTTAATGAAGGCTACCAGATCTCAGGCTCTGACCTTGCGGATAATCAAGTAACTGAACGTTTGACCCAAAAAGGGGCAAAGATCTTTATTGGTCATAGTGAATCCAACATCCAGACAGCCAGTGTGGTGGTGGTATCGACTGCTGTGAGTGAAGAAAACCCTGAAATTTTAGCTGCGCGCGCGGCTAGGATTCCTATAGTACGTCGTGCTGAAATGCTTGCAGAACTAATGCGTTTTCGGCATGGAATTGCAGTGGCTGGAACGCACGGTAAGACAACTACAACAGCTTTAGTGACCCAGATATACTCAGAAGCAGGCTTAGACCCAACATTTGTTAATGGTGGTTTAGTTAAAAGTGTTGGTGCTAATGCGCGTTTGGGATCAAGTCGTATCTTGATTGCAGAAGCTGATGAGAGTGATGCTTCTTTTCTGTATTTACAGCCTATGGTCAGTATTGTTACCAATATTGAATCTGACCATATGGATACTTATGGTGGCGATTTCGAGACACTAAAACAGACCTTTATTGATTTCTTACATAACTTGCCTTTTTATGGGCAGGCTATTGTTTGTATCGATGACCCAGTAGTACGAGAATTAATCCCAAGTATTAGTCGTCAAGTGATTACCTATGGTTTTGATGAGCAGGCTGATGTTCGTATTGAAAATTATAGCCAGCACGGCCAACAAGGTAAATTCACTGTAGTGCGTAATGGTCATGAAAATTTAGAGATTACTCTGAATATCCCTGGGCGGCACAATGCTCTTAATGCCGCGGCGGCAATTGCAGTCGCAACTGAAGACGACATAAACGATGATGCGATTTTACGTGCTATGGCATCAACGCAAGGAACTGGACGGCGGTTTGAGCACTTAGGTGAATTTGAGACGGGCAGTGGTCATGTTATGTTGGTGGACGATTATGGCCATCATCCAACAGAAGTGGATGTGACAATTCACGCAGCTCGCAATGGTTGGAAGGAAAAACGTTTGGTGATGATCTTCCAACCACACCGTTATAGCCGTACACGGGATCTTTATGATGATTTTGCCAATGTACTTGAGCAAGTTGATGTCTTACTCATGCTAGATGTGTACTCAGCAGGTGAAAAGCCGATAGCAGGAGCAGATGGCCGCTCATTGTGCCGGACTATTCGTAGCCGGGGAAAGCTAGACCCCATTTTTGTTTCTGAGATCAGTGCATTACCATCAGTTTTAGCAAATGTTTTGCAAGATGGTGACTTGGTGTTAACGCAAGGTGCTGGAGATATTGGCAAGGTAGCAAAGCAATTAGCCATGTATGAATTAAGCTTAGAGAAAATGCGTTCCGGTGATTGAAAAAGTGAAATTTCTAATATTTGAGACAAATTATAGAATTAAAGTGTTATTTCTCAATTTCAATGTTTGATACTTTACATGACACCAGTATAATCCAAAGGTTAATATAAGTACTATAAAACAGGTAAGGAATAAGGTCGCGATTGAATGGCAACGGACTTAGACGTAAGTGCGCAAATAGAGGGCCGTCGCCTAACCGATCACCCGATAGTAAGAAAGCATAGTATTGGTGGGCTTTTTTTATTACTTGTATTGCTGTTGATTAGTTCAATCCTCTATTCCACGATATCTTGGATGTGGGACGATAAGCGACTACCCCTATCGAATATTATATTGGAAGGGCAGTTGAAATATGTAACATCTCTAGATGTCCAACGTGCTTTTGCGACTTTGCCGCATGTTGGTACGTTTATGTCACAAGATGTTAAAGTATTACAAGATACGGTTGAAGCTATACCTTGGGTCGCTCATGCTTCTATAAGAAAACAGTGGCCTGACACAGTTAAAGTGTTTTTGACGGAATATATTGCGGTGGCTCTCTGGAATGGTACAGAGTTACTTAACCATCAAGGTAACATTTTTAATGGTGATATTGATAGATTGAGTGAGCAACGTGTCAAACTATACGGACCTTTAGGAAGTAGCCAAGAAGTATTGGAAGTGTGGCGAGAGGTGAGTCCCAAATTTGCTGCATTAAATCTTAAGATTTCTTCTTTGTTGCTAAATGAACGTCGAGCTTGGCAGATTATTCTTGATAATGGTATTAGGCTTGAATTAGGTAAAGAATATTTATACGAGAGGGTCGAGCGATTTCTCTCGTTATACAAAAACTTAGGTAGCGATTCACAGAGAGTCAGCTATATTGACCTCAGGTATGATACGGGAGCTTCTGTAGGTTGGTTTCCCGGACAAGAGTTAGAACAAGAGAGCACAGATGACAAAGACCGCTGATGACAACATTATTGTTGGTCTTGACATAGGCACTGCAACCGTATCGGCTCTGGTTGGCGAAGTACTGCCTGATGGTCAAATAAATATCATTGGTGCTGGTAGCAGCCCCTCCCGTGGGATGGATAAAGGTGGAGTTAACGACTTGGAGTCCGTCGTTAAGTCTGTCCAGCGTGCTGTTGATCAGGCCGAGCTCATGGCTGAATGTCAGATTAGTAATGTTTTTATTTCGATTTCTGGTCGACATATCGCCAGTCGAATAGAAAAAGGCATGGGAACCATTTCAGATGAAGAGGTTTCCCAAGAGGATATGGATCGCGCTATCCATACTGCTAAATCCATCAAAATAGGTGACGAACAACGCATTCTGCATGTAATTCCTCAAGAATTTACCATTGATTACCAAGAGGGGATAAAAAATCCGCTAGGGTTATCAGGAGTACGGATGGAAGTTAGTGTGCACTTGATATCCTGCCATAATGATATGGCACGGAATATTATTAAGGCCGTTGAACGTTGTGGACTCAGAGTTGAACACTTAGTGTATTCTGGTCTGGCTGCAAGTACTGCAGTGATCACTGAAGATGAACGTGAGCTAGGCGTTTGTGTTGTTGATATTGGTGCAGGCACTATGGATGTCTCTATTTGGACTGGTGGCGCTTTGAGGCATACCGAGGTATTTTCTTATGCAGGTAATGCGGTCACCAGTGATATTGCATTTGCATTTGGTACACCTGTCAGTGACGCTGAAGAAATAAAAGTAAAATATGGTTGTGCACTCAGTGAGCTAGTAAGTAAAGATGATACCGTTAATGTACCTAGCGTCGGAGGCCGACCTTCGCGTAGTTTACAAAGACAGACTTTGTCTGAAGTGGTTGAGCCCCGTTATACTGAATTGATGGGGCTAGTGAATCAGACTATTGATACAGTTCAGGATGCGTTGCGAGAAGAAGGAATTAAACATCATCTAGCAGCAGGTGTCGTTCTGACTGGTGGGGCTGCACAGATTCAAGGATTAGTAGAATGCGCTGAACGCGTATTCCGCAATCAAGTAAGAGTAGGAAAGCCTCTTGAAGTGAGTGGGCTGACAGATTATGTAAAAGAGCCGTATCATTCAACGGCTGTGGGTTTACTCCATTATGCAAGAGATAGCCAAATTAATGAGGATACAGAGTATACTGAGCCAAAACGCCAGTCTGTAACAACATTATTTGGACGCTTGCGTAACTGGATACAAAAAGAATTTTAACCTGAGTAGCAGGATAAACGGAGATAACACATGTTTGAACCGATGATGGAAATGTCTGATGACGCGGTAATCAAAGTCGTTGGGGTTGGTGGCGGCGGCGGCAATGCTGTCGAACACATGGTACGTGAATCCATCGAAGGCGTGGAATTCATTAGCATCAATACAGATGCGCAAGCGCTTCGTAAAACAAGCGTGAATAGCGTTATCCAGATTGGTGGTGATATGACAAAAGGTCTTGGAGCTGGAGCTAACCCTCAAGTTGGGCGTGATGCTGCTCTCGAAGATCGCGATAGAATTAAAGAAGAGCTCGAAGGTGCCGATATGGTATTTATCGCAGCTGGTATGGGTGGTGGAACAGGAACAGGTGCTGCTCCGGTAATTGCAGAAGTTGCAAAAGAACTGGGTATATTGACGGTAGCCGTTGTGACTAAACCATTTAGCTTCGAAGGTAAGAAGCGCTTAGCATTTGCAGAGCAAGGAATTGAAGAATTATCGAAACAGGTTGATTCCTTAATTACGATTCCTAACGAAAAACTGCTTAAAGTGCTAGGGAGAGGGATTACTTTATTAGAAGCTTTTGCCAGCGCGAATGACGTACTTAAGAATGCAGTACAAGGTATTGCGGAACTTATTACTCGTCCAGGTATGATTAACGTTGACTTTGCGGATGTTCGTACTGTGATGTCAGAAATGGGTCATGCCATGATGGGAAGCGGTGTTGCCAAAGGTGAAGATCGTGCTGAGGAAGCGGCTGAGATGGCAATCTCAAGTCCTCTGCTTGAAGATATCGATCTTGCTGGTGCTCGCGGTGTTCTGGTTAATATTACAGCTGGTCTTGATATGCGTCTGGATGAGTTTGAAACGGTTGGTAATACAGTCAAAGCATTTGCTTCAGATAATGCTACAGTTGTTATTGGTACTTCGTTAGACCCTGATATGGCTGATGAAATTCGTGTGACTGTTGTTGCTACTGGTATAGGTACTGAAAAGAAGCCTGATATCACTTTAGTTGCCGGAGGAAAAACAAAAGTTTCTCCCGTCGCACAGCCACAAACTCAACCAGTTTCGCCTGCTCATCAACAAGCTGTTAATAAAACAGAAGAGAATCCGGCACCAACTTTGCAGGAGAAAACACAAGTGACTCCTCAGCCGACAAGTTCTGCTCCTTCAAGCTCCGGTGCTGGCCAACAAAGTGCAGCTCCAAAAGCCGATAAGGATACTGGGTACTTGGATATACCAGCATTTTTACGTCGTCAGGCTGACTAAACTAGACATAATTTGACACTGTTCAAAATTATGGTACGATCCACGGTCGATATTGCTTATTGACCGTGTTTTGTAGCAATTTGTACTGAGGCAAGCAGATGATCAGACAACGTACTCTGAAAGAAATAGTGAAAACAACGGGAGTGGGTCTCCACTCTGGACGTAAAGTCACGTTGACTCTTCGCCCAGCGGCTGCAAACACAGGCGTTATATACCGTCGAACAGATGTTAATCCACCTGTCGATTTTCCCGTTGATGCTCAATCCGTTCGTGATACTATGCTATGTACCGCATTAGTTAACGATGAAGGTATACGTATATCTACGGTTGAACACCTGAATGCTGCACTTGCTGGTATGGGTATTGATAACATTATTGTTGAAGTTGATGCACCTGAAGTTCCTATTATGGATGGTAGCGCAAGTCCATTCGTATTTTTGCTTCAACAAGCCGGTCTTGAAGAGCAAAATGTAGCTAAACGCTTTATCCGCATTAAAAAACCAGTACGCTTCGAAGACGGTGATAAATGGGCTGAATTTGTGCCGTATAACGGTTTTCGCATGGATTTTGAAATCGAGTTTAACCATCCCGCTATTGAATCTGATGAACAACACCTTTTGTTTGATTTTTCATCGCAAGGGTTTGTGAAAGATATTTCTCGAGCACGAACTTTTGGTTTTATGCATGATATAGAATACTTGCAGTCGCAAAATCTATGTTTGGGCGGTAGCTTTGATTGCGCAATTGTACTGGATGAATATCGTATTTTGAATGAGGAAGGTCTTCGCTTTGATAACGAATTCGTTACTCACAAGGTTCTTGATGCCATTGGTGATTTATATATGTGTGGTCACCCAATTATTGGTGAATTCCGTGCGTTTAAATCAGGCCACGGGTTGAACAACCAGCTTTTACGTTCTGTTCTAGCAGACCAAGAAGCATGGGAATGGGTAACCTTTGAAGAAGAATCCACATCTCCTGTTGCATTTGCCAATGTGAATGCACTCATTGTGTAGAAGCAAACTCTTTCTATAAACCAGGCAATTGCCTGGTTTTTTTGTTTTAGTACGGTTTGTGGCAAAATATTGCCCTTCTATTGAAAAGTCATAACTAGAGCATGTTACACCTAGGATCTGACTTTCATGAGCTTTACTGGATGATTTGGGTTCATAAAGTGTATACACATCGACTAAATAACTAGTGAAAATAAAGAATGCTTCAAACAAATAACTTTGTTATTGGTTCTTGGTGGTAAAATTCCTTAAACTAAGCGCCACTTACGCCTTGAAATCTAACGTTCTCACCGCAATATCTGGGTAAAGTGATTTATCTCAGTATTCTTAGTTTAAAACTGTTAGAGACTGAAGGCATAGAATATAGATCGGGCCCGATCTAAGTAAAGAGAGATGCATAGCAAATGATAACTAAGCTACTGACAAAGGTAATTGGCAGTCGCAACGACCGCACGTTACGTCGCCTTAGAAAAATTGTAAAAGAAATAAATAACTATGAACCTGGGCTTGAAGCGCTTTCAGATGAAGAATTGAAAGCAAAAACCGTTGAGTTTCGCCAGCGCTTTGAACAAGGTGAAACCTTAGATGACATACTCCCTGAAGCTTTTGCTACAGTACGTGAAGCTTCCAAGCGCGTATATGGGATGCGTCATTTCGATGTTCAGCTGATCGGTGGAATGGTACTCAATGCTGGTCAAATATCAGAGATGCGTACGGGGGAAGGTAAAACACTAACAGCAACGCTTCCTGCTTATCTTAATGCCCTTGCTGGAAAAGGCGTTCATGTTGTTACAGTGAACGACTATCTTGCTGCGCGCGATGCTGAAACAAACCGTCCTTTGTTTGAATTTCTAGGTATGACAGTTGGTGTAAATGTGCCTAACATGCCTCCTCAAGAGAAAAAGCAGGCTTACTTAACTGATATACTTTACGGCACTAATAATGAGTTTGGATTCGATTATTTGCGTGACAATATGGCGTTTCGCTCTGAAGATCGAGTTCAGCGTGAACGATTTTTTGCTGTTGTGGATGAAGTGGATTCCATCTTAATAGATGAAGCTCGTACCCCTTTAATTATTTCAGGGCCAGCTGAAGATAGTTCTGATTTATACACGCGTATTAACACGTTAATACCTAACCTGAAAAAACAAGATCAGGAAGACTCTGAAGAATATCGCGGTGATGGCCATTATACTGTTGACGAGAAATCGAAGCAGGTGCATTTGACGGAAACTGGTCAAGAGCATGTCGAAGAATTGATGATAACAAACGGCTTGATGGAAGAGGGGGATACGCTTTACTCCCCAACCAATATCAGTTTACTTCATCATGTTAACGCGGCATTGCGAGCCCATGTTCTGTTTGAGATAAACGTCGATTATATCGTCAATGAAGATGGCGAAGTTGTCATTGTTGATGAGCATACTGGTCGTACAATGCCAGGACGTCGTTGGTCTGAAGGGCTTCATCAAGCGGTGGAGGCTAAAGAAGGCGTCAAGATCCAGAATGAAAATCAGACTTTAGCCTCCATTACCTTCCAGAACTTTTTCCGTCTCTATGAAAAGCTTTCTGGTATGACAGGAACCGCAGATACAGAAGCTTTTGAGTTCCAGTCTATTTATGGTCTAGATACTGTTGTTATACCGACTAATAAACCTATGGTCCGTAACGATATGCCTGATGTGGTGTATCGCACAGAGGCGGAAAAATTTGCAGCTATCATTGAAGATATTAAACAGAGAGTAGATGAAGGGCAGCCTTCATTGGTTGGTACAGTTTCAATTGAAAAATCCGAGCTTTTGTCTAATGCGCTGAAAAAAGCCAATATTAAACATAATGTATTGAATGCTAAATTCCATGAGCGAGAAGCGGAAATTGTTGCACAAGCGGGTACACCAGGTGCCGTTACCATTGCTACCAATATGGCTGGTCGTGGTACGGATATCGTGCTGGGTGGAAGCTGGCAGGCAAAAGTAGATGCTTTAGATAGCCCAACTCAAGAACAAATTGAAGTTATCAAAGCCGATTGGAAAGAAGTTCACGATAAAGTTCTTGATGCAGGTGGTCTGCACATTATTGGTACTGAGCGACACGAATCTCGCCGTATTGATAACCAGCTGCGGGGTCGCTCTGGTCGTCAAGGTGATGCGGGCTCTTCGCGTTTTTATCTTTCTATGGAAGATTCTCTACTGCGTATTTTTACCTCTGACCGTATGGCTAGTCTTATCCAAAGTGGTATGGAAGAAGGTGAAGCGATTGAATCTAAAATGTTATCACGTTCAATTGAAAAAGCGCAGCGTAAAGTAGAAGGTAGAAATTTCGATATCCGTAAACAGCTTCTTGAATACGACGATGTTGCTAATGATCAACGCAAAGTCGTTTATGAGTTGCGTGATGAGCTAATGAATGTTGACGATATCAGTGAAATGATTGAGCAGAATCGAGCTGATGTTGTTAGTGCCGTAATTGATGAATATATCCCACCTCAATCTTTAGAGGATATGTGGGATGTTGAAGGGCTTCAAGATCGTTTGAAAAATGATTTTGATCTCAATGTGCCAGTTAAACAGTGGCTTGAAGATGATGACAAACTATATGAAGAAGCTTTGCGAGAAAAGATACTAGAGACATCCACTGCTGTTTATAAAGAAAAAGAAGTAGTCGTTGGAGAACAGGTCCTACGTAACTTTGAAAAGTCAGTCATGCTACAAACGCTTGATACACTCTGGAAAGAGCACCTTGCTGCCATGGATCACTTACGTCAGGGAATTCATTTGCGTGGTTATGCTCAGAAAAACCCAAAACAAGAATATAAGCGCGAGTCATTTGAATTGTTTGAAGGCTTACTCGATGCATTAAAAACTGATGTTATTACCATTTTGTCTAAAGTACGTGTTCAACAGCAAGAAGAAGTTGAACGTATGGAAGCGCAGCGCTTAGCGCAAGCTGAAGAAGCCGCAAGACGTACTCAAGCGCAACATGTTTCGGCAAGTAATCCATTCTCTGATCAGGATCAAGATGAAGACTCTCATCAGCCAATGGTTCGTGAGGAGCGCAAAGTCGGTCGTAATGAGCCTTGCCCATGTGGTAGTGGGAAAAAGTATAAACAATGCCATGGTCAGCTTAGTGGTTAATCTGATCTAAATAATAAACATTAAGAGTCGCGCTAGCGGCTCTTTTTTTGAGGAAAGTTTGTGTGAAGCGTATCCATATTGTTGCAGCTATCATTTTAAATACCGAAATGAATGAAGTCTTTATTACCAAGCGACCTGAAGATAAACATAAAGGGGGCTTTTGGGAGTTTCCGGGTGGGAAAGTCGAAGATCAAGAAACCACGGTACAAGCGATTATACGAGAGCTAGATGAAGAAGTAGGTATTCAGGTGACAAAGCAGAGCTTGTTTGAACATCTTGAATATGATTACCCTGACAAATCACTTAGTTTTGATTTTATTCTAGTGACTGATTTTGAAAAACAACCTTTTGGTAAAGAAGGACAGCAGGGAAAATGGGTATCAATTACTGAACTTAGTGACTATGAATTTCCTGAAGCAAATAGGTCTATTGTAGATCGAGTGGTTAGCGAATTTACCTAAACAATTAAGTTAACAAAAGTGTGCAGGGTCAAATTGGAACGGCCTTAGAGTTAAGTAGGAAAATTTCATTATTGAACATATAGCCAGTCACCTTTAATGTTGGTAATTTTAGCTCAGTAATATAAAAATGAAAAAAATGGAGAAGTTAATGGTACGTATTGCAATTGCAGGAGCGGCTGGACGTATGGGTCGCAACCTAGTCAAAGCTACCCATCAAAATCCACTTGCCCATGTTGGTACTGGTTCTGAAAGGCCAGAGTCATCTCTAGTTGGTGTCGATATTGGTGAACTTTGCGGTGAAGGTAAGTTTGATGTAGTACTGACAGATGAGCTTAGTAAGCAGATTGATCAGTTTGACGTCATCATCGACTTTACCGCGCCAGCAAGCACCTTAGCAAATATTGAGCTTTGCCGTCAGCATGGCAAAAGCATTGTGATAGGTACAACAGGTTTTACAGAGCACGAACGTGAATTGATTGAAATAGCGGCGAAAAAAATACCTGCTGTGATGGCATCAAACTATTCGGTTGGTGTAAACCTAGTTTTCAAGTTACTTGAAAAAGCAGCAAAAGTTATGGGTGACTATTGTGATATCGAGGTTGTAGAAGCTCACCATCGTTACAAAGTTGATGCACCTTCAGGTACAGCAATCAGCATGGGAGAAGCTATTGCTGGAGCTATGGGTAATAAACTGAGTGATGTTGCTGTCTATGCCCGAGAAGGAATTACAGGTGAGCGTACTAAAGATGAAATCGGCTTTGCTACCATCCGTGCTGGGGACATTGTAGGGGAGCACACTGCAATGTTTGCTGATATTGGTGAACGGGTCGAGATTACTCACAAGGCGACAGATCGTATGACCTTTGCCAATGGTGCCGTTAAGGCCGCAGTATGGCTAAAGGATAAACCTGCAGGTTTATACTCTATGACGGATGTGCTTGATCTGAATGTTCTATAAATAAATAACTATGCGCTAAGCTCGCTTGGCGCTTTTTTTGCCCTCTCTTTTTTCTGCTCAAAAAAATATTGAGCTTAAAGCCCTTTTCTTTATTGCTTTCCTTTTGGTTTTGAGTTGTTAATAAGTTAATTTTATTAAGCTGCTTAAAAATAACCATAATCATTACTTGTTTATCGTTTGCGTGCCATTGATAATCTAGAGTTGGTTTTTTTTGCTATTAGATATGCGGTTATTTTTTTATTTAGGATAATATGGGCCAAATTCCAAGGTTAAACCTAATATTTTGGCTATTATAAGTAGTTAATTGCTTTAAGTGCTCTAAAGTTTGAACTATTTTTTATGCTCCTGTTGACACAATTCATTAGTCTCATTAGAATGCAGCCAATTTGTCTATATAACCTTAAAGCGCTCATGTTAGGTGTTAAGGAAGACGAATTTGCAGTTTAATTTATTATTTTTGCATTTTTATTCTGGAGGTTGTCTTGAGTAAATCAGCACTGTTAGTCCTAGAAGATGGGACAGTGTTCCATGGAATTTCAATTGGAGCAGATGGCTCATCGGTTGGTGAAGTCGTTTTTAATACCTCGATGACGGGGTACCAAGAAATTCTCACTGATCCTTCCTATTCACAGCAAATTATTACTCTTACATACCCTCACATAGGCAATACCGGAATTAACTCCGAAGACGAAGAATCATCTTCCATACATGCGCAAGGCCTTGTGATTCGCGACCTACCTCTGATTGCTTCCAATTTCCGTAGTGAACAGACCCTTTCTGATTACCTTAAGTCAAAAAACATCATTGGTATTGCGGATATCGATACGCGCAAATTGACCCGTATCCTACGCGAGAAAGGTGCGCAAAATGGTTGTATTGTTGCGGGTGCCAATCTAGACCAAGCTTTGGCTTTGGCGAAAGCAAAAGAATTCCCTGGCTTAAAAGGAATGGACCTTGCGAAAGAAGTTACTACAAAAGAAGCGTATCAATGGCAACAAGGTTCGTGGACGCTCGAAGGTGGCCTTCCAGAAGCGCAAGATAGCAACGAATTGCCATATCATGTTGTTGCCTATGACTTCGGAGCAAAGCGAAATATCTTGCGCATGCTCGTTGACCGAGGCTGCCGCTTAACGGTTGTTCCTGCTGAAACGAGTGCTGATGAAGTGTTAGCGCTTAAGCCAGATGGGGTATTTTTATCAAATGGTCCTGGCGACCCTGAGCCTTGTACTTATGCCATTGAAGCAACAAAAGTATTCTTAGACAAAGGCTTACCAATTTTTGGTATTTGTTTAGGTCACCAAATATTGGCGATTGCATCAGGCGCTAAAACAGTCAAAATGAAGTTTGGTCACCACGGTGCTAATCACCCAGTTAAAGATCTTGACCGAAATGTTGTCATGATTACTTCACAAAACCATGGTTTTGCTGCTGATGAAGCTAGCTTACCAGAGAATCTGTGTGCCACACATGTATCACTATTTGATGGTTCTCTTCAAGGTATTCATCGTACAGATAAGCCTGCATTTAGTTTCCAAGGTCACCCGGAAGCGAGCCCTGGTCCACTCGACGCAGCACCGCTTTTTGATCACTTTATCGAACTTATCAAACAACACAGCGCTTAATTTGGAGTAGTAGAGAATGCCAAAACGTACTGATCTAAAAAGTATTCTAATTCTTGGTGCAGGCCCGATTGTTATCGGTCAGGCATGTGAGTTTGACTACTCTGGCGCTCAAGCTTGTAAAGCGCTTCGTGAAGAGGGTTATCGAGTTATTCTTGTCAACTCTAATCCAGCCACAATCATGACTGACCCTGAAATGGCAGATGCCACTTACATTGAACCCATTCAGTGGGAAGTGGTACGCAAGATCATCGAAAAAGAACGTCCAGACGCAGTACTTCCCACCATGGGTGGCCAAACGGCGCTTAACTGCGCGCTTGATTTAGAAAAGCATGGGGTACTAGCAGAGTTTGGTGTAGAAATGATAGGCGCAACGGCAGATGCTATTGATAAAGCTGAAGACCGTTCTCGCTTTGATAAAGCGATGAAGTCTATTGGTCTTGATTGTCCTCGGGCTGATACTGCCAAGAACATGGAAGAAGCTTATGGTGTCCTGGATATGGTGGGCTTTCCATGTATTATTCGTCCCTCATTTACTATGGGAGGAACAGGCGGTGGTATTGCGTATAATAAAGAAGAATTCGAAGAAATCTGTCGCCGAGGTCTAGATCTTTCCCCAACTAATGAGCTTCTTATTGATGAATCTTTGATAGGTTGGAAAGAGTATGAGATGGAAGTGGTTCGCGATAAAGCGGATAACTGTATCATTGTATGTGCTATTGAGAACTTCGACCCAATGGGTATTCATACTGGTGATTCTATTACAGTGGCTCCAGCGCAGACTCTGACGGATAAAGAATATCAGTTAATGCGTAATGCCTCGCTTGCAGTATTGCGTGAAATTGGTGTTGAAACAGGCGGCTCAAACGTACAGTTTGGAATCAATCCGAAAGATGGCCGTATGGTTATTATCGAGATGAACCCGCGAGTGTCTCGTTCTTCTGCTCTTGCATCTAAAGCGACAGGTTTCCCAATTGCTAAAATTGCCGCTAAGTTAGCGATAGGTTTCACTCTTGATGAGCTACAAAATGATATTACAGGTGGTGCGACACCAGCATCGTTTGAGCCTACCATTGATTACGTTGTGACTAAAATTCCTCGCTTTAACTTCGAGAAATTTGCCGGTGCAAATGACCGTCTTACTACTCAGATGAAATCAGTGGGTGAGGTGATGGCTATAGGCCGTAACCAACAAGAATCGCTGCAAAAAGCATTACGTGGCCTTGAAGTTGGTGTGAACGGCTTTGATGAAATGGTGGACCTAGATGCACCAGATGCTCTCACTAAAATTCGTCATGAGTTAAAAGAAGCCGGCGCTGAGCGTATTTGGTATATTGCAGATGCATTCCGTGCTGGTATGTCAGTCGATGGTGTCTTCAACCTAACTCAAATTGATCGATGGTTCTTGGTACAAATTGAAGATCTTATTAATCTAGAAAATGAGGTCAAAACAGGTGGCTTTGCTGGTTTATCGCAAGATGTTTTGCGTAAGATGAAGCGGAAAGGTTTCTCTGATGCGCGCCTGTCTTCAATCCTTGGTGTATCTGAGAATGAAATCCGTCGTCTACGTGACCAGTATGACATTCACCCAGTCTACAAGCGTGTCGATACTTGTGCGGCTGAGTTTTCTTCTGATACCGCTTACATGTACTCATCTTACGATGAAGAGTGTGAAGCGCAGCCTACAGATAAAGACAAGATCATGGTTCTGGGCGGTGGTCCAAACCGGATTGGGCAAGGTATCGAATTTGATTATTGTTGTGTACATGCTTCACTTGCTCTACGTGAAGACGGTTATGAAACTATTATGGTTAACTGTAACCCTGAAACCGTCTCAACTGACTATGACACTTCCGATCGCCTTTACTTTGAGCCCGTGACTTTAGAAGACGTGTTGTCTATTGTACGAGTTGAAAAGCCAAAAGGAGTCATCGTTCAATATGGTGGGCAAACACCTTTGAAACTAGCTCGTGCACTTGAAGCAGCTGGTGTTCCTATCATAGGGACAAGCCCGGATGCGATTGACCGCGCTGAAGATCGTGAACGCTTCCAGGCGGCTGTTGACCGCCTAGGGTTGTTACAGCCAGAGAACGCTACAGTAACAGCCCTTGATCAAGCAGTAGAGAAATCCAGGGAAATAGGTTTTCCACTGGTAGTTCGTCCTTCATACGTATTGGGCGGCCGTGCGATGGAAATCGTTTACGATGAGCAAGATTTACGTCGCTACTTTAACGAAGCCGTTAGTGTATCAAATGAATCACCAGTGTTGCTGGATCGATTCTTAGATGATGCAACTGAAGTCGATATTGATGCTATCTGCGATGGTGAGCGTGTGGTTATCGGCGGTATCATGGAGCATATCGAGCAAGCGGGTGTTCACTCTGGTGACTCAGCATGTTCTCTTCCTGCTTACACATTAAGCCAGGAAATCCAAGATAAGATGCGTGAGCAAGTAGAAAAGCTAGCCTTTGAGCTAGGTGTACGCGGCTTGATGAATACGCAATTTGCGGTTAAAGGTAACGACGTTTATCTGATTGAAGTTAACCCGCGTGCTGCTCGTACTGTTCCTTTTGTATCAAAAGCAACTGGCGCACCTCTTGCGAAAATCGCAGCTCGAGTTATGGCAGGTCAATCACTTGAATCACAAGGTTTTCTCAAAGAGATTATTCCGCCATATTACTCAGTAAAAGAAGTTGTATTGCCATTTAATAAGTTCCCAGGTGTTGATCCACTATTAGGCCCAGAAATGCGCTCTACAGGTGAGGTGATGGGCGTTGGGGCAACGTTTGCTGAAGCTTACGCAAAAGCAGAACTAGGTTGTGGCAAAGTCTACCCAGAAGGTGGCCGTGCGCTTTTATCTGTTCGCGAAGGTGACAAGCAACGAGTGGTCGACCTTGCATCTAAGCTAACCAAACTTGGTTACCAGCTAGATGCGACGCATGGTACAGCGATTATTCTTGGTGAAGCGGGGATCAATCCTCGTCTTGTTAACAAGGTACACGAAGGTCGTCCACACATCCTAGACCGCATCAAGAACAACGAGTATACCTATATCGTGAATACGACTGCAGGTCGTCAGTCGATTGAAGACTCTAAAGTATTGCGCCGTGGCGCTCTAGCAGAAAAGGTGAACTACACCACAACACTCAATGCGGCATTTGCCACTTGTATGTCACATTCTGCTGATGCGTGCGCTACTGTAACTTCGGTACAAGAGCTTCATGCGAAGATTGCTGAAAACGAAGCTTAGTGAAAGCTAAGATAAATAGAAAAAGCCCACTTTAATAGTGGGCTTTTTTGCAGGTAAGGAAACAAAAGAGGACTAAGTTTCATTACCGCAACCTAAATTAAAAGGTGGTATTTATTTTAAAATACATGTGGTTCTCATAAGCGCATCATCAAACGTTTGGTAGACTAGACCATTATCCATATGAGCAGATATATGCCCTTGATAACCCATGCTTCCCCATTCATCTTGGTTTCTAAATAGTTTATAAGAAATATCTTGATCAGGTGTGTACCAGTCTGATTTATTTAAAGAAAAACTTCCCCACTCAGCAAATAAGTAACCGAACATTCTGGCGGTAGGAACCAGAGCAATATCTTCAATTTTGGGTAGGCTACCACCCATATTATTGCAATATTGCTCAGATTGAGAAAAGGTTCTGAGCAGATCATCGGGTGTAGAGAAAAAACTTGGATTAAAAGAATAAGTGAAACTTGAGCCTATAGAGTCTGAGATGAGCAATTTGATTTTTCCTTTCTCTCTGATGGTTAGGACGTCTTCTTTAATATCCACATTACCTTCTGTTACTTCGATAGAGTAGGGCGCAACGCCTCTAATCATATTAAGCTTCATGGTTGCACCATTAAAAGCGGTTTTCGGCAGGCCAGAAGTCGCGCCATTCAGAGCAAGCTCTTTTTTCATTGGAGTGCCATAGCTCATCGTAATGGATTCAATAGATGGTGTGTTTTCATCTTTCGGTTGATAAAGCGAATTACTGGCAAAGCAAACTTGACTTGAGGCAAGTAGGGAGAGAACTAACGCTGTTTTCTTCATGGTAGTATTATCCTTTATGTTATTGGTTATATTGATTTTATAACTAGGATAATATGGATTTACTTCCACTCTTCCACAGGTGGAGAGCAAACCTTTGGCCCCATTCCAAGTAAACAGTTTCATATCAAGATGCAGTTAACATCTTTGTATATTAATTTTGAGTGATTTCTTGTTCAGTTTATCTTAACTCAAATTAAATATATCTAGATATATTTAACTTTAAATATTAGATATCGTAGTTGAGTACTTTGACGGACATCAAAAACAAGCCGTTTTTCCTGCCCTCATCACTGCTTTGGATAATCATCCAAAAAAGATAAATAAAACTGTTACTCACAGGTATTTGATATGAAACAGCCTTTAAAAGCATTAATACTGGCTATGGGGTTATCTCTTGGTTCAGTCAATAGCTATGCCCTCTCTCTCGAACCATTAGAGAAAGATTTTACTCTACAACTTCTTGGATCTGGTGGACCTATTTCTGATGATCTCCGCGCTTCTTCGGGGGAACTTATTTGGTGGAAAGGAAAGTCACGAGTAATGATAGATGCAGGTGGCGGTGTCTATCTCAGATTTGGTCAGGCGGGCGGAAAACTAGAAGAACTCGATTTTCTCGGTTTGAGCCATTTTCACACCGATCACGTTGCTGATGTTCCAGCATTACTTAAAGGTGGTTATTTTTTTGATCGCCAAGATCCTTTAGATATCGCTGGCCCTGAGGCAGGTTCTGCTTTTCCTAGTATAACAGGGTATATGAAAGCGCTTTTTGATGGTGATAAGGGCGCCTATGCCTATCTCAATGGCCTTTTCGATGGTAGCGACGGCTTATTTCCTGTCACTATTACAGACGTGCCATACACCTCTTCGCAAGGTACTCAGGTTTATCAGCAAGATGGCTTAACGATTTATGCACTTGGTATTCCGCATGGTGATGTGCCTTGTTTAGCCTACCGTATTGAAAGTGAAGATGGTGTGATGGTGATTTCGGCTGACCAAAATGGCAGTAATCCAGATTTCGTAGAGTTTGCACAAGGTGCCGACATTCTTCTTATGCCGTTGGCAATACACGAAGATGCGGATGAAGTGTCAGCATTTCTGCACGCCAAGCCTTCGGTTGTTGGCAAAATCGCCGCACAAGTAAATCCTAAACTATTAGTCCTCAATCATTGGATGGGCTTAGGTCTGAAACTCAAACCTGAATCTATCAAGATAGTTAAGCAGTACTACAAAGGTCAGGTGATTGCTGGGCATGATTTATCGAGCTACCCCATGAGCGCAGCTAAGGAGATGTCTAATGAACAATAAACTCGCTCTTTCTATCGCAATGACATCTGTTATTACTTTGAACTCAAATATGGTTTTTGCCGATTCTCCGAGTGAAGCCCCAGTTGAAGCACCTTCGAAATCAGAACATGGCGGTAAGTGTGCTGCTGGTAAATGTGGCACAGAAAAACGTTTTGAAAAGCAGGAGTTGAAAAGCGATCCACAAGGCAGATTAGTGCGTGCACGTGATGGCCAATGTGGTGTGACGGGGGAGGGGATTGACCCTTCTGCTGAAACTATCAAGTTAACTCAGAGTAAAATCACAGGTGGTTTATGCGGACAATAACCAATACATCAAAAGGACTTGGCCTACGCAGCGAACATATTGATTTGCTGTGTCAGTTGCCTGAACATCCTGATATTGATTTCCTTGAGCTGGCACCAGAAAACTGGATGAATATTGGCGGCTTAAAGCGTGAACAGTTGCAAGATATTGCCCAAAAGCATCCTTTGGTTGCACATGGACTTAGCTTGTCTATCGGTGATTGTCAGCCTTTAAATAAACCTTTTATAAAAGATGTCGCTCGTTTTCTCGATGAATTTAATATCGATATCTACAGCGAACACCTGAGTTTTTCAAAAGATAGTCAAGGTTATTTATATGAGTTGCTGCCAGTGCCAAGGCACAAAGACAATATTGCCTATCTAGTTGAACGTATTCAGCGGGTCCAAGATTTGATTCAACGGCCACTTGCACTGGAAAATATCTCTTACTATCACAGTTACGCTAATGAGATCCCAGAGGGTGAATTTATTGCTGAAATATGCGACAGAAGTGGATGTGAGTTACTACTTGATATCAACAATGTGTTCGTGAATAGCCAAAACCACAGTTATTGCCCTTACAAAATGTTGAATTCGCTACCCAGTGAAGCCATTCGGTATTACCACATTGCTGGGCATCTTAAAGAAAATGATGGCTTTTTGCTTGATACGCATGGAACCCCTGTTTCTAAACAAGTATTAGATCTGGCTCGTTACACCTATTGTGTCCATGGTAGTAAACCTTTGCTATTGGAACGCGATCAAAACATGCCACCTCTGTTGGTATTGGTAGAAGAACTGCGTAGTACCCACGGTGAAATACTTGAATTTGGCCAAACGCTCGAAGGTCTTTGTAAGGAGTTGATCAATGCTTAACCCTCCTAACCAAATGCAAACGCAAACTGAATCGTTTTCAGCAATGATTCGTTTTCCTAATGAGAAAAATATATTGTGTCGATACAGCGAATTTATTCGCGATAATGTTTTGAGCGTAGTGAATGCCACATTTCCACTGTTTTATGCCCAATTTTCTCGCCAGAAGCTTGATGGTTTGGTCGATGGGTTTGTGACTAAACATGGCGCTTTTGAGGCTGAATTCCACCAAATAGCGACAGAGTTTGTTCATTTTTTGCAGAAAGACAAAAGTAACAGTACTAACTTTGTCTCATCACAACAACTGGCATTACTCGAGTATGAATGGGTTACTTTTTGCGTGGAGATTGACTCAATAAGCGGCAAGATGTCCTATTTTACGCCTAAAGAAGTAGTGGAAGACGACTGCCTGCAAGTAAACCCAACCTTAAAACTCACTCAAGTTCCTTTTTTACTTCATCAAGATTCGGTGACTTTTTTAACCTCCGATAGTCATTTCGTGTTTTATGGCGTATTTCGTAACCAAGATCATCATGTTGTCTCTCAAAGACTGAGAGACGTAGATGTTGCTTTGATTCAAATGCTCATAGATCAGCCTGATTTGACTTCAGCTCAACTGCAGCAAACCGTCAATCAGAATGATGTCAGCTTTAGTGTAATTGAGTGGGTGCAACATTTTGGTGAATTAGGACTTCTTAAGGTCCAATTTATAGGAGAATAATTATGATTAAGTCAGCTCTTAACTGGTTCGACGGCTTTGTGGAGAAATGCCAAAAGTATGATTTTTTGGCTTTGCTTTCTATCCGCCTGTTTCTTATTCCTGTCATTTTTGTCGGGGCGCGCTCTAAGGTGCTTGGGTTCTCGGGTACCGTTGCTTGGTTTGGTGCTTCAGCTGCTGATGGTGGCTTGAATCTTCCTTTCCCTGAACTGCTTGCATTTCTTGCTGCTGCGACTGAGGTTCTAGGGTGTATTTGTATTGCACTTGGTTTGTTTACCAGAGTGATGGCAATTCCGATGATATTCATGATGAGCGTTGCGAGTGCTATGGTGCATTGGAAACATGGCTGGGATGCAATTGCTACCGGTAGTATGGAAGCTACAGTGCGCTTGAATGGTTTTATAGAGTGGCTGGCGAGCAACTTTCCCGGTCGATACAACTACATTACAGAACTTGGTGATCCTGTGATGCTAAATAATGGAATGGAGTTTGCCGCAACCTATTTTGTTATGTTGATGGTACTGTTTTTCTACGGCGGTGGCCGATATGTGAGCCTAGACTACTGGCTACGCAAGCCATTTAACTCAACTCCCGCTAAAGTATAACCCCCCATCGACTAGACCTTTTTATCTAACCCGCTGTTTGAGCAGCGGGAAGGCGTTTCTATGTTCGCAGATGTTGTAGAACTGTCTCGTTTTCAGTTCGCAAGCACCGCTCTATACCATTTTATTTTTATTCCCTTAACGATTGGTTTGTCTTTCCTTCTGGCAGTTATGGAGCTTTTGTATGTTATGACGGGTAAAACTGCCTACAAGGATATAACGATATTTTGGGGCAAGTTTGGACATAGCCTTGTTAGACCTGATCATCTAAAAGGGTTCTGTCAGATTGAGAAAAGTAAGTTGATTCCTTTATTGTTTGTTAGTTAACCTCGTAAAATTCACCTACATATCCTACAAATTCACCTAAGTTAAGATCTAAAATACCCCAATCACGTTCGTCTACAGGGATTCCGTATAATGATGCTATTTGGCGTAATGAGTTAGTAATGCTTAGCCAAAGCATTGCATGGCGATGGGAAATTTGGAAAGCTACAGGTACGAGTTGTTCAAAAGTTGGAAGAACTTCATGAACTGATTGAACAAGCATATTTGCTTTTGCTGCATTCAAACGTTCATAACTTGCATCTGATTTAAACTTATCTATTTCTTTTAAATGCTCGTCTATCGGCTTGCAATGAACAATATGCTTGCTCCAATGAAACATAATTCCAAAATCATGCCTCTCATGAAAAAAAGCTTCAAATACAAATGAAACAGCCTGCCCCAGTTCGTTTTTTAGACTTTTTTTTTCGCGATATTCAGGAATGACTACCACTATAATGTAAAACATCAAACTTACTATGTAACCAACACTTAGGTTGAAGATTATCGAGTTCCCATTTGGAAATTGATAAAAGGCTGGATCTATTACCGTATCTTTAATTAAGGGAATTATATTCTCATCTGAAGATTTAAACAGCAAAAAAGTAGATAAAGCCAACAATGTCCAAATCAGTTTTCTTTCTATGTACTTCAAATTTACCTCTTGTTAACTAACGCCTAGTTAAATAGTTAATAACACTGCCACCTACCTCAACAATTGTGCTGTAGTTACTAAAATCGATTCAAACCAAAAATACCAAGTGTTGCCAATCTGCGTAAATTGATTGTATGGGTAATAAGCACTCCAATCGGGTAAGTAAGACCCAGATTTTAGCTGCAACTAAAGTTGTTCTATCTGGTAGTTCGATTACATGATAGATCACCTATCGAGAGGGCGATAACAAGTACGAACACCAAATAGAACACCAAGCACCACACTAGTTACGTGTTTAATTTGAGCTCTGTTCTAATTCTATTTTTAATCAATAACACTAGAGTATGAATGCTTTTTCTGCTTGAGGAAGTATCACCTTTCTCTATGTGACTGATGAATAATTCCATAGCATCGATTTCATCCTCCTTACCGTATAGATTTATATTAGTCCTAGCATTTTCCAGTTTAGCTAGTAATTGACCATCAGACTCGAAGGGAGCAGAGTGCTTTTGAAACACGAACCAAACAGGCAAGAATGATTTCAATGCAGTTAAACGATAGTCTAGCCGCTTCTTTGCAATTTCATGCCTACGATTAAACTCGTTATTGGCAAACCAGCCAATAACAACAATTAGAACAGAAAAAATTGTTATCCAGTCTTTAACTTCCATTTTTATACTCATCATCTGAGAAACACATAACGTCTTGCTATGCAGTAGCTAACACAGCGACACTCAAGCAAAACCGAATCGGATTAATGGGGCCCGACAGGGTCAGGTCTAATGAAATG
>NZ_JAHKPM010000049.1 GCF_018860525.1 Vibrio hepatarius
TAGCAAGCTACTTCTCGTTTCCGCTCGACTTGCATGTGTTAGGCCTGCCGCCAGCGTTCAATCTGAGCCATGATCAAACTCTTCAATTTAAAGTTTTGATTTCCTAACTAAATAGGATTGGGCTCAATGAATACTGACTTCAAAACTAATATTCATTCGAAAATGAACATGTCATTCTAAAGCTATTATCGTTCCAACAGAACGATAATGAATTGACTGTGCCAAATAATGCCTTTCTACAAGAGAAAGTCGTTATTCGTATTGGTCACTCAGTTCATTGATACCAAATGATTCCGAAGAATCAGTTTTTGATTTTACTTTTATAAAAAAGTGAAAACCAAAAGTTGGATTATCATCAACGAGTGCCCACACAGATTGATAGGTTTATATTGTTAAAGAGCAATTCTTCTTTGGTTTAGTTAACTCTCAAAGAAGAGGCGGCTATTCTAGCGATATAAAATATAGTGTCAAACACTTTTCTTTATTTCTCTTGAGGTTACTGCTGTAACCTTCATGGCCACAGTGATGTCAAACTCTTCATGTCTGACAACGAGAGCGGATTATAGGGAAGTATTTCGATAGCACAAGGGAAAATTAGTAAAAAACCTTCCCTTAGGTATCGTTTGCTCAAAAAACAGTCTAAATTTAGAAGTTGTATACGATTAGAGGGCTAAACAGCCCTCTATAATTAAGTATAACGTCATTGCTGAGCGACAATTTGATCTTTACTCACCGATAACTTAATTACTTTATCCGGTATCACCTTCCCTGCCAGTATTGCTTTGGCAAGAGGATTTTCGACACTCTGTTGAATAGCGCGCTTTAATGGTCTAGCTCCAAACACAGGGTCAAATCCAGCTTGAGCAATAAATTCAAGTGCCTTATCAGTCACTTGTAACTTATACCCTCCATCTTCCATGCGTTGGGTAAGTCTATTCAATTGAATCGATGCGATAGATTTAATATGTTCTTGGGCAAGAGGGTGGAAAACGACACTTTCATCAATTCGGTTAAGGAACTCTGGACGAAAATGTGTATTAACCACTTCCATGACTTGCTCTTTCATGCCTTGATAATCAACAGTGCCAAAGTTCTCTTGAATTTTTGCCGAACCAAGGTTTGACGTCATAATCACAACAGTATTACGAAAATCAACTGTTCGACCTTGTCCATCTGTAAGTCTTCCATCATCCAACACTTGCAGTAGTATGTTAAATACATCAGGGTGAGCTTTCTCAACTTCATCTAGCAAAATTACCGAGTATGGCTTTCTTCTTACCGCTTCCGTTATATATCCCCCTTCTTCATACCCAACATATCCTGGAGGAGCTCCTACAAGCCTAGCCACTGAATGTTTTTCCATAAATTCTGACATATCAATGCGCACCATTGCATCTTCACTGTCAAATAAGAAGTTGGCCAGAGTCTTACAAAGCTCTGTTTTACCTACTCCAGTTGGGCCTAGGAATAGAAACGAGCCAATTGGCTTGTTAGGATCTGACAAACCTGCCCTGCTGCGACGAATGGCATTAGAAACCATTTCTACCGCTTCTTTTTGACCGATAACACGAGCATGAAGAACCTCTTCCATCCGTAACAGCTTTTCTTTTTCAGCTTCAAGCATCTTGGATACAGGGATACCCGTCTGCTTAGATAGTACTTCAGCAATCTCGTTATCTGTCACCTTATTACGTAGTAAGGTCATCTCCTGCATCTCAGCCTGGGTAGCAAGATCCAACTGTTTTTCTAATTCTGGAATCCGTCCATACTGAAGTTCAGACATCCGATTAAGATCGCCAGCACGACGCGCAAATTCCATATCCATACGTGCTTGCTCTAGTTCGCTTTTAATATGCTGTGTCCCGGAAAGGGCTGCTTTCTCGGCATTCCATACTTCTTCTAACTCAGCAAAAGCACGCTCTTTATCCTGAAGTTCTTCATTAAGGTTGAAAAGACGTTTTTCACTTGCTTCATCATGTTCGTTAGTCAGAGCTTGCTGCTCTATTTTCAGCTGTACTATTTTACGTTCAAGTTTATCCAAGGATTCAGGTTTGGAATCAATTTGCATTCGTATGCTTGATGCCGCCTCGTCAATCAAATCTATGGCTTTATCTGGCAACTGACGATCGGAGACATATCGATGTGATAAACTTGCAGCGGCAACAATCGCTGGGTCAGTGATCTCCACATGATGATGAAGCTCATACCGCTCCTTAAGACCGCGTAAAATTGCGACCGTATCTTCCACCGAAGGTTCATCGACTAACACCTTTTGGAAACGGCGCTCAAGGGCAGGGTCCTTTTCTATATATTGACGATATTCATCCAAAGTTGTCGCACCAACACAGTGAAGCTCACCCCTCGCTAAAGCAGGCTTAAGCATATTTCCTGCATCCATAGAACCTTCACCTTTGCCTGCACCGACCATAGTATGAATCTCGTCTATAAATAGGATTATGCTTCCTTCTTCTTTAGACAGTTCATTCAAAACAGATTTAAGGCGCTCTTCAAACTCCCCTCGATATTTAGCTCCAGCGACCAAAGCCCCCATGTCGAGAGACAAAACGCGTTTATTTCGCAGGCCTTCTGGAACCTCATTATTTATAATACGCTGAGCCAAGCCCTCAACAATTGCAGTTTTACCCACACCTGGCTCGCCAATGATTACCGGGTTATTTTTAGTTCGTCTTTGCAATACTTGGATGGTGCGGCGAATTTCATCATCTCGGCCAATAACAGGATCTAACTTACCTTGTTCAGCTCGCTCAGTAAGGTCAATAGTAAACTTTTCAAGTGCCTGGCGAAGTTCTTCTGCGTTAGGGTCATTGACCGTTTGGCCGCCACGAATTTTATCTATAGCAGCACTCAGTTTTGCTTCGGTTAAGCCCAACTCCTTGAATAGTTCTCCTAAAGGCCCTTTATCTGCAACAGCGGCAAGAAGAAAAACTTCTGAAGAAATATAAGCATCTTGGCGTTTTTGTGCGACCTTATCGCAAAGGTTGAACACAGTACCCATAGAGCTCGATAGTTGTACATCGCCACCAATACCACTGACTTTAGGTAAGCGATCAAGCATTTCACTCAATTTAGATCTCAAGTGAGTGGCATCGACATCAAGCATAGTGAGTAATGGACGAATAGGACTGCCATTTTGATCCATCAAAGCAACCATGAGATGGACTGGCTCGATATATTGATGATCACGCCCTAACGCCAATGATTGTGCGTCAGATATCGCGATTTGAAATTTGCTGGTGAACCTGTCAAGACGCATATCTACCTTCCTAACCTTAACGAAGAAAAACTCTTTTAGTCAGTATGATAGATGGTTCCGCAACCAGCGACTTTCAAGGGTCAGTAATTCAAAACCGTTACTTTTCTATCCAGATAAAAGTTGCTTGTCGGCCTGTAGCGCCATCTCGGCGATAAGAGAAAAAACGTTCAGGATCAGCATATGTGCACATATCACTATAATAAACATCTAAAACGCTAGCATTATTCAGCCTTTGTGTCGCTAGCATATTCATATCTGCTAGCCATTTTCCCGACATTCCAATACGCTTAAATGCATTTGCTGCAGACGAGTCTATTGAAACAAATGCTTCATAGACATCTTTGCCAACTTCAAATGCTGTCGAACCAATAGCAGGACCAATCCATGCCATTACTTGACCTTGAAATTTTTCTACTGCTTGCTCAATAATTCCACTTGCTAAACCTCGCCAACCTGCATGTACAGCAGCAACTTGGCTACCGGAAACATTTGACAGTAATACAGGTAGGCAATCTGCTGTCATTACAGAGCAAACTACACCCGCCTCTCGGGTAAACAAGCCATCAGCATTGAGCGTGACATCATTTGATTCTGCAACCTCAATCACTGTTGTTGAGTGTGTTTGATTTAACCAGATAGGAGCGCTTGGCATCGAGGACTGCTCAAACAACCAACGACGATTATTTTTAACATCAGTGTCATCATCCCCAACATGCCCACCTAGGTTCAACCCTCTATACGCTCCACTCGAAAAACCTTGACTTCGAGTCGACGAGAAAGCCCTTACATTTGCAGGTGTAGGCCAATTGGGAATGATCACTTCCATATTAAAACTCATCCTCGATGCCATGAACCTGAGCATCTTGCCGTAAAGCGTCTGTCATACACACCATATCTTGAGGTACAGGAGCATGAAACTCCAGTTCTTCTCCCGTTATGGGATGTTCAAATTTGAGCATCACAGCATGCAGAGCTTGCCGGTCGAACTTACGTATCATATCCGCCAGTTCATCAGAAGCCTCTGACGGAATTCTAGCACGGCCACCATACGCTGAGTCTCCAAGCAATGGATGCTGAAGGTAAGCCATATGAACACGAATCTGGTGAGTACGCCCAGTTTCTAGCCTTAACCGGATACGAGTATGCTCACGAAAGTGCTCGGCAACACGATAATGTGTTACTGCCAGCTTCCCCATGGGGCTAACCGCCATCAAAGTACGTTTTGTTGAATGACGCCCAATAGGCTGTTCTACTCGCCCTCCAGCTGTCATACGGCCAATAGCAATGGCTTCATACTCTCGAGTGATATTGCGCTTTTGCAGTGCTCGGACAAGTCTAGTCTGAGCAGGCACGGTTTTAGCAACAACCATCAGTCCTGTGGTATTTTTATCAAGACGATGAACGATGCCAGCACGAGGCACCTCCGCTATATCTGGGTAATGGTGTAATAATGCATTTAATACTGTACCGTCAGGTGTACCTGCTCCTGGGTGAACTACAAAATCACGTGGTTTGTTAATAATGAGAATGTCATCGTCTTCATAAACGATATCCAATGAAATATCTTGCGCTTCCCAGCGCTCCTCATCTTCTAGTTCGGCTTGAAGTGTTATAGTTTCTCCCCCCATCACTTTCGTGCGAGGTTTAGTGACTACTTCTCCATTAACCTGAACTTTTCCATCCTTCAGCCATTCTTTAAGGCGAGAACGTGAAAAATCGGCGAATATTTCTGCAATCGCTTGGTCAAGACGCTGACCTAATTGACTATCTTTTACTGTATTGTTTAATTCAATCTGCTGAGCCATATCGAACTTTTTTAAAAACTGTGGGACTAATTGCCACTAGTATGGAAGAATATTGCTCCATTGTATCTGCTACCGACAAGAAAGTAACGGAAGCAAAAGAAATATTTATCTCAAGGAATCGAATCCTGACATGAAAAAGTATACTTTATCTGGTTTATTAGCATTATCTGTTTTAGTTGGCTGCTCGAGCAGTGATGAGATTGTTCCAGATATTCCACCTTCAGAATTATACTCAGAAGCTCAGGTATCTTTGCAAAGCGGAAACTGGCTAACGGCAATCGATAAGCTTGAAGCCTTGGATTCCAGATACCCGTTTGGTGCTTATTCAGAGCAAGTCCAGTTAGACCTGATATATGCATATTACAAAAATGATGACTTAGCGCTTAGCTTGGCAACGATTGAGCGATTCTCACGTTTAAATCCGACTCATGAAAAACTTGATTGGGTGTTATATATGCGTGGCTTAACTCACATGGCACAAGATCGTAACTTTATGCACGATTTATTTAATGTCGATCGTAGTGATCGAGACCCAGAACCAGTTAAAAAAGCGTTTTCTGATTTCAAAAAGTTACTGGAAAGGTATCCTAGCAGCCCATATGCTGAAGACGCGAAAAAACGTATGATTGCTTTAAAAAACCGACTAGCTAACTATGATCTTGCTACCGCAGATTTCTATCTTCGACGAGAAGCTTGGATTGCCGCAATAAACCGCACACAAGAGTTACAAAAAACTTACCCTGATACTGAAGCTGCGATCAAATCTCTTAACATTCAATTGGCAGCATACCAAGAGTTAGGATTAGAAGATGCGGCTAAGCGCACTCAGCAGTTAATAGACCTTAATCTACAGTAAGTGTGCTTTAAGGTGAGTACTTTTACTCAATGCAACTCTGTTTAATTTGCCTTGAGAGACTTAATAGATAGCCTAGGAATCTGAGTCTCTCAGCTTACTTCCATCTTCATTGACCTAAAAAGGTGAAGCTAGCAAACTAAAGCGTTTTACTTTACAAGTTAAAATCGTTAAAAAGATAGTTATACTTGGGATGATATGACGATCTGTAAATGTTGTTTTTTTAGCCCACAACATCAATAAACTAACAAGTTTTATTCCCATAACAAGCACTTTTCCTGTTCAGATACTCAGTTCTAGATGTCGATCACGTTTGAATTCTCAATCTAAACATATAACCAAAAAGGTGATATGAGTCACGTTATTTTGATTTGAGATAGGTAATCTGAAGTTAATCCATTGAGGATGCTACAGAGGAAAATATCTATGAAAGTAAACATCACTGGTAAAAATATCGACATCACCTCTGCTATCCGATCTCACATAGAGAGTAAATTTAAAAAATTAGAAAAGTGGCAAGTTGATATTATCGGATGCCAAGCATGTTTTAGTGAAGAACCAAATAAACACAAAAAGTTTGAAGCTGTTATTACCGTGCCAAAAGGTAAGCTCGTCGCTTCAGCTGTTCATGAAGACCTTTATGCTGCGGTAAATGAAGTAGAACAGAAACTCGAGCGTCAACTCAACAAGCTTCGCCACAAACCTGAGGCTAGGCGATCTGAAAAGCCTGAACCAGAAGAAATAGAAATTGAGTAACTGACCTCTCAAAAATCGATTAAATGACAATATTGAGAATAGCGCTTAAGGCGCTATTTTTTTGCTTGACGCTGATTAATCGGTTGCTTATTGTGTTAACAATATCACAAGATTACTGACAAACCATGATTCTAGATCGCCTGTTCTTTTTTGACTGCTTTTTACTCCATTAAAACTGGAGGCTCTATCGTTTTCGAAAGAAAAGTCAAAACGAACAGGAAGCCTCCCAGTGGGAGGCTTTTTTAATGAGGACCATAAGGATGACCGATCAAAAATACTCACTCAATGACATTCGATTACGTTTAAATGAGGTAGATGATGAATTGCTCAAGCTTTTATCAGAAAGAAGACAAATGAGCATTGAGGTAGCAAAAAGTAAAGTTCAGACATCCAAACCTGTGCGAGATGCAACGCGTGAACAACAGTTACTAGTTAAATTAATTAATACTGGGCGTGATAAATATGAACTTGATGCGCAGTATATTACCAAGCTATTTCATACTATTATCGAAGATTCCGTCCTACTACAGCAATCTTATCTACAAAACCTTGCCAATCCAGAAATAAGCCGAAAACCATTAGCTCGGGTGGCTTTTTTGGGTTCAAAGGGCTCTTATTCTCACCTAGCTAGCCTTGAATATTTCAGCCGAAAGAATACAGAACTGATAGAATTGAATTGCCAACATTTTAAGGAAGTTGCACAAACAGTTGAGTCTGGACATGCAGACTACGGGGTGCTCCCAATTGAAAATACCAGCTCAGGCTCTATTAATGAAGTATATGATCTACTCCAACATACAACACTTCATATTGTCGGAGAAATGATATTACCAATCGAACACTGCTTAGTCGCCACCTCAGATATCCGTATAGAGGACATAAAAACTCTTTATTCACATCCTCAACCACATCAACAATGCAGCGAGTTCCTAAGTCGAATCAAAGGGGTCACTCTTGAATCTTGCACCAGCACTGCAGATGCAATGAAGAAAGTAAAAGACATAAATCGAGATGACGTTGCCGCTATTGGGCATGCCGCTAGTGGAAAACTTTATGGTCTACAATCTATTCAAACAAATATTGCCAACCAAACTGAGAACCATACTCGTTTTATTGTAGTCGCAAGAAAGCCTGTTGAAGTCTCCAACCAGATCCCTGCAAAAACTACTCTTATAATGTCAACCTCCCAAGAAGCAGGATCTTTAGTTGCCACGTTATTAGTGCTGCAAAAATACTCAATCAATATGAACAAACTTGAGTCTCGGCCTATTATAGGAAATCCTTGGGAAGAAATGTTTTATGTCGACCTAGAAGTTCACCTTGAGTCAGATGATATGCAAAAAGTACTGCAAGAACTAACGAAATTAACAAAACATCTCAAAGTTTTAGGCTGCTATCCAAGTGAGAATGTATCTCCAACGAAAATAAGATTTGAATAAAAAAAAAGATATAGATCAAATAAATAATATCAAATGACTGACACTGATCAGAAAAAAAATTAATATCACTTACATTAGTTGCATATAGATGTAGTGTCAGTCATTTTTAGACATGTCATTTTGAGCGAATTTACCAAAGCATTATGGAACTTCCCGTTTGACATGAGATCACTATTTTTCCTTTTATTAGCATTCACTACGCAAAGCTTTTCAGCACAATCCAATACACCTATTAACATCTATATGTGGGAAGATACTATCTCACCTTATGTCGTTGAAGACTGGGAGTCGTCAACAGGCATATCTCTTGAACCCACACATTTTGATAATGATGATGAACGAAGCCTATTGATGATAAAAAGTCTTCAGTTACCCTTTGATGTTATGATTTTGGATAACGTTTCTGCGCAAATATACGGACGATTAGGTATATTTGAAGATCTTAGTGGTATCAAGAACCGTCAGCATAATGGAAAGAAATGGTTACAAGCTTGTGGTGATTACGCTGTTCCATACTTTTGGGGAACAGTGGGGGTAGCCTATAGAAAAGACCTAGTCCCAAAACCACCAGCTACATGGAATGAATTTGTATCTCCTCCGAAGGAGCTAGAAGGACGTATAGGAATGATCAATGATAGTATTGAAAGTTTCCTCCCTGTATTTTATAGCCTAGGTCTAACGCCTGATGAAGATACCCCATCAATCATCGAAGCCGCTTATCCTCAAATGCAAAGCTTCAACGAAAAGATACTAACTTACGAATATATATTGAGTTACGTAAGGAGTACACAAAGTAATAATGAAAAATTAGCCATGGCTCTTGCCTACAGCGGAGACCAATATTCTCTTAACCGCTACTTTGTCGGTGATAAATGGGGCTTCACTATTCCTGACGGAGAGATTTTCATTTGGGTTGACTGCCTCGCAATAAGCAAACACTCGACCAACTCGGCTAACGCCAAAAAATTTCTAGAATACATTATGGATCCCGATGTAGCTGCAAAGAATGCCATTTTTATCAAAGCTTCGACACCCAATCTAACTGCGTTAAAACAAACGCCTGATTGGTATAAAAATGATGCATCATTGTTTCCACCACAGCAAAGGATAGATCAGGGGCGAGTTGATGTTGAACTATCCTCTAAAAACATCAGCTTACGAACTAAAATACTCAACCGTATTCTAAAAAGTCATGAAACTCAGCACTAGAGTACTATTGCTAGTATCGCCAGTCATTCTAATAAGTGCTGCATTTTCTAGCTACGGTATATATCACAATCAAAAAGATGCGTTGATTAAACGTGAAAATAGCTACCTTCAATTAACAATAGAAAAATTGGCGGGACATTTTCGGCAATCTGTAGCAATATTAAACAGCTACGCCCTGACCCTAACGAAAAGCGATATCATACGCCATTATTTTAACAAGGAAGATAACCCATATCGTGAGATGGAGTTAATCGATACGCTTCACACAACGCTTTCTAGCCTTCAAGTAAACAAAAACAGCGATGTTGCTGTTGCTATTCTAGATTACACCCGTAGTCCATTGTTCTATGCCGATAACCAACTTGACCCATTTTCAAAGCTTGATAAGAATGTACACCAATTCGTCAACTCAAATTACCGGCAGACAGGCAATAGTTCTTTTATTGGTTTTACACAAAACCATCAGGGCCAGAGTATCCTTGTTCGCTATGATGTACTTGATACTGACACTTTAATGACCCCACTCAGCTACAATAAAGATCATTTGTTTTTTGTTGTCGTCTATTTATCGTTAAATAATTTCGATCAACTAAAACATATTATCGAGTTTGACAATGATACCAGTATTTTTTTCAGTGATTACCCTGTTATTAAATCCGGTTTGACTCAATCGGCAGAGCTACTGCCAAAACTTTATGCCGTTTTAGATCCCGCTCAATATCTGCTTAAAGAAAAACTCGACAATATCGAGCAGCGACTACTACTCTTTTTTGGCGCATCAACTGTCATCACTATTTTTATCTTACTGTTTCTCCTCCATCATCGAGTAATAAGTCCTATAATTTTTCTTGATAAACAACTCCGGCAAGTAGAGCAACGCAAGCGCCAAAACATAATTCGCCTTAGTACCAATGATGAAATAGGACGACTATCTGTTCGATTCTATGATATGTACAAAGAGCTAAACTCTAGTTACCAAAAGACTAAAGCAATGGCTGAAAATGACCATTTAACTCAATTAGCTAATCGATATCAGTTTCAGATGTGTGTCGAACAAGCCATCAAAGACAGTCAACAGTCTGATCAAGCTTGGATACTATTTATTGATTTGGACAATTTTAAGTATGTAAATGATAAATATGGCCATCATGTTGGAGATTCACTGCTAATTGATTTCGCAGATCATATACGCGAGTTAAGTGAAAAATATCAGCACCATCATGACACCACATGCGTTGCTTCAAGGTTGTCCGGAGATGAGTTTGCTATCTTTATTACATCTTCACAGCAAAACAACTATTCATATGATCTGGCGAAAGGAATTCTAGACCCTATCCAAAGCTCGAAGAATTCTCCTTTAGGGAACTTTCCTATAACGGCTAGTATTGGCATAGCCACCTACCCTGAAGATGGCCAAGATTTGGAAAGCCTCCTTTCCAATGCTGATACTGCTATGTATCAAGCCAAGCGAGCTGGCAAAAACCAAATAGCACGATACTCACAAGAGCTAGATGAAATTGTTAGACGTAGAAACCAAATAGAGCAAGCACTTAGAAATGGTCAATTCGACGATGAGTTTACTCTTATGTATCAACCATACTTTGATCGCTCAGGTAAAAATATTGTTGGTGTAGAAGCATTATTACGTTGGTTTTCCCCAAACATGGGTAAAGTAAGTCCGGCGGAGTTTATCCCCATTTCAGAAAAGACTGGCTTATTTGGAAAAATAGATCGCTGGGTGATCCTGCAGGCATTTAAAGATTTTGTGACATTACAAAATTGTTTTGGTTACCCCATCCAATTATCAATTAATTTGTCATCTGCAGAGTTAGATTCACAGCAGCTAGCAAGAGACATACAAAGTGCTGCCAAACTATATCACGTAAAACCAAACTTAGTAGATTTCGAAATTACAGAGACCTTCGCTACAGATTCTCAAAGCTACTCCCTGTTACATGAACTATCTATAATGGGGTTCAAATTAGCTATTGATGATTTCGGCTCTGGTTATACCTCCATTACTCAACTAGTGGAGTATCCTGTACAAAAAATCAAGCTTGATCGAGAGTTCCTTACTACTTTGATAAAGACTCAAAATCAAAAAGTAATTAAGCCACTAGTAGATCTATGCCATTCTCAATCTATGATAGTCACTGCCGAAGGCATAGAATCCATCTCTATGTTAAACTGGCTTGCCGAAAACCAATGTGACTATATGCAAGGATATTTTCTTTCTCCACCATTATCTCTATCTGAGCTAAAGTTTCTCAAGCAGACCGAACCAGGGAATAAACATGTCGACGAAGAAAGTTGTTATCACATCTCTTAATCCAGCCAAAAGCAAAGCAGTTAAGAGTGCTTTCGAAGTAGTTTTTAATTCACAAGAATTTGATTTTTTAGCAATTAAGGTTCCCAGCGGTGTTGCAGATCAACCCATGAGCAATGATGAAACCTATAAAGGCGCTATTAACCGTGTACAAAATGCAAAAGAGGCTCACCCACATGCGGATTATTATGTTGGCCTTGAAGCCGGAATAGAAGGCAACGCCACTTTTGCATGGATGATTGTTGAGTCCGCAACACGCAGGGGGGAGTCTCGTTCAGCAAGCTTAGTTTTACCACCTATGGTATTAAAAAATCTGGCTAATGCAAATGAACTAGGCGATGTAATGGATAAGGTGTTTAGCACAGAAAATATTAAACAAAAAGGCGGCGCAATAAGCTTGTTAACTCACAATAAGCTCACACGCAGCGATGTCTATCATCAAGCATTAATTTTAGCGCTAATCCCGTTTACTAATACTGAATACTTTCCCGAAAATCTTTAGAGATGGGATAAAGTTAACTATTCAAGGTTTAGAAGTGAGAACAGCTGCGCTTTCTCGCACTCTGTCTTTGACTTAAGCTCATTAGATCCACGAGTTATTGTGGCAACACCAACTCCTAGCTTGTTACTAATCTGCCGCTGTGAAAGATCACCTTTGAGTAGTTCACAGCAGATGTTCACTCGTGCAATCAAAGCTTCACGCTCATCAGCGGTCAATAACATAGTCAATAACATCTCGTGCTGGTCAGAATTAATACTGGATTTAATCAAATCTAAAATCTGTTGCCACTCGTTATACTCAGGTTGTCTTGCCATTTACTTTTGGACCCTAGGAACGCTATAAATTAATATCTGGCTTCTATCTCATGTTGATTGAGAAATGCACCATCTACACCCAACAAATCACGGTAGTATGTTTCAAACATCAAGATGTTCTGGACATACCCACGAGTTTCCTTAAAGGGAATAGCTTCAATAAATGCATATGCATCTAATCTGCCTTGAGTGCGTTTCCGCCAAGTTTTGACTCGATGCGGACCAGCATTATACGCTGCAAAAGCGAAAACTCGATTATTATCGTACCTTTCTAACAAACCTTTTAGGTAATGGCTGCCTATTTCAATATTTTTCCCTACTTCATATAAGTCTTTACTGCTGCGGTACATCAATTGATATTTTCGAGCCGTATATTTAGCTGTTGAAGGCATAATCTGCATAATACCTCTCGCACCGACAGGTGAACGCGCTAACACATCAAGTGCACTTTCTTGTCTAGCCAAAGACATTAAAGTAATCGGATCTATGCTGTGTTTCTGACCATAAAAATCAAACCACCATTGATGTGCCACTGGAAAGCGAAGCTCAATATTGTCCCACATTTTTGCCTGAATGCTTGCCTTTACACTAAGGTGAGACCACTGCTTGTTAGCAGCATAAGCCGCTAACATTTCTTTCTGAGTATCATTAGCTCGGTTGAGTAACCATTGCCATTCATTTTTTGCCACGGCAATTTTATCTCGTAAAATAAGCTCTTCAATTCGAACCAAAGCTACTCGAAAAGGTTTGACTGTATCTTGCTGAAAAGAAATGGTTGAAATGGGGTAATTAATCGATTGTTTGATCTCTTTCGCCGCCGCAACACTATAGAAATTACGCTGACCTACAATTCGTTCAAGACGTTGACTCCCCTCTTTCTTTTCACCTTTAGCTAACTCACTTCTCCCTAACCAATACTGCCAACGTAAGCTGTTTTTTTTGTTATCAGGAAGTAAAGCAATCCATTTGGTAATACCTTGCCAATCAGCATCTTGTATCGCAAGACGTATACGACGCTCAATTAATTTATAGTTGGTTGAAGTGGCAATTTTTTTATCGCGCCATCGTTCCTGTAACAAAGAATCAGTATTGATTAGTCTAAAAGAGATAAAGTCAGCCAAAACCTGTACCTCTTCGGCTGACATACTTTGTGCTGAGACTACTTGTTCAAAGAGACTAAATGCTGATTTAATATTTTTTCGAGCAAGCTTTTTTAGGGCCATAGCCGTCAAAGAACGATACCAGTCATTACTTGGATGATCAAAAGCAAAGTTCAGTACTTGATCTGGACGGTTATACAAAACTTTCATTTCTTTAGCTTGCTTTTTAGCTTTGGTCGTTCTGAGTTGTTTCCTCAAATAATTCATCAATAAATTGTTACGAGTTTCGAATACTAGCAGCATACGTTCAAGGATATGTTGATCTGTCCTTGCTCCTGACTTATCCCACGCACTAAAGAGGGTATCACAGGCATCAGATATACTTTCACCGGACAGCCAAAGTTTTTCAGCCCCTTCAAAAGCTTTTTCACGATTCCCTGTTTTGTAAAGTGCATAGAAATAATGACATTGGTACGTTTCACCACGAGGTTCATCAGTCTGAAATTCATTTAGTTTTTTCCATTGCTTCCTATGAGCAAGGCTATCAATATAAGGGGCACGAATTCGACCAGAGAAAGGTATAGTCTTGTAGTTATCAATAAAAGTTTCGACTTCTACAGGCGTTTTTTGACCAATATTAACCAAAAATGCTCGATAGTCGGTATAGGGAGTTAGAGGATACTCAGCTATCTGATCGCGAATTTTGAAGTATTGAGATACTTTACCTTTATCCAGCAATTTCTGAGCTTTATCATATGTGGCACGTTGTTGCTGAAGGTCATTAGCCCAAACATGTGGAGCAAAACTTACGCTGCAAACCACCGACCCCAAGAAAAGAGTCAATGAATGAATGCGATGCAGCGACTTAAGAAACGTTAGCGTCATAAGTTCTCATCCCGTAGAGAAGTTAAGGTTTATATCGCAGTATATATTTGATCATTAAAGTAATTTGAAACAATCTAGAAGACAGCGTACTCTTGGGTTCTTATTACACCAAAGCTATGCTCCTCCTCCTTCAATTCGTTAGGTCTTATGAATAAAGAATAGCTACATAAAATAAGCCTTGCCTCATAAAGATTGACCAATGTAAGTTTTAGCTCTTCTAAATGCCCGAGCCTACTCTCCACTATGAATGTATCCTTATTCTAAATAGAACCAAAAACTTAATAGATATAAATACTAATAAAATCATACTAATGTGACACTATCAGTAGTAATCAAGGATAATTAAGAATAAAACGGTCAGAAAGGTCATTCGCTACAGACTAGGTAACAAAGCATCTCATCTTAGTATAAAATACCCCTCTACTTAAATTCATAGTCTAGGGACAATCAGCAATGGCTGAATACGTATATACCATGTCTCGGGTGAGCAAAATTGTTCCACCCAAACGTCAGATTCTCAAAGATATATCTCTCAGTTTTTTTCCTGGAGCAAAGATCGGCGTGCTGGGTCTAAATGGTGCTGGTAAGTCAACTTTACTTCGCATCATGGCAGGCATTGATACAGATATCGATGGTGAAGCGCGCCCTCAACCTGGCTTAAACGTGGGTTATCTACCTCAAGAGCCAATACTTGATGAATCTAAAACAGTTCGAGAAATCGTTGAGGAAGCAGTTTCAGACGTCGCTGGTGCAATGAAGCGACTGGATGAGGTTTACGCCGCTTATGCTGAGCCTGACGCCGATTTCGACTCACTGGCAAAAGAACAAGGTGAACTTGAAGCATTGATCCAAGCCAAAGATGGACACAACCTAGAGAATGCCCTTGAACGAGCAGCAGATGCGCTTCGTCTACCAGAATGGGACACTCCAATCAAACATTTATCTGGAGGTGAACGAAGACGCGTTGCTATTTGCCGCTTGCTACTTGAAAACCCTGATATGTTACTTCTAGATGAGCCAACCAACCACTTAGATGCCGAATCTGTGGCTTGGCTTGAGCGTTTCCTAGTTGATTATACTGGAACAGTGGTAGCCATTACCCATGACCGCTACTTCCTAGATAATGCGGCGGGCTGGATTTTAGAATTAGATAGAGGAGAAGGCATCCCTTGGCAAGGTAATTACACTTCGTGGCTAGAGCAAAAAGATGCACGCCTCCAGCAAGAAGCTTCTCAAGAGAAAGCTCGTCAAAAAACTATCGAGAAAGAACTCGAATGGGTACGTCAAAACCCTAAAGGGCGTCAAGCTAAATCTAAAGCTCGAATGGCACGCTTTGAAGAACTACAAAATAGCGATCACCAGAAACGTAATGAAACCAATGAACTCTTTATCCCACCAGGTGAACGTCTAGGTGATAAAGTTATTGAAGTTAATAACTTAACAAAATCATTTGACGGTCGCGTCCTTATTGATGACCTATCATTTAGTCTTCCAAAAGGAGCTATCGTGGGTATTATCGGGGCTAACGGCGCTGGTAAATCAACGCTGTTTAAGATGCTAAGTGGTATAGAGCAACCTGACTCGGGAACCATTGAAATGGGGGATACGGTTAAACTTGCCTCAGTTGACCAGTTCCGTGACAGTATGGATGATACAAAAACTCTCTTTCAAGAAATCTCGGAAGGTTCGGATATTATCAAGATAAACAATTTTGAAATTCCTGCCCGTGCGTATTGCTCTCGCTTTAACTTTAAAGGAAGCGATCAACAAAAAATCATCGGGGAGCTATCTGGAGGGGAACGTAACCGAGTTCATTTGGCTAAGCTGCTAAAAGCTGGTGGCAATGTGTTGTTACTCGATGAGCCGACCAACGATCTTGATGTCGAAACACTTCGAGCTCTAGAAGAAGCTCTATTAGAGTTCCCTGGATGTGCTATGGTTATTTCACATGACCGCTGGTTCCTAGACCGTATTGCAACCCACATTATTGACTATCGTGATGAAGGACAGGTCAACTTCTATGAAGGTAACTATACTGAGTATATGGAATGGCTGAAGAAAACCTTGGGCCCCGATGCAGCGGAGCCTCATCGAATCAAATATAAGCGTATTAGTAAATAATACTGGCTTATTATTCGAACAAAGGCCGCCTCCATTGCGGCCTTAATTTTTAACTCCGTCGCAAGCAGAGTCATAATGTCATATTATTGATATTAAAGGCCAAGTGGTAGCTATTCTTTATTTAACGATTTTGACCATTGGGTAGCACAGAGAGAATCAACCATGATAGAACGTCGACAATTTTCGCGAATTATATATCAGACACCAGCGGTATTATCGCAAAAGAACAAGGTAGTCCATTGCTTTATATGCGACTTATCCTTGCATGGATTACTACTAACATCAGATAATTCTGACGATTTAAGTCTCAATACTATGGTAGATGTAGAATTTGCACTTCAAGACACTGACATAATCATTGAATTAGTGGGAGAAGTGGTAGGACTCAATGGTAATGTAATACGCCTAAGCATCGACCATATAGACATTGATAGTATTGGCCACCTCAAAAGGCTAATTGAATTAAACGTAGGAGACGATGAGCTGTTACACAGAGATATCGAGCACTTAACAGATTTAGGTGAATACCACTAATACAGCAGCACCCTAAAGATTAAAGGTATCGCGATAGATTAAATATTTAAAATAAGGTAAAGGATAACTAAAACAAACAATAATAGCCCACATCAAGTGAGCCAAACGGTGGTGTTATTAACAGAATAACTAGCCTCGGTGGATAGAATCATTTGCCTGTTTCAATAGATTTTGACTTTCATGCATAAATTGCTGAGAGTAGTCTCCAAACCAATCACTGACATTATTAAATTTAGCCACAAACTCTTGTTTATCTCGACAATCTAAAATATCTATAGCTTCTCCAAAACATTGATGGAAGCGTTTTATCATTTGTACATTCTCATCAGAGGAAAGTATAATATCTCCATATAAATTAGGATCTTGACCAAACAAGCGGCCTACCATAGCCAACTCAAGACGATAAATAGGCGAGCTAAGTTGCAAAAGCTGTTCGATATTCGGATTTTCTCTACTCAAATGCAACCCATAGGTAAATGATGTAAAGTGACGTAATGCTTGAATTAAAGTCATACCATGATCGTGTTCAGCCGCATCCATATCACATAAACTCGCCCCCCAAATTGAAAGCTGTTTGAGTAGCCATTGGTAATCTTCTTCCCCACGACCATTACAATGAACAACCACTTGCTTAGCTAGGCTTGGAACATCAGGGCCAAACATTGGATGAAGGCCGACGACTGGTCCATGATGGACATCAAGCATAGCCTTTAATGGACTAGCCTTAATTGAAGTAAGGTCGCATAAAATACAACTTGGAGGCAGGTTATCCAACTTTCTAATGACTTCCAGAGTATGATCAATGGGCACAGTTACCATAACTAAGCCAGCTTTAGATAATATTTCATTAGCTTGGTTCCAATCACCACTTTCAATCACCTCGACTTGATAGCCGGACAACTTAAACATCCTACCAAATAAACGTCCTAACTTACCGTAACCACCAACAATAACAACAGTCCCCAATTTCGGTTTCAAACACTTAAAACCTGAGTCTTTTTCACTCGCGTAGGACTCACGCATAGTACGGCGCAAAATATCTTCAATAAGCTGTGGAGGAACCCCTTTCTTTATCGCTTCTTCACGGCGGGAGGAAAGCATGGCCGCTTCCCGATCTGGGGCATAAATTGGCAAACCATGGATACTTTTCACCTCACCCACTTTCTCTACTAAAGCCAACCGCTGTGCTAGTAAATCTAGAATTTGTTGATCTACTGCGTCAATTTGATCACGCAACTCGTTTAATTCAACAGCCATTGATATTCCTTGTTAACTTTTAAACCTATGCTCCAAAAATGGGACAAGTTCAGTATACGCATGACGTAATAGTGCCTCAGTGGTCTCCCAATTAATACAAGCATCGGTGATTGATACACCATATTTCATGTCATTTAGTGCAATATTCGAAGCTTGATTTCCCTCGTTGATATGACTTTCTATCATTAAACCTATGATAGATTGGTTACCTTCACAGATCTGGTGAATTACATCTTCAGCGACCAATGGCTGCCGACGGAAATCTTTGCACGAATTCGCGTGGCTACAATCAACCATTAAAGATACTTCTAAGCCTGATTTCTCCATCTCTTGCTCACATTCTGTAACAGATACAGAATCATAGTTAGTCTGCTTTCCTCCGCGCAAAATAATATGACCGTTAGTATTCCCCTGCGTTGTGAGCTGTGCCACTTGCCCTTCACGACTTATTCCCATAAATCTATGACTTGAAGATGCAGCCTGCATAGCATTTATTGCCGTAGACAAACTACCGTCAGTACCATTTTTAAATCCAATGGGCATTGATAATCCACTGGCCATTTCTCGATGGGTTTGTGATTCAGTTGTTCTAGCGCCAATTGCAGCCCAACTGAATGTATCGGCAAGATATTGAGGACTAATCGGGTCGAGTGCCTCTGTTGCTAAAGGTATTTCCATTTCAGCAAGATCCACCAGTAACCTTCGGCCAACGTGTAAACCCTGTTCGATATCAAAGGAGCCGTCAAGCTGAGGATCATTAATCAACCCTTTCCAGCCAATCGTCGTGCGAGGTTTTTCAAAGTAAACACGCATAACGAGATAGATTTGATCACCAAGCTGCTCAGAAAGAACTTTTAGACGCCTTGCATAGTCTTTAGCTGCATCAATATCATGAATTGAGCATGGCCCACAAACCACCAATAAACGATGATCTTTTTTATGAATAATGTCAGATATTGCTTGACGAGATTGTTGAATAAAATGGCGAGCACTGTCACTCAGAGGAAATTTTACTTTTAATTCTTCAGGTGTAATCAGTACTTGCTCTTCAATAATATTAATATTGCTCAATTCACTTTTTTGCATAACACATCTTCGTATAAATATATTTACATTAAATCACCTCACGCCTGTAAGGTAGGTTTTAAATACCTTATCAGGCTGTATCAAAAACTCAAGTCGTAAACAAAAAAACACACTGTAAAAAAATACTTACACTAGCGTACATTGAAATATTTCAGTCCAAGATATACTTAGCAGTGGAGATTTATTGTATTCATCCTTCAAGAATACGTTTCATCGCATCAACAGCAAACTTCCACTCTCGACTACGACAAAGTTCGGACAAGCTAAAGGATTGCTTCTTCAATAAATTTACTGCTTGCGGCACTTTGCTTATTGCTAAATGATCTAGAACCTCGATCTGAGCATCACGTTGGTTGCACACAAGCACCATATCGCAGCCCGCCGCTAATGATTTTTGTGCACGCTCAGCAACAGAGCCCATGACTGAGGCCCCTTCCATAGTGAGATCATCAGAGAAAACCAGACCATCAAAGGCTAATTGTTCTCTTAATACATTCTTTAACCAATATTTAGAGCCGCTGGCAGGTTCTGAATCGTAATGAGGAAAAATAACATGTGCAGGCATCATGGCATCGAGCAGATTATGTTTAATCTGAGCTTCGAAAATTGCCATGTCCTGGTCAAATATTGACTCTCGATAATCAAAAGGAGTTTCAAGATGAGAATCTGCAACCACACCGCCGTGCCCAGGAAAATGCTTTCCTGTAGTTGACATGCCTACAGCTTTCATTCCACGCATATAAGCACTGCTATGGAGAACTATGGTGTCTATATCTTCACCAAAAGAGCGACTACCGATAGCTTTCGATTGATGACCTTTATCTAGTACAGGAGCAAAGCTAAGATCAATGTCATGAGCAATCAATTCAGCAGCCATAAGCCAGCCACCGAGCTCTGCCATCTTTTCACCGTTATCTTGCTTAGCATACAAATTAGCAGCAGGAATAGAGGAAAAGCCTTGGCGAAAACGTTGCACTCTCCCTCCTTCTTGATCGACACCAATAAGGATTGATCGCTTTGCCGCTAGGCGGATAGCTTTGTTCAATGCCAATAACTGCTCATTATCATAGTAATTTCGAGAAAATAGTATGACTCCACCGACTGTAGGATGCTGAAGAATCTCTTTATCTTCAGCGGTCAATTCATACCCTTCCACATCAAGCCATAAAGGTCCCATATAATCAGTCCTCAGATATTTCACATAGCATCAAAAAATTAATTCAATTTAGAGGCTACTTTTACCACCCACTTAAAAACAGCCATCTATCCTCACGCTAGGATACGAAGAAAATAGTAAGATCTCCATATCACCTGCATCGTCTTTTTTATTTTCAACCTGTGCACCCAGCAAATCTTACTAACCATATCCCCTTAATAAACCCACCTATCCTTTGAAAATTTGACTGTATAACTTATGAAAATAGTGGTTTATCTATCGCTTTTTGGTCCAGTATCATCGCATACTATGGTCTAGAGTATATTTAAAGGAAAACTAGTGGCTATGAATACAGAGCTATATATTGGCCTTATGTCTGGTACTAGTCTAGACGGTATAGATGCTGCATTAGTTGAAATATCTGATAAGAATATAAAGTTAATAGCTTCAAAAGCTTATATCATACCAAACGGCATTAAACAGCAGGTGTTAGGTGTATGTTTGGGTCAAAAAACAGATCTGAAACAACTTGGAGAATTAGACCATCAATTAGGGCATTTGTATGCAGAATCTGTGCAAGATTTACTTAAAGAGACTGGATACAATAAAAAACAAATATCTGCAATTGGTAATCATGGGCAAACTGTTTTCCATCAGCCTACAGGTAATACTCCATTTACCATACAACTAGGAGATGCCAACATAATCGCGGCGAAGACAGAAATTACAACTGTAGCAGATTTTAGACGCAAAGATATTGCACTAGGTGGTCAGGGCGCACCATTAGTTCCAGCCTTCCACCATGCCCTCTTTCATTCAAAAGAAACAACCACAGTGGTAGTCAACATTGGTGGTATCGCTAAC
>NZ_JAHKPM010000030.1 GCF_018860525.1 Vibrio hepatarius
ACAGTGGTGGTGACAGGCCAAGGTAAAGCAGGCACTGCAATGGAAGATGAAATTGAGATAGCTGAACTTAATATAGAAAAGACTATAGATCCGGGTTCCATATGTAAACCTGGTTCAACAGATGTTTACACTGTCAGATCTACTGGCTATGGTACTGCTAGTTCTGGTACTCAGGGACAGAGTCGTTCTTTGACATTTACTTTGGATTGTGCGGGTAATACTGCTAGAACTCAAGCTCGTGTTACTGGAGGCAGCGTTGGCGTATACGCTGCTCATACTTTTTATGCCGACAACGTTAATATATTTAGTGACAGAGAAAATGGACCTCATATCTGCCAAACTTGTACGGGTAACGCTACAGTAGAATCCGACTTATCTGACATTGATCTTTCTAATGCAGATTGGATCAGGTTTAGTACAAACCAATTACTCGTGGATTTAACTAGGGATATAGACACTGGAGAGTTAACTCCAAATTGTAGAAATACTATGCCTGGAGATGCTCCTGATGCTTCATGTAGTCTTACTATTCAGTAGATAAGTCAATCTCGAAATTACTTTCGATCCGTGAATAGGCTCGGTTATACACTCTCTCCTCTATTTGGGGAGAGAGTTTGTTGATTCTCACTGCCTCCTTCCTGTGTTACTTGCCCACCAAAACCAGTTTTATACCCATCCGCAAATCAATTTTATCTATATCATCACACAGACAATGGTAGATGTGACTATTAATCCTTTATTATCAGGATATTGCGCTGATTTAACTTTGTATATGGATACGTGTCCCACTCGTTTTCAACGTACAATATAATCTTCAGTTTGAGTTGGTTATTTTTGTAGATTGCCACTCAATTGAAAATAGGAGTAAAAACTCCTAGCTACTGCCATATAAAATGCATCGTCAACTATAATTTGTCATGACATGGTAAAAATTTGTAATTTTTTTGCAAATGTTTTAATGTGGTCATGATGACGAAAGTACTTGAAAGAAAACGTTTCAAGCTTGTCTAGTTAAGTTGGCCTTCATAGCGAAAAGCGAAAGTCTATTCAATACGATAATTTAAAAATATAAGAGTGGTTATTCTTATGATAAATAAAATTAAATTTCTGTCTCTTTCTGCACTAGCTTCAGCAATGATATTCACTTCAGGTATCTCACAAGCCGCCGTTAATGGGAGTTTAGAAGTAAAATTCCAAAGCTCAATTACTTCTCGTTCATGTGATATTGGGGTCATCGATGAAACTGGCAACAGCAATCTAAGCAATACAGTTATTTTACCTTCCTTGACTACTGATGACGTTAATACAATGACAGGTGTTGTGGGTACCTCTGTTTCTTTCTCTGTTGGTGCGGTAGACCAAGAAGAGTGTTTTAATAGTGGCGCTGTTACTACGTTTGATATAGTTGCATCTGGCGATCAAGTATCTACTGACGTACTTCGCAACGCTTATGCAACAGGCCCTGCCAATATGGGTGTCCAGATGCTTCTTGACTCCGGTGACTCTATCTTGAATGCTCCTCTTCTAGGCCAAACGGTTTCTTCTGCTGAAGACACAGTCGTTGATTTAAAAGCTCAGCTCTTCCACCTAGATGCGATAGCGCCAAATGAAGGTTTAATTGGTTCTACAGCGACTTTTACTACTGCTTACTATTAATCATTCATTTGACGTTCAATAACAAGCCGCCTGTTCTGGGCGGTTTAATTTTTACACGTAGCTAGAATCCTTTACTCGATTGCTACCACTGATTGATATAGCAGTAATGTGTGATATCATCAAGCCTCATCAAGAGCAATTTTTTGTATCTAAACTCTTTAAAATACTCTTAAAAACACCGTACTATTCGATATCCTTAATTCTTATCTTGCACAGTGTTTGGAGCTTCTGAGCTTAATCTCCGTAATTGCGATTTACCCTCAGCTATTCAATTTTACTCACTATAATTTTACCGATAAAAATCACAACACCAAAGTGAGGTACTAAATTGCCTTAGTGCAGCCTTAATGGAGAGGGAAATTCCCCCTCTCAGTGTAATGATAAAAATAATACTAAAGCTTAGAATGCATCAGTTTTAATAATATAAAATGTGTGTCTAGCCTAGTGTTACTCGTGTGGGTTTGGCTTTCATTAAAACCTTATTTGTTGAGGATGAATATGTATATCAATAAGCTATCTTGTGTTGTCTCTTCTCTGTCTCTTGCCGCTTTTTCGTTTTCATGTTTCGCAGAGTCAGGTTCGACAGACGTCTATTTTAGCAGCAGTATCACCTCAGCAAGCTGTGATGTTGCCCTTTACGATGAGAATAAGACCAAGATTGACAGTAACACTTTAGTGGTTCCTAGTCTTACTATCAGTGAAGCAGGTGGCTCAGGAGCGCTTGGCGAGCCTACGCCGTTTTATATTGGCCCTGACGATGACACATTGTGTGACTGGTTTAGTATGGATGATAATAGGGTCAGTGTCTTTGTTTCAGGTACAAGTACTGACACCAATGGTGAGGTACTTAAGAATACCAACAGTAGCGGTCCTCAAAATATTGGCTTTTTTATTACCGATGAAGGTAATAGCCCAGTACTAAATAGTGTCCACGACTACCCATATACAGAGACGATAAAATACATACCCTACGAGGTGTCGTTGTTTAATGTTGATGGAAGTGCAGCCAACGGTGGTTTGGTGTCGAGTGTAGCGGTGTTCACAACCAGTTATATGTAAGCCAGGTTTTGAGTCATTGTTAGACTCAGCCTGATTAAATACACAAGATATTGATTGTTAGGAATACAGATGCGTATTTTATATAGTGTTTTAATATTGTTATATTCTGGTATGTCGTTGGCGGCTTATTCACCGGATAACTCGACGGTTGAAGCGAATATTTATAGCGTGGAGTTAAACGCAGCGAAGGAGCGAAGCGCTATTAAGGTGTCGTTATTTGATGAGAATCATCGTCCCATTTATGCGGGCGATTGTAGCGATGTCATTATAGAGCGTAAAGCGGGTGAAAATCCGGCTATTGGCAGGCTGGATACTAGAGTATACGGTTCCAACCAAGCGCACAACAACAACAGTTGTTACACCTATTTTTACCCGGGCAGCAGTGCGGAAGGTAATATACCTGGTGATGTGATTGTGACGGCCAAAGTCAATGGTGAGCTTCTAAGTGGTGATGAAAGTGACATCACTTTAACGGTAGTTGGCGATGGCAGTGGTAATGGCAATGGTATATGTGAAGTGGGTGAAAGTGGCGCAGCCGATTGTGATGGTTTGTGTGTTCG
>NZ_JAHKPM010000071.1 GCF_018860525.1 Vibrio hepatarius
GCAGCTTCTGCCCATCGGTGCACCAGGCGAGCTGTATATCGGTGGTGCGGGATTAGCTCGCGGCTACCTCAATCGCCCAGAGCTCACCGCTGAAACGTTTATTGCTCACCCCTTTAGCGATGAACCAGAAGCGCGATTATATCGCACCGGAGATTTGGTGCGTTGGCTGCCCGATGGCAATCTCGCCTTTTTAGGGCGTTTGGATCATCAGGTCAAGATCCGTGGATTTAGGATTGAGTTGGGGGAAATCGAGTCCCAGCTTTTGCGTGAGCCGAGTGTTAAAGAAGCCGTGGTGTTAGCCCGTGAAGATCGCGGTGGTGACAAGCGCTTAGTGGCCTATGTCACAGCGGCTGAGGCCTTGGACGTAACAGAAGAAACGCTGATTGATTCACTCAGGCAAAGGTTAACAGCCGTATTGCCCGATTACATGGTGCCATCGGCTTTTGTGGTGTTAGAGCACTTGCCATTAACGCCCAACGGTAAAGTCGATCGTAAGGCCCTGCCTAAACCTACCTATTCGGATACTTCAAAAGATTGCGTGCTGCCAAGAACCGCTTTAGAGACCGAGCTTAGCGTGCTTTGGTCAGACGTTTTGGGCGTAGAGCGCATCAGTATCCAGGCTAACTTTTTTAGCTTAGGCGGCGATTCGATTAAAGCCATTCAGGTGGCTTCTCGAGGGCAAAAACAAGGGTTACCACTCACCACTAAACAGTTGTTTCAGCATCAGACCATTGCTGAACTCGTCCAGCATCTGGATATCCATGCTGAATCTGTTCAGATCCCGCAGTCATCTGTAAAAGGTGTTCAATCTTTACTACCAATCCAGCACCACTTTCTGAGCACTCAGCCTGTTGAGGCCAGTAAACACTTTAACCAGGCAATCCGTTTTGAGCTACCAAAGGATACGCAAGAGGCTGCTTTACGATCCTTATTAACCGCATTGCTTCAAAGGCATGATGCTCTCAGATTGAGTTTTATTCAAACAGGGAGCCAGTGGCAGGGGCGTTATGTTGAAGTGGATGAGGCCATTTTACAGCAGACACTGGCTTTATTCGAACACCAAGGCGAGCCTGAAGCTGAAAGCCATATTCAATCGATAGCCAATCAGTTACATTCGAGCTTTGACCTTGCTCAGGCACCTTTAATGCGTTGTCTATGGGTGCGTAATAGTGTATCAGGCGTGCAAGAGCTGATTTGGGTCATACATCATTTGGTTGTGGATGGCGTGTCTTGGAGAATTCTTTTAGAGGATCTACAAGAAGGATTACAGCAGCACCAGTCTCAAGAAAATGCCAGCATTCAACTAGGCTCGAAAACGCATAGCCTCCAATATTGGAGCGAACGCTTAGAGGAGTATTCAGCAACCGAAGCCTGTTTAAGTACGCTGCCCTATTGGCAAAAAACTGTACAATCACCGAGCATAAACTTGCTTGAACGTTCGTCTATTTTCATGAGCACGCCAGGTTTTGAAAGAAGCATCAATACGGCTGAACTAAGTACTCACACCTTCATTCAAGCTGACAGTCAAGTAGAACAAATTTGTCTGTCTTCAACTCGTACTGAGCAATTATTGCAGGGCATTCATGATTGTTATCACACGCAAATCAACGACATTTTATTAGCGGCTTTAGTTCTGGCCGTAGGCGAGTGGGCGGATGTCGATTCTGCAATGTCGAAACAGGGGTTGTGTCTGGATCTAGAAGGCCACGGTCGTGAACCATTGTTCGAGGATGTGGATCTGACTCAAACATTGGGGTGGTTTACTTCGGTATTCCCACTCCACTTACCATTTTCCTTAGTCAATGATAGTGAAAACGATCATGAACAACTCGTATTAGAAGCCTGTATTAAAGAGGTGAAAGAGCGCTTACGTGCCATTCCGAATAAGGGAATGGATTATGGAATTTTGCAGCGATATCAGCAAGCACGTTTACCTCAAAAGAGCTCATCTCAGTTGGTTTTTAACTATCTGGGTGTTTTTGAAAAAGGCTTTGCCGAAGACAGCGGCCAAGCTTTGGCTTCTAATCTTTTACGTGAACATGCATTGGGCTTTAATAGTTATGTTGTGGATGGGCAATGGACACTCTATATTGATTTTCACCCACAGCAGTTTGCAGCGGAAGATATCAAGACTTTAGCGAGCAGTTATCAGCAGGCTCTAGAAAAAGTCTTAGACCACTGTTTGCAAGCATCTGGCGGTTATACGCCTTCTGATTTTCCCTTGCTGTCACTCACCCAAAAACAAGTGGACCATTTACAAACAGAGTCCCCTTTTCTAGAAGACCTCTATCCCAGTACGGCTATGCAGCAGGGACTGCTGTTTCATTCCAGTTTGGACCCAGAAAATGGGCAGTATGAGACGCAGCTTAAATTTAAACTGACAGACTTGGATAGTCATCGCTTTAAAGAGAGTTGGGATCAGTTGGTTGCTGAACATGCCATTTTTAGAACAGCTTTTGCGACGGTTGAAGGGCAAAATCAAATACAGGTCGTGAATGCTCAGGTTAATTTCCCTTGGTATCAGTATGACTGGCGTCACTTCAGTGCAGACCAACAACAGCAGCAACTTCAAAACTTGCTGGTTCAGGGGCATTGTTTTACACCTGAACAAGCACCACTGATGAATGTTCACTTGGCTCAAATTGGAGAAAAAGAATACTGGTTTGTTTGGCAGCATCATCACGCGCTATTAGACGGCTGGTGTTTACCTATTGTCTTTAAAGAGTTAATGGCGCGTTATCAAGCGTTAGCCACGCAAAGTGTGCCTATATTACCAGCAGCTCGACCTTACAAAGACTATATTGCCTGGTTAGGGTGCCAGGATCAAAGTACAGCTGAACACTATTGGCGCACTTATCTGGAAGGGTTCAGTGAGCCGACACAGGTCCAAATAGGTGACCAACAGGCAAGTGGTGCATCATGTTCACAAGAATACCATTTGACACTCAGTCGTGAACTGACTCAGCAGTTAGAGCATCAAGCTCAACAGCATCAAGTGAGCCTCAACCTTTGGCTGCAACTCGGATGGGGTCTATTACTCAGCCATTACAGCGGTACCCAAGACATTGTTTTTGGTAGCACTCGTTCAGGTCGTCCTAGTAGCCTTCCTGGTGTTGAAGACATGCTGGGTCTCTTCATTAATAGCTTGCCTATACGCCTTAAACTGTCTTCTAAAATGCAATTGCAAGCCGCTCTTAGCCAATTAAAACAAGCACAGACAGATCAAGAGGATTTCAGCTTTACACCACTAGTGGATGTGCAGCGTTGGAGCGATGTTCCAGCAGGCCGGGAGTTGTTTGATAGCCTGATGGTGTTTGAAAACTACCCAGTGGATGATGTTTTAGCGGAGGAACTCGTGCAGGGCAGTTCTAATGGTTGCTCGAACAGCCCCTTAAACGATGACCGCCTCCGAATTTCAGAATATCAAGGAGTCGAGTCTACTCATTACCCATTGACGTTGTCGGCAAGTCCTGGTGATTCTCTGAACCTAAAGCTGATGTATCGTGAACCGAGATTTAACGGAGATCAGGCTCGGCAACTGCTCCAGCACTTAGAGGTGCTGTTGCATGGTCTGGCTCATTCAAAAGTGGATGCGCCATTAGCGTCGATAACATTACTCAGCGCAGAAGAAAAACAGCAGCAGCTAGTCGAGTGGAACGACACCCAACACGATTTTCCTGGCGAGCTGTGCATTCATCAACTGGTTGAAGCTCAAGCCGCTCAGCAGCCTGAAGCGACCGCTTTAGTCTTTAACCGTGAGAGCCTAAGCTATGGCGAACTCAATCAGCGAGCCAA
>NZ_JAHKPM010000013.1 GCF_018860525.1 Vibrio hepatarius
TAAGCGGAGAAGAGCCCCTATATCTCGGTAGCGATTATTGAGCACTTTGGTTTTCATGTCCTTTTGAGCACGAAAATGCACCATTTCTTGGTCATTTTCATCTTCAAAGTGCATTTCGTTGTAACCGTCGGCTTTGTGGCTTTGAGTGCGAAAGACGGTGCGTGTTTTGTGCTCGGGCAATTCATAAGGCGGTTTGTGCAAGCCGTTATACACGGCGCCTGTGATAAGTGGCCTGTCTGGGTCACCTTCTAAAAAGGTCACCACCACTTCATGTCCAATACGGGGCAGGTACACCGCGCCCCAATTAGGCGAGGCCATGGATTGGCTCACTCGCAGCCAGCATGAACTGTGTTCATCACTTTGGCCATAGCGGTCCCAGTGAAATTGTACTTTAATCCGGCCAAGTTCATCGGTGTAGATTTCTTCTCCCGCAGGGCCAACTACCACGGCTGTTTGTGTGCCATCGACTACAGGTGAGGCCATTTTGGGGGCGCGATAGGTCACATCCCGCGGCAGACAAATAAACTGATTTTGGTAGTGGGTTGGGGCATCGGCACCTTCTTCTTCGTGTACGCGAGGGTTTTCACCAAGGTGCATCACAGAGAGCATTAGGTAATCACGGTTGACTGAGGAGCGCGGATGTTCGCTTATCTCAAAACTTAAGCCTGAGGCCAAACGCATAATATTACTTGAGGCATGAATTTGATGGCTATCTACCCTGTATTCTGACATCCATTCACTGCTGCGCTGAGCGCCAAAGTCAGGAGAGGTATAGCGCCCAGGGTAATCGAAGCGTTTTAAATCGGTATTTACGCCGTCTTGGGCGGTTTTGTTTTGCGGTATTTTCGGGGTGAGGTAGTTGTAATCGCTATAGCTGACATCACTGGTGAGAGCGCGATGTACTTGCTCTAAGTCGAAAATGTGCTCTTTGTCAGACACACCGCCGCCTTGAGAGTGAAACAGCATAGGCCCAAGATAAGAAGCGTTGAGCGGCGTGCTGACAAGCTCTGGAATCGCGTCGTTACTATCAACAATCACCATGGTATGCGCGCTATCGCTGTGCTCAAAGTAAAACCACATGCCATGCTCGGCTAACAGACGCTGAACAAAATGGTGGTCATTTTCGCGGTATTGCAACACGTAGTCTTTTTCTTGGTATTGGCCCGCCAGCTCAAAGCGGTAATCGCTCATCCCCGCATCATCAAACACATGGCGAATAATATCTGGCGCGGTTTTGTTTTGGAAAATACGGCAATCTTGGCGCTGGGTCAAAAACCAAAGTTGAGGCACCAAAGTAATCTGATAGCGAGAATAGCGCCGACCAGAGCCCATATAACTCAGCTCTGAAATGCTGCCGTTAAACTGGCGAGCCGCCGCTACACCTTGACCATAGACACTCAGCACGCCAGTTTTTCTGCTCAGCGCCTCAAAGCTAATGTCATCATTGTCTGATAAGACGGTCAGGCTCATTTCAAACGGGGCAGACAGAGCCTCCGTCACCCGAAAACTTTCTACTTTGAACGACCCTAAAAACCCAGAGACCTCAAAGCTAAACTCAATATCATTCGCCATACCGCTTCACTCTTGTGACCCAACCACTGCGGGCAATCAATCTACATGCATATTAAATGGCTGAACTGTAACAAGTTATATGGAAATCATCACTGTGCTAAACCACTGAGTGAACGTTAAAAGGGGCTGACAAAGTAACTGACCCAATAGTGTATTTGCTTAGAAGGGTATTTAAGGAGACCGTGAAGATAGTGAAAGTGACGGTTTATACCCTCAGCAGAAAATTGTGGTTTTGTGATGGGGTTTGCAGTGTGGGAGTGGGACTTTATACGTTTTTTTGTTTTTGCCTCATTCTAGGTTGTGTGTCGAAGTTTGAGCAAAGATCATCGGATAGATTTGATATAGAAAAGCTAATGGGTGGCAAAAGGCAACACCTGATCCCATCACTTCATTAGTGCTGTGATAGTAGGGTGGATAACATTACAAATACTCCCTTTCTTTTAATGAGTTGTTTTAGGCTGGTAGGAAATAAACCTACTTTTAAAGTTTGATTTTTAGGGGGGCGAATGAAAACTATCCCACTTCTTTTTACGGTTCTATTGTCGGTTTTTGCTTGGACTACGAATCAGGTTGTAAGCAGTCTTGAAAATTCCCCTATTCTAGAGATAACGAGTCAAAGATATGATGATAAAACTGGGAAATTGACCTATTTACTGACTAATGTATCTGGGAATAAACTATTTAAAGACTTAACATTTGAAATTTATAGCGAGACACTTAGTTGTCAAGGTGAGCAAGAAGTCATCCTTATGCCGCCAAATATGAAGAATCCGAAAACTAGAAAACCTAAGTGCAGTAGTTTGCAATCTGTAGAATTTGAAGTGTCGGAAATTCACCCTCACTCGTCTGTCAAATTAGTAGCTAATGTGAAACTAAAAAATAGCTTAGACAGCAGTGCACTCTATGTAAAAAGTGATAAACCTATAAAGATAATTCCTAAAGATGTACAAACATCCTTGATACAGAATAAGCTTTGTATATTTACAGTACTTTTCGGTATATGGATAATCTTTATCGTAATTTACATCTGTATTAGCAAAAAGGATTGGTTAAATGCAACTGGGTAAAATCGTACTATCATTAGCGACTATATTCCTAGGGGGGAACTGTATAGCTGAAGATAAAATCCGTGTCATTGATGCCGATACAGCAAAGGGAATTAAAGCGTACATTGATAAAATTGACAAAAATTACACAAAGCAACGAGTTTCTGCAACAGGACAAGATGGTTATCTTGTAAAGGAGTTTAGCTGCGAAATTTTAGAGAAAATCATCGTAACTCCAATAAATCATAGAGCATACTATTACGACTCATACGATTGTCCAATCAAGAAGAAAATAATTTCTTTAAAGTCAAATAAGCGCCAGCGCAATCTTGTTAAAAACGCACAATCAAGTTTTCATAAAGGAGATTTTGGTACAGCAGCGTTAGCTTATACCGAGGCTGCTTTCCGCTTGTCATCAACAAACCAGAGCAGACAGGAATACATCGAATTAGAGGTTAAAGCATATGATTCTATAGCTCATTATTTATCTATTGAAGAAAGCACTGTTTTTGACACAAAGCAAAACAAACCAGTGATGAGCCAAAAATTGAAGAAAGCAATTCTAGATTTTCAGGTTCAGAAGGGTCTTAAAACCACAGGCGAACTTGACTTTCAGACCCTATCAACTGTTTCTTCGAAAACGTTGTCTGAGGTTTTATTTTACTCTCCGCCGGACCAAAAGTAATGAAATCATGACTAGGCTATTTATTTATGGCGTAATTTCCCAAAACGGTGATGTCGCTATGTGAATCAGTTTGGCTGAAAAATACCCATGATACTAGACATTGTGTCGAGGAAATCAAAATATGTCAGAATCAATTTTTAGAGGTTTACGTTGTTTAAGTTACAGAGAGAAACAATGCATCAATAAAGATATTCCTTCTTATTTCAGTACTCTTGCCGGAAAGGCGATGCTTGTATCCTTCCTTATAGTTTTTGTATCGTTACTATTTGCTGTCGGTTATAAATTAACAGAGCTTAATTGGCTGAAACACATTTCTTTGGTTACCATTGTACTTTCTTACATATCGTATTATTCGCAGCCATTTATATCGATGTACGAGAATAGAAACACTATCTTAAAGGCAATCTCAAACCCAGTTGTTATACAATTAGAAAATGCCGCAGTCACAATGCCAATTCGACGACGTTATAAAAAGTATCTGATGTCACGAAAACTAGGAGACCTCAAGCTCACGCTAGACTTACTTGAAAATCAGAAAAATGACTTTGAGCATAGAGTATCTTTGTTGGTTGGAAATCTCGAAAAGTTTGGGCTGACTCCAGGCCTTTTAGCTCTGATCGCTTCATGGGATAAACTTCAAAATATTACCTATGATTGGGTTCTAGCCATAGCATACATTGTTCCATTACTGTACGTATTTGGTATTTTCTGTCGGCTAACAATCTCGAAGTTTGAGTTATATATATCATTGCTTAAATTAACCATCGATGAAAAAACAACCTCATAATTAAAAGTGCCTAATAACTTCCCAACCCCTCTAGCACGATAATTCCCCCTTTCTGGGCTGGGTATCTAACTTTAAACAAAGAACTTTGGAACTTATTTGATATAAAAAAGCAATTAGTTAGTATGGCGAAACCTCAGTATCACATTGTTTTTAAATAGGTTTAAAGGGGTTTTGCTATGATTGCAGGTAAAGTTGATTGTAAGGTGTACCCATATCACCCAGATTGTCGGGGGATTAATAACATAATTAATGAAGGGGTTGAAGGGCTAGGCGCTGGTTATGATCAGGCTTTATCTTTATTTGCCGATGATAAAGCGCAGGTTGTCAGTTTTATTTCAACCAATTTGAATACAGAGCTTATGTCTTCACTGCAAAGTTTGGTGGCGTCTTTTGGGTTAATCGGCTAATACTTTGGCTCCAGTGGCTTAAAACAACAAAGGCGCTTATTGAGCGCCTTTGTTTTATCTCACGAAAGTAACCTTTGACTACTTCTTACGGCAGAACTCTGCGAT
>NZ_JAHKPM010000043.1 GCF_018860525.1 Vibrio hepatarius
TCTAAGCGGAGAAGAGCCATATAGGTAATGATGAAGAGCTCAAAGTAGGCCGAAATCAAGAAAATAACGTCCACTCTGACCGCAAAGAAACCATCCATGGCCATAAAACCTCAGAGACAAAACAAACCTTTAAAGAGCAAGTCGACCAAGACGTAACGGTAACTTACAACGCCATGGCTACAGCCATGGTGCAAACGGTAGAGCATGGACAAGCCTACGCCTATTACAAAGCTAAATACGGAATAGAGGCAGCAAAAGGGTACTTAAAAGAATTTATTGTTAAAGGTAGGTTCACAATACGACCAATGTCGCAATGGGGCAATAAACTCGGGGTTGTGTTTAAAGGCGATCGCACCAGCAGAACCTTTTTAACCGGCATCAATTACGGCATTCATGGCGATAAGATGAAAATGCTAAGCACAACTCTTCAAGTGGCAGAAGACTTTAAAACAGGCACACTTAGCAATGCTTTTAAAAATTCTGTTAAAAGTGCTAACCCATTTAAAGGTGCAAATATTATATCTTTACTATTTGTAACATCATTTGATGTTTACGAGTTCTTTAAAAAAGATATTGGTGAGCAGAATATTGCTGAGCTTCTCGGCGCGATTGGAATCACAATAGCAAAGCTTATGATAGCAGGAACAGCAGCAGTCTTGGTTCTAGCGGTTATTGTATACTATTTCACTTTAACACTAACTGGTGGTGCTGTATTTGTTAGTATCGCTGGTCTTTCGTTTGCGGCTGGTTGGCTTATTGATAGCCTTGATACAAAATTTGATATCAAAGATAATGTTAAATCATTTCTAAAAAATGCATTCCCAAATCTCACAATAGAAGAAATGATTAATAAAGGAATAGATAAAAATAATGCTCAGGTAGATGGCTATATAGGTACAGGCGCCATGAAAAACTCAGGTTATTTTGGTTTTTAAGGGGTGAGTATGGAAATTTATTCAGATGATGATTATAACCCTAAATCTAAAAGGTCAGCTATTACCGTTATTTCTGTAATAATAGCATTATTTCAATTCCCGTATGTTTTTTTAGAATCTTCATTTCATTCATTAGTTTTCTGCTGGCTATCATTACTACTACTGCTTTTTTTTCAAATATTTATATACACTCGCTTTGGTATGAATTTTTTAAAGAACAGAGTTTTTTCACAGTCAGTAGTGTTATCCTATGTTATGATTGCATTCATAATGCTTATATTAAACTTGGTGATATTGGACTCCAAAAAATTTTCTGACCCAAACTTTTACATGTTTATATTTTTGATAATTTCATTAGTTTGTGGAATATTAACTGGATTGTTTTTTAGTGATAAAGGAAATCTATTTAGTAAAGATAATATTAAAATAAGAAACAACGAAATAGAGTTAAGAAAGCTTGAGTTTTTTAGTGTTTTAACTTTAAAAAGAATGCCTTTTCTTAGGGCACCATTAAGAAAGCTTCAAAATATTACCACTATTTTAGCTGCGTTTATCGGCACTGGCGGTGCTGGCATTGGAATGGGGATTGCGGAGATGCTTAAGCGGTCAGATGTACTTGCCCCTGATATGAGTGTACATGCGGTGCTATTTTTCAGCCTTGGTATACCCGTTTTATTTACGTTTGGCATATTGATGTACTCTACAATGACATACCTATTCGAATGGCGTAAGTTAGTCGCGAGCATAGATAAAGAGTATGGCGAGCATAAGATAATCTTCAATTCCAAAAAGAAGTCGTATAAGAAGATTAAAGAGATAATGGCAGAGTCAGGCTCTAATGCTAATGGATAGAGCTAAATGATAAAAGCGCTAGCATACCGGAGTATATGGGCTCTGGTATGCGTTGAACAACACGAACACGGTATGCAAAATCAAACCATGAGCGAGAAAATGATAGGAATAAGAAATTGCTATTTTTTATTCTTCTCTATATTTGGAATATTACAATTAATAGTATTTTACAGTAAAAGTAGTTTCTATTTTAAGATACCAATATTAGTGTTTTTTATAATGTCAATACTATACTCAATATTTATATTGAATTCTACCATGAAAAATAAAACAAACCATGTGATTTATCTATTTAATTTAACCTTCTCTTATTTGATATTGTCATTATTAGGCATAATAATATCTCCAATTGTAATAAACGCAAAAGAATTATATGATATCCACATTATATTCTCTTCTATTATAATTTTTTCTCTTACTATAGGATTAATACTAGGCTGGTGTTTTCTCAACCATAGAGATTTTAGAAAAATACAAGAAGTCATTAAGATTAGAGAGAATGACATTGAAGTAAAAAGTGTTAATTTCTGGTCTGAGTTAAGTCTAGACAAAGCACCTTGGCTAAAGAAGCCTCTTCAAGCAGTCAAGTATGGATTTGTATCCTTTACAGTTTTTATTGGTGGTTCTGCTGTCGGTATATCGCTAGCCATTGCAGAGGGTCTAAAGCGTTCTGATTGGCTTAGCTCCTCCATTAACACTCACGCTTTTCTCTTTTTTATTCTTGGAGTTCCTGTTGCGCTTGCAAGTGGTATATTGTTGTATCCTCTACTTTCACACTTATACCGTTGGCGTAAACTGGTCAGAGAGATTAAGCAAGAATACGGCAGTTACACCGTTCTACTGAACTTAGAAAACAAGCCTTATTCTGAGTTAAAAGCAGATCTTGCCAAAAACCTCTGACTAGTTTTACTGGAGAGTTATGGAAGTTACTTCATTAAAAGATAAAATATCTAACTTAAGAAAATGTTTATTGATTCTATTTTCTTTTTTTAGTCCTATAAGAAGATTAAAGAGATAATGGCAGAGTCAGGAGCTAATCCTAATGGATATACATAGACTTTCTATCATGACCACTAAAATTATCCTAAAAACACTCGTTTGAAGCACGTAAACGTGACGGCATAATCAAATATTTAGTTACGCCGTCACATGAGTACTGTTTCATCTGTTCATCAAGGTTCAATACGGTTAAGGCATTACTAACACTTGATAACTAGTAAGTACATCAGGAGCCTATAATCTGGCTTAGTGCGTTAATATCCCGACTAAAGTGAATATTTTGAGCTGGGTAAACTGCATTGTCTCTCACACCACCCCTCACTATATCGAACTGCACTCGATCTCCATTGCCTCTTGGTGGAAGGATTCTCACTCCACTTTCGTGAACCTTCATTTGGCCAGGAAAGCTCCCTGATTTGAGAACTTGACTTGAACCTGGCTTTGCCACACCTCGCGTTTCTTCCATAAAAAGATGGTTGGTATTACTTAGCTGAGCAAAACTTCCATGAGGAAGTCTGCCTTGTGCCAGTAGGTTTCCTGAAGCGTCATATCCTCTAGCCTCAGAGAAACGAACCGTATCTCGCAGCTGTGGGACGATATTGGCAACACTATTAGAAGACACTCGAGCTAATTGTTGAGCCGTCAAACGCTGCGATAGCGCGCTGCCCACTTCAGTACCAATTGCTCTGGTTGTATCTTGAGCAATCGATCGAGTTTGATTAAAGCTAAGACGATTGTCAGACAAACCTGTTTCAACGGCGTTTCTGTGGTTTACACTCTGTGCACTAGCATTCGTATTTTGCTGTAAAGCCTTTTTCTGGGCTTGCCTAAACTCATATTGCTGAACCATTTCACGTGAACGCTGTGCTTGCGTCTCTTCAATTTCACGTAGGCGAGTTTGCGTAGCTATTGCTTGGCGTTGTTCTTGTTCTGCAATTCTTATTGAGGCTTGGCGCTCAGCCTCTGCATATTGCGCTTTTCGCCGATATGAATGTTCAAGCTCCTGCTGCTTGACACGTGCATCTAGAGCTGCTTTTTGCTCTTGCTCTTTAACATGGCTTTTCACTGCCTTGCGTAAAGCGTCGGTTTGCGCATCCGCTGCTAACTCACTTATGCCGTTTACCACACGTTCAGCCTTAGATGCAGACAGGCCGTGACTTTTCAGTGCTTCAATTTGAACCTGTCTCGTATTCTCTTTTTTTGCCTTTTCTTCACGCCACGCCGTCAACCTTTTATCTTCTTTTTGTATGATGCCTTCCACCTTACTTTTAGTAAGGGTATAAGGTTTGGGAGGCGAGACTGGCTTTGTCGTCTTTGGAAGCTTTCTTGCTAAATCACCCTCAATTTTTTTCTTCAAATCCACGCCTTCACCAAGCAAGCGACTCATCAATGATGGGCTGCCGATAGACTGCAAAAGCTGCTTTTTATCCTGAGTTGGTACTAAGAGTATCAGCGAGTTAGAGACTCGGCTTGGAGAATGTCGATAGATTGTCGCTAGTGCACCGTGTTTGGCTTTTCCGTTGCTGCCAAGAAGGTTTAATTTAGGATGACCATTAGAACCCAGCTGAACGATATCCTCCATAAAAGCGGACATGGTACTTTCTTTCCTGTCGCCATAGTCGGAATACATTCTGTCTACTAGAACCTCGAAGCGAGAGTTATTCCCTCTAGGGCCATTTAATAGTGAAATAACCTCGCTTCTATAACCCTTATCCAGAGCTTGGCGAAGAAGACTCAGTCCACTGTTTCTTATTTCTTTTGCCGCAGGTGTTTCTTTACTATGGTAATACTCATTTTTATCAGGTAAAAACATGGCATAGTGCGCAGTGTCTATCATCGCGCGGCTTTCTTCAGGTGAAAATGGGCTCTCTGACGCAAGCTTTTCCTCAAAATACTGCAAATTATGTAAAGTATTGGGTATCGATTCACCTTTAAGCGCTTCTAAATTATGGAATTGCGCCTCGCTTTGTTTTTTCACACTACTAGCTTGGTTTTCTGCTGATTGAGCGCCCAGAGTCACATTAGATCCGCTTGCGCTAGATGTTGAAGCTTGCACTTTAGATGCATTAATTTCGCGAGAAGGAAAGCCGTTGTTGGTATACTCTCCTATTATATGGACGGTACTATTTTTTTGACCTTTAATTTTTGATTCAATATAGTCAGAAAGAGGTGTACCTACATCACTCTGTGGGTCAATAATAAATGACTTGCCATTTTCATCCTGCCAAGCAACAACAGAATGCCCACCTTGCTGATCATCGGCTGTTGTCCAAGCGTGGTTAACCATCAAGCCTTTACCAGGCTCTAATCTTGATTCCAGATCACGCTCTAAATCGTTGACGCTTTGAATATCTTCTCTTGCTGTATCTATACCTTGAGATAGAAATAGATTCTGGATGTCATCTATATTGCCTCTATCTTGTTGCATTGTCTCAGAGTTAGAGACCAATTCATGAGTGTTCTGTCCTACCAGCATTGCTGTTGAAGCATAGTAACAATTTTGATCGAGTCCGCTAACATTGGTACTAGGTGCTGGTTTACATGGGATGGCTTTAGCGGTTTTTAAACTAAGCCGTGAAACGCCATCGATTAAACCTTTTAGATCAGAAGCCTCGGTTTTAGCCTGCTTTTCGGGCACTTGCCTATCGCCTTCCATAGGCCGCTTTCTACTATTAGTGACTTTAGTAACTTGCAACACTTGCATACCATCACCAGATGTATCCATGCTGCTTTCGTCAACTTGCATTGGTACAGGGCTATTAGGTTCGCTTCTCATATATTTCTCCATGAATATCAGATTGAGGCGAGTCGGCTAAATTTCTTATGTGACTAACTGGGATTTTGGAACTGCGCTATCAAAATGTTGAGTGTTTGAAGCTGTAACGGTAAAGGGATTTACCTTAATCATCTTCATCACTATTTAAATGATTTCATTAACAATAAAGGATTAACCTTAGCATTAGGTATCAGTAATTCGTCGTGTAAATTTCTGAGTTTATGTGTAAAAACATCGTCTTTTTCAGTAACACTTTGTCCCATAAAGAAATGTACTTCTCCTTCATTCTCTTACGAACAGCGGTAAGCTACTTTCGTAAAGTAAGCTTACTGATTGGTATTCATCTCAAAGCTGGGGACTTCAGAGAATCACATATCGCGCGAGGGGGGCTTCTGCTGGTCAGAAATAAGTTCTCAGAACCTTGCATATTTTGCCCCAAACAACGCCAACATTTTACGCAAACTTTCATAATCAAACATATGACAGGATTAATGTTAATTGGCTCAATATAGTCCACTTCATCTTTAAAGAAAGTAACCGGCTGACAATATTAGAGGACTATACATTGAGAGTTTTTAATGCACCGCTGAACCAACCCGAAACGACGGGGAAACTGAACCATGATAGTGGTTTAATGCCGATAGCTAGAATTTATAATGTCGATACAAATTTGTATTTGTTGCATAAAACTTTGCTGAACGAAAAGCCAGATACCGATACTATAAAGGCATTATATAGAGCGAACCTCTCGATGGCTGAAACGAGGGAGGTGTTGAAGAACGGCCGAAGTAATATACCCGACTCATACAGCGATGAGACAAAAGCAGTTGATCCTTTTAAACCTCATATTGATACCATACGTCAGAGAGGCTATATAGCGGAGTATGTCTGCAAGAATAAAATAAGAGACCGCTGTATGATAAATGCAACGGAAGCAGCTGTAGCTATGGTAGCAAAAACCGGAAACTGTTCTGAATTCTCAGCAGTGCTACAGGCACAACACGCAAAAAAACTAAAGATGAATGAACAATTATATCGAGTAAATGGCCGAGGTTTCGACCATGAATGGGTGGAGTTACAAACATCTAAAGAGTCGACCGAGGATAAGTATAAAATAAGCATTGTAATGGATTCATGGGCATATGGCCCAGCCATATTACATGAAGATTCTCATATTGCGGATAGTGTAAAACACAGGTTTAGATCTGATGTTATTCGATCTTCGAAAGAGGGGCAGGACCACAACGAAAAAGTAATGGCTAAGAAGCAAAGTATAGAGAATGGTGCGACGTTGGCTTTTGGTTTAACTCTAGAAGAACTTTTGGTAACACCTACGTCCAATGGAAAACGTGGGCTTCGTGTTAGACAAAAAATGGACACTATCTCAGAAAGCTTTCTCAATAGAGTTCAGGACGCTCCGACTAAATCTGAAAAAGTCTTACGTAGATTAAATGTGACAGATGAAAACGATACTTCAAAAGCTGAGAGAGCAGCGCTAATGAGCGAGATTCGTAAAGCGGGTATATTAAGAGATACTATCGACTTATCGGTCAGAAAATCGACCAATAAAGATACCCTTGAAGATATGTTCTACACCTCCAAGCACACCTTGTAATGGCTAACTAAAATGTTGGTTCATTAAGGGTTCTGTAGCAAATTCTAATTCTTTATCAAACAGCCACAGAAACCGCCTTAAAGTCGGAACTCGAACCACATCTTAAAACTGAGGAGCAACCGCATCGTAAGAATGGCTCTATTAAAGCCTCGGCCGAGATCTAGGTAAAAAAGTAAGCGCTCAATACTCAGTATGCCGAACCACCTAACGGAGTTTGAGCACCAATGGAACAGAAAATAAGAGGGCATTCAAAAATCTGTGTCTGCTAATTTTGGCTAGATATCTAAGACGCTATCCAAGCGCCCATCAAAATGAATGGCCAGTTGAGACAATGTCATATTCCAGTTTTGGATTGACATTGTCCACTTCTTAGAAGCATTCAATATCCCAGCGTACAGCAGTTTAAGCGGTAACCTGAGAGGCTTCTGTATCGTCCGCCAGTTCACCGACATCTTGGTATGTAATTGTAATCCTAGTTGTATTTAGTTACAACGTCACATAACTGCTATTTCATCTGCTCATCAAGGTTTAACACGGTCAAGGCATTGCTAACACTGGTGGCAATCACATCAATCACGCCTGTTCTTAATGCGCCTAGCATGGCGAGTGGTTTACTGTTTTCGGCCGCAATGGCTATCACTTGGGAAATGGGGCGAAATTCTTCCATACCAAGGCCAATGACCCTATCGCTCATGACGGTTTTGGCTGACTTGCCATGAATATCAAAAAAGTCATAACCTGCAAAATCCCCGACAACACCTTGTCTCATTCTTGACTGCACCACTTCATCGGCGGTAAACCACCCTAAATCGACCATGTAGCTGTTTTCACTCATATCGCCTATGCCAACTAGAGCAATATCCGCTTTACGTGCAAGATCTAGTGTCTGCTTTACTGTGGCATTTTTCATGAAGGCATGCTTTTGTTCAGGGTCTTCTGCATAAGCTGGTGCATAAAGCGTCTCCGACGTTCCACCATAGGTCTTAGCAAACTGGCGACAGATATGATCAGCATTGAACATTCCGCCTCTGGGGTGGATGCCACCAATCCCGCAGACAAACTTAACGTCCCTCTGTGGGATTACACCAATATGATGAGCCACTGCTGATACATTTCTACCCTGACCCACAGTCACAACCGAGCCATTTTGAATCGAACTTGCCATAAACTTGGAGACCAAACCAGCTACCTGTAAACGCTGCTGCTGCTCACTCGGTTGATCAAGGGCAACCAAAGCTCGCTTTACTCCAAACCGTTCAACCAATCTTTGCTCAATTTTGGCACTAAATACTGGGTGGTATTTGACTGTGATCTCAACAATGCCTTCATCACGTGCTTGCTTGAGCATTCGACCCACTTTGGCGCGTGATAACGCAAACTTTTTAGAGATTTCTTCTTGAGTAGCGCCATCTTGGTAGTAAGCAACAGAAATTTCGGTAAGAAGATCCGCACTATCGTCCGACATATCATAGGGTGACTTACTCATTTTACAGGCTCCTTTACCAGGAAATACACGAAACATGTGCTCAGAGGCCTAGCATATGTCAGTCTATCAAGGTAATGCAACATTTGCTCACTACCATGACAAATTCTCAGCACTTACTCGTCACTGTTAATTTATGGTTGAATCCCCGCTAGGCTTTAGCAAACGTTTGATTTGTACGCCTCATTTTGTAGCGAAAAAGAATAGCGTAAAAACATCGCTAAGAGGGTCAATTATCGATTGACATTCTACCTCGAAGAGATAAATATGAACCCATCATTTACTCAATGAAAGAGCAAATGTTCATAACAGATGCTCTATCACCACATAATTGAGAACCACATTATTGAGAATAGTTGGCTGGTTAAATAAACCTAGATAGGTAATATCGCTGGTCAACTTGCTTGAAACTGTACTAATCACATTAACGTTTTAGTGTGAGAGCCCATTATATAGGATGACCGAGATGAGCAATAAATTAGAGCAACTTCGTAAACTAACGACCGTCGTAGCAGACACTGGTGAAATAGACGCGATTAAGAAATACCAACCAGAAGATGCCACAACCAACCCTTCTCTGATTCTTAAAGCCGCTCAAATCGAAGAATACGCTCCTCTTATCAACGCTTCAATTGACTATGCAAAATCGCAAAGCAGCGACAAAACGCAACAAGTTCAAGATACTTGTGACATGCTGGCGGTCAACATAGGTAAAGAGATCCTAAAAACGATTCCGGGCCGTATTTCCACTGAAGTAGACGCGCGTCTTTCTTATGATACTCAAGGCAGTGTTGCTAAAGCGCGTCAACTGGTGAAGATGTACAATGATGCCGGTATTACTAACGATCGCATTCTTATCAAACTGGCTTCAACATGGGAAGGTATCCGCGCTGCCGAAATTTTGGAAAAAGAAGGGATCAATTGTAACCTAACTCTCCTATTCTCATTTGCTCAAGCTCGCGCTTGTGCTGAAGCTGGCGTGTTCCTCATCTCTCCGTTCGTTGGCCGTATTATGGATTGGTACAAAGCAAAAGAAGGTCGCGATTTTGCACCAGATGAAGATCCAGGTGTACTTTCCGTTGCTAAGATATACGACTACTACAAAGACTATAACTACAATACTGTCGTTATGGGCGCAAGCTTCCGTAATATTGGTGAGATCCTTGAGTTAGCAGGTTGCGACCGCCTGACTATCGCCCCTGCTCTACTTGCCGAACTTGAAGCTGCTGAAGGTCATGTAGCTGAAAAACTGGTTGATTCAAAGGGTTCAAAACCTCGCCCAGAAGCCATGACTCATGCAGATTTCCTTTGGGAGCATAATCTAGATGCAATGGCGGTTGAAAAATTGGCTGAAGGGATCCGCAACTTCGCCGTTGACCAAGGTAAACTTGAAGCCATGATTGAAGCGAAACTTTAATCTCAAATTATCCATAGGGAAGACATGCTCTTCCCTATTATTTTCCTTTTTTGATAGACATAATATTTGGTATTCATTATGGATCGTAAACACTTAGCTAATGC
>NZ_JAHKPM010000004.1 GCF_018860525.1 Vibrio hepatarius
TCTTCCATGTACATCATGTCTAGTGCGTCTTGCGCCCAGCTTTCACTGTTTAAGCGAGTCAGTTGTCGCCAAACGGTGACTTGAACGGCTGGGACTTGACTCCACATGCTGTCATTGAGGCAGCGCCAGTGGTTGACATCTTCAGGGTTGTCTATTTCGCCAAGGCATTTTTCACATGCCATTAGCGCCTGATCAACGGTAACATGGCTGTGGGGCGGAACTGGATAAGCGGTAAGAGGGGTATCACTGCCGCACAATTCGCATTTTGATTGGCAACGTTCCAACATAGTCGCTTCTGAAGACATAATAAGCTCACATATTATAGGTAATTAATTAAGGCGCCTATTATCCACGTTATGGCCTGAAAATAAAGGCCTATGTGGATTATGAGCAGTTAGGTCTCTTTACGTTATAAGTGGGTAACGTCGCTATTTTTGCTGAGAGATCTTGTATGCGTGTGCTGTGCGATGGGTGAGTTGATAACAGCTCGGGCGGCTGACTGCCCCCAGAAGCTTTGGCCATATTTTTCCAAAGCTCAACACTTTGTGTCGGATCAAAACCTGCTTTTGCCATTAGTTCTAGGCCGACTAAATCAGCTTCAGACTCTTGGGTTCTGCCATAAGGAAGCAGCACACCATATTGAATGCCAAGCCCCAAGGCAGCCATAGTGGCACTTTGGTATTGGGCGTATTGCGAGGAACTAAGTGCAGCACTGGTAACTTGTAACCCTGCATTGGCAAGTTGTGACTGTGATAGGCGCTCATTACTGTGATCAGCTAAAACATGAGCAATTTCATGGCCAATGACAGTGGCAAGCTGGTCTTCATTTTTGGCCACCTCTAGCAGGCCAGTATAAACACCGATCTTTCCACCGGGCAGAGCAAAGGCGTTGACTTGTTCACTATCAAAGACAACCACTTCCCAATCTTTAAACCCAGCTTGAGCCGGAACATGCTGAGTTACCGCTTTGGCGACGCATTGCACATAGGCATTCGTGCGTTTGTCTTTGCTAATGTTTTGTTCTTGTTTCATTTGCGCAAAAGATTGCGCTCCAAGTGTGCTCATATCTTGATCTGAAAAAAGCAGTAACTGTTGGCGGCCTGTTGGTGATGAACTGCATGCCACCATAGTTATTACACTTAATAAAGTGAAGCATTTCAGGAAATTACACATAAAATATTCTGTATGATTGTTATTATTCTTTTCATAATACCATTAGCTAATAATGCATTGTAATTATTCATGTGAGAACTTGTATGACAATATGGAAACAAACCTTTGATCTTGAGAGCCTTAATGCGACATCTGACAATACGTTGATGCGCCATCTGCAGATAGTTTACAGCAAATTTGGTGACAACTTTATTGAGGCGACCATGCCGGTTTGTCACTTTACTCATCAACCGTTTGGGATGTTGCATGGTGGCGCATCAGTGGCTCTTGCTGAAACACTTGGCTCAATTGCGGCAAATCTCTCCGTTGATGAAGATTCTTATTGTGTCGGGCTAGATATTAATGCTAATCATATTCGAGCAATGCGAGAGGGCGAAGTGACAGGCCGCGCTGAGCCACTGCATTTAGGCGTATCGACCCAAGTATGGCAAATTGATATTCGTGATGATAGAGGGAGGTTAGTGTGCTCTAGTCGTCTTACTATTGCTGTTAAAAAGAAGCGTAATGCTAAACATGCATTTATGGAGAGTTAGATGGTTGTTGATTTTTCCGCTGGAAAAGTGATCGTTACCCCCCACGAAATTGTGATTAAGGTGTCTTCTGAGCACATGATTACTTTGCAAGCTCAAGCCGATGCGATTCAACTTATCGGTAGAGGTGTTAATGTTATTGCTGCCCATGGCGCAGAAAACAAATGGTCAATTAAACTGGATGATGCACAGCAACTTGCACTGATTGCCGAACAAATTGGGGTTAAAGTCCAATAACGTTATAACAGGCTTGCTAAATTTAAAATAAATAAGGAAAATTAATTAAGTTCTAGATAGTTGAGATTTCCTCTTTATGAGCAGTCCCAGATTACGCATTCAATTTGAAACTCTATTTGAGCACTACAATGGTAAGGATTGCGGTGTTCAACTAGAAGAGATTACAGACATATTATGTTGTACGCGGCGTAATGCGCGTATTGTGTTAAACAAAATGGAACAGCAGGGATGGATTGAATGGCATCCGACACCTGGTCGAGGGAAGCTCTCGCAACTCAATTTTAAGCGGAGTCGAACCGACGTCAGTGAAAATCTTGCTCGACGCTATTTGGAAGAAGGGAAAATTGCTCAAGCGTTAAAGGTATTGGATCAAGACTCTGCCAAGCTCGCTCGAGTGGTCGAAAGTTATTTAGGTGTGCAGCAGCAAGAAGGTGAACAAGTGCTGCGGCTCCCTTATTATCGAGCATTGTCTATGCTCAATCCACACAAGCCAGTGCGCCGCTCAGAGCAACATATTGCAAGGCAAATTTTTAGTGGCTTAACGCAATTAGATGAAAATGAATCTCTTTGCCCAGATCTTGCTCATGATTGGGATATGCTATCTTCAACCCATTGGCGTTTTTATTTAAGGCCCAATGTGCGTTGTCATAATGGCGATCTCCTCACCACCAATATGGTTGTTGATTCGATATTATCCATGCGCAACAAGCCTCTTTATCGGAATATCATTGAGGTGCTTAGCCCCAACAAATTCGTTGTGGATGTCATACTGGATATACCTAATTACTACCTACCGTTACTAATGTCCGAATCTGATGCAAAAATTGTGTTGCCAGAGCATTCCCGTACAGAAGACTATGACCAAATACCTATTGGTACGGGTCCCTACAAAGTGATTAGCAACAGTAACACGCGCCTTGTTTTACAAGCCTTTGATGGATACTTTGGCTTTCGACCCTTGATGGATAGAGTTGAAGTATGCGTTATCGATGATATTCATTACTCTATTTTGTTTCCAAGCATGGGGGCCCCAATTAAGCCAGTACATGATAAGCCAAGCGATGATGTTGAGTTAGACCCAGGGTGCACTTATCTACTGCTTAATCGGCGTAGCGGCCTTGCCAAGTCGGATCAATGGGCTAATTATTTTAATCAGAAACTGGGCTGTTTAGATCTTTATCATCAACTTCCTCACCAAAAGGTATTTGAATTGGGAGTGCTTCCTGCACATGGCCTTAAACCAGGTTGGTATCACCATACTACTCAAGGGCAGTATACGTCTCCACCGGCTTATCGCAAGGTGACAATCGCTTATCATGGGCAACAACCTATGTTTGCTGTTCTTATTCAAAGTATTGAAGCGTTGCTTAAAAGTGATAGCCTTGATGTTGAGATGATAAAGTATGATGTCACTTTACCTGATCCTGAGGTTGTTGATATCTGGCTCAAGCCTATGGGGCTTTCGAATCATCGTGATGATGGGCTGGCTGGTTGGCTACTTAATTACAGCGATATAGGCTTAATGAGTAAACCAGAAGATTTTAGCCATTGGTCTGGATTAATAGAAAAATGGCAAGCACAAGAAAACAGTGTGTTTCCAGCAAAGGAAATTGGCAAGTCTTTGGCTGAAAAAATGCAAATCATACCTATGTTTCATTGCTGGTTGGGGATCAGTAAAGATCAATGTGGTTCATTGCAAAATGCTAAATGTAATGCGTTAGGTTGGTTTGACTTTAGCCAGGTTTGGTCGAAGCCCTTACAAGCGATAGAAAGAGAAATAACTCATGGCGAAACCGAACAAGAAACAGCCGACTAAAACAGTAGGTATCTATTGCATAAAGTGTCGAACAGAGCTGTTTAAGTACCGTAAAGGAGGCAAGGGGGCTTTACTCAAGTGTTTTAAAGAAAGAATTATCGCCGACTATACATCACAGCCATGTCATTGCCCTGAGTGTGGTAGTGAGTTTGCCCGAGACACGCTTATCAGAGGAACACCGGCATATAAAATCATTGGCGGAAAAGTGGCGGTTAAATAGTAATCGCCTGGATAATTCATTGGCCTAATTGGTTTGAAAATTCTAATCACATTGTGCTAAAAATCAGCCTAATACGTCAATTTTATAGCTTAAGCCACAAAAATCATGAAAGTCTCTTTTAGAGGTACCATTGATTTTAAAAAATGGTAGAATGCCGCTGTCGAAAATTCAATCCACTTCATCGCAATCAAATAGGGGTTTACAATGGAACTAGGTCTTATCATCGCTTTCATCATCACTTCAGCTGTAATGGTTAAGAAAGAGATGACAAGCTCGAAATAAGTACCGTTTCATTCACAACAGTTTTACTTTCTTTTTGAATGAACATTAGAAGCTCCTCTGAAGGAGCTTTTTTTAATTGTGCCTCACTATTTTGTCATTTGTTCAATAGATAGCGAAAAATTGTCATAAAATACAGAATGATGCTAAAACTTTGGGTTAGAGTTAGTTAACATTCTAAAGTTTGGCTTGAATAAGTTCATATCCTTTATTTACAGGAGCCTTCATATTGCACAGCCCAATCACTCTTGAAGCAATGCATATTCTTGACGCTATTGACCGCCGAGGAAGCTTTGCGGCTGCCGCTAATGAGCTTGATAGAGCACCTTCGTCTTTGAGTTACCAAATTCAAAAATTAGAACAAGACCTGGATGTCACCATTTTTGATCGATCAGGCCACAAAGCACGTTTTACTGAGCCAGGAAAATTGATTCTTGAGCGAGGCAGAATGATTCTCTCTGCGACTGAAAAATTGGTCAATGATGCGAGTGTTTTAGCTAATGGTTGGGAACTAGACATTGCAATTGCATTTGATGGTATTTTACCGGTAGAACTCTTTTTCCCTATGGTGCAGGAGCTAGGAAACATAAGCTCGACACGGATCCGTTTACAGGAAGAAATATTGGCAGGGTGTTGGGAGTCGTTAGCAGAGGGCCGTGCTGATCTGCTGGTTTGTCCTAAACCAGACAGTTTACCCCAAGATGTTAAAACAGAATCGATTGGGTCGATGACCATGATTTGGGTTGCAGCGCCTAATCATTATGTTCACAACCGTAGTGGGGTGTTTGATGATAATGCAAGATCAAAATATCGTATCGTTGCTATCGCCGATTCAGCCAGAGAGCAACCTGCAATTACGGTCAATATTTTACATAAACAACCCACGCTGACAGTAACTAACTTATCGGCAAAAGTGTCTGCTTTAGAGTCAGGGTTAGGGATAGGGACTCTGCCATCACCTGTGGCTGAAAGACTGATAAAACAAGGTTCTTTAGCGAAAATATATGATACTCAGGAACTTAGCATCGAGATACTTCTGGCTTGGAAACGAAATCAAATGGGCGAAGCTAAGTCGTGGTGTATCAAGTTTCTTAAGAAAAACTGGCCTTTTAAATAGCATTCCTATTAAGGTGTTTTTGGTTGATTAAGGGGTAACAGCATATCAGCTATACCATCCTCAAATTGAACATCCAACTCAAACCCTAACTTTTGAGCAAGGGTTAGCATGCCTCTATTGGTGGGCATAGTGACGCCAGAGATCTGTATCGTTCCTTTTTGACGGCAATAATCAATAATCTTGTTGAGCAGAAGTTTTCCGAGCCCATGGCCTTTGAGATCAGAGCGTACTAATATAGCAAATTCTGCATCGGTATTTTCTGGGTTGAGTAAAGCTCGTGATACGCCAATGATCTCTGGTTTAGCATCAAAGTTGGAGATAGCGATGAAGGCCATTTCACGATCGTAATCAATTTGAGTCAGGTTGGCTAGTGCCTCATGGTTAAGCTTACCGACATCACTAAAAAATCGGTTGTATAAGTCTTCTTTAGAGACTTTACTGACGAAGGTGGCATGGTCTGGCTCATCTTCAGGCAAAATAGGGCGGATGAGGATAGACATTCCGCTTTTTAATTGTCTCTTTTCTTCATATTCAACAGGATATGGTCTTATTGCTAGTCTTTTTTGCCTGTCACCTTTACATTGCCGAAGAATCAGATCAGCGTCTAGAACGGTAAAATGGCCGCCAGTTGCAAGTAATGGATGGATATCCAGTTCATGGACTTGTGGGCAATCAACAACCATTTGAGAAATCCTGACCAGTAACTCAGAAAGTTGAGTTATATCCATGGGGATTGGGAGCTTTTGTGGCCGAATCTTACCTTCTTTAATAGCGCGGATAATCAAGTATCTCGCCAATGTCATATTAAGTGGTGGAAGCGCGCAGGTTGCATCGACCGATTCATCCCATTCTGATCCCCCTTGGCCTATAAGAATGACAGGGCCAAACGTATGATCTGACTTAACTTTAATGCGTATTTCTTCTCCCCCCGCTAGTTTTGCCATGGCTTGGACTAACAGGCCGTGTATATTTGCTGCAGGGTAATGCAGTTGTACTCCATCCAAAATCGCTTCAGCAGCACTTGCCACCTCATGTCGGTTGCGTAAATTTAGCATAACCCCTTGTATGTCTGACTTGTGACTGATATCTGGTGAGCGAAGTTTGACTGCCACAGGGTAACCGATTTGTTCAGCGATATGGACGGCTTCACTGACATCGGAAGCAAGCCAAGTAGGCAATACATTAAAGTTGAAATATTTTAAGAAAGCGCCAAGTTGATGAGTATCTAAACTCACCATTTCGTTATCCTGTAACTTATTGTCAATCCATTTTTTTGCGTCAGCGAGCTCGCGCACATGCATAGGTTCGGCAGTGGTAGGGGTTTCCATTAGCTGCTTTTGATTTCTCCGATACTCCACTAAGTGCATGAATGCTATTACTGCGCTTTCTGGTGTTCTATACGTTGGTATACCTGAATGAGTAAAGATCTGACGAGCGGGCTTGGCTGTCGTTTCTCCAGACCAATTGGTGAGAATGTTAAAGTGCTTTCGACGAGGGTGTTGACTGAGAGCCTCTACAATAGCAGTCGCAGTGTGCTCACTATTTGCGCTTGCTGATGGGCTGTGCATGATTAATATCGCATCTGCGCAGTCATGATCCATAAGGAGATTTAACGCTCTGATGTAACGTTCGCTGCCAGCATCTCCAATTAAATCTATCGGATTATTATGACTCCAACTAGTAGGGAGTGCGTCATTAAGTTGATTAATAAGCTTTTGCGGCAGAGTTGCTAATTGCCCTCCTCGTATTAGTAGTGTATCGACTCCAATAATAGCTGGGCCGCCTCCGTTAGAAATGATCGCAAGTCGTTCACCACGTAACGGAATTGAATGAGTTAAGGTTTCTACAGCGGCAAACAGTTCATGAGTGTTATTCACTCTAAGCATTCCCGAACGACGAATAGCAGAATCATAGATAATATCTAGGCTATCAAGCCCACCTGTATGAGCTTGAGCAGCGGTATGTCCTGCGTGTGTTCTTCCTCCTTTGAGCACCAAAATGCGACGATTTCTTGAAGCTGCTCGAGCAGCTGAGATAAAACGCCTTGCATCTTTTATTGTGTCTACGTAAAGGAGTATTGCTTCGGTTTTTGAGTCCATACTCAGGTAATCGAGTAAGTCGGAAAAGTCGATATCGAGAGCATTACCTAGAGAGATAATGGCAGAAAATCCGATATCTTTGTCATTGGCCCAATCTAAAATTGTGGTGCACAAAGCAGCTGACTGGGAAATAAAGGCTATTTTTCCTTGCTTAGCATTGATCGGAGAACATGATGCATTTAGTTTCCCCCAGGGCATAATGATCCCTAAGCTATTGGGACCGAGTAATCGCATCCCATGCTGTTTTACGAGAGTTTGGTAATACTCTAGTGGGTCTGTCCCATTTTCGTTTACATGAAACAACTCAGCAGAAAGTATGATGACATGTTTTACTTGTTTAAGAGCAAGTTCTTTGAGTAAAGCTTCATTTCTGTTGATATTGGTACATAAAATCGCTAAGTCAGGCGTGATAGGCAGGGAAGATATATCGTAATAAGCGAGTACACCAGATACTGATTTATATCGCGGTGTTACTGGCATGACGACACCTTCAAACCCTCCTTGAAGGAGGTTGGCCATAACAATGTTACCTGCGCTCATGGGTCTAGTTGAAGCCCCTACAACCGCAATAGAACTAGGTTTGAGTAGGGCATTTAGATTATTCATGGCAGGACCCATTAAAGATTTTTATCACTAGTTTAACGGACCTAACCGACGAAATCAGAATGAAATGAGTGTAGTTATACTCGGATCACCTGACATGCATTCGAGTTTGTGTATTATGTCACAATGTACGACTAGATAATTCGAATGTTGGCTTGATTCTCTTACTATCTAACGGCATGATTTACAGTAATTTCTACAAAAGGCATGTGAAGAATTCATGAAAAAGATCGCAATAGTTAGCTTACCATTGGTGCTGTCAGCGTGTGTGTCGAGTGACTATGTCACAGATGTCTCCTCTGAAAGTTACCAAGAAGAATTTAAAACAGCGGCAATGCAGAAACCGTTGATGTCAGACCAAGGCATGATGGAAGAAGCTGCTATGACAGTTAAGCCAATGGCTGACAAAACTAACGGCAAAATGCATAATAAGGCAAAACCTGCCGTTGCCATTGTTCCTCCGACAGCAAAACAAAAAGCCATGAGCTCACGTTATGGCTTTACCATCCAGGTTGTTGCTGTAGGCAGTCAGACTAAGGTTGATCAGTTTGCTCGCAAATTGCCAAAAAATGGAGAGCCAGTTTGGGAAAACTATAAAGTAGTTAATGGTACCAAGTGGTATACGATTCTCTACGGCGATTATGCGACACGGATGGATGCTAAAAAGGCGATTACAAAGCTTCCTAATGAGTTTCAAGGCATGAAGCCATTTGTGAAAAGCATAGATTCGATTAAAACTTCCCAGTACCCAACGCTCAACAAGTTGAACTAATTACTCTCCAAGGGGGTCCTAGCCCCCTTTCTAGGCGCATAAATTGACCGTTTAAATTGTTATTAATGACATAGTTCAGTCAAATCAATGAATCTTTGCTGATTTTTTATTACTATCGGCCTTAACTATCTCTGTTACTTCACGGAAAATCCCTAATGGCGAATACAACAATTTTATTACTTTGTGGTGGTGGTTCTGCGGAGCATGACGTTTCGTTAGTCTCCGCTGATTACGTTCAGGATCAACTTGAGTCAATTGATAACGTCGATGTGGTCAGAGTTGAAATTACTCAGGAAGGTTGGCTTTGTAAAAGTGAGTTTGTCTATCTCGATACCAACCAAAGTACACTGAATTTTGCTAATGAGTCCATAAAACTGGATTTTGTGGTACCTTGCATTCATGGTTATCCGGGGGAAACAGGCGATATCCAGTCGATGTTGGAACTGGCCGGTGTTCCTTACTTTGGCTGTGGGCCTGAAGCAAGTACAAACTGCTTTAATAAAATCACTTCAAAATTATGGTACGACACGCTTTCCATTCCTAATACACCTTACATATTTTTATCTGAGAACAATCAGCAAGCCTATGAAAGAAGCCTTACTGCATATAATGAGTGGGGGACCGTATTTGTTAAAGCAGCCCGTCAAGGTTCATCTGTGGGATGTTACAAAGTGAAAGATAGTGAGCAGCTTCAAACTGCAATTAATAATGCTTTTGACTATTCTGATCAGGTACTAGTGGAAGAGGCTGTCAGGCCGCGGGAACTTGAAGTGGCCGCTTTTGAATATCAAGGCAAGGTGCATATTACACCACCTGGAGAAATAAAGGCGCCAGAAGGTGCTTTCTATTCATATGATGAAAAGTACAGCCCTAAAAGCCAATCACTGACAGATGTAGAAGCTAAGGATTTAACTGACGTACAACGTATGGTGATCCATGACACATCGAGAAAAGTGTTCAAGCAAATGAAGCTGCGGCATTTATCTCGGATTGATTTCTTCCTGACCGCTAATGGGAATGTTTATCTTAATGAAATTAATACTTTTCCCGGCATGACTCCCATATCAATGTTCCCCAAGATGTTAGAACACAGCGGTATAAAATTTGCTGACTTTTTGGAAGATTGTATTAAAGCTTCACTTCTTCGGTAGTGAATATGTTTGGTCATTCTATGTATAATATTTACTGGGGTATACCAGCAAATAAGTCTTTGTTTTTTCTTGTTTATAGTGAATGAGTTACGTTGTCTCTTTGTTGTTAGTATCATTGTAGTGTGATGATTTGTATTGAATTTATTTTTATGGGATGGACTTCAGTAAACTTACTTTGTGCCGATAAACTTGAATAAGGGCAATATACAATTATTATTAAATTAACTGATAACTAAGAAAAAATACTATGGCTGCTGCAACATATCGAGGATTTACCCTCAAAACTGCTGGAAATTCTACCGATGTATGGCAAGTACAGATCAAAAACCACACTTTGTCTGGAAGTATGCCTGCGGTGAAGAAAAGCATCGATTGGTTTTGTGATACTGCGACAATCATTGATCCTAAAGAGTTTGGCTCACTGAATAATAAGAAGCCAGCTGAGGGAGGAAGTCCAGCACAAGAGAGTTTTCATGGTTATACGCTCAAGAACGATACCGGCGATCCTAATGAATGGTACTGTTTTTTCAATGGTAAGTTAATTAAAGGTGGAAAACTTGCCATGCAGAAGCATATAGAGGCATACTTGGTAGCTAAGCAAAAAGCAGAACAGAAGAAATAGTTAGTTATGAGTCTTGTTTATTCTACGGAAGTCGGTCGAATAGCGCCCGAATCTGATATAGTACAGCGCGCCAAAGGCGACGGTATAGTGCGTATACAGCGCCAAACAAAAGGTCGCAAAGGGAAAGGCGTTGTCATAGTCTCAGGGCTTGATTTAGATGATGCGCCACTCAAGCTTTTAGCCGCGGAGTTAAAAAAAGTTTGTGGATGCGGTGGTTCAGTCAAAGATGGCAACATCGAAATACAAGGTGATGCCAGAGATAAAATTAAAGCGCATCTTGAAAAGAAAGGCCACACAGTAAAATTAGCGGGTGGTTAATGAATTAATAATTTGTTGGGTAATCTTTGATTAAACCAATGATTATTAGGTATTTTATGGTAAATTAACTTATGTTGAATACCGCTTTAAATACACAGTTTTAAAATCACAAGAGACCAAGAGTGTAGCAACACTCTTTATTTTTACATGCTTAATTTAACATAATACATATAATGCGCATTTGACATGTGGGTCGGAAAAAGTTGAAAAAGAGCTACATTAAAACCTGTCTACGAGTTTTAGGACCGTAAAATGGTTCATAATTTGGAAAGACCTTCTGTAATTAAGCCAATGTCACTACATTTTTCAAAAGCAACCCAAAGGTCACTGTGCAATTTAGTAAGGAATAAACATTATTCTTCAAATAATAAACTTATATACAATTCTTTAGAGATGGTTTGTAAAATATATATAATTATTCATATCTTATTTGCTAGGTAGATAGTTACTAGCATTGAATGTCTTTTCAGGAGATATCGTAATAACTCTCGTGATAGAAATCATGGTGGAGGTATATTGTTTCTTAATTGATACAACCAACAAAATAGAGTTCATTATGATAAGAAATGTTTCTACGTCGACTACACAAACTAACAGTTGCCAAACTCACTCAGCAGCCATTCTTACCTGCCGTTCTGTGGCTAAGAAATCAAGTACTACAGTAAAAAATAGTGTGAAGTTCTTTGAAAACACGATAGCTTCATCTTTCAAAACCAATATCAACTGTCAAATTATAGAAAAAAAACTAGAAAAAGAAATTTCAAATGCTCGTGACCCCAGAACGGAAGAAATCGTTTGTTATAAAAGGCCCAAAGCATTAGTTGATAAAAGCATTAATTTATTGCTGCCTACTCTAGGCCCTTTGGTTAATCGAAGCCAACTTCAGTCCAGCCTCGATTACCCTGCCCTAACCTATGGCAATTTAGCATCTGATATAAATTCAATGATGGCCTTACGTAACGTTCCAGAAATAGGTGATATTGAAATTGAAGAAGGTGAAAAAAGTTTTAGTCAAAGTGAAAAATGCATTGACATCACCTTGGCTAATGATTCTATGCTAGAGATTACAATGGATCTCACTAAGAGAGAAGTGATGTTATCTCAAGCTGGTCAAATAAAAAAAGAAGATTTCACAGCATTAGGGGTCTTAAAAGAAGTTATCCAAGAGCTTTTAATCGATTTTACATTAAAGTCAGAGTCGTAAAGTTTGAGGCTTCTCAAATTAATATAGGGTAATTGGTTTGGGACGTTTATAGGCCAGAGATATGTACTAGACTAACATGGCAAGTATAATCACACCATTTCTTGGTGATAAAATGGCCGTATTTCGTTTTATTGCTGATATATACTTGCAGGAGCAAGTATTATCCACTTTTTATATTAATCACAATTCGTATGAACGAAAATCTAATATGTGCTAAGTTGCTAATTTTGTTCTTAGGATTTATAAATGATAAGGGAGTACGATAAATGTGACATAGAGTGCGTACTTGAAATTTGGTTGAATGCATCAGTCAAGGCGCACCATTTTGTTCCTAGTTCTTTCTGGCTGTCTCAAGTTAATAACATGCGTAAATTATACCTACCTGCTTCAGAGGTTTATGTATTAGAAATAGATTCTTCTGTGGTTGGTTTCTATGCATTGTATGAAGATAAGCTTGCTGCCATATTTGTGTCACCAGAAAAGCAAGGGATAGGTATAGGAAAACAACTCATTAGTCATGCTAAGAGTAAGAGAAGGTCGCTGACTCTTAATGTGTACAAAAAATCAGGAGAGTTATCAATTTTACCTTTCACAAGGTTTTAATGTCGTCAATGAACAAACTGATCAACATACTGGGCAATGGGAGTATGTTATGAGATATTAACAGCTTATTACCCTAAACCATAATTTATAAAATAAGAATAACTATGAAAAAATACATCCGTTTCTCTTTTTACTAAGGTTTTATGAAAATACTATCTATCGTAGTGCTTTGCCTTTTTCTCAGTGCTTGTGTAAACAATCATTCAGAGTCGCTCCCTTTTTATGAAAATTTAAATCATCGGCATACTTTCGGTAAGCATATGACTGATGGGAAAAGTATACGTTTTATATACAGTCCAGAGGGCTTGGTAGATAGAGAAGTGGTTATCAATGTAGAAGCAGGATCTGACCCTGTCTCTATGCACTTCAGGCTATGTGAGCAGCATGGTGTGTTTGAAGGGCTAGATGATACTGATGAAGAGTATATTAATTCACAGAAAATTGATTGTAACTCATGGTTAAAACTGACCCCTTTAATTAATAACAAATACGCCCTATCTTACGAGCTTAACTTATTAATTGGCTTTAAAGTTGAGCTTTCAGAGACAGGTCCCAGATATATGCCAATCATGAAAAAGCTTGCTCAATACCGAGCTATCTATCGTAAAAGCTCTGTTGCATATCCACTTCAACGATATGTAAATGAGAGCATTGTTGAGTCAACCAAGGTTGAATTTAATTTATAAATATCTCCCTCATTAATAGACACCACTTCTAGGTATTTCATCACACCAAGAGTTACGCTGTCACATTTCGAAGTGTGTTATTTTAGGTAACTATGTACTGACATATCCAATCAGACCACAAAATGACCTTTGGAAATGCATAAGAGCTGCCGCAGCTTGTGACAACATAACATGGCAATATATTATGCTGCAAGATAGTAAGCACTTGCAGACCCGGCCAAACCACCCTGTAATAAAATTACAGGGTGGTTTTTTGGATGAAAGGAACAGTATAATATGCTGCGCTATATATTTGTTTTTAAAGTATTTTATTATGTATCAAGATGATGATTCTTTTTTTAAGCTGATTTTTCGTGGAGAAATGATTGATTCTACAGAGGTGAGATCTGTTAAAAAAAGACAAAGAGGGTTATATGGCGACCCTCTTCTCAGTTTTTAAAGCAATGTGTGTGAGCTATTAGATTGGCTTCTTATCTGTTCTGCTACAATTTTTATTGCTTGTGCAGTACTCATCCCTTGAGCCATCAGCTCTTGAATTTTTTCTACTGCTTTTTGTTGCTCGGCATGCGAAAGTGTTGGGAGATCATCAAACATTAGTTGGCTCCTTAAAATTTAGGAGCTAACTATATTATTATTTATGTGAGAGTGCCAGTGTTCTATGGTGAGCAAGTGTTTAAGGCTTGTTTATTCGTTTGATTTGGTTAATAGCTGCCTAGAAAGTTTATGTATACGCCCATGGAGTTTTCGTTTGTATAGCTTGCTCCAATATCCATTTGAAATAAATTAAGTGGTGATAGTCCAATACCAGCAGTGAAGGTATCATCTAAGTTATCGTAAGCAAGATTACGGCGCCAACCAGCGCGTAATTTTAACTGACGCATAATATCAACCTCTCCCCCTACTCTTACATACTGTGTGTTGTCTTTAAAGTTAGTGTAACGTTCATCTTCGTTAATGTCATAGTCGACGCTCAATGCAGAGTAATCAGCGACCAACCCCAAACCAACCGTATATTGCGGCCTAACTTTATATGAATAAGACACTGCGGGTGTTGTTCTAGATTGGCTATTATCTATTTGTGATGTCAGTGTTTGTGCTGCGAGTTCTTGGGTAGTAATGTCACGAGAAACAATATTCATGGCTGACACACCAACCCTTAATGGACCACGAAACCATAAAAAACCTGCATCCATATTGAACATAGTATCGCCTGTGCCATTGTCTCGAACATCTTTAATGTCATAATTGTTAAGGTTGGCGGTATATACATAAGTATAAATACGTTGTATTTTGGGAGATACACCAAATGAAATATGTTGGTTTAAAAAGGTTTGATATTTGGCTAATGATATCCCTATTTCTGTTACTCCAATTGCAACAGCATTGACAGCACTTAACTCCGCATTGACTGCAGTATTGAGGTCAGAGTTCCCTGTGTTGGCACCTGTATAAATATCCGTTTGTGCGAAAGATTCAATGTAAGCTTTGCCGAATATATTGGCAGCTAACCAGCTGTTAGGAAGTGCAAATGCAACTACCCCCCCTAGTTCAAGCTTAGCGATATCATTTTCTAAACCATCCAAAGTTGTTTGCAGATTAGCTGCATCTGTTGAGGAAATATTATTCGAACTAACAGCTTCATTTATAATATCAGCCGCTTTTTCGAGACCATCAACCATTTCATGCTCATCATTATAGGCTAAACCAACCGATGGGATAATCATACCTGCATCATCATTACGACGATAAATTGCGGTAATCGCGGGGTTGTAAAACGGAGCGGTTAAAAAGTCAGCAGATACGACACCAGTACCCCCCATTGAATCTCCTCTTGCTTCCACTGCATAGGTTGCCGCATAAGATTGAACAGAAATAGATGCTAAAGACAATACTAAGATTTTTATTGAATTTTTCATATCGATATAAACTTCTTCATCCCTGTGGTTTATATCGTCTTATTGTGTATGAACTTGAGTTATTCCTCTATAGAAATATCATATGTTTTACTAATAATTTGGGATTGTTCAACAATTATTGGACCTTGCCACCTTTTATGTGTCATTGAGACTGCCAATACATAACGATCTGGTGGGACAATATTGGCTTCTAGCGCTGTTGGGTAATCAGATTCATAAGATTCTCCCCACACTTTATTATACTGACCATCAATATAGTCATAAAGTGAAGCATCAAGCTTAGGCAAAGGGCAATGATTATTTAATAGTGCGTTTCTCTCGACGCGCCACTGATCTTTTGATTGCCAACGAATGGTCACTTTTGCTTTTGATTCACCAAATACCAACCAAGAACTCCAAGATGTTTGATCTTTCGCAGTTATATCGATACGGTAAAGCCCCATAGGAATTTTACTATTTAAGTTGTAACGTTTTACGTAAGATCTGAGTGGTGCTTCATCTTGAGTGAGGTCAACAAAAGATTGATCTGCAGAGATACTTTTTTGAACCCAGCGAGTCAAAGAAATATCAGAAATCTCTTTCCTCGATGATACTTCTACAATGGCCCTATATGAGTCTCTTCCTGGGCTTTGAGTATCTATTGCTCTGACCGTGACATTTTTTACCCAATCGGGAAAAGGTCTTGAGTCAAGACCTTTTCCGCAGTCTACTCGGAGTGATTGCTGAAAAAGCTCATTAAGGTGAGGTGATATGCCCTGATTTTTTTCCTGTTGCCAAACTTCTACCAAAGCAGTAAACATTGCTGGCAGATCATTATTTAGTAAATACTTATGTGCTTGAATCAATGGTGAGTTTGTTTCAAACCATAACGTATTGGCAGCAGATATAGGCGCACTAACTACTGCGCCAATTAATAGTACTTTAAGTCTCATTAGGCCTTCATTTTATAACCAACGCCACGAAGAGTTTCGATTTCTAGCCCAGGTAATTTTTGACGAAGTTGTAAAACATGAGTATCGACGGTTCTTGTGGTTGGAAAATGATTGTATCCCCAAACGTGGTCCAATAACTCATCACGAGTAAAAACACGTCCAAGGTTGCTAGCTAAGAATAGTAGCAAATCAAATTCTGTTCTCGTCAACGTAATGGATTCTTCTTTATAAAATACTTCACGCGTTGCTTTATCAATTAAAAGGTGTTCTGTCTGTACCTTATTGTCGTCGTGAGCTTCTGACTCTGGTGCTCTGAGTTGGGCTCGAATACGTGCAAATAGTTCTGCTTCCGCGAAAGGTTTGGTTAAATAGTCGTTGGCTCCAGCATCTAAGCCAGTGACTTTATCTTTCACTGTCACTAAAGCGGTAAGCAAAATTACTGGGACGTCTTTAATGGCTTTCCAGCCAACGAGGTGTTCCACAGAATCACCATCTGGTAACTGGCGATCCAAAATCACCAAATCTGATTTTTCCCAATATTGTTCAACATCAGCAATGCTTTCGGCGTGAAAACACTCATATCCTGCTTGTTCCAGGCTTACTAACAGGCCATCGGCCAGATTTTTGTCATCTTCAACAAGAAGCAGTGTCTGTTTCACAAGGTATCTCCAATATAAACGTTGTCGGTGGGCCAGTGAGTGACATTCGTCCACCCATTCTGCTCACCATCGATTCAACGATAGTTAAGCCTAAACCAAGACCAGCTTTACTAACAAATGGTTGTCGTAATTGACGCCAATCTTTTTGAGTTAACTCACCTTGGTCTATGACTTTAACGGTAATTAAATTATTTTCGGTACTGATATCCAGTACAATGGGTGCAATGCCATATTTTATGGCATTGCGTATTAAGTTATCGATGCAGGCACCCAACCAATACACATTTAGCTTTGCTGCCACATCTTGATTAATTCTGAGTTTTATTTTGTTATCAAATTGTTCATCAACCTTAAACTCAAGCCATTCTTTCACCGATGGAACCCACTCTGTAGCAAGTGGCTTGTTGTCAGATTGAAGGTAATCTTTACTTGCTTCTGCAAGTTGCCTTAAACGGCGAGTATCTTCACAAAGACGTCGGAATTCATCGTATACAGTCTCCGGGAGTTTCTCGAATTCACGCCGAAACCCTTCTACTGTTAGAGATAGACTCGCAATTGGGGTTCTAAGTTCATGTGTGAGTATCTGGAGAATCAACATGCGACTTTTCATTTCCTGTCTTTTGGTGTTCCAACGGTAAACCGCCCACCCAAGAACAAGCAATATATTTGCAATGACTAGTACGACCATACTGATGCGAAGAACCTCTGAATGGTCCTGAACATCCCAGCATAAGTTACCTCGTTTAACAAAGCAGCTGGTTGATTCCCCTTTAAGTGCGACACTTAAGCCGGCATCATCGGCGTTTTTTTTCCAAGTACTTTCTGGGTAAACAAGATAGCTATCGTTTTGACGTAACCATAGTTCCCCTTGCTCTAGAAACATGCTCGACCCTGAGATTAAGGCCATGATGGTTTCTTCATTCATCCTTTGCAAACGACCTAAGAGAGTAACTCTTGGGGCAAGTGGTCTCTCTTTTATATGCATATACTGCTGAAGAAACTTCTGTTTATCAGGGTGTAATTCCGCATATCTTTTCGCATACGTCCCTCCACCGGGATGTATAAGACCACTTCGTGCAAACCACTTTTGACTTAGCTTTGTTCCTTTACACATGGAACGTGTAAAGACTAAAGGCTCTGTTATTAAGGGACTTAAAGGCAGTTTACCTGTACAGTTTTGAGCGATTTGATACAGGCGCTGTATGTCTCGTAATGGATATGAAGATGTTTGAGGTAACATTGAATCTGGAGTAATTAACCGCGTTGGATAATCTGACTGTAAAATACGAATATCATATGATGCGGTGAAAATATCTTGATTGAACGAGTCAACAAACTGATCAATCCGCTCAGGTAGTGAACTTGCGTTGGCCGTATTACACACACTTGCAATAATAAGTGCCATTATGTTGAGAAGCGTTCTATTCAATGCAAAAAATCTATAATTCAGTAGGTTAGATTTAGGGTTAAGTATTATCGCAAAAATATAAGTTTGCAATGTGATATTGGTGTCAATAATATTAACCATGAAACGAAAGAAGCCAGCTGTTGCTGGCTCCTACTTATAACTCCATCTTACAGAGCTTTGGATATAGCGTCCACACTCTCTTTAGCATCACCAAACAGCATTTGAGTATTGTCTTTAAAAAAAAGTGGGTTTTGAACGCCTGCATATCCTGTATTCATTGAGCGCTTAAACACAATAACTTTCTTCGCATTCCAAACTTCAAGTACAGGCATTCCTGCAATTGGACTGGTAGGGTCATCTTGAGCTGCGGGATTAACAGTATCGTTTGCACCAATGACTAATACAGTATCGGTTGCCTCAAAGTCATCATTAATTTCATCCATTTCTAGAACAATATCATAAGGTACTTTAGCTTCGGCCAGTAACACATTCATATGACCAGGTAATCGTCCAGCGACTGGGTGAATACCAAAACGTACATCAACGCCTTTCGCTCTTAACTTTTCAGTAATTTCATGCACTGGATATTGCGCCTGTGCTACAGCCATTCCGTACCCAGGTGTAATAATTACGGACTTAGAATTTTTTAATAATTCGGCTACCTCATTGGCTGTTGACTCACGATGTTCACCGTGGTCCACATCTTTCGAAATAGATATGTCCTGACCAAAACCGCCTGCGATAACACTGATAAAAGATCGGTTCATTGCTTTACACATTATGTACGACAGTATAGCCCCAGATGAACCAACAAGTGCACCTGTGACTATGAGTAAATCATTAGCAAGCATAAAGCCTGCAGCCGCGGCTGCCCACCCTGAATATGAATTTAGCATTGAGACCACTACAGGCATATCTGCTCCACCAATAGACGCCACCAAATGATAACCAAATGCTAAGGCAATAAGTGTCATTAAAAATAAGGCGAATAAGCTTCCATCAGCGTTAATAAAACGCGTCAGTAACCAGGCAGAAACAATCACTGCTGCTAAGTTCATCTTGTGTTTATGAGGTAAATTGAGAGGTGAGGACGATACGAGTCCACGTAATTTACCGAACGCCACTATTGAACCAGTAAACGTTACGGCCCCAATGAATACACCAAGAAACACTTCGACTAAATGAATGGCATGCTCTGCATGCGTAGCTATTTCTGGCGCATCCAAATAGCTGTTGTAGCCAACCAATACGGCGGCTAAACCAACGAAGCTATGTAGTATCGCAACCAGTTCCGGCATTTCTGTCATTTCGACTTTCTTGGCATAGTGAATACCGATTGCTCCACCTATCGCCATAGCAATAATGATCCAGACAAAACCCTGCGATTCTGGTCCAAAGATTGTAGCAATCAGAGCGATCGCCATACCAGCAATACCATAATAATTACCAAACTTGGCAGATTCTTGTTTTGAAAGCCCAGCTAAGCTCAATATAAAGAATAATGCAGCTACAATATAAGCTGCTTGTGTTAATCCTGCAGACATTCGTGTACTCCCTAATCTTTACGAAACATATTAAGCATTCGCTTTGTGACGGTAAAGCCACCAAAAATATTGATACTAGCTATTAATATCGCAATAAAGGCGAGGAAAGAGACCGCTCCATTACCTTGACCTATTTGTAATAAAGCGCCAACGATGATAATACCTGATATCGCATTTGTTACGGACATAAGCGGTGTGTGTAGAGCATGAGTAACATTCCAAACTACATAGTAACCAACGACACAAGCTAATACGAAAACGGTAAAATGTGATAGAAAAGAAGCGGGCGCAACAGAGGCTACCCATGCAAAACTACTTAAACCAACTCCTAAAGCGACGAATTTTTTGGTTTTTGAAACAGGCTGATTTTTTTTATCGTCAGTTTTTATAGATTTTTCTATCGACTTTGGTTGTGGCTGTGCTGAAACCTGAATCGGCGGTGCTGGCCAAGTGACCTCACCTCCTTTAATAACAGTTACAGCTCGCAGTACGACATCATCAAAGTCTATGTGAATATTTCCATCTTTCTCTTTACAAAGTAATGCAAGAAGATTGACAAGATTCGTTGCATAAAGTTGAGATGACTGTGTTGGAAGACGGCCGACCATATCAGTATAACCGACGATCTTTACACCATTTTTGGTGGTCACCACCTTGTTTGCTTTTGTATATTCACAGTTCCCACCATTGGCAGCTGCTAAATCTACTATGACACTACCCGCTTTCATGTTGTCTACCATTTTCTTGGTAATCAGTTTGGGTGCAGGTTTTCCCGGGATTAAAGCAGTAGTAATAATAATATCGACGTCTTTAGCTTGGTCAGCGTAGAGTTCTTCGGCCTTTTTATTGAATGCTTCTGACATTTCTTTTGCGTATCCATCTCCTGATCCTGATTCTTCCTTGAAATTAACTTCAAGGAATTCTGCTCCCATGGATTGGACTTGTTCTTTGACTTCGGGTCGGACATCGAAAGAACGGACGATGGCACCTAAACTGCCAGCAGCCCCAATAGCGGCGAGACCAGCAACCCCCGCTCCTGCGACAAGTACCTTAGCTGGAGGTACTTTACCTGCTGCTGTAATTTGTCCCGTGAAGAAACGGCCAAATTCATGGGCGGCCTCCACAACAGCTCGGTAACCAGCAATGTTCGCCATTGAAGATAAGGCATCAAGAGATTGGGCTCTAGAGATTCTAGGTACAGAATCCATTGCTAACACATTAATTTTCTTAGCCGAAAGTTTTTCCAATAACGTTGTATTTTGAGTAGGCCAAATAAAGCTAATCAGGGTAGCACCTTCTTTAATTAGTTCTATTTCTTTATCACTTGGTGCATTTACTTTAAGGATAATATCTGACAACCACACGTCATCTTTGGTGCCAATAGTGGCGCCTGAAGATGTGAATGCAGCATCATCAAAACTGGCAAGAGACCCAGAGCTTGATTCAACATGGACGTTAAACCCTAACTTTAACAACTGCTCTACTGACTTCGGAGAAGCTGCCACTCGCGTTTCACCTGCGAGTATTTCTTTTGGTACCCCGATCTGCATAGTGATTCCTTGGCTACTTAACAACAATGATTCATCGTTTGTATCGAAGGCTCACATTAACTTCAAGTATTTTGTTTCGAAAATACAAAATGTAGTGATATATACTTGGCGATAACGTTTTATTTCCTATATTACAGAGAAATAAGGTGGGCATTTCATACTAAAGTGAGAGGTTAATCGGCTAAATGCAAAAAGCCATTAGTGGCTAAGCTAATGACTGATGGCTTGTATGTGATTTTTTACAAAGCAGAATCAAATTTAATTGAAAATATCACCACTGGTTTGGTCTATGAACATTTTGGCTTTTGTTAGCATGAAATCGTTTGCATCTGTTTCCGAAATCAATACGTCTGATCTAATGAAGCGATGTTCTTTCATCTCACCTTCAATATGTTTCGTGATTCTGCCAGCAATACGGTATTGGCCACCCTCAGGTTGTGCTTCTTGATAGATTAGAAAACCCTTGTATTCTGTTGGTTGTACTTCAACTTTATGTTGTTCTTTTTTGCTGCGACCAAAAAGTACAGAAAATAAACCCACCAATTAACTCCTTTAAGTATCTTTATGGTTTGATGCAAGTGGTTTTTCAAACCACTCAAGTTCAGTATCGTCATCGAACCGTGGTTTGCTGAACATAACTGGGACCTCATCTTTACGTGTATTTCTTCTATCGTCAATGATCATCGGAAGTGAAGTATTTACGGCGTCTTCAGAATAACGTTTAAGTACAACTAATCTTTCTTCTGACAATGCTGAAAGAAAATCGATATCGTAACGAATATATACAGGGCGAAGTTGGCTCAGAGCTAGGCAGGCTAGGTCGGCGAGTTGCTCATGATCGAGTTGGTCAGCATATTCACTGTCGGCTAAAACTTGCCCTACAAGTGTTTCCATATAGTTATGAACATCAACACTAATCTTCATAAACCTTAACCCCTTTAAGATTTAGATTATTCTTGAGTATTTGCCAACAGTAAAACATAGATGTACTAAATCTATTTACCTTTTAGTTATTACTCACCTTTTCATAACCAATTTTAGTAAAAAGTTAGGGATGTCATCAGATAAAACTGAGTCATTAAGCCCATGTATTACCAAAAACCTCTGGCTTCATAAATTAAAGTAGAGATTAAGTACCGTTCCCACTTTATCGTTGTCACTCGCTAACAAAGGTAAAACGGTTTCTACCTGCATTTTTCGATGCATATAAGCCTTTGTCTGCTAATGTATATATTTCTTCTGGTCCTTCTTTTCCAGTTGGATTAAAGCAACAAACACCTTGTGACACTGTAACGAGATCTGACACGCCACTATACTCATGCTTAATGGCAAGAGCTTCAATAGTCGACTGTATTCTCATGGCGTGTTGTTTTGCATCTTCCTCGTCGACATGTCCTAATACGACGACAAATTCTTCCCCACCGTACCTTCCAACGATTTCTCCGCTGCGAGAAAACAGCAGGGCTAACGCTTGTGCCATCTCGATCAAACACTTATCGCCTTCGATATGCCCGTAGTTATCGTTATAGAGTTTAAAGTAATCAACATCTAACAAAATTAAACTTAGTGGTAAACCATGCCTACCATGAATGGATATCATCTCTTTTAGTTTTTCATCTACATAACGTCGGTTCTTAACTTTAGTTAGCCCATCTTCACTAGCTAGCTTTTCCAATTCTTGATTTACTTTCGCAAGCTCAGAGGTTTTCTGCTTTAATTCTCGCCGCATAAAAGCGATTCTTTGCATAGCAACGAGTTTTGAGCCCAGTACTAACTTATCGACGGGTTTAGTTAAATAATCATCACCACCTGCCTCTATAGCGTTCGCTATCATTGCAGGTTCGTCATGGCTACTAAGGAAAATAATCGGCACCCACTCTTCGTACATTGAACGTATGCACTGAGAAACTTCAAAGCCATCCATATTTGGCATTGAAATGTCCAATAAGATAAGGTCGGGTTCAAAAGTTGGATACAACTCTAAAGCTTGTTCACCAGATGCGGCCATTTCAACCGTATGACCCAGTTGTTTCAGGCGAATAGCCAACTGCATGCGCTCCATTTGCACGTCATCAACTAGGAGAATTTTCATCGAAGAACCAGACAGTTTCACGCAAGATACCTTATAAACTAAATTTTGAAAATCAGTTGCTTATAGTAAAGAATAATCCATGCTTACTACTTCCTCCACCATGGTTGACATTTTATGTGGATTTTTTACGATAACATACACATAAGTTGTAACTATTGATGAGATAAATCTGATGTCCGAAGAAACCCAAAATCTTACCCACTTTGATCTTTCTAGCGTGCCAGAAGAACTTCGCCGCGTTATAGAATTTGATAATGTTCCAGAAACCATGCACATTATGGTGACTTCAATCCATGACGCTTCAGAAGATATTGTACGTAATGCTTGGAGCGAGCTTCCACCAAGTGCTCAAAATATTCTGGATAACTTTGAGCAATTTCACGCCTTAGTTTCTGTCAGTCAAGCTTTTGCAGGCCTGAGTGTTATAGAAGAACTTCAGGCGCAAGCATTACCTGAAAATATGACTAATGAGGAAAAAGAAAGTTATCAAACTGAAGTGGTTGAACAGGTAATGCACAATTGTATCAAAGACATGCTAAAACAGATAAAAAAAGCTCGTCGAGATCCATTGCTGAAACGTGATTTTACTCAGGTGTTTATTCAAGAAAGCGGCTATTAATACTGCTTTGTTCAGCGTGGCTATGGATGCAAAACAATATCTTTTTGTGTCACGCTGACGCCTTTAATTTGCGCGAATACTTGTAAACCGACTTGCAATGAAAGTTCATCCATTGCCCAAATCGTTATACTTGCCCACAGAAAACACTGTTCTGCTAGCTCTAATTTAACCGAGACATTTTTTTGCTCAACCCCATCTACTGATGTATTAATCTCAACAATTTTTGCAGTTAAAATATTGCGTATCGATGTTTTATATGGTTTTTTTAAGGCGATCGAAACGTCAGAAGCTCTGACTTGTACCCTGAGGTTTGATGAAATATCCACTTCGAGTTTCTGTACCCAAAGGCATACATCATTTGCGAGTTGAACTTGAGACAAGGCATGATTTGTATTGTGATTTATTAAGGTAGCTTCGAAGAGTGAGCTTTGATCTCTTGATTGCCCCCATTGTCCTAAGATAGGTGTCGCCCATATTTTTTCAAGGGTGTCTGACGCGAGAACTCTTCCGTTATCAAGGACAACCATATGATTAGCTAGGCGTACTACTTCGTATAAGCTGTGCGAGACATAGATGATGGGAAGCTTCATTTCATGTGCTAAGTGCTCTAAATACGGTAACACCTCATTTTTCAATGGTTTATCAAGTGATGCAAGTGGCTCATCCATTAATAATACGTATGGTTTTGACAGTAATGCCCGCCCAATTGCCACCCGTTGCTTTTCACCCCCTGATAGTTGACTCGGATATCGACTAAGCAATGAGTGTAAGTCAAGTAGTTGTACGACTTTATCAAAATGATGTTTGTCTGGATGAATCACACCATATAGAAGGTTACCTTTGACTCGATAATGAGGAAATAGCCTTGCCTCTTGAAACACATAACCAACCCTACGTTTATGTATCGGGATATTTACTTTGGTTTTAGAACAGAAAAAGGTCTTACCTGAAACAGTCACCTTACCCTCAACTGGAGTGTTCAATCCAGCAATGACATTAATTAATGAGGTTTTGCCTGCCCCTGATTTACCAAATACCGAGGTAATTCCATTAGCGGGAATGGTAACATCAATATCAAAACTCTGATCGCTGAAATACTGTTTAAAGCTGACATGTATGTTGCTCATTATTCTTTCAACCTTTTGGTACATTGCTGTGATAATAGTTCCGAAACAAGCAACGACAATAGAGCAACAAATAGTGAAATGATGCACAACCGCATAGTCTCAATTTCTGCCCCTGGTGTTTCTATTGAAGAAAACATAGCGAGAGGAAGGGTTTGAGTCACTCCTGGGATATTAGATACAAAACTGATAGTGGCACCAAACTCACCTAAACTTCGTGCAAACGAGAGTAAAGTTCCAGTCACTATTCCGGAACTCATTAAGGGTAAGGTAATCGTGGCAAAACGCTTCAACGGCGATGCCCCTAATGTTGCTGCTGCCTGTTCAAGTTTTGGGTCAACATTTTCTATGCTTAACCGAATAGAGCGGACCATTAATGGTAATGCTACAACCATACTGGCAAGCACTGCTCCTTTCCAACTGAAAGAAAATACAATGCCGAAATATTGATTAAGCCATTGACCAATATACCCTTGTTGTCCCATAGAGATAAGCAGCAAATATCCTATCACCACAGGGGGAAGTACCAATGGTAAATGAATAATGCTATCTAACCCACTTTTCCCCCAAAACTGTTTTCTCGCAAGAAGCCAACCAAGCCCTATTCCAATTGGCAACAGCCAAATAATAGTATAAAACGCAACTTTCAGGCTAAGCATTAGAGCTTGAAATTCATAATTGGAAAGCACGTCTTTATCTCCTAGAGAAAACCGTAACGTTTAAATATTGATTGTCCCTGATCACTTTGGATAAACTCAGCCAAATTGTGTGTGGCAACATTATTGGTCATTATCGCCATAGGATATGTTATTGCTGTATGACTAGATGAGGGGAAAGTAGCAACAACCTTAACGTTATCACTTATCAAAGCGTCTGTCCTATAAACAATACCCAAAGGGGCTTCACCTCGCTCGACTAGCATCAACGCTAGTCGTACATTGCTGACAGGCGCTAATCGTCCTTGCAAGGTTTGCCATAATCCCAATGTTTGTAAAGCCTCTTTTGCGTATATTCCGGCAGGAACCGCCCGAGTATCTCCAATAGCAAGTCGTTTATTAACTAAGTAGTCCAGCCATTGTTCAGCATTAGCAAGTTCTAATGTTTTGCGTTGTGTGACGGAACAAATGACGACAAGTTGATTCGTTGCTATGTTGATGACATCATCATTATTTATTTTTCCCTCTTGTATAAGGTGGTGAGTCCAGTGAGTATTTGCGGAAATATAAATATCAGCAGGCGCACCCGCTAGAATTTGTTTAGCAAGCGAGGAAGAGCTGGCTAACACAGGGACTACAGTAATGCCTGTTTTAGTAGAATAAGCATCAGCTAGAGCTGTAACAACGTTAGTCATTGAAGATGCAGCATAAATATTAATCGATGTGGCACTAAGATGAGTTGATATACATAACAAAGCAAAGCTTGAAAGAATTCGAGATCCAATATGGTTTTTTCGATTCATGAATAGAGCTCTGGCCAAATTCCGTTTAAGTTAATGTGTTCTTCTACTGCATCTGCAATTTGATCTATTGTGTTTTCTTGTTGTTGAATATGATTGATGGCAGTAATTTGTGTTGTTCCTGCCCATTCACAGATAAGTTCAAGTGCTTGTTTTTTATCGAAAATGCCATGTAAATAAGTACCAAAAACTTGGTTGCAATCACTAACAGAACCATCAATCGGTTGCAATTCATGTTCGTTAAATATTAAGGGGTTGGTTTCATATCTAGATGTCCGGCCGACATGAATTTCATAGCCGCTTACTGAAGCAGACTTTTGATTGAGTTTGAGTATTGCTGTTAACTTAGTGAGTTGCTTTTGGGCAGTTAACTCGGTATCAATTGGGAGATAACCAAGTCCTTCAGATTCCCCAATTCTCCCTTCGACTCCTAGAGAATCAACAATGCATCGACCAAGCATTTGGTAGCCACCACAGATCCCAATTAGCTTTCCTCCAAATCTTAGGTGTCTATTGATGTCTTTGTCCCACCCTTGCTCACGAAGATAGTCAAGATCCGCTCTAACCGATTTTGTTCCAGGCAAGATAACGAGATCAGCATTGTCGATTTTCTCACCTTTTCCTACGTAGCGAAAATGGATTTCAGGGTTTAATCTAAGGGCATCAAAATCCGTATGGTTACTCATTCTCGTCAATACCGGGACGACAACATTAAGTTGACTAGATTTACTTAAGTTTTGCTGATTATTAATACTATCTTCGGATTCTAGTTCTAAACCATGTAGAAATGGGAGTACACCTAATACGGGTTTAGAGGTTCTATTTTCTAACCAATCAAGTCCAGATTGAAGAAGTGATATATCGCCACGAAAACGATTGATAATAAAGCCTATAACTCGATTTTGTTCTGATTTTGAAAGCAGTTCTAAAGTGCCAACAATGTGAGCAAAAACCCCACCACGATCGATATCGGCTATAAGGACGACAGGTACGTCAGTAGCTTCAGCAAAACCCATGTTGGTGATGTCATTATCTCGCAGATTAATTTCAGCTGGACTACCCGCACCTTCAATGACGACTGATTGGAAATCTTGTTGTAACAAAGAGAATGATTCCAACACTTTTGGGAAAACGGCTTGTTTGTATTGCTCGTAGCCCACAGCTTCTATATTTCCAATCGCTTTACCTTGGAGGATGACTTGAGCACCTGTATCTGAGTTAGGTTTTAATAATACAGGATTCATATGTACAGTGGATGGTATACATGCTGCTTTAGCTTGAACGGCTTGTGCTCGTCCTATTTCTCCACCATCAGAGGTGACGGCACTGTTGAGGGCCATATTTTGTGGTTTAAATGGGGCTACTCTAATGCCTTTTCGTGCTAAGAGACGGCAAAGTGCAGCGACAAATACAGTTTTGCCAGCATCAGACGTCGTACCTTGAACCATTAAGGCTTTTAATGGGCTCTGCATATTACATTCTGTAAGTTTTTAAGTAGAGCAATCATCATAACTTTTTTGCACTACTTGCCTCAACCTATGAATTTCACATCCATTGTTTTGTAAGAGTCGCCTTATTTCTTATATGGCATAATGCGGCATATTCATTGATTAATAAAAAGGAAAAAAATGAAGCAAATCATTTTGGTGATCGTCATGACCTTCTTTCTCATGCCGGTAGCCGTTATTGCGAGTAACGAAAGAATTTCAGAAAACCTTCAATTTAATGGCCCGGTAAACTTAACGACTGTCGATTCCCTGTTAGATGACAACAGTGTTTTTACCAAACGAAATGCCATTATTGATGGGTATATAATAAGGCAAATAAGTATCAGCAGCTTTATTTTTTTTGATGGCAAGAGAGAAATTAAAATTGAAATCAGTGATAAGGTAAGGTTAAGTCAGTCTATTGATGAAAGTACAAACTTGCGTATTTTTGGTAAGTTTGAGGGAGGAAATACTCCAGAAATTGAAGTAGATCATATTCATATTTTGTAAACATAAAGTAATTCGTCTCTTACTACGTTAATATTTGGCTTACTTATTGCAGTCTATTTTAACAGTCAAAAACTTGATGTGAGTTGGAGTACTTACTTTGAAAAAGATAAAACTGTTCAGCGCACTCCTATGTTCTGGTTTTGCAAGTACCGTAAATGCAAACAACTTTAACTATAATTTTTTCGAAGTAAGAACGGCGATCAACCCTGAAATGTTTGGTGCAGAGCTTAGCGCCCTTTTTACAGGTAATTCCCACTTTATTTTGCGGGCTGATACTCAATTCGACAAAGATTATGACCTAGCGGGAGGAATCGGCTTTAATGGTCCAATAAGCCAGTTTGCTGATGTATATGGTCAGTTATTGGTCCATCGAACTAAATACACCCCCGAGTATGGCGCGAATAAGGATACCACTGCCGAAATTAATATTGGTGTCCGGTTGTGGCTAGCCGATCAGATCGAAGTATCGGGTAGAATGGGGCGTAATGATGACAGCTCAGTTTTCTATGCAGGTATTCGTTTTCACTCCACCGAGCAGCTCTTGCTTGCCGCAGAAACACGTAACAATGGCTTGTATGGACCCCAAGTGACAATGTCAGTTAGATTCCAATATTAGAAACATGGATAATAGGTAGCCTTAAAACTTAAGATCTTAGCTTGTAGGGCCTTGGTGTACCAAGGCCCTAGTGTATTAATCACTTAGCATATTGATCAACAATCTGACTATCGATAGGTAAATCAGGCTGCTCAAATTTAAAGGCATAATCTACACCATTAACTTTCACACTGAAATTAGCTGGTCCAGAAATTGGTAAGTAGTACACCATATCAAGTTCATACTCGCCACCAATAGGTAAATTCTTCCAGCTAGGTAAAGTAAAAGATATTCGGTGCATTGGTCCATCTAATCCACCAATATTATTGGGACGTGTGTGCCCAGAAGAAATGACTGATAAACCAGCACCAGATTGATCCTTGACATTATCGGGAGTTGAAACTGGCACATCAAATTGGAACTCGGTTCCTCCCGGTAATTCTTTATCACTATTATTGATAAAGGTAATTTTGGGATTTATCGGGTAATTTTGATCGCCTACCTTGAAGCCTGAAACTTTAACAGCGATGTCAAGAGCTTGTGTCGCAATTGGTGTAGTAGACAGTTTATTTCCGTATGGTGTGGCTGATTTAAATTTATTATAAATTGCTTTGGTCATTGTGGTTCCCATATGGTATTCCCCTTGACCAGATTCACAAGACTGTTCTGAGCTATCAATTCCAGATCTTGTACCCTGCTTATCTAATAAATAGCAGTTATAGTCTCCCGCTAGCTCCCAAAACATGATGCCACCAATTTCTTTATCTACTACATAATCAGTTTTAACATCAATTGAAGCTTTATCTTCCATGGATAGGAAAACTTGCTTTTCGTCATTCCAAAGCCATGGGGCGATAGCAACACTATCGTAGTAGCGCTTATAAATACCAGTCAATCGATCAGTTGGATCATTTTCTGGGTCAAGGCCATATGCAGAAGAATATGAACCCCATTTATTATTTTCTAGGTTTTTGGCGTGCCACATTGGGTTTGAACCTGCGCCCATCTCATTACCATTGATGTCTTTGTCATGCCACATGTTATCAATACCTACCGCGCCGTGACCGCAATTATTTTTCTCGCCTTCACCGGTGCCTGGTGGGCATAGGGTTTGGTCGGGTAATGCCGCCCGTCCCCAAAGCCCATAGGTTCCACTGAGGACATTTTGCCACCCTCGTGTATAGTATGGGACACCTATATTAATACGACCTGCTGGCATGGAACCTCTGAAATAGTGATAAGCCCAGTCTGTATTAAGGTAACCTATCCCCCCATAAGCAGCGGTATCGTAAACGTTCCACTGTTTCAGTTCCGAGTCTTTACCTGTATCATATAATGCCGCATTGTGACCCACATGATCATTCCAAGCTCCATGCAAGTCGTATGACATTATATTGACGTAATCTAGATACTTAGTCACATCAAACGATTCCATTCCACGCAATAAATAGCCCGATGAAGGGGCTGCAATAGTCAGCATGTAATGTATACCGTCTTGAGCTGAAGCTTTGTCTAATTTGTTACGAAGAACTTTCATAAGCTCTTGATACGAAGCCCACAAATACTTACGTCTAGGCTCCATAAAGTCTTTGTCGTCTGGATTACCAGCACCTGCCATTGACGTAGGGTATTCGTAGTCAATATCTAGTCCATCAAACTTATATTTTCGCATCATTTCAACGGCAGAATTTGCAAATGTTTCTATTCCTGCATGGTTTATTGAGCCATTTGAATTGGTTGTCATAGTGTAAAAACCACCATCTGCAATACGTTTGCCGTCTTTATCAAAGTGACCTCCAGTTTCAGCCCAGCCACCTATAGAGATCAAGGTTTTTACATTGTACCTTTGTTTGTATGTGGCTAGTGCTCCGAAGTGGCCTTTAAAACCAAGAGAGGGATCAATATCCACGTCAGGCCACGTTTTACTCACTGCCACATTATCAGGGTCATTAACATCACCAACATTGACTTTACCATTTGAACCAATACTGACGAATGCATAGTTAATATGAGTTAAATGCTGCCATGGAATATCTTTAACTAGGTATGAGGTTTGTGGGTCGTCTCCTGAGCGCCAGCTAGTAAAATAACCAATAACACGACGTGGATGGTCAGCACCCATTTTTTCACGTCCACTTTCGTCATAGATCGTACAGTAAGGAACACTGACGTTAGCCGTTTGATATAAACCATCAGGACGACAAGAAGAGACCGTTGGAGCTTCTTTTATTTCTAATTGCATCACTGATGAAATCGAAGATGCGGCTTGGTTGTCTATTGCCTTTGCAACGATAGGCACAATACCCGAAGTAGACGCTCTGTAATCAAACGTATAAGGCAAGCTGGTCACAGCTCCAACTCTCTGACCAGAAACATAAAACTCAACTTGTTCAACACGACCATCATCATCTGTAGCTTCAGATATAAACGTTACCGTATCACCCACATCAACGCTGTTAGCGGATAAGGTTAGAGAAATTATTGGGGGCGTATTACCTGGCTGTGCGTCCCTCACATCAACCATTACCGAGCTCATAGTACTTTGAGCTCCTTTGTCATCATAGGCAATAGCAGTAATACTGTGATTGCCGACGACCGCATTCCAAGTTGCTGAATAAGGGATGGTTTTATCTTCGAACAAACTTTGTCCATCAATAGAAAAGATGACTTTATCAACCTTTCCATCTAAATCACTTGCATCGGCAGAGATAACTACTTTCTCACCCGCTTCAATGGAGTCTGAAGGTTTTGGAGAAGTCAATTCCACTTTAGGAGCTTTATTATTATCCCCAACACAGCTCCCAAGCTTCTTCCATTGCGACCACTCTCCTGAATGAGTTTCTGGTGAGTCTCCTTTTGTCCAGTAATTTGCTTTATAAGCATAGTTCTGGTGCTGAACTTCCTGGCCACCTGTATAGACGATTGCCACATTCCAGTTATCTAGGAGTGTGCAATCAATCGCTGCGTAACTTTGAAAAGCTGCGAGACAAGAAGCGCTGAGTAGACTGAGTTTAAACAAGTGCCTTTGGGCTCTTGATACCGATAGATGCATTCTAATTATCCTTTAAGTTATTGTTTTAATACTATTAGCTGATTTTTTTATCTTTAAGCCAACTTAAATTTCGTTGTGAAATAACTCTAGGAAAGAACACGATGCTGTATCGATAAAAATGTTATATCTATAAAACGACTCGCAAGTTTTTCTGATTGAAGTGCAATATCTCGTAAGTAAATTTGCGACGAGAACATTGTGTCATTTTTGAAAAAAATAAACTTAAGCCGTTATGTATTGGTAAAAATATGGCCTATTTTAGCTTTAAAAATCAGTAGGTGTTTGATTAAAATGACGCTTATATTCTCGAGAAAATTGGGAAACACTATTATAACCCACGAGCCTTGCAGCATCGTTTACCCGTCTACCGCTTAACTGAATCAGTTCTCTTGCTTTATTCAAACGTACTTTCTTTATGTACTGTATCGGTGATTCTAACGTGATTTTTCGAAAAGCAGTATGGAATGCAGAAATACTCATATTGGCTTCTTTAGCAAGCCTTTCCACCGAAAGGTTCTCGCTATAGCTATGGTGAACCTTACTAAGTGCCTTAGCCACCCTGGCATAGTGACCTTCGTGTTGAGCTAAATCGAATAACACACGCCCTTCACCACTGGTTAAAACACGATAAGCGAGTTCTTCTTTCAATGATTGGCCCAAGACAGCTAACTCAACTGGTTTGGTGAGCGCTATCATTAGTCTTTTGCATACGTCAAGCATTGGGGGTTGTATTGTGACTGAACGTAGGCCAAAGGCATTATCGCTGGGAGTTTTATTTGTTATATAGCCCATAGACTCTAAAATATTGATTTGTCGATGCAGTAATTGAGGCTCTATATCTACGCTTAAACCCAATAAAGGCTTCCCATCAACAGGGATTGCCTCACACTCCAAAGGCATTGGGACACCCACTACCAAATAATCATTAGGGCCATAGGTAACCGACTCATCACCGACATAAATATTTTTTTGCCCTTGCCCTAATATGATAACTCCGGACTGATAGGTCAAAGGTTGACGAGAGTTACCGCAACTGCTTCGATAAAACCATATACCAGAGAGTTCAGTTTGTACCCCACCTTCAAGGTTATTCAAATTGTTAATATCTGCGTATTGCTGCATCAGTTGAGCAAGGTTCATATTACCTCCTGTTGTATTTATATAAAGAATACTGAATATGTAGTATTAGGCAACAAAAGTAGAGGAATCGATATTTTTTTTCGCATAATAAAATACTAATATGCACTCATAGTCCGAGAGAAGGCTGAAGCAATATGCTTTTATTACCAGTAGAAGAGGAATGACAATGCAGTTTAGTTATGTTAACCCTACTCAAATAGTATTTGGGCAAGGTCAAATTCAATCATTACGGTCATCTATTTCACAAGAAGATAAAGTATTGGTGATATATGGTGGTGGCTCTATTAAACGAAATGGTGTGTACGATCAGGTTTTAGACTCACTAAAAAACCACCAATGGGTTGAATTTTCCGGTGTTGAAGCTAACCCAACAATTGAAACACTTGATAAGGCCGTCAACATTGTGAAGCAACAAGGTATTAATTTTATCCTTGCTGTCGGTGGAGGGTCGGTTATTGATGGCTCAAAGTATGTCGCAGCTGCTGCAAAATATGATGGTGATGGCTGGGATATACTAACTGGTAGCCACCAAGTTATTGATGCTACGCCTCTTGGTGCAGTGTTAACACTGCCTGCAACTGGGTCTGAGTCCAACATGGGAGCGGTAATCACCAAAGCAGCAACACAAGACAAGTTAGCTTTTATGAGTACACATGTGCAGCCTAAATTTGCTGTAATGGATCCTGATGTAATGAAAACGCTACCTGATAAACAACTGGTTAATGGTATTGTTGACGCTTGGGTCCATGTATGCGAGCAATATTTGACGACAACTCATGATGCCATGGTTCAAGATGGTTATGCTGAGACTTTACTTAGCACTCTAAAAAAACTGGGTGAAAATTTTGACCAGCGAGATAGTGATGTGTGGCGTTCAAACCTCATGTGGTCAGCAAACCAGGCACTAAATGGCTTAATAGGGAGTGGTGTTCCTCAAGATTGGGCCACTCATATGATAGGGCACGAGCTTACGGCTTTATGGGGAGTTGATCATGCTCGCTCATTAGCAATAGTACAACCTTCTCTGCTACGTAATCAGCTCCAACATAAACGCTTGAAGCTTGAACAAATGGGTATCAATGTATTTGGTTTAGAGCAATCTGATGATTTAGCTGAACGTACAATTGATGCAATAGAAAGATTCTACCAAGAGATGAAGGTTCCAACAAAGTTGACCGAACATGGAAATAACAAACAACAAGCAATCGATACTGTTGTTAGCCAGTTAGAGGTACATGGCATGAGTGCTCTCGGTGAAAATCAATCAATATCTCTTGAAGCAAGTCGGCAAATACTTGCAAATGCTATAGCGTAAATTTATTAAAATTAGTTAAAAAGCAGCATTCGCTGCTTTTTCTAGATTTAACTGATAGCACTTTCACTTAGCACTATTTAGTCGTTTGACTTACTACTTGGTATAGCGCTTGGATTGACTGTTGAATCAGCGTTGGTAATTTTGACTGGACATGCTTATAGGCTTTAGTTGGATGCTCTGACTTTTCGATACTTAAGCATATATCGTACAATTCATTGAGCCCTAAACTGCCTGCAGAGCCTTTCAGCTTATGCACAAGCGCTTTTATTTGCTTTGAGTTTGTTTCATCAAGTGCATCTTGCAGAGACCTCAATATTGAATTTGCAGTATCATCAAATATTTCTATGATCTCTTTCATTTTTTTAGGGCCTAAAATCAGAGTATCTTGCTCTATTATTTTTGAGTTAATAACGCGATCCAAGGAGAGTTCGCTATGCAACTGGTGGTTATTCTGTTGTGTTATTGTTTGACCTAGCATGGTATTTTCAATGATCTCAGCTAATGAATCCTTATCTAAAGGTTTAGGTAAAAAACCATCAAAACCAGCTTTTAGATAGCTTTGCACTTCTTCTTTATAAACATGCGCTGATACAGCAATCATTTTAGTGACGGCGTCACCTTTAAGTTGCTTAAGTACATCCAGTAGCTCTACGCCATTACAATCTGGAAGGTTGATATCCACCAATGCAATATCAAAACTATTCTGCTGATATAATCTTTGGGCTGAACTGCCATCGGGTGCAATGTCAATTTGATGTCCTAAACTTTCTAAAAAGCCCTCCGCAACCATGCTATTAATTGGATTGTCTTCGACAAGTAATACTCTAGCTGGATGCTTTTCTCCAGAAATACGTTGTTTAGGAAGCATTTTTTTCCCATTAGGTAAAAAGATACTGAAACTAAACTGACTTCCTTTACCTATTTGTGATTCTAGTTGTAACGTCCCCCCCATCGCATCCACAATACGTTTACTAATTGCTAAGCCCAGTCCCGTTCCGCCTTTTGATTGAATCCCTCCTGATGCCTGAGTGAAAGCATCAAAAAGGGCTGTTTGATCACCTGTTTCGATTCCAATACCCGTATCGGTAACCACAAATAATGTATTATCTGGCTGTAAAGGATCTGGAACTACACAGATATCAATGTGTCCATGCTCGGTAAATTTAACCGCATTACTCACTAGATTGGTTAACACTTGACTAATACGGATAACATCGCCGTATAAGTACATATTAACTGAGCCATCAATAGAGGTTCTGATATCAATGTTTTTTTCAAGTGCCTTACTCTCTAGTAACTGTTTAACCTCTTCAATCACTTCGTGAATTGAAAAGTCAGTAGGCCTTATTTCCAAAAAACCGGCTTCAATTTTTGAATAATCAAGAATGTCATTTAGAACGGCGAGTAATGTCGAACCACTACGGTTAATAACTTCAACAAAATGACTTTGTTTAGAGGTCAGGATCGTATCTTTTAATAAGCGAGCTGTTCCAAGTACACCATTTAGTGGTGTTCGTATTTCATGACTCATCGTCGCCAAAAATGTAGATTTTGCTCGGTTGGCCTGTTCAGCTAACGATCTAGCCTTTTCATGGTTTACAACTTCTTGATTGAGGCGTTCGTTGGCATTTTCAAGTTGATGGGTTCTTTCAGTAACAATTTCTTCTAAATGCTCTTTATGTTGTTGTAAGTCTCGCTTAGCTTGGGTTTCACTTTCTGCTACAACTTTAAGTGATTTTGCTGTGTCTCGTGCATTAACAATCGCTCTTCCCATATTCGCTAATTCATCGCTTCCATAAACATTAATATCAATGTTTAAATGACCTTTGGCGATTAAAAGTAACGCTGAGGAATATTCTGCTAGTCGTTTAATCACTGAGATATAAACTAGTTTCCATAGAATGATGGCAACAATCAGCATACCAACGACTGTAATTACAACCAAGCTTAACTGTGAGTACTTTAACGTTTTATTCAGCTTTTCAACTGATTGGCTCGTCGCCTTATTTGAGTCATCAATTAGTTTTGCTACTGTACTATTTAAGTCAGTAAACTGGATCAGTGTATTTCGCAGTAGCATTTGTGCTGAGTGTTCACTTTGATAGCGCTGAGCTAAGAACTCGAAAACAATACTTCCTTGCTCTAATTGCTCCAATAAATCAGCCATCTGACGTAAGCGTGTAGGATCTTCGACTGTTTTGACACGGCGCTGCATTATGTCTAGGTTATATAGAAACTCTTTCTCAATACTGTAAATTCGATCAATATTAGAAGTCGTTCTGGTTTCCTCGATATGGTTCAACACTTTAAATGCGAGTAAATGTAATTCGTGTAGTCGCTCTGAACGATCTAGGTCTACTTCTACTAGTGTATCTAGAGCCTGATAAACCTTTTCTGCTTGGTTAGTTTCAAGTAAGTTATAAATCTGAGTAATATTCGCGACAGCATTAGCACTTGTATTTGAAACTTGTGTACCTGTGAGAAGCTCAAGCTCCGTTGCCTGCTGGCGCAGCACTTCTGTTATCGAGGATAATTTTTTCTCATAATACAGTTTTTTCTCTACGACTAGCCCCAGTTCCGCTAGAGTATTAATAACCCTTTGCAGATCGTTTTCTAGCCTAACAAGTAATGTCGAATCAAAGGAATCAGAACCTAATTGCTTTGTATGAGATAATAAGCTTTCTAACTGAGTAAATAGAATTTTACCAGATTGCTGCCGTTCTTGCTCAGTTTTAGCATTGGAGAGAGTTTGAACTGAGGAAATAATACGCGCACTGAGTTCAGAAACCTGTCTTGCTTCGATCATAGAAGGTAGCGCTGAATTGACCACTTGCCGCTCCGTTTTAGCGACTGATGAGAAGCCGATCACTCCGATAGCAGCAGAAATAACCACTAACATTGCCATAGAAACAAACGCAAATAATAATTTTTTTCCAATACTAGCCTTTTCTAACAACATTTAGCCACTACACTTCTTTGCTTGTTGATAATAGGCTATATTCTTCAGTGTTTATGGACTTATTAGTAACGATATATCTCATGCTTTCAGTTTTCTCCTTTAAACGAACCCTAGTCGTTACACTTTTTCTAATCTCAATGTGGTCGGATCGAGTCTTTGCATTTGAGAATCCCATCAAACTCTGCGCCTTATATCCACATCTTAAAGACTCCTATTGGCTATCAGTTAATTATGGCATGGTAAACGAAGCCACTAAACTTGGAGTCGAACTAAAAGTTTTCGAAGCAGGTGGCTACCCTAACAAACAAAAGCAGAAAAAGCAGTTCGAAAGTTGTCGTCTTTGGAATTCTGATGCAATTATTTTAGGTACCGTAAGTCCCAACCTTTACAAAAACAATATAAATCAGTTTATTGGAAAAATACCAATATTTTCAATTGTCAATGCACTAACACTAGAAGAAAATAGTCAGCAATTAAAAGGCCAAGTGGGAGTCGATTGGCTACTAATGGGACGCTATGTTGGCCAATATCTTAAAAATAAACATCCTCCGGGTTCAGGGAAAACCAATATCGCATTGTTACTTGGCCCTGAATCTAGTGGTGGTACCATGCCAGTGATGAAAGGACTGCTGAGTGAAATTCAGAACAGTGATGTTCAAATAGTCGAATCTTACTGGGCAGACAATGACAAAGAGTTACAACGTAACCTAGTTCAAAAGCTCATAGAGAGGAATGATATTGATTATATCGTGGGTAGCGCTGTTGCCATCGAGGCTGCGATAAGTGAGCTGCGTACCGCCAATAAAGCTGATGATGTTGGATTGATTGCTACTTATTTAAGTCATGGAGTCTACCGCGGGTTGCTGCGTGAACGGGTAGAATTTGCGCCTACCGATAAAATGGTACAACAGGGACGAATGTCTATTCAGCAAGCTGTACGCTATTTAAGGGGTCAACCATATCAAGCAAAACAAACCCCTGCCATAGAAGGACTCACACCCGAGCATTTAGACCCAGTAGTGATATCAGAATCTTTGTCTCCCTCTGAGTATCGTCCAACTTTTTACATCAGCGAATAGGAATATATCATGAAAAAAACCACGCGCATCATGCCTAAGCACAAACACATAGCCCTAGTCGCTCATGATAATTATAAGCCTGAGCTACTTCGCTGGGTCAATGAATATAAAGAAAAACTTAAGCGCCATGCCCTGTACGCTACTGGTACTACCGGAGCGATGCTTAGCAAAGCAACAGGATTAACAATTAAAAGTATGATTTCTGGGCCTATGGGGGGCGATCAACAACTAGGTGCGTTGATCTCTGAAGGTAAAATTGACCTGCTTATATTTTTTTGGGACCCTCTAAATTCTGTCCCCCATGATCCAGATGTAAAAGCATTACTGCGAATTGCAAGTGTTTGGAACATACCCGTCGCAGCCAATCGCGCCACTGCAAATTTTCTTATTGCATCGGATCTGATAGAGTCTGAGGTTTGCATTGAAATACCGGACTATCAAGCTTACCTTTCTGAACGTACATAGACACGTAAAGTCACTTTTATCGATAACTTATAGGGACTCAATGTAGATATCCGCATATCTTTCAATGTCTAATGATGAGTGATTAAGCAGAGTTGAAAGAAAAGGCTCATGGTTAGAATAAGCTGTAACAATGTCGGAAACAAGTAGAGAACTACCATGTTTGGTCACAACAGCAGCTGCTGCTGGTTCACCGTGAAGAAAACCGACATAAAGATCACAAGGCGGAGAAAAGATTATCTGACTTAAGAACTCGACCACTAAAGCCTGATCTGTTGAACTGTTCCAGCGCTGTGATTGTAGCAATGAAAACATAACGGTCAAGCGGTGAAAATCCACTTTAAATATTTCATCTTCCGCATATTCTGACTTAGTTTGTGGTAATGCTTTTAGTTGATAGCTAGAACGAGCATTGGCATCAGATAAAAACAAATCTCTCCCCAACAAACTTTCTTTAGTTGGAAAGTCAACATCAACATGCTGGTTGAACCATTGATTTTTGATATTAGTTAGCTCATTTAATATGCGATTCATATGTTAGCTGAATAAGATTGAAGGAGAGACATGAAAGGAAGCTTAGCGACAAGAGCATGACGTCACAAGTGTTTTTAATTACATATAAAGCTTCAAGCTGGCATATTCTTTATCAAACTGTTCTAATCGACAGAATCAAGAAAATACTTTGAGCAGATAAATCATGTTAAGAAAAGTGGCAACAATAACCATGCTTTCACTCGGTCTTACAGCGTGTGATAACAATGAAGTGGGCGATGTTAGCCTAGGGTTATTTACCTTAAAGGACATCAAAATAGAAAACCTAAAAGATGATATTGTGACTGGCGTAACCTGCCACATTGCTTCTGTAGAAGCCGATTTCAGTTTGGCCGATCCTAGTGATAGTTCAATTTCATGTCGACAAACTGGTGATATTACTGCAGATATGATCGCTAAAATTGATAAAAGTAAATCCGGTGAAGTGGTATTTAGGAAATCTAAAAGTATTTTCTTTAAGTCAATGAAAGTTAGGCGTATTTACGACTCAGAAAATCAAACGTTACTCTATTTGTCTTATACCACTAAAGAAACTGAAGGCAGTTTCAAACACAGTTTATCTACCGTCCCTCTTTGGGAAACAAAAGCATATTCAGTTTCTGCAGAGCCAAAATGAACATAAGGGCCAAATATTTAAACTTGGCCCAGTTTGATGTAAATAAAATAAAAGCAATCCTATTAGAATGTGATATGATGCGCCAAAATTTCCAACCCTGTTCAAAAGATGAAATTTCCTGGACAACGTAAATCTAAGCATTACTTCCCTACTCACGCTCGAGATCCACTTGTCAACCAAATGAAGCAAACACCTAAGCTTTTTCGTCCGATTATAGTGGGTGTTGGTCAGACAATCGTTGATATTGAAGCTCGTGTAGATGACGATTTTCTCGCCAAATATGATCTAAGCAAAGGACACTCTTTGGTTGTTGAAGAGAGCAAAGCGGATGAATTGTATGAAGAATTGATCAATCGAGAATTGATTACACACCAATATCCAGGTGATACAATAGGTAATACATTACACAATTACTCAGTGCTTGCTGATAGTAAATCTATTTTATTAGGCGTAATGTCCAAAAATATCGAAGTAGGCTCATTTGCATACCGCTATTTATGTAGAACTTCATCCCGTATGAATCTTAACCATCTACAAATGGTTGAAGGTTCTATTGGTCGCTGTTATACACTTATCTCTAAAGATGGCGAACGTACCTTTGCGATAAATGAAGGACATATGAATAAGCTTCGTCCGGATAGTATCCCTGAGGAAGTATTTGATAAAGCCTCTGCCTTAATCGTTTCTTCTTATTTGATGAGAGGAAAACCCGAAGACCCGATGCCAAAAGCGGTAGCTAGGGCGATTGAAATTGCAAAGACCAAAAATGTACCTGTCGTATTAACTTTAGGAACAAAATGGGTCATTGAGAGTAATGCCGATTGGTGGCAAAACTACATCAAAGAAAATATTTCAATAGTCGCTATGAATGAAGAGGAAGGGGAAGCACTTACCGGTGAAAAAGATCCTCTCCTTGCGGCCGATAAAGCATTGGAATGGGTTGATCTTGTGTTATGTACCGCGGGGCCAGTCGGTCTATATATGGCAAGTTACACCGAAGAATCTGTAAAACGTACAACGGAACTCCCACTTCTACCGGGTAACATAGCCGAATTTAATAAATATGAGTTTAGTCGTGCTATGCGTAAAGGAGATTGCAAAACACCACTAAAAGTATATTCACATATCGGGCCTTATTTAGGTGGTCCATTAGAAATAAAAAATACTAATGGCGCAGGGGATGCAGCACTTTCGGCACTCTTACATGACATGGCTGCCAACAGTCACCACCAAATGAATGTCCCAAATTCTTCTAAACATGATTACCCATACTTAACTTACTCTTCTCTTTCACAGATTTGTAAGTATGCGAATCGCGTTAGTTATGAGGTATTAACACAGCACTCTCCTAGGCTTTCAAGAGCGCTACCTGAACGGGAAGATAGCTTAGAAGAAACATACTGGGATCGATAAAAACCTATCGATTATAGAGAGTTGTTATTATGTGCAGCTCTCTATGGCAAATTTTAATTTACATCTCTACGATTCAGATAATCAGTCAACTTCCACCTCATTAAATCTTTTATATCAATAGTTTATATATATTAATGTCGCAATACATTGCTAAAGCTCGCACAATTGATATATCTATAATTAACAACTATTCTTCATAGAGTGGTTTATTATTCGCTCGGTCCATTAACTTAGGTAGTCACATGAATATTAAGAATAAGCTATATTCATTAGGTGCAGTCGCTGTTTTAGGGGTTGCATCGTTGCTGTTAGCAACTTCCCATTTTGCTCAAACCTCTGATCAACTCAATCAAGCAACTTTATTAGTAGCAAAACTTGAAATTCGTCTGCTCAATTTGAGACGTAATGAAAAAGATTTTTTGTTACGTAGTGATATGAAGTATTTAGATAAATTTGATAAAAACATGGGTATTTTCCTTGATTTAGAGTCAGAGCTTTCCTCGGTATTAAAGTCAAATAATCTACCTTCAAGTGCTCCAGTTAGGGATGATATCTTAAAATATCAAACTGGTTTTACCAACTTGGTGAATGCATATGACTCTATGGGTTTGAAACCTGATCAAAAACTTAAAGGAATTTATAACGGTGCCCTTTCTTCGATTAAACCATCCTTATCAAGCGATCAACTAGTCAGTTTACTTGAGTTTGACGCTGGTGTAGCGGGCGGAGATATTAAAGAAAATCTTTTACCTTATAATTCTAGTCAGATACTTACAGCAGCAAAAGACTTGGTAGCACAAAAACGTGTTATTGGCCTTAAGTATAATGAAGGTTTATTAGGTGAGGTCCGAGGCTTATCACATAGTGTTGAAAAACAATTTAAGATATTCGTTTCTGCTTTAGCAGAACAAAGTGAGTCAACTCGAGAAAGTCTAATTGCCATTAAACAAAGCGTTAGTATCGCTGTGATGATATTTATCCTTGGGTTTATATTCCAAATATCTCGATCTATTAATCAACAAGTAGCGGCGCTGCTCAGTATTATTCAAGAAATTGCTCAATCTAATAACGTCACCTTACGCTCTCAACTTGAAGGTAACAATGAGTTAGTTTCAATCGGTACTTACTTTAATCGTCTACTTGATAAGCTTGAAGCACTTATTTCTGGCACACAGGCGAAGTCATCTGAATTATCACAAAGCACACAAAGCATGCATAACGAATTGCAGAATGTAATTACGCAGTTTCATGTCCAAGCGGACCACACATCTACTATGACTACATCTGTACAAGAGATGGTATCAACCATTAATGAAATATCAGAAAGTACAGCTGTCGCTGTTGAAGGCGTTCATCAAGCTTCCCTAAATGCGAAGAATGGGCGCTCTGTGGTTGAAGAAACCGTAAGGAATATCGGCGAGTTATCGCAAATTTTATCCGATAGCCAGGGCTCTATCAGTTCTCTAAACAATCATGTTGATAAAATTGGAGATGCTGTCAATATAATTCAAGGTATTGCAGAGCAAACTAACCTCCTAGCTTTGAATGCTGCGATTGAAGCTGCCCGTGCTGGAGAACAAGGCAGAGGATTTGCTGTTGTAGCTGACGAAGTACGCGCATTAGCTAGTCGGACACACCAGTCCACTGAGGAAATTACCAAGGTTGTGACAGATATCCAGACTCAAATGGCTACCGTCGTTACCAATATTGACCAATGTAATGAACAAGGGCAACAAACATTAACTGCATCAGAAACACTAGATGACAGCCTTGGCCAAATAATTACTGATATGACTAATATTCAAGCAAACTCGGAACGGATTGCTTCTGCGATTGAAGAGCAAGGAAGCGTTATGAATCAGGTCAGTGACTCTATCACGGAATTAAATACCATATCAGAAGGTAATATGCACTCGGCGCAAAACTGCCTTGGAGAAGTTGATAAGCTTTCTCTCCAAGCCGGCGACATGGACCAAGCAGTTGCAGAGTTCCATACATCAAAATAATTTAAGTTACATATTACCTATCTAAAAGCGCTTCAATTGTTTTGAAGCGCTTTTAGTTTTAGTCAATGTTTAACTGAGTGGAATACAATTTGCCCTACTCTCATGTCGTATTGTACTTTTGAACAAGCCAGCAGCGGATTCCCATGTGTAGACGGCTTCAGGGATTTGAGTCCCGCAAGGTGACGTCCAAATCCTTTCTTGCACAAGCTGTCCTCCTAGATTTTCACAAAACCTGACAGCCCTATTATTGTTTTTAATGACATGTAGATAAATGCCATTATTGGGGAAATACTTCATAACCCATTGTGATAGCTGAGAAATCAATTTTATACCTAACCCTCTTTTGAGATAATTAGGATCAACATGTAGAGCATCAATAAAGGTTCCCTTTTCAAAATCATGATTACCAAACGCACAAATAAACCCACATAATAAACCGCCTTCTTCAAGCATTAAAACATGTTGGTTAAAGGGGGGATTGATTAGGCGTGTTTGCCAAAGAACGCGCCTTTCTGCCATAATGTCGAGATCAATGTATTGCGGTGATAAAAAATCTTGATATAACATTTTCCAACTGTGTGTGTGCAGTGAGGCAATGCGTTCATAATCTTTATATCCTGCTAATTTAAAATCCATGTATTAAATCCCTGTAACATCCTAGAAAGAATAATCTTCTATATTGAGCATTTAAGCATTACCACAACTGCTAGGTAAACCGCGCCAGCTGCTAATTTAAGTGGACATTATAGCGTTTAGAACACACAAGTAGGTGATAAATCAGCGTTAGTACTCGTAAACTGAGCCTAATGTCTTAAATTCAGTTTAACTAATAGTAATTAAGCGTATTTACATTGATTAGCTTGCACTGGATAACTCACTTTTAGCAATTAATATTCTATTCTTGATAAAGAAATAAACATCATTGATTTTTTCAATTCCAACGATGCTATGCTGTGCTGCAAACTTAGTTATATTATCATAATCTTTATCCATTTCTCTAATATCAAATTTCTTAATCTTGTTTTTTAAGAATTCACATTCTGCTTTGTTATGAATTGTCACATAATTTGAATAAAAATCTCGAGTTGCTTTTCTTCCAAGTGTTGTATTAGCTCCACCGTTCATCCCTCTCAAGTAATGTCCGACATTGAGCATAGTACTGTTTTTTGTTCCTGGTGAAAACCTAAGGCTTTTAAGTATTACTTTAAGAATATTAACATCTTGAGTGACTAAATATGCAATCAATATTTCCAAGTTAAAGTCATTATTAAAATGAGATCTATGAGTATTAAACTTGGAAACAATATAATCATGGTCTATTTTCCCAAAAACTGATTCACCATGATAATTAAATGTTCCGACATTTTTAGTATGTAAATCATCTTCTACTAACAAGTATGATAATACAGCAATTGAAAGTAACCCCAATTTTGTAGGATAACCATTCTTACCAATCTGGGTTTTTAATTCACTAAACTGGTTTAAGCCTTTTGAGCAAATACCAGAAATTTTATTACTATCATCAATCATAATGAGTGACTTAGAAGATCTATCGCCGATAAATTTTTGCCATATTAAGGAGTATAAAACTTCTGCTAAAGCGTTTACTTTTTCTTCGCTACCGTCAGTTAAAGATTTTCCAAAATACATTTCATTTGTACTTTTATGTTGGTACATAGTAACCGTATGTGCTGAGGAGTTTAAGTCTTTAACTTTATTTAAATTATCTTTTAAGATTATAAATTGATTACCAGCTATGCTTACTGGTGGAACTGACTTCCCTTCAAGAATCTTATTATGATATGGTTTTGTGAATTGTGCATCTCCGGATGTGACTCTAGTATGAGCGGAATTGATAAACGTTCTTAAAGAAGACGAATTCCTTCCTCCACCATTGAGAATTTTTGCATGTTTAAAGCAATCTTTCTGACTATTATCTTTAATTATTTTATTTAACGTTCCTGGGCTTACTGATGCAGACAAGTATTCAGATATTAAACGACCAATATAGATTGGCTGTGAGTTATCTACATAACTTTTTAAAATGGTTGCCCTAACCTGTCCCCCGCCACCATGATTTTCAAAGTGTAACCAATCACTAATTCGTCTTTTATTTGATACGCTACCATTAGAGATATTATACTGATCAATTGCTTGTAAAATTAAATCTTTATTATACAACATACATAAATACCTATAACTAACAAATAAATTTTAATACATTAATATGTTAATTATAGCTTACTTATTTTTAATTTTAATAATAACGATGCTATTTTACTTATGACATGAATAGTTTGATATAAACAATAAAAAACGGGAAAAATCTCCCGTTTTTTATTGTTTTTTAGAAGATCATTGAACAAATTTTTGAATAATTTGATCAACTTCACCGCTGGATTTCATCTCAGAAAGAATTTTATGGTATTGAGTTTTGAAGTCATCTTTAAACGGAAAATTACCTCCTTTGGTCGCAATACCAAGGAAGCCTTGCTCCGAGCTTATGATCGCTCCTTCAACTAGACTCTGACCGTTGTATTTTCCCTCTTTCTGAAGTTTTTTCAATTCCCATTGTATTGACAAAGCATCATTCATATAGCAATCAACACGCCCAGCAATAAGTTTGAGGAGATTTTTTGGTGTACCTTTCGTTTCCGATAACTTAATTTTTCCAGCTTTAACAGCAGCCCTAAATTCATCTCCACCGGCTGAAAAACCCGAGTTGTTGCCTATCGTCAAACCCATGTAGTCACCTGGCCAATTTGGTTTTGGTGAACTTAATACAGATTTTTGGCAAATCACAACAAGCTTTTCATCCAATATAGACATATCATATTCCATAAATGGGCGCTGCTCAGGTCGCTTATATGGAGGATAAAGTGCGAAGCTTTTCCCACCTTCTATCTCGAGCAAACCCCGTTTCCAAGGAACTCCTTTGATAGTTATATCGTATTCAGGCATTTTTGAAAAAATACGTTCTAATACAACAGTATAAATCCCTGTCATGCGTCCACTTTCTACGTAAGAATAAGGTGGGTAAGAATCATCACCATATATTATTACATTTGTTTTAGAAAAAACTGATGTAGACGCGAGAACTGTACAAAGCAAAGCTAGGGTTTTTTTCATAGTGACTCCGGCACTGTTCCTTCAGTATTATTAAAATAAGTTACTAACGGTAAGTAATAGTGCATGGTTAAGTTAAGTCAAGCTGGTCAAAATGTGTCTGATACATAAAAAGTCTGTATAAGATGCATGAAGTCTTTATAAGCATTTGATATTTATAGTTTTTCATAATAAAAGAAACTAATGATTAAAAGGGACTCCAAGCCCCCTCTGGCAGGATAGTTGTCACTGTTAATATTTAACCAGTGTGGGCGGTAATGAGTGAACCTTGTCTCGTATTCCAACAGAAAGAAAAGAAACCATATTGAAGAAGCTACTGCCACCATGCTCAATGTCCGTGAGCCAGTTGTCAAAAGAAGAAGGCATTAGTACCGCGACCCTGTATTATTGGCGGCAGCAACTCAGACGTTCAGGAGCCGCAGTGCCAAACAGCAACACTTCATCAGAGCAGTGGTCTGCTCAAACTAAACTCGCCATTGTCGCCGAGACTTACTCGATGACCGAGAGTGAACTCAGCCAATATTGCCGTGAAAAAGGTCTCTTTCCTGAGCAAGTCCAGAGCTGGCGCAGCGAATGTATGCAAGGGTTTATGTCGAGTAAAGAGCTGGAAGCTGAAGCAAAGAAACAGGCCAAAGCAGATAAGCTTGAAATCAAAGAGCTTAAAAAGGAGTTACGCCACAAAGAGAAGGCATTAGCTGAAACTGCTGCCCTGTTGGTTCTACGAAAAAAGCTCAGAGCCTTTTACGGGGAAGAGACAGAGGACGACTAACCTCAACCGATGAAAGGCAGCACCTGATTGCGCTTATCCACGATGCCAAGCAAAGTGGTTGTCGCTTAGAACGGGCTTGTTGTGAGGTTCAAATTGACCTGAGAACCTATCGTCGATGGTATCGACAAGGAGAAGTCCAGGCGGATAAAAGACCGACCTGTGCCAGACCAGAGCCTGCTAACAAGCTCTCGCAGCAAGAACGTGACGCGATTATCGAGGTATGCAACCGCCAGAGTTCGCGAGCTTACCTCCGACTCAAATCGTACCGACACTGCTTGATAAAGGTGAATATATCGCCTCAGAGTCGAGCTATTATCGGGTACTGAGTGCACAAGGGCAACTTCACAACCGAGGCCGTCATAAGAGTAGACAAAAGCAAGCTAAGCCAACGAGTTATACGGCGACAGGCTCGAATCAAGTCTACACATGGGACATCACTTACTTGCCTTCAAAGGTTCGAGGTCAGCACTATTATCTGTACGTCATAGAGGATATCTATAGCCGAAAAATCGTGGGTTATGAGGTGTATGAACGTGAGTGCGGTGAGTTAGCATCACAACTCCTGCAAAGGACGTTGATGCGAGAGCAGTGCTTCAATCAGCCGCTGGTTCTTCACTCTGATAACGGTGCGCCGATGAAGTCGCTGACGTTTAAAGCAAAGATGGATGAGTTAGGCATAACCTCATCGTATAGCCGTCCAAGAGTCAGTGATGATAACCCGTATGTCGAGTCGTTGTTCCGAACGGTAAAGTACATGCCAAACTGGCCGACAAAGGGCTTTGAAAATCTCGACAGCAGTCGCAGTTGGGTTGAAGCCTTCGTTCGTTGGTACAACACCGAGCACAAACACAGCAAGCTCAATTATGTCACGCCTTCACAGCGTCATAATGGAAAAGACAAAGAGCTCTTGAAGCGCCGAGCTGAGGTATTGCTTGCCGCGAAACAGTTAAAACCAGAGCGCTGGGCTAGCGATATCAGGAACTGTGAACCAGTTGGTGAAGTCCACCTAAATCCTGAAAGAGAAGCTGCTTAATAAATAAGCAAATGATGACAACTACCTTGAAAAACGCCGCAAGTTAAGAGCTTTTAAACTTTGTAATGGATCTACTTTGTGTATTCACTTTTTCCTATACCACAAAATGTACTCTTAATCATTTAATAGACAATTTAAATTTAATGCAGTTGATGGGACTTCCGTTTAATTCTGCGTAGTTTGAAACCAAAGCAACAGGTTGAAAGCCGTTTGCCAACAATACTTTCTTCGAAGCTAGGTTTGTTGTAGATGCATATGCTATTAACTCTGACAAACCTAACTTTTGAACAATACGTATCATATTAGCTACTGCAAACTTGGCTACACCACGGTTTGTGGCGTTTTTTCCAACTCGATACCCTATATGACCTAGCTTTTTTCGGTGATCAACGTTTGATACATTAACCCTTCCAAGAATAACCCCATTTTCATTAACGATTAACATTGGGATTAATGTTTTGGCTTTATACTCTAACAAAAATATCTTGATGTGCTCCTTGAATCCATCCGAAGAATAAAAATCAATGTCACGAGGAGGGATCATTGATTCAAACCAGTCTTTATTTTCCAGTTCAAATTGAAGTAGTTGTTGACTCCAACCTTCAGATAGTAACTCTAGGCGCATATCAAATCCTTTGTCTACTTGGTGCCTAATTGATTTTTGGTCGCTTATTTTTCCCTCGGCTAGAGTGAATTTTAAACTGTCTTTTTAACTTACGTTTCTCTGCAGAACGACTGTTACTGTTGTTACTTCTGCCTTGTTTAAACTCAGACTCATGCTTTTCTTTGCTTGGTTCAAACCCTTGCAACCATTCTTGTGGTAAACGTGTATCCAAGAGGCTTTCTATAGCTTCAAGCAAATATTCTTCATCTTTACTCATAAGCGATATAGCTAGCCCCTCTTGACCAGCACGACCTGTACGGCCGATACGATGTACATAGTCTTCTGCTTTATATGGCATGTCGAAGTTTACGACTTGACCTAATTGATTTATATCCAACCCTCTTGCAGCAACATCCGTGGCGATAAGCGCTCTAATTTTACCTGTTTTAAAATCATCTAGCGCCTTTTGGCGAGCCCCTTGGCTCTTATCACCATTAATTGATGCAGCGTGAATTCCATCCAGTTTAAGCTCTTTTACCAGTATATCAGTGCCTTGCTTAGTCTTAGTAAATACCAGTACCTGATGCCAATTACGAGAGCCTATCAAATACGCAAGCAATTCAGATTTTCTTTTTTTGTCTACTGGATAAATCATCTGTTTAACAGTTTCAGCCGTGCTATTAGATGGCGTGACTTGAATTTCAGTAGGTTGAACCATTAATCGGTATGCAATAGTTTTGATTCTCTCATCAAAAGTCGCTGAGAAAAACAATGTTTGGCGCTCGGGATTGATATGCTTCAAAATACGTTGAATATCGGGCATAAAACCCATATCTAGCATACGGTCTGCTTCGTCCAGAACTAAATGCCTAGCTTTTCTTAAATTAATGTTTTTACAGTATAAATGGTCAAGAAGTCTACCCGGTGTTGAAATTAAAACATCGCATCCTTGATTTAGGTTACGAGTTTGAATATTGATGCTGGTACCACCATAAGCAGTAACAATTTTTAACTCGGTAGATTCGGCATAAGAAGTAAGACTGTCGAATACTTGCTGAGCCAACTCGCGTGTTGGCACAATTACCAATGCTAACACGTCATTAGATTGTACATCTCGACTCACATCTTTTTCGAGTAGTTTATTCAACAGCGGTAGACCAAAAGCTGCTGTTTTACCTGTCCCAGTTTGTGCACCCGCAAGCACATCTTTTCCTTCTAATACCAGAGGAATAGCTTGCTCCTGAATTGGTGTTGGAATGTTAAAACCTAATTTATCTAACGTGCTAGTTAGTACTTGAGATAAACCTAACTGGTGGAATGAAGACATGGTAAATTTCCAGATGAAACAGAGTTAGGGATTCTATCAAAATATTTTCGATGCGTTTAGTCTAAAACATCTCAAGTAGATTTCAAAGGTTCTACGGCGTGTCGTTTAAAGGTATTAAAATAGGGGTATTAAGCACAAAGCCAACTTTGCGCTGGCTCATTATCAAGCTCAACTTATTAAAGAATATTAGTTAAAGTTATCTTCCGTCAGCTCATTAGTTACCTGTTCATATTCTGACAGGTTAAAACCAATTTCCATAGCATCTAACAATTCAAGACATTCATCATTTATGATTTGGTCACTCATTTTGACCTCCTTGCGTACAGACATTTATATAGACTTTTTAAGTCTTAGCTCGAATATAAGATCGATAGCTATTTTTTACACCAAATTTATGACAGTTTTTTGAAATAGCAATGTTAAATGTTGCTACTCAATCAGCAATCTATTCATCGAGATAAGTAATCTTTACCTTTTACCGAACTATAAATATGTAAACTATTAACTACAGTATTGAACATAAAAATGTACAATGGACTTGTAATTATACGATGAAGTTTGCAAAATGCTTCTTCTATACGATCTTAAGATTAAATGTGTTATAGACAGAAGTCTTAATTTTTTAACATAAACCTGTAAAGAATTTTATACATGAAAAAATCAAAAGTACTAGGTAGCACTTTGATCATTGCCGGAACCACGATTGGTGCAGGAATGCTTGCTCTGCCACTTGCCTCTGCTGGAATAGGGTTTTCTGCATCCCTAATCATTATGTTCGCATTATGGGGGCTTATGTCATATACCGCACTCTTAATGATCGAATTACACCAACATGCCGATTCCAAGGCTACTTTACATACTCTCGCCAAGCAGTTTCTAGGGAGCAAAGGCAAGTGGATCGCGAGCTTCTCTATGCTCTTTTTATTCTATTCACTTTGCGCCGCTTACATTGCAGGAGGTGGAGCTCAGTTTGGACAGCGCCTAGCTCATTTTACTGGCATAGAGCTAACAGGCACATCATCGACGATTTTGTTTACTTTTATTGTAGCCTCAGTTGTGACAATCGGTACCGGGATGGTTGATAAAGTCAACCGTGTTTTATTTACCATTAAACTCGTTGCCATGGCAATAGCACTTAGCTTTCTTGCGCCTAATGTCAGTGAGTCGTATTTACTTAGTATGCCAATTGAACAAGGCTTAATTGTTGCTGCTATCCCAATAATTTTCACTTCTTTTGGTTTTCACGGTAGTATCCCAGCAATCGTTAACTACCTAGACGGAAATACTCCGTCATTACGCAAAGCAATCATTATTGGCTCCTCTATTCCATTACTAATTTATGTCTTTTGGCAGATTGTGACTCTCGGTGTAGTGAGTCAAGAAGCATTAATTGACAACCAAGGGTTAAGTGGACTTATTGCAACCCTATCGACCAAGGTCCACCAATCGAGTCTAAGTCAAACCATTGGTGTATTCGCTGATCTTGCACTTTTGACTTCTTTTTTAGGGGTTAGTTTAGGGTTATTTGAGTTTTTAGGAGATAGCTTTAACAAGCAAAATGCCTCCTCTAACCGAGTTATTATTGGTGCAATTACCTTCTTGCCCCCAATGGGCTTTGCTATCTTTTACCCACAAGGTTTCATTATGGCTCTTGGTTATGCGGCAATTTCTCTCGCTATACTGGCCATTTTCTTACCTATTTTGATGGTCAAAAAAGCTCGAATCATTATGAATAATCAAGCAAATTATCAAGTGATGGGCGGTAATCTTGGCTTGCTAGTAAGCGGCACTGTAGGGGTTGTAATTATTGGAGCTCAAATCCTCATTACTACAGGCGTTATTCCAGCCCTCGGCTAGCAATTTGGGGTGATCTAACAGCGGCAGCCTAGTGCTGCCTTTTTGTTTTCATTTGATTCTGTTTTGCAAAAAAAAATTTTCAGTGTAATTTTTTCCAAGTCTTACCTTTCTTATTAATCAAAGATAAAGTATTTGAAGAGGTTGATATGAAAGTTAAGTCAAAAATAGCCGTTTCTGCCCTAGCTTTAACTGCGGCCCTAGTATCATTTTTTGGCACAGCGAAAACTGAAGTTAAAAAAGAGACGAATAATAGTAATCATGAAATAGCAACCTTAGCTGGTGGCTGTTTCTGGTGTACCGAATCAGATCTTGAAAAGTTAGATGGTGTTATTGATGTTGTGTCGGGCTATTCAGGCGGCGAGCTAGAAAACCCGACATACAAACAGGTATCTTCCGGACAATCAGGCCATATTGAGGTCATTGAAGTCAAGTTCGACCCCAAAACGGTCAATTATGAACAGATACTTGATCAATTTTTCCGTCATATAGACCCGACAGATGACAAAGGATCCTTTGTTGATCGTGGTCCACAATATCGTCCAGCCATTTTTTACCATAGCATTGAGCAAAAAAATACTGCTCGTGACTTTATGGATGAAATCGACAGTCTTGGTATCTTTAAAAAACCTCTCAAAACGGAACTGAAAGAATTTTCAAAATTCTGGCCAGCTGAAACTTACCATCAAAATTACTACAAGAAGAATAAGATTCGCTACAACTACTACCGCTATGCTTCAGGTCGTGATCAGTATCTAGATGAAATATTTGGTGATGACCGAGATAAAAATCCAATTACACTTCGTCAACTGATTGATAAACACAATGCAGTGGCCAACGTTAAGCCTTACACAAAACCTTCCAATAAGGAAATTAAGGCCAAACTAACTGATTTGCAATACTATGTAACCCAAAAAGAAGGAACAGAAAAAGCCTTTAATAATGAGTATTGGGATAATAAGAAAGAAGGGATTTACGTAGACATTGTCTCAGGTGAACCTTTGTTTTCTTCAACAGACAAATACAAATCTGGTACTGGCTGGCCAAGTTTCACTAAGCCAATCAATGAGGGATACATTGCTGAAAAGACAGACTACTACCTTGTTTATCCTAGAACTGAAGTACGGAGTAGATTTGCAGATTCCCATTTAGGTCATGTGTTTAAAGATGGCCCCGCGCCTACAGGTTTACGCTACTGCATGAACTCTGCAGCAATGAAATTTATTCCTAAGGAAGAGCTAGAACAACAAGGTTACAGCGAGTACTTATATTTGTTTGATAGTTAAATTTTTCAATTGCAGGCCTTACTGAATTAGTATCACGTAAGGCCTCTTAGGCACATTATTGAACAGATAATGTACCTACTTCATAACACGCGCTTTGAAGCTCTTACCTTTCATCTTTCCGTTTTGCAGTTGTTTAAGAGCCGGCTTTACAAGTTCATGTTCGACCGCCACATAAGACACCATAGACAAGATTTTTATCTTACCAATTTTCTTTCCGTCCAAGCCAGCTTGCTTCGTGAGAGCACCTAAAATGTCACCTGCTCTAACTTTTTGTTTTTTACCTCCCAAGATTTGGATCGTTTGCATCTTAGGATAGAAAGGTTTTTCGAGCGGCTTTTCAGGTAAGATGACTGGAGATATTTCAATATCCATGTATTCATCAATACGAGCAACACGGTATGATTCTTTTTCACTATAAAAACTATAAGCAACACCTTTGGCACCAGCTCGGCCAGTGCGACCAATTCGGTGAACATGAACTTCTGGGTCGCGAGACAACTCATAGTTAAATACTGCATCTAAATTGTCTACATCTAACCCGCGAGCTGCCACATCGGTAGCAACTAATATAGAGATACTCTTATTCGCAAACATAGTGAGTGATTGTTCGCGATCACGTTGTTCCATATCGCCGTGAAGTTCTACAACACTAAAACCGCGATAGATAAGCTCATCAGCAACATTCTGAACTTCTTTTTTTGTATTGCAGAATACTACTGAAGATTCTGGTTTGTGTGTTAGAAGTAATGCCTCCAATGCTTCATCACGATCTTGTCGTGTCTCAAGTTTGAAAAATTGTTGTTCAATAGTTGTGATTTGATGCGTCGATTCAACTTTTACCATTTGCGGCCCTTGCATAACTTTGGCTGCTAATGTCTCTATATTTACTGGAAAAGTCGCACTAAATAATAAGGTCTGCCTTGCTTTTGGTGCTTGCTCAACAATTGCATCAATAGCATCTTCAAATCCCATCTCTAACATTCTATCGGCTTCATCCAACACTAACGTATTGATCTCTTGTAAATTTATTCTTCCTTTAGATAGATGATCTAGAATACGTCCAGGAGTGCCTACCAATATATGTGCGCCATGTTCAAGAGAACCTATTTGTGGGCCCATAGGCATACCACCACACAAGGTTAAGACTTTGATATTATGAATACCTCGGGCAAGTAAACGTATCTCTTGTGCAACCTGGTCCGCCAACTCACGAGTGGGACAAAGAACTAATGATTGAACGCGAAAGCGCTTAACATTAAGGTTACTTAATAAGCCAAGAGAAAAAGCCGCAGTTTTTCCCGATCCTGTTTTTCCCTGACCAATAACATCATGTCCTTGTAAAACAATGGGTAAAGCTCGCTGTTGTATAGGTGTCATCTCGATAAAATTTAAACTATCAAGTGTCTCAATCAATTCAGGTTTTATATTTAGACTTTTAAATGTGTTTGTCACAGGGAAAACCCTCAAAAAAAGCCAACTGTAGAGTGTATGTCGGCCGTTCAAAATAAAAAACCGCTTCAGATAAGAAGCGGTTCATGTAAGCATTAACTTGATTAAAACTCTAGCGAATACCGTGCAGGAATTCATGGCGAGTGGCTGGATTACTCTTAAAAATACCACCGAGAGCTGTAGTCGTTGTTTCACTGGTTGCGTCCATAACACCTCTTGATTTCACGCAGTAGTGTGTGGCATCGATAGTCACCGCGACATCATCCGACTCAAGCAAGGTTTGCAATGCGACTAGAACCTGCTGGGTCATTCTTTCTTGCACCTGAGGGCGTTGAGCGAAAAAGCGTACAATTCGGTTAATCTTGGATAAACCGATTATTTTTCCTCTAGGAATGTATGCAACGGTTGCGTGTCCATCAATGGTTACGAGGTGGTGTTCACAAGTGCTAGTAACAGTGATGTCTTTTACACGCACCATTTCACTCATATCCATCTTATTTTCGATAACAGTAATCTTGGGGAAATTTGAGTAATCTAGCCCAGAAAAAATTTCATCCACATACATTTTAGCGATTCGATGTGGTGTTTCTTCAAGACTATCGTCCGTAAGATCAAGCTCAAGTAGAGTCAGAATTTCACGCATATGATGCCGGATCTTTTCTTTCTTCTCTTCTCGACTAATTTGGTTCGGTAGCATTGGCGTTTCTAGACCACGGTTTTCTAACGCTTCTTTTACCAATTTTGCGGATTCACTCAGACCTGACATCCTACTTCCTCTCAAAGTTTGTTTGCCGTTTCAACATCAACCTACTGCATGTGTTGCTCCAAAAAATAATTCACTCACCCGGAGTGGCTACGGTTCCCATCAAGATAAAGATAGGGTAGCTTTTTCGGCTGACAAGGATACTCGTATTTTTATTGAATTACACCCATATTTTATCCGTGGCTATTATTGTGACTACAATTATGTGTGTTACCATAATCACTACCAGATTGAGTGTAAAACTAACAAGATTTAGGGTTAATATGATGGGTTGCTGCGACGCGCCGGGCTTAATGCCAATTGAAAATGCCATAGACAAGATATTATCGTCAATCAAACCACTTCAGACAAGTTTCTCACTCCCCTTAATTGATGCCATTGGCTACATTATTGCCGAAGACATCATTTCTCCTATTTTCGTTCCACCTTTCGCAAACTCTGCAATGGATGGGTTTGCTGTTCGTATTGCTAATTTGAGTACTTATACCCCCTTACCTATAGCGGGAACATCATATGCAGGCCAGCCTTTTAATGACATTTGGCCTGAAAGTACCTGTATTAAAATTATGACAGGGGCGCAGATCCCTCATGGCTGTGATGCTGTTATTATGCAAGAGAATGCAAATTTGACAGAGCAAGGTGTCATATTTGAACAATCTAATATCAAACCACAGAATAACATTCGCCCTAAGGGTGATGATATCCGTCAAGGAGACTTGGTTTTAGCGAAAGGTTCTCGACTAACAGCACGTGATATCCCGATGATTGCAACTTTGGGCATCAGCCATGTCACGGTACTATGTAAACCACGTGTCGCTTTTTTTTCAACAGGCGACGAGCTTGTTTCACTCGGCGAACCTCTCAAAGCAGGTCAAATATATGATAGTAACCGCTATGGTTTAAAGCCTCTCATTGAAAATTTTGGTTGTAAGGCAATTGACCTTGGTATTATTCCAGATTGTCCAGCCGAGTTAGAAGCAACCTTTAGAAAGGCTCAAACTATAGCTGACGTTGTTGTTACATCAGGTGGTGTCAGTGTAGGCGAAGCAGATTACACAAAAGATATATTAATGAAATTAGGAAAAATTGATTTCTGGAAGCTGGCTCTCAAGCCAGGTAAACCCTTCGCTTTTGGATCGTTACCAAATGCTTTGTTTTGCGGACTTCCTGGCAACCCTGTCTCTGCTGTTGTTACTATGTATGTTTTAGTCCAACCCCTTTTAGCAAAATTAGCTGGACATACTGGCTGGAAAAAACCTGAATCTATTCCTGCTAAAACACGCTCTGTTTTTAGAAAGTCTCCGGGACGTACAGACTACCAACGTGCTATCTTCAGCATTGAAAATGGTGAATTTTTTGTTGAAAGTACTGGAAATCAAAGCTCCGGAGCTTTTCGTTCTATGAGTTTAGCCAACTGCTTTGCCGTTCTTGAACAAGATCGCGGCCATGTCAATGTGGGTGATACGGTAAATATTCAATTGTTTAATTGTTCACTTTATTAGGAAATAGTGTGACCATTCTTTCTGATCAGGAAATGCTGCGCTATAACCGTCAAATCATGCTTAGAGATTTTGATTTTGACGGCCAGGAAGCACTAAAAAAAAGCAGAGTTCTTGTTATAGGCATTGGTGGCCTTGGCTGCGCTGCTAGCCAATATTTATCGACCGCAGGCATCGGCACAATAACGTTGGTAGATGATGACATTGTTGAACTGTCTAACCTACATAGGCAAGTCTTACATCTGGATATAAATCAAGGACAATACAAGGTTCATTCTGCTAAGGATTCACTCAAACAACTCAATCCGTATCTAAATATCCGCCCTATTGCTAAGCGCTTAGACTGCCAAGAACTTGAATCTGAAATCATACAACATACCTTGGTTTTGGATTGTTCAGATAACCTTGAAACACGAAATCATCTTAATAGCATTTGTTATAAGCTCAAAGTACCTTTGGTGTCGGGCGCTGCAATAAGAATGGAAGGACAAGTTAGCGTCTTTACCTATAAAGATGATAACCAACCATGTTATCAGTGCTTCAGCTCACTAATCGGAAACACTGATTTGAGCTGTGTAGAATCTGGTGTAATGCCTCCTATTGTTGGTATTATAGGTGCAGTACAAGCATTAGAAGCCATTAAAGTCATTGCAAAATTTGGCCAATCAAAACAAGGAAAAATTTTTCATTTGGATGGTTTGAGTATGTCGTGGAGAGAGATGAATTTAAGTAAGGTAGCTCATTGTATTGTATGTGGAACTGAGTCTACTTAAATCACACAGCCTGCTTGGTTTAACTCTTTAAACAACAGAAAATAATCCGATTTTAAAAAGGAATATTGATGTCACCAATTGTCACACCAAAACAGGTACAAGAACTACGTGATACAGGAAGACTGGTTATCTTGGACGCAAGTATCGACTTTCAGATCCCATCAACTCAACCAAATGATAAGCATAATATTATTCCTAACGCTATTCGTTTTGATTACGATAAAGTCTTTTGCGATCCTTGTTCTTCACTCCCACATATGATGCCTTCAGAGGAAAGGTTTAATACACTTGCTCGTGATATTGGCATAAATCAAAACTCCATTATTGTTATTTATGATAACAGTGGCACTTTTGCTTCACCTAGAGCTTGGTGGATGTTTAAAGCGCTAGGGCATACCGAGGTGTATATCCTTGATGGTGGCCTGACTGAATGGAAGAATGAAGGCCTAGCGACAGTAACATCGTACCAAAACACTTCCTCTAAGGGTAATTTCAGTGGACAACTACAGATAGATTATTTTGTAGACTCTTATTTTGTCTTGAACAATATAGATAATTCAAGTTGTCAGATCCTTGATGCTCGCTCACATGACCGCTTTAATGCAAAGGTTGCTGAACCAAGAAGTGGTATCCGCTCTGGCCATATTCCAAATTCTATATGCCTGCCTTTTATGGAGTTAATTGATGGCCATAAGCTCAAGTCTCCCGCAGAGCTCAAGCGGATCCTGTTCAACTCGATGGACCCCAATAAAACACAATATGTTTTTAGCTGTGGTTCAGGTGTCACAGCCGCTATTATTTTAGTTGCAGCGCAAATTGCAGGTTATCAAAACCTATCTGTATATGATGGCTCTTGGACTGAATGGGGGGCAAATACAGATTTGCCGATTCAAGGCTAAATGTTACATTAGTCAGACCTAAAGCTTCCTCCAACGCAACTTTTCAAATTTTAACTGCGATTACATTATCGTATTAGGTCAACAGGAGAAACAACCATGTTTACCGGGATTATTTCCTCAGTAGCAGTGATCCAGCATATCGAAGATCATGGTGGGATTCGAACATTTGAGATAGAGTTTGAACAAGACTTTTGCCAAGATCTCAACATAGGTGCAAGTATTTCCGTTGAGGGTGTATGTTTAACCGTGACTGCGCAACAGTCACCAACGAGAGTCGCATTCGATGTAATGCTACCGAGCATTAAGATCACCACGCTTGGAACTTGTGAGGCTGGTGCAAGAGTGAATGTTGAGCGAGCGGCCAAAGACGGCGTCGAGATTGGTGGCCACCCTCTTTCAGGACACATTGATGGTATAGCTGCAGTTAACCAAATAGAAGTATTAGAAGAGAACTACCGTCTTAGGTTGGATTTGCCTTTACGACTTAAACCCTATATTTTTTCAAAAGGGTATATTGCTATTAATGGTGCGAGTCTTACGGTCTCAGAAGTTAATAAGTCCGCCAATTGGTTTGAAGTTTGGCTCATTCCTGAAACCCGACGCCAAACGACAATTGGAGAAAAAACCGTGGGTGATTACGTCAATGTAGAGATAGAACGTGGTACTCAAGTTGTCGTCGATACGATCAAAGACACGCTGAATGATGCATTAGGCTCTCTCCTACCTGACTTTGAACGTTACCTAAATACTAAAAATATCGATATTGATTCACTTGCAGGTGCTACAGTTCGCCACCTAGCTAAAAAATAAACTCCACAACTAAAAAGCGCCAGCAGTAATGCTAGCGCTTGTTATCTTTGCCATGAAAAAGCTATCTAGCTATCTGGCTATCTAGCGGTATAAGCCGATATCTTTTTGCATATGACCAGACATATCACCCACAAAGTAAGCGTGAGGTGTATTGTCTGTAAAAAGTATATCTACTAGGTGTGCCATCAATCCTTTGAAAGTTACCGAATAGGTTTTTCTGTCCATAGAGATAGGAGCTTCAATAGTTTCAATACTTATTGCTTGTGTCATGATTGCCTCTCTATAAATCGTATAATTTGTTTCGATGGATAAATAGTAAGCAATATTTTGATGTTCAAAAAATGACAATTTTTAAATGTTCAGATTAGTTTTTATAATGGAACAATTCGTTAACATAACAAATTAATTAAATGCAGATAAATTGCGAAACTTCGAGTAAATAGACACATTAAGTGCATAAAACATCATCAGACTCACCAAGAAACAGCTTGGTTTACAAACCATTTACATATGATAAATATTAAATAAATTTGTAGTGTTACGATAAATCTTCTTATTGAAGATAATAGAAGTTTGTTTGAAGAAAAATAAGAAAAGTTACTAAATAGTAACAATATAAAGGACTACTGAAAATGAAAGCTTAATGGGGACTGCTTCTCCCCATTAAAACTTATGCTTGGTTGTCATACTACCCCAGACGGAATAAAGTACACTAGGGCAGACCAGACGCCTATCCAGCTCACTACAACCACAATATCGAACCAATTTCTCTTTAACATAGGCTCCCCCAAATAACATTAGCTCAATCAAACGTTAGCAACCTTTGTGCCACCAATTTTGTTGTGTTAATTGAGGACTATTAAGTGCATCTGGTCTATCTGTAAGGAGAGCTATAAAACAATCTGTCATGGACTTATCCGTCACGATTTCCTCTCCATACATATTTAACAAGGCCTCATACCCCTCCTTCCCTTTCATCGTATAAGCTGAAGAACTGCCTAAATAAAATTCATCAAGATCAATTGCTTGCCAGCCAAAATTAGGTTTATATATTTCTAGATCCACAATTCTCTGCCCTATATCGGCATGACTTAAGTACTTAAAGTTAAGGTTATAGGTATAAGGGTAAGAACCATCACCAGTACCTTTCACACCATTATTGATAGCATTATTTATTGAACCTTCAAGTGCAGCGGCAATATCCTTCCCTTTGACTTTATAAACGCCGACGGGAACGGCAAACGGAAGTAATTTTCCGGCAATATCAGCTACGGAAACATCACCTTGATGAAGTGAATTTCTGACACCACCAGCGTTGTGAATAGCAAATTCCACAGCATAACCAAGTTTCTGCATCGAGTAAGCAAAAGATTCAGCGACAATCGGAGCCAATTCACTGGCACCAATATCATCAGGGACTCTCACATGTCTCATAGGCTGCTTTGCTGTTGCAACAATCTGATGCTGCAATTCTCGAACTCTAGGCAAATACTTATTATTTAATATTGACTGAACTTGTTGATCTTTTTTGCAAACAATAACATTTGGGTGACTATCGATAAACTGACGAGCATGGTTATAAGGTACTTGAATTGTTGCTTTCGTCATACTGGCATCGAGAAAAAGGCGTCGTCCTAATAAGAGTTCATTTTTACCGTTAAAGCTTATGACTCTACCATTTTCATCAAAGTCAATATCACAATGCCCCATACTAAGCGAATGATAGCCTGCTTGAACAATATAAGTATCATTAATTTTCATTCCGTAATGATCATCTTTTTTTAGTCCTAAAGCACTAAAATCACCTTGTAGGCGATGACTATGTCCACCTACGATAACGCTTATACCATCTACCTTCTCAGCTAAATCAAAATCTGCTTCATACCCCATATGACTCAATAAAATGATTTTATTGATCCCCTTATTTCGAATTGCATCAACCGTATTTTTTGCTGTGCTAATTGAGCTAACAAAAGGCGTATCATGATCAGGATTCGAAATTCCGAGCATTTGATCTATGGCCAAAGAAAATATCGCTATAGGCTCTCCTTCGACCTGCTTTACTATCCATTGGGCAGTTTGAGACTGTGGATTAAATGAATGAACATTGTCATTATCACTTAATGTCAGTGTTTTATTTTTGTCTTCTTGTGAAAGATCCCAATTACCTGCTAATAGAGGAAAATTAATTTCCCTAACAAATTTTGCCACAGGTAAGTTACCCATATCCAATTCATGGTTACCTAACGCCATGGCATCAAGGTTTAGCGCATTTAGCATTTCAGCGTTAGCTTCACCTTTGAACAAAGAGAAATATAACGTCCCCTGAAAACAGTCACCAGCATGGAGAAATACCATTTCTCTGGATTGACACAATGTTGCTTCTAGCTGATTTTTACGAGTAGCAATTCGAGCAAACCCCCCTGCGCTAACGTAAGGTGTAAAAGTTTGGCCTGTAACATTGATTGATAGCTGCAATGAGGTAGGTTCGAAGTGTGAATGGGTATCATTAATGTGGACAAGTCTTATCTTAACCATTTTATTATTTTTATAACGCATAATGCCTCTCTTCTCTCACATCGTAACTCATCCTTTGTGACAAAATCATTACTTTTAGCATTATTATTTCTTTGAAGAACACCTTTCAGTATGTTTTTAGCAGCATCTTCACTCAAATTAGTAACTTTGTGAACTAACCTTCCGCCTGTGTAAGGCTTTTCTATTATGCTTTAACTAACAATAGCTCACTTGGAGTCAGTCAATGCTGCTAGAGCGGATTGAAATTTCCGGCTTTCGTGGGATCAAGCGACTATCCATCGCATTTGAAGAGCTCACAACCCTCATCGGGGAAAACACCTGGGGTAAATCGTCACTCCTAGATGCGCTCGCTGTGGCCTTACCACCTGAAGGGACTCCATATCAATTTGAAATGGCTGACTTCCATGTCGATTACTCAGACGCTCATCCACAATCTCAGCATCTACAGATTGTACTAAGCCTAATTTCTACCGATAAAAAAGAAATAAACTCCGGTCGGTATCGTAAAATCAGACCCGTTTGGACTCAAAACTCACAAGGAACCAATAGGATAATTTATACACTAAGTGCCAGTCGAGATGGACATGAGGTAAAAACTCGCTATATATTTCTTGATCACCAAGGTAACCCGCTTCCATTACATCACTCTGAAAAGCTTGCACAAGAACTAATGACACTTCATCCTGTTATTAGACTAAAAGACTCTCGCCGATTCGAAAGGTCTATTAAGGTCGGCGATAATGACAATGACAGGATTGAAAAAAGAATAAACAATACGTGTAGACGCTTAATGGCAGTACCTGGCCATGTGAATAAAGGTGAAATGAAAAGTAGTCTAAACTCTATGAATGTTTTAGTTGAACACTATTTTTCATTTAAATCGAATACACGTAAAAACTTACGAAAACAAAGGGATGGTATTTTTTTTAGTAGCTCTCCTAACAACAAGAGTATTTCACAGGTTGTTGAAGAAACTCAAAGTAAACAGACCAGATTACTTTTCATGGGCTTGCTTAATGCATATTTGCAAGCAAAAGGCCCTAAAAAGTTACGTCGCTGTGCCAGACCTCTGTTAATTCTAGAAGACCCAGAGGGTCGTCTTCATCCCACTCATTTAGCACGGGCTTGGAGCTTACTCCAGCTTCTTCCAATGCAAAAGATTCTCACGACAAACAGCGGTGATCTACTTGGACAAGTTCCATTAAATAGTATCCGCCGCTTAGTAAGGCAATCGGACAAAACGATTACTACTTACCTACCTGCACAAGGATTTACCAAAGATGAATTCAGGCGTATTGGATTCCATATACGCTTTCATCGTTCTGGTGCACTTTTCGCTAGATGTTGGCTTCTAGTTGAAGGTGAAACTGAAGTATGGCTTTTTAATGAGTTGGCTAACCAATGTGGTTACAACTTAGCTGCTGAGGGAGTGCAAATAATTGAGTTTGCCCAATCAGGTTTAAAGTCATTGGTAAAAATAGCTAAAGCATTTGGTATTGACTGGCATGTTGTCACTGACGGGGATGCTGCTGGGAAAAAATATGCGTCAGCGGTCCGTGCCCAACTTGGCAATGATCAAGAACGGCATCGCCTAACAGAGCTTCCCGACAGAGATATCGAGCATTATTTATACAACAATGGCTTTGAAGCTTTTTTTAAAGATATGGTTCGTATCCCATTAGATCATCCAATCCCAGCTAAAAAAGTAGTAACTAGGGTACTTAAGAAGTTTGCCAAGCCAGATTTAGCACTTGCTATTGTTTCTTATTGTGAAGGTAAGGGAATGGAGTGTATACCGTTACTAATTAGATGGACATTAAAGCGGGTAATTACCATGGCTAATGGCAATACGTAATAAGTAAAATCTTGAAGCTATGCCGACTAAAAGGCTTAGAATATGTAGCGGTAAAGTAAGCCTCTTGAAACATGTCAGAGGCTTACTTTTTATTATTTCTTAATACCTTCGACGTGAAGTTCCATATCAACGTAACTTGACGAACCCTTCACTGGGATTTTAAAATCAGCCAGTTCAAGTCGAGCAGTTCCATCAAATCCAATTCTTTCACCACCCCAAGGATCAGGACCTTGTCCAATAAATTTAGCCGCTATTGTAATGGGTTTAGTGACACCATGGAGGTTAAGCTCCCCATTAACTTCAAGTTCACCATCGCCTTTATCAACAATACTGGTGCTATTAAATGTAGCTTTAGAAAATTTTGAAGCATTTATAAAGTCACCACTGCGTATATGTTTATCTCGCTCGGCATGATTTGAATCTAGACTTTGCGTATCAACAGTCACAGAAATCTTGGAAGCAGCTATATTTTTGGGGTCATAAGAAAAACCACCTTCAAATTTATTAAATCTCCCTTTTATAAAGCTGTACCCTAAATGGCTTACTTTAAAATTAATTGATGCGTGAGCACCTTTAGAATCAATAACGTAGTCCGCTGCACTAGCACCAAACGGTAACGCCAAAACTAAAGCCGTCAGTCCAGTAGCGAATACCTTTTTTATCATTTTGAAGCTCCTATCATCTTACGTAAAGTATTGTCTTTGTTTATCACATGGTGTTTGATAGCAGCGATTGCATGTGCTGCTGCCATTAGAATTAGTGCCCAAGCACAATAAAAATGAATATCCCCAGATAGGTCTGCTTGATTCTCAAATAGAGCACCAAGGCCAGGAATTGAGAACCAATTGAATACATCAATACTACGACCATCTTCTGTAGAAATCAGGTAACCAGAACTAAAAATTACTATTAAAATTAGATACATGAGAAAATGAACGAGTTTAGCTGCGAAGATTTCATATGGTTTACCTTCAATTTCAGGGGATGGGGTGAACTTTTTCCAAACGATACGAAATAAAGTTAAACCCGCCAATAAGATCCCTATAGATTTGTGCCAGTGGGGTACCGTTCTATACCATTCGCTGTAATAACTTAAATCGACCATCCACAAGCCTACTGCAAACATACCAATAATAAAAATGGCTGATATCCAATGAAGCGCGCGAGCGACTGGGTTATAATTTTTCACTTCTGAGGTCATATTGTTCTACTCAATATTAAATTGCGTCTTTTTATCGACTAGACTATCGCCTAGCGTATTCCCAGCACAGATTATTTACCCTTCTTTACATTCACAAAACAGGTGTAACTTGTTCGACTTATTCAAAAATTCTGAAAGACATTCGTCTGCATAAAAGTCTCAAGAATTATTCAACTACCATCACTCGTATATTGGATAATTTTAAATGTTTAGTTGATATTTTAGATATAGCAACAAGGCATATTACAATACTTTTCTTGTTGTGACACAAATTCAATCTTAGGCATAAAATTTTAGGTATGTTTCTGATTTTTCTATTTAAGTGTAACTAGATAAGGATTTAACATGCTAACCTTTTAAGTAGCACTGTAAACTTTCGGAGAGACCTCTTGCTTCTAGATGTACTGATCCAAAGTGTCAATGAGTTTCAAGTGGATTGTATGAAACTTTGTCAAAAAAATTATCCTACTATTCATAATAAAGGTATGAGCAAAAATCATTTGAGTCTGGCTTTCTCTCGAAGACTATCGCGTACTCTCATCGAGTTTGGCCATAATTGCGAGTATGTGGCTTTAGATTCTGATATAGATTCTACTCAAAGCCATGGCTATAGGGTCACATCCGATGTTGGTACGGTTTGGGTATTAACATCCCACTTGGTAACAGGTGGGATTAACTGCAGGCAAAAGTTTCTTCAAGCCATAACTCATTGGCAAGAAGAGTATTCCTTCGCGATTCAACCGAATGATTTATTGTTACTGGTGGGTGATCACTGGTTTTCTCGCAACAGACAAAGTAGAGAATTACTTTATTGGTGGACCGGACAGCTTCCTGACGATGTTGAGAAATATCAAATACAAGGTGTAAAATTATCGAAAAGTGAAACTTTGCTTAGTCATCTATTAGAGAAGTACTTTTCTCTAAGCCCATATTTCTTAAAGTGTACTCACCCACTAAAACGTTCAACCGATAATCAAACCGTACTCAAGTATGTCCAACTCTATTGTGTAGCCCAGTTAAGTTAAAAAGCTGCAATCTATTAATCTAGTTCAAATTTTTATATATTATATTTCTTCAAAAATTGGCGTAGATTAAAGTACTCTTCTTCAATCCAACCAATCTGATCTTATTTAATCTTGCTTAGAGTCTAAAAATACCTGAGTACAAATGTATCAGTTCCTTACTCTGGGTACCCTTGAGGATTATTTGACTGCCAACGCCAAGTATCAGCAGTCATATCCTCTAGCGTCCTTTTTGCCTGCCATTCAAGCTCTTTCTTCGCTTTGCTAGGATCAGCCCAACATTCGGCAATGTCTCCAGGGCGCCTAGAAGCAATTTTATAAGGCACTTGTCTTCCAGAAGCTATTTCAAAAGCCTTGACCATTTCTAAAACACTATAACCATTACCTGTACCCAAATTATAGATATGTAATCCATCCAATTGCCCAACTTTATTCAGCGCCGCTACATGGCCATCGGACAAATCCATAACATGAATATAATCACGTACACCAGTACCATCGATCGTAGGATAGTCATCGCCAAATACAGACAAAAAATCCCTACGACCCACAGCAACTTGAGACACAAAAGGCATAAGGTTATTCGGGATACCCGATGGGTCTTCACCTAAATGACCTGAAGGGTGAGAACCTACAGGATTGAAATAACGCAGCAGTGTGATGCTCCAATCTGGATTGGCTATCTGAAAATCGTTTAAGCACTCTTCAACCATCAACTTACTTCGACCGTATGGATTAGTGGCACTGGTTGGAAACTCTTCGGTGATAGGAACGCTAGCAGGATCGCCATATACCGTGGCTGATGAGGAAAAAACCAAAGATTTCACACCGGATTGACGCATTGCATCCACAAGCACTAAGGTGCCATTAACATTATTATCATAATATTCAAGCGGTTTATCTACCGATTCTCCCACCGCTTTTAAACCAGCAAAGTGTATCACAGCACTGATTTGATGATCTTTAAGAACATTTATGAGTTTTTCTTTATCACGAACATCTCCCTCAACAAACAAAGGAGCTGTACCCGTTACCTCTTTTATACGTTTTAAAACAGATTTTTTACTGTTGTATAAATTATCATAAATTATGGGCTTCATGCCTGCATCAAGCATTTGTATGCAGGTATGACTACCAATATACCCTAGGCCACCAGTTACTAACACGTTCATACTAAAAACCTTATTATCATTTCCGGTTACATATTAACGGATACTTTTACCAAAATATAGCGTATTTATATGCTCTTACATATCCTTAAATGATATGAATTCCGTCAACTTGATCTAATGTAATTGGCTGTAATTCGCTTACACTGAACAAATAACGAAACGGATCACTGAATGTTTGTTACTTTTATAACATGTTGAATATGTTTAAGTATTGGGGGTGATAAATGACAAAGCGATCTATAACTCTCAATTGCGATATGGGTGAGGGCTTTGGACTGTGGGAAATGGGGAATGATGAAGCAGTAATACCATGGATAGATATGGCAAACCTTGCTTGCGGATTCCATGCCTCTGACCCCGATATCATGTCACAAACCATCAAGCTATCAATTGAGCATGGTACTCAAATAGGAGCACATCCAAGCTATCTCGATCTTCAAGGTTTTGGCAGACGCAAGATAGAGATGGAAAAAGAATCTATCACTAATATGATTATTTACCAAGTCGGAGCGCTTAAGGCATTAGCAGAAAGCCAAAATACTCAAGTTAGCTATGTAAAACCACATGGTGCTTTGTACAATAACATGATGCATGAAATATCTATCTTCGATGCAGTTGCAGATGCTGTCGCTTGTTTTAATGTACCACTAATGATGCTTGCCGTAACTGACAATGAAAAGTATCTTGAAATAGCCGAAAAGTACGAATTACCTGTTTTATTTGAAGCCTTTGCAGATAGGGCTTATCTATCAAGTGGTGAGCTCGCTCCACGTTCTATGCCCGGATCAGTTTTGGTTACAGAAAACGACATTCTAGACCAGGTCAAACAAATCGCTCACTACGGAAAAGTAAGAACTATCGATGGTTTCCTGATCCCCATAGAAGCCGACACAATTTGTGTCCATGGAGATAATCACAACGCTATACGGATGATTCATAAAATTAGAGCTGTCCTCTAGGAGGTTGAAAGTGAACATAGAAACATCAGTTGATCCAGTCGCTGAATGCTCAATACTGATTCGATTTGAAACCAAATGTTGTCAAAAACTGTCTCTATTGATAGGTGAAATTAGCCGATACTTAGCCAATCAGCTTGGTACGATAATTATGAATGTGACCCCTTCGATAGATTCTATATTGATTGATTATCTCCCTCATCGAGTATCCATTTTCGAGTTTATTCCCTATTTAGAAAAACTAGTAACAGAAGCTATCAGAGCCTTGCCTGAGAACACAGATCCTCAAACTATAGAGTTACCTGTCTACTACCACCAAGATGTTGGCCCCGAACTTAACCAATACAACGAAAAAGGGCTGAGTGCTGATGATGTTATCGGATTGCATAGCAAGAATGAATATACGGTTGAAGCAATTGGTTTTGCCCCAGGTTTCGCTTTTCTATCTTCGGTTTCTGAAACACTTCGCTTACCCAGAAGAGCAACTCCTAGGCTCAAACTTCCGAAAGGCAGCGTAGGTATAGCAGACACTAATACGGCTGTTTATCCATCAGACTCTCCTGGAGGATGGAATATCATTGGCAACTGCCCAGTTAACTTATATACACCTGAAAAAACACCAATTCTTCCATTTTCTATAGGAACAAAAGTTTGTTTTAAACCTATTTCCAGCGACGAATTTCTCCGCTTGGGTGGACGTATAGTAAGGGGATGGCAATGACGAGTATTAGTGCAATCAGTGCAATTAAACCAGGTCAACAGACTCTTATTCAAGACTTTGGACGCTTTGGGCTCGCTCATTTGGGTATTACCCAAGGTGGGCCAATCGACGATTATGCATACAGCTGGGCAAATCACCTACTAGGCAACACAACAAATTGCCCATCACTTGAAATCACGCTTGGACAAGCGGAATTCCAAATTCACGCCGATTGTGAGATGGCAATAGCTGGTGGCGATCTACAAGCTCAGCTAGACGGGAACATCCTTGAAAATTGGTCGACGTTTTTTGCTAAACAAGGACAAACTATCACTTTTTCATTACCAAAAAATGGATTACGAAGCTATTTGGCAGTAAAAGGTGGATTTAAAGTTCCTACCCAATTAGGAAGTACGTCAACGGTTGTTCGTGACCAGCTTGGTGGAATCAATAATGGCAGTCCCATTTCTTCTGGTGACAAAATTCATTTTGAGCACCATGATTTAGCTAACAAAACTAGGCAAATGACCTTCAGGTACAAACCGGATTATAACTTACCTCTTGAACTACGAGTTATTGAAGGCTATCAAGCAAACGACTTCTCAGCAGACGCTTTAAGTTCTATGTACAGCCAAACATTCTGCGTGAGCAAACTTGTTGATAGAATGGGTTACAGGCTATGTAATGGCCACATATCACCACCTAAAAAAGAGTATTTGAGTGAAGGCATCGCTCTAGGCTCAATTCAAATCACCCCGGATGGTGAGCCCATTATTTTACTCAATGATAGGCAAACCATTGGTGGCTACCCTAAAATTGGTTGCGTGGCACGGATCGATCTTCCAAGATTAGCCCAAGCAAGACCTGGGCAAAAAGTTAGGTTTGTCAGAGGTGATTTACTTGGTTTACAAGAAGTTTGGTGTCAATGGGCAAAATTTTTTGGGTACTAGCACTAAAAATATCCGTACAAGGAGTGATTAGCGGCATCTTTATATTTAGTTCATTGGACACATTGAATATTGTCGTAGCTCTATTTATGTTCTAACCGCCATAAATGGTAGCAAGTTCTACTGGATAATTTCGTAATTTAGTAAGTTGTTCAGCCTTTAATTCCACATCACTAGCAGCCAAAGACATACTGACCGGATGTAAAGATTCAATGCTCGTGCCCGTATAGTCAAAAAGTTGCCATTTTTCAACAAGTTTAACAGCAGCCTCTAGAGCGGAGGAACCTTTAACAACCTCAATTCTTGCGTAGCGGTCGCCTTCAAACGTCACGTCCGCAGTGCGAAGTGTTTTATCTGTTCCAGGTATTTGCTGTGCTCCAAATAAAGGCGTACCGTACTCACGAGCAGCTTTATAACAAGGAATATATTGAGCCATATGTTCAATGGCTCGGCATGTCCTAGTGAAGGCTATCGATTCATCCCATCCAGCTTCAATTTTACGACTTAGTCTTAGAGGTAATTTAGGTTGTGAGGATTTCTCATCGGATGATACTAACCCATCATCAAATAGTGTGATGTCTTTAGTCATCCCGTGGATCTGGAAAATACCATTAGAATATGGTGTTAATTGCGCCATCCCATTTGGTGTACCTCGTGGACCATGGAAAATAACTTCAGGCCAAAGCTCATTACATTCTTTCCAACGAGTAACATAAGCCGCTTTGAACTCAACTAATCTTTCACGAGGGGTGTGCGCTAAGTCATCAATATTACCCGTTTCATAACCACAAGCGTTAACCAAATAATCTGCTGAAATATAAACCTTTTCCTTCTCAGCTGTTAAGCACTCTAGGCGCCAACCAGAAACTAGTTCTTCTAAACCAATAACCTGAGTTTTTGTTAGTAGTTGACAGCTGTCTAACGATTCTAAGGCCAATGTTGCGGATGCTGCTATACGGAAAACACTCCAACCATATTCTTGCACAACTATAACTGGAAACTTTAAAGAATCTAAGTCAACAGATCTTGCGAATGGAATTACCCAATCGTCCATTGATTTTGGCGTCCCTTCCTGATGACACGTAGCCAAATGATTAAGTTCATGACGATTATACAATTTGTAATATTCAGAAGGTTGACCAAGGACTTCATTTTTGGGATCGGAGTTAACCAAACCTTGATAACAAGACTGTATCTTTTCCAAACGATTGATGATTGTTGCTACCTCTCCATGGTCACCCTTTGGAACGGCTATAACTGACGGACGACGGTTAATGGTATGAGGGTAAAGACGAACTGAGTCTATAGATTGTTTTAACAGATCGATACACTGAGAAGTAGTGATTTCTCTGTATAAGTTTCCCCCAGCATGCAAATGACAAATAGGAGGCCCGCTAACTAATGAAGACGATTTTTCAAGCAACACTACATTAAGACCAATTTCGGCAAGGTGCAAAGCTGAGGTTGCTCCAGCAATACCTCCTCCTATAACTGCAATAGTAGGTACATCTGAGTTTTTATTTTCTACTAACATATTTGCCGCTAATTTGTTCATTGTCATTATATTTTACTGAGTTTATTCATTCAAATAAAACACAATTTTTGAAGGGGATAAATATGGTAATTTCAAGTAAAAAAAGTAAAAAAAAGCACTTGACTTATATCCCATGAAATTCAGGCAAATCACTCACATGAACACCAAAACATCTTGACACATTACGGTCATTGGCTTGGAGAGTAATGGCCACTTATCTACAGGCTAAGTTATCCCAAAGTTTATCCACTGTTTTTGTGGATAACTGAACAACCTAGCCTGAACAATACTAATTAAATTCTTTATTTATCGGGGCTAACAGCTGTTTTAATAAACTGTTTATCACCAATAAAAGTGTGCAAAAAGTCAACATAGGCACGACAAACCAAAGCAAAACGTGTGGCCTTGGAGACAGTTCGAAGCCAAAAAAAACCACACCTGCAACAACGATTTCAGCCCCCACAACGGCAATGAAACCTGCAATTATTGACATTAATCCATATTCAGCCCAAATGGTTTTTACCACACGATTTTTACTGGCCCCTAAGGTTCTGTACAATCTGATTTCTGACTGGCGTTGACCCAAACTAAGACGCAATAAAGTAAAAATGAGCATAATACCGGCAAAAACACCCAATCCAGCAAGCAATGTGATTGACCATACCATTTGCTCTAGCAATTGCTGAATTTTTGCTCCCATCTGTCTAATATCCATTAAACTCACCGTTGGGTGGTTTCTAGACAGAGCATTTAGCATACTATCTTGGTGTTCACTGACTCTAAAGCTAACCAAATAAGTAGCTGATATATCGTTAAGTACATCTGGCGTAAATATAAAATAAAAGTTTGGTTTCATATCTCGCCATTCAACTGTACGTATAGTGTTGACCTTAGCAGTGACTATTTGGCTGTTAATAACAAACGTCAAACTGTCACCAAGGTTGAGGCCCAAGTCCTTTGCAACATCAGACTCCACAGAGACTCCATTATTTCGCGTCCATTTCCCTCTGAGCAGAGCATTGTGTTTAGGTAGTTCATCCGAAAAAGTGAAATTGATTTCTCGGCGAAGTACATCAGTCCCCTCTCGGCCTTGAGCAACCTCTTTTGCTTTCAAGCCATTAATCTCACTAAGGCGACCTCTAATAATTGGATAGTCTTTTGATCGTTCAATACCATTATCATCAAGTACTTTCAGATAGGCTTCTTTTTCATAAGGAGCGATATTAAGTGCAAATGCGTTAGGGGCATTTTCAGGAAGCGTTCTCTGCCAATCAGATAATAAATCACTACGAACGAGCCATAACACTGATAGCAGCATTAAAGACAGCGCTAGTGCAGCAAACTGCATACCTGTCGTCAGCGGCGAACGGTTCATTCTCCTTAAAGCGAGCTTCAGAGACGTAGGTAATGAAAAGTACGCTAAAAATCGTATTGTGCCAATACTGACTACTGCCAATATGGCAAATAACGCCAGAACACCTCCTAATACCAACCATACAAGTGTATTGTCGCTATAAATCCATAGCATAGGGATACTCGGGACTAATAGTAGCCCTAAGATAAAGCGATTTTTTCTCGCTTCGATATTAGGTTGCATGATTTCCAAAGCACTGACGTTCAAAAGACGATGTAAAGGAATTCCAAGCGCCGGTATCGAAATGAGTATGCTAGTCAAAACAGCAATAAAAACAGGGCGTAAGCCGTAATCAGGAAGTGGAGTTGGAAGTAAGTCAGCCAGAGGGATACGAAGCAAATATTCAAGAATGGTCCCAATAAATACACCTGAAACTATGGCACTGGTAAATAAAATTACAATTTGGATCAATATCCAGCGGCTTAGCCACAGCTTACTTGCACCCAAACTTTTTAACATAGAGATAGTTTTACGGCGAGAAGACACGTAATGCTGACAGGTAAATACTAATGTCGTCGCAGCCATAATTACCACGATAGCGACAGTCAAAGAAAGGTATTGCTCAGTTCGACTATAGATCTCATTAGCACGACTGGCAGTATTTTGATCTTTCCACCTGTCGCTTGGAGTTAAACTCACTTCTTGCTTCACACGTTCAATCGTGGTGTCTTCTCCATTAATAAACAAGCTATAGCGAACTCGACTTCCAATCTGAATAGCCCCCGTCTTATCTAAGTCTGAACTATGAATATATGCAGAGGGCATTTGTTGAAAAGGGTTAAAACTCATACCAGGTTCTTCAATAATACGACCTGTAACTTTAAAGTCTGCATCTCCAATCGTAACATCGTCATCAATGTTAATGTTAAGAATCGAGAATAGACGTTCGTCCAACCATAGCTCTCCCGGTTTGACCCTATTCCTATTTTGTGTGTCATCAGTAAGGATAAAGCTCCCACGAAGGGGATAAGTACTATCGACTGATTTAACCATCACTAATTTCATGTTCGTATCACTAAAGGCCATAGTAGCGAAACGTGTTTGAGTCGATGTATTCAGCCCAGCTGATGCTGTCAATTCATAAAGGTTTTCAGGAATCGGGTTCGCGGATACAAAAATACTATCTGCTGTTAATGCTTCCTTTCCTTGCTTTACAACCGCCTGCTCAACTCTCTCAGCTAGAGCCGTAATTGCAAATACACTCGCAATGATAAGAGTAAGCGCTGCCATTACAGGCCACAAATGAGCATGACGTATCTCATTAAAGCACCAAGACACCATCCTAATATTGTTACTTGAGGCTTTTCTAGTTATTCTCATAACTCCTCCAAGTGACCAGCCTGAATATGTAATCGGCGATCACATAACTCAGACAGTTTTATATCGTGAGTCACTAGGACCAATGTTGTGCCATGTTGTGTATTGAGTTCAAACAACAGCTGTATTATTTTCTCTGCGGTAATTTGATCAAGGTTTCCTGTTGGTTCATCTGCAAATAGAACCTTAGGTTGGATCATAAATGCCCGAGCCAACGCAACACGCTGTTGCTCTCCACCTGATAGTTGCGTAGGAAAGTGGTGCATTCGATTACTAAGTCCTACTGAATCAAGCAACACTTTTGCACGTTCTATATCTTCTTCTTCACCTTTTATCAAACAGGGTAATGTAACATTCTCCAATGCACTCAGGCTCGGTATTAAAAGAAAGCTTTGAAAAACAAACCCTACTGATTCACTTCGAATTGCTGCCCTTTCTTCATCATTCATACTGACAAGTGACTTTCCTAACAGGGAAATATTCCCAGAGCTTGGTGTATCAAGACCAGCGAGAAGCGTCATTAATGTCGACTTACCAGCTCCAGAGGTACCCACTATTGCAATACTTTCACCTTGTTTGATATCCAAATTTATATTTTCTAAGATTGTCAATTGCTCTTGATTAGTAGAAACTAGTTTCGACAATGATTCTGCTTTTATAATGGATGGGTGCATGGTTCGATTACTTTCCTTATTGTTTTTTATATTCTATGTGAATCCATTGAGCGCCACAAAGCTGTTAATTTTAGGTGACAGCCTAAGTGCAGGCTATCAAATGCCTATTGATAAAGCTTGGCCTACATTGTTACAAAACATCATCTCCCAAAAGGACAAAGATTTCGCAGTAATAAATGCCAGTGTTTCCGGTGATACGACTGGAAATGGGCTGGCTCGATTACCTGAATTACTGAAAAAGCATAATCCCGACATAGTACTTATTGAGCTTGGTGCAAACGATGGCTTACGTGGATTTTCACCCAAACTAATACAAGATAATTTACGTCAAATCATCCAATTAGTTCAATCTAAACATGCGCAAGCTCTATTAATGCAGATCTATATCCTTCCAAACTATGGAAAACGTTACACACAAGCCTTTACTGAGTTATATTCTGCAACTGCACAACAGTTTAATACACCCTTAATCCCCTTCTTTTTAGAAGGTGTGATCACCCGTCCAGAATGGATGATGGCGGATGGCATTCATCCCAACGAAAATGCTCAACCTTGGATTGCAGAATTTGTTGCAAAAGAACTACTGGATTATTTGTAATTTACTTTTTAGCATAAATAATTACTCATCCTGAAATTCAATCTCATAGTTAAGACTTGTCACTGCAATTTGTATCAATTTTGAGACGGCATATGACTAAAGTCTAATATGGCTGACCTCTCATAAATAAATGAGTAGGATTGGCGTTTCTTAATAATAAGAACTTGGAAGCGGATAATATCTTCACACCTTCTCAAAAACTAAAACAACAACCACATAGTGGATTAAAGCCAGTAAACTTATCTTGTCTCAATTTAGTGATAGGGGTTAATGGCAAAGGATTCGGTGAAAATGTCACAAATTAATACTGCCAACTTACTCATACCCGAAGATATTTCGGATAATTGGCAAAATATTCTCAATTCAATCGCAGAATCCATGTCCATTCCCATCACTTTCATTATTAATAGCAACGTTGAAAATACGAGTATTTTTTCATCAAGTGTAGTGACACAGGAGGTTCATCATACTTCAAGCGCTAAGGAAATAGATCGTAAAATAAGTTGTAGATTACCGCATAATTACCACGCGCATATGCTAATAAGAAACGTAAATAAGTTGATGATATTACCAGCAAACAACAGCTCACATTTGTCAATAGAACATTGTCGTGGATTACCTGTGAAATGGCCTGATGGCCGCACCTTCGGCACAATATGTATTTCAGACGATGGCCATTGCTCCTACCAATATGGTTATAATGAACTTATTACAAACTTTCGAAATTCTATAGAATCACAGCTAACTACTCTCTATCAACTCGAAAAGCTCAAGAAACTAAATCTTGAGCTCAACTATAGAGTTGATTTGCGTAATCAAGATTTAGTTTATGTTAATAATTATCTTGATCAGGAAAAATCAAAGCTAAAGCAAGCAGAAGATACGATTAATTATCAACAAAAACACGATATTGGAACTGGGTTCTTAAATCATCTAGCCCTTGAGAATGAATCTAGACGATTAATAAAATGCTCTGAAAATAGTGGTTTACTCGGTGCTGCTATCCATATTACTTTTACCAATGGGCAACAAATTCAGACACACTATGGCTGTAATGTATGGGAAACTTTATTGACAAGATTTCGACAAAAAGTGGGGGATGTCGATAAGTGTCAAATCGTTACAATTCGCTCGTCGTCACTAGACTTAGTTTTACTGGTTCAAACACCTCGATACCTAAGTACGCTCGACAACCTGTGTCAGCGCCTAACCAAAGTATGCCAGTCTGAATTTGAAATAGATGACGAACAATTTCACCTTCATGCTTACATAGGAATTAGTACTACCGATGACACGCTATGTTCTAAAAATCTTCTGCATTACGCTTCTAAAGCGTCTTATTCAAACAAAGACGTCGGAAACAACTTTAGTTATTTCTCTCAAGTTTTTACAAACGAGCACCAAGATCACCATAAGTTAGAAGCCTACTTACTTCAGGCGGTACGAAACGATGAATTGCTAGTTTATTTTCAACCTAAAATCTGTATGAAAAGTCATCACTGGATAGGCGCCGAAGCACTTCTGCGTTGGAGGCACCCTACTCTCGGTGACATATCTAGTGAAACATTAATACATATAGCAGAACAAAATGGTCTTATTTTCCAAGTCGGGAGCTTTGTATTAAAGAACGCGATTCAAAAAGGTTCTGAGTGGGTAAAACGGAATTCAGAATTTAAAATCGCTATCAATATTTCAGTGATACAGCTTAATAGCCCAAATTTTGTTAATCATATCAAAGGACTACTAACTAAATATCAACTGTCACCCAAAAACCTTGAGCTCGAAATCACTGAAAGTGGTTTGGTTATTGATGAAGCAGTGATGAGTCATACTATGTCATGTTTACATGAACTTGGGGTGACCTTGTCACTGGATGATTTTGGTACTGGCTATTCTACTTATGATTATCTCAAGAAATTTCCATTCGATGTGCTTAAAGTAGATAAAAGCTTTATTAAAAAAATAGACGAGAATTCAGAGGATCAAGAAATTGTAAAGTCTATCATTGATATAGCTAAAAAATTTAATTTACAAGTTACAGCAGAAGGCGTCGAAAATAAGAAGCATGAAAAATTCATTACAAACGAGGGTTGCGATTTTGCGCAAGGTTATTTATATGCCAAACCAATGCCATATGATGAATTTGAATCCAGTTTATTTAACCAATGATCACTTCAAAGTTACTGATTATGGCTTAGTCCCTTTACTCTGTGGCAAACGATTCATATAATCCTCGCCTTATTCTACCTCGCCTGAGAATGCCCTATGGAACAGTTAACCGCGACACTAAAAAAAATTGAAAAACAAAACTACCGTGCTTACCAAAAACTAAAAGGTGAGTATGATTTCGGCGATTATATGTTCCTAGTTGATCAAGTTCAGGCCGACCCTTATGCCTCAGCTTCTAGAGTTAGAGCTATAAGACCTTGGTCAGTAACTGGGCTGCAGTGGCTCCAGAATAAATCTCAGGCTTATCAGATAGCTGCTCGCGATTTCATCGCTCGCGAATTTGCACACCTATCAAAGCAAGAAAATAGCCTTGATATCTCTTTAACAGGCCAGACGGTTCTTGACTCTACAGCCGTATTATTTACCGATATAGGTATTGAACTCAGATTTCGTGTTAACCTACCAGCTGAAGGGCGTTCTATTCTTGGAAAGAAGGCCAATAATTTACTCACTTTTCACCTCCCGAAATATATCAGACGTGCCACACTAGAACGTGAACTAGATATAAAAGCATTAATACACCATTGTGAAGTAATAGAAGATCAGGAATTTATACGAAATAAACTCGATGAGTTAGGCTTAATAGCTTTCATAGGAAACGGCTCAATACTTCCAAGAATAGCAGGCAATTGTGACTTGCCAATGGAAAACGCGATACCCTTCATGGCTCCCAAGTCAATGTCTGTAAGCATCATAACTCCCAACCAAGGCGAAATTGGCGGACTAGGAATCAAAAAAGGCGTTACTTTGATAATTGGCGGCGGGTTTCACGGTAAATCAACATTATTAAGTGCTATTGAGCGCTCTATTTATAACCATATCCCAGGAGATGGACGCGAGTACATTGTCACTAATGTAAATGCAGGAAAAATACGCGCAGAAGATGGAAGGTGTGTTCATAATCTAAATTTATCTAATTATATTAATAATTTACCAATGGGGAGAGACACTACCAATTTCTCTACTCAGGATGCCTCTGGATCCACTTCTCAAGCCGCGTGGTTACAAGAATCTATAGAGGCTGGTGCCCTAGGAATATTAATTGATGAAGATACATCCGCTACCAACTTCATGATTCGAGACGAAAGGATGCAAGCTCTTGTGAACAAAGGTGCTGAACCGATAACACCATTAGTTGACCGTATAGGGCAACTAAGAGATGACCTCGATATATCATCAATTGTCGTTATGGGAGGATCAGGTGACTATTTTGATATTGCTGATTGCGTGATTCAAATGCATGACTATTTGCCTATAAATGTTACCGATAAGGCTAAAGACGTTATAAAACAGCACCCAACTCAACGCCATAATGAATCAGAAGGCGCTCTCTCAACCTTTCGGCCACGAACTCTAAACCGCACCATACTGCAAAAGGTACTATCGGATGGTAAGTTCAGAATCGCAGCGAAAGGCACAAATTCTCTTCGCTTTGGAAAAGAGTTCACCGACTTAACAGCCTTAGAGCAACTTGAATCAAGTTCTGAAATTAATGCCATAGGATGGGTATGGTTTCAATTGGCGCAGGGCTCTGGGTATTCTCACAACCCAGCTCAAGAAATACAGAAGATACTTGATGAGGATTGGGCACGAAACATGCCCTTGCAAGGTGACCTTGCTAAACCTAGAGCTCTTGACGTTGTGGCCGCTTTAAATCGTATGAGAAAAGCAAAATTCCAACCAGCAGAATAAATCTCGCATGGATTGACCTAAAAGATGTGGTATACAAGTGCGCATTGTGCACTTGTTAATGCCTCAATACATGCCACGCTTCACATAACACTCGAAAGCGCTCGCTATTACCATTTTCTCTATCTGGGTGCCACTTAAGTGCCAATTTACGCCAGGTTTTGCGAATTTCAGCCGGGCTAGCGTCTAAAGGTAACTCGAAAAGAGATAACGCTTTACTTCTGTCCATATCACCGACATCTGTGCTACCAACAAACTCTCGATATCGAGTCCAAAATTCGTTAAGCAAACGTTTCACCTCACCTTCTTCTGCCTCGTAATTATGCCAATCTAGATAATAATCCCTAAGAGGGTCTTCATGGTCCACTTCATGACCGAAGACTTGAGGCTGAGGCATCAAAACGATATCCATTGCTTGCACTTGTAGCCAATTCTCTGGGTAAAGTGTTTCTTGCAGCTGGTATAAAGCATTCATGATAAGAAAGTTACGTTTAAACAGATCCTTATCTGGAGAAGCATCGAGTACAGGTAAAAGTTCGAGATCACAAAGGTGAGAGGAAAGAGTGTGGACTTTCCAACCTGAAGGTTGTTGTTTTAAAATTTCCATAATTGGCCACAGTAGAGGGTTTTCCATATACTGTTGGAATTGTGCGGCAACTTCCTGATGTTCGTTCATATCCGATTTATTTTGGTTTTATTTTTAATACAAAGACAAAATTACCGATTTGTCGAGTTTATACCGAAGAATTAACGATCATCACCCAAAAAAAGCCAGCGATGACTGGCTCTTTAACAGAGACTTTAATTACAAAACTCCTAGCTCCTTTAGCCTTTCTGTTAAATACGTATCTGCTGTATGACGCTCAGATAACACCACCTCAGGCTTTGGATGAAGAAATAAGGGTAATGAGATCCGTGATGTTTCTTGACGCTCACCTGTTGGGTTGATAACGCGATGAGTAGTCGATGGGAAATAGCTACCTGACGCTTCCTGAAGCATATCGCCAATATTAATAATCAAGCTACCAAAGTCGCATGGAACATCAATCCATTGACCATTTTTAGCTAATACTTGCAATCCAGGTTCATTTGCGGCGGGAAGAATCGTTAAAAGATTAATATCTTCATGAGCAGCAGCCCGAATAGCACCAGGCTCTTCGTTACCAGTCATTGGAGGGTAATGGAGAACCCTTAAAAGTGTTTTTTCGCTATTAGTAATCATCTCAGAAAGTGCCATGGAAAACTTGTCCTGAATTTCGACTGGAGCGTATTCCTCAACCCAACCTAATAATTCCTCGGCAAAGTCGTTCGCTCGCTGATAGTAGTCCAAAATTTGCTCTTTCAATTCTTGTGGGATTTGTCCCCAAGGATAAACATGAAAATACTCTTTAATATCTTTGACAGTATGCCCCTTAGCAACTTCAGATATAGAAGGTGGAAAGTATCCATCTTGAGTCTCGATATTGTATGTAAATTCATTTTTGCGCCCAGTCATAAAAAACTGATACCAGTTCTCATAAATTGACTCCACAAGCTCTTTAGGTATTGGGTGGTTTTTAAGCACTCCAAATCCTGTCTCATGCAGTGAGGTTACAAATTGTTGAGCCGCATCTTTGGCTTGATAATCGACAGTTTCGAGTTTCATGACTTCACTTTATTTCGTTATGCTATGGTTGAAGCAAGATTCTAAATCTCACCCGAGGCTAAATCAAACTTTGGTGAGCTAGAAGAGGTCAGTTTTTGCTTTTACTGCGCTATATTTATATTTTTCAACATAAATGGTGGTTTAAATGTGACCAAAACATCACCAAACGACAATTGTACAATGTTTTATTTAATATCATTATTATATTATGAAAGATTTAAGGAGACCTTTTAATGGATACAAACAGAACCACACTATCACTTTTATTTTGGTTAACTTTAGGTTACGCAACCGTGTTTGTATTCTCTGCTTTTGCTCCTTCCTCTCGGGCTGTATGGATTGCTGAAATCATTCCAGCTTTGATTATATTGTCATTAATCTGGCTAATCTCGAGACGATTTCGATTTTCTAATACCGCTTATTTTCTTATGTTCATATGGCTAACACTTCATACCATAGGCGCAAAATATACCTTTTCAGAGGTACCATTCGATTGGTTTAATCAAGCTATAGACTCTGAGAGAAATAATTTTGACCGTGTCGCCCATTTTTCTATTGGTTTATATGCCTACCCCATTGCCGAATATATGATCAAAAAACAGTGGATGACCGCAAAACTAGCAATGTGCTTTGCCCTATTTTCAATCATGTCACTGGCGGCTGGATATGAAATGGTTGAATGGTGGTATGCTGCACTTGCTGGCGGTGACGAAGGCATTGCTTTTTTGGGCTCTCAAGGAGATATCTGGGATGCACAAAAAGATATGTTAATGGACACATTGGGAGCGATAACATCATTAATACTGTTAATATTTCAGCTTGGGGTTCTTTCATCAGCCCATGCTAAAAAAGATCAAAGCCTTTTGTAATAGGAATGTGAACTACCTCAGGCTGTTCATTGTCGATACTCACACTTGGCCATTCTACCAATAATTGATGCACATTGGAGTCGCTTAGATACTTGTCACTACCTCTGCTCTAATACTGTAGTTATTGTTTTTTGTAAAAACTCCTAACTATTTGTGGGCGTATCGACCATAAAAATTGCCCTTTCATTATTTTAAATACCCTTTTTTTTGATAATAATTGGGTAATTTTGATCTTTAAGTTCATGGATAAAGCTAGAACCCGCACCTGAATACGTCACCCATACATGATTTCTCGCTCTCGTCAAAGCCACATAAAATAAACGACGCTCTTCAGCATAAGGAAAACTATCATCAGATTGAGACAAAGCACCATCAATATGCAATGTCTTTACCCTTGGAGGAAATTGGCCTTCATCTACGCACAGTATGATGACGTAGTCCGCTTCACGACCTTTACTAGCATGACAAGTCATAAATTCAATTGATAGTAGCGCAAATTGCTTTTGCCATTGAGTAAGAAGCTCTGGTTTGTGGTAATGATTTCGAGCGAGCAAAAGCACAGTTTGAGTATTTTTTGCCCTGCGATTTAATTCATCAAGTATTTTTTCAATCGAGCCACTTGCAGATAAGGTAACGGATTTTGATTTCTTCTGCTTAAAACTATGTAAACGTTTCTCTATTTGAGCTGGGTTGCGCTGAACAAACTGATTAGCCACATCACCAAGTTGATTACTAAAACGATACGTGGTGTCTAACTTATGAACTGTTGAATGACGAAAACGCATTGTAAAACCCGTTGTCAAATCAACATCAGCACCTGCAAATTCATAAATAGATTGCCAATCATCACCAACAGCAAACAAAACACAGTTATGGCCATTATTTGGTTTACACAAAGCCTCTACTAACTGCAAACGCTGAGGTGATATATCTTGATATTCGTCAATCATGATATATTTCCAGTGCGATTTATATCTTCCTTTAACCACATGTTCCGTCGCTTTATTAATCATCATATTAAAGTCAATGTGACCCTGCTCATTGAGCATAGCGATCCACGCTTGGTAGCAAGGCCAAACTAAGGAAAGCTCACTATTTAGACGAGTATAATCCGCATGGGAAACCAAACTTTCTTGAATATCTTTCTTCGTCCCGCCGACTGCCGATAGTTGGTTAAGCTGTTTGTTTAACCAAGCGATCAATTTAGGGTTTTCAACATGGCAACCAAGTTCATCATCGCCTGTAATATAGGCTATTGGCCATTTATTGAGATGCTTTTGCCAACGCTTAAATGCTGTCGGAGTAACCCAGTGATTTTTTAGCCATTCCATACACCAAGCTGTCTTTAAACTATCATCTGTAGCAATAGGTGAAATAGTGACTGGCTCCTGCTCAACCTGGTTCAAAATATAGAGCCCAAGTTGATGGAACGTATTAACCGTAATTTGATCTGCACTCAAACCAATTTTGTTTTCTAAACGTTGACGCATCTCGCTAGCTGCATCGCGCCCAAACGATAACATTAGAATCTCTTCAGACTGAGCTAAGTGGCCTTGAAGAAGATACGCTACTCGCGCAGTTAAGACGCTGGTTTTCCCAGATCCTGCTCCAGCGAGAACCAAGTTATTGTCGTCATTAAGTAATACAGCTTGTTGCTGAGACATATTTAAAGGAGAAGATTCAATTTGTGAAAAAAGTACCTTCCAGTTTTCTAATTCAATCTTCATCCACCGATGATTACGCTCAGCAAGATTTCGTTCAGTATCTAAAACCCATGGTACAATATTTGCCATTCGATCTGGCACCATCAATACGGCATCATCCAAAGTCATTTCCATGGTACTTAAGTCTGTTAATATCTGATTTAGCAGAATATCAACAGTGGAATGTGTGAGGTAAGCAGGTTGACGTTCCAGCCCTAGCAGAGCAGCTTCCCATTGGGGAATAAATGCGAACAGTTGTTGGCATTGATGACGATGCCACTTTTGATATAATGAAACCGCTAAGCGAGCAAACTGACGGCAACTTTGCCAAGAAAGCCCTTCAATAAGCCAGGATTGTCTTCGTCCATTTTTAGGGTGTGCAAAAAACTGCAGCCCCCCCCATATCAATCCTCGCTTTAAGTTAACTTTACCGCTCCAAACACTAAAGGGAATTCGCTCTTCACACCGCTTAGAACTCAATATGATAAAGTCAGAATCCAAAGACACGCGATTATACTCATCTTGAATAAGGTATTGTGCAGTCTTGGTCACTCTCAGCTGCATATTTATTCTTCCTAAAGCTTAATTACATACATGATAACTTACCCAAACCCAACAATGAAAAGATCCTGTCAATAGTTGAATGAGAACACTTCACGTTAAAATCTCGTCAATAGACACGTTTCTTTATCTACATCATAAATTTAACATGTATTATTAGATACTATAATTATTAAAAAAGGCAATCAAAACAAATACCGTGCAACCTTTGAGACGACTTCGCCTATATTGGGCTAACAAAACCATTAATTACGGCTTACTAATTCTAATCGCATTATTAGGAATCGTAGGCCTCAGTTGGTTTGGTGCTACAAAGTCACTTGTCATCCCACTTATATTAGGGGTTATCGCAGCAGCCTTAGCAGAAACAGATGACACAGCAATAGGCCGAATTAAGGCGACTTGTTTAACTCTATTTTGCTTTGCTGTTGCGTCCTTCTCGATAGAATTACTTTTCCCTACTCCTTTTTTATTTGCCATTGGACTGTGTGTATCCACTTTTGGGTTCATTATGCTTGGAGCGATTGGGACCAGATATGCCAGCATCGCATTCGGTTCATTACTGATTGCCATTTACACCATGTTAGGTGCCGAACAAAGTGTCAATGTCTGGCTACAGCCCCTTTTGCTTTTATCCGGTGCAAGCTGGTATTTTTTACTCTCGATTTTGTGGTCTGCGCTGTGGCCTTTGCAACCTGTTCAACAAAGCTTAGCCGCCGTTTTTATTAATCTCGGAAATTATCTAGATTCAAGAAGTCAGCTCTTCCACCCAGTAACAGACCTTGACCCTCAACCTTTAAGAATTAAGCAGGCACAACTTAATGCAGCGACGGTTACAGCATTGAACCACTGCAAAGCAACATTATTGAGCCGTTCTAAACGAGGCTATGTTCACGCTACTAGCGATCAATTTCTTAATATTTATTTTCTCGCTCAAGATATACATGAACGTGTTAGCTCTAGTCATTACCGCTACCAAGAGCTTTGTAAGAACTTTGAACGCTCAGACATTTTGTTTAGGTTTAAATATCTACTGGAAACACAGGCACAAGCCTGCCGGTCGGTGGCGCGGTCGATTCAATTGGGCTCGGACTACCAACATACTGGCAACTCTCTGATTGCGCTTGATGAATTAGTAAGATCATTAGAAGATCTACATGAAGAAACAGCGCCAGTAAAAAAGTCTCTACTCAACCAACTCCATTACCTGTTCAATAACCTGGCTACCGTCGAAAAACAGCTAACAAGTATTAGCCAACCTCATTCAAACGAATTTGGTGCAGATGTACTTGATGACACTGAGGTTTATACCTTCAAGGAGAAATTGCAAAGAATCACATCACATTTTACCATAGATTCGATGCTGTTTCGCCACGCGATTCGATTGTCCACTGCCCTAACTTTAGGGTATGGCCTGATAAAGATATTTGATATAAATCAAGGCTTTTGGATTTTAATGACCACACTATTTGTCTGCCAACCCAACTACAGTGCTACTCGAAGCAAACTTGTCGCTAGAGTAGTAGGAACAATCATCGGCATATTAGTCGGTGTTCCACTTCTTATGGTGTTCCCTTCTCAGGAAAGCCAATTACTATTTATTGTCATCTCAGGGGTCGCATTCTTTACCCTTCGACTCGCTAATTATGGTTACGCGACAGGATTTATCACTATTTTAGTGTTGTTTTGTTTCCACCAGATTGGTGATGGTTATTCCATCGTGCTTCCAAGATTGACCGATACACTCATTGGATGTGGATTGGCAGCTTTATCTGTCACATTTATTTTACCAGACTGGCAATCAAAGCGTCTTCATAAAGTAATGGCAGAAACCATTCAAGCACACCGTGAGTATCTCGCACAAATCATTGGCCAATACAGGATTGGCAAGAAAGACAACTTGACGTATAGAATAGCAAGACGAAACGCTCATAATCATGATGCGAATCTAAATAATGCGATCAGTGCCATGCTAGTGGAACCTGGGCGATATCGATCTGCTGTTGATGAAAGTTTTCGCTTCTTAACATTAACTCACGCTTTGTTAGGCTATGTATCAGCGCTCGGTGCACATAGAACTCGAATCAACGAAGCGAATACCCATCAACTTATTCTAGAAACCCACAGAGTTATTCATCACCATCTTGAAACATTGTGCTCTCAGCTTAATGAACCAGAAAGGTGGAGTACAACCAACCATAATATTGACCTTGCTCTCAAAGCTAGGCTTGAAGAATGGCGGGATCAAGACGATAATTCCACCAAAATGATCTTACAACAGCTCTACCTCATTTATAGAATGCTGCCAGAACTCCATTCTCTAGCAGGTAAGTTCACTATTCGTGCAAAAAACTGACCATCTTTAATGACAATAAAAACAACAAATTTGATAGATACTATGGCATACTTCACTTTTATTTAAACTCCACCTGACATTGTTCGGACATTTTTTAAACAAAATTACATAAAATGGTGGTTGAAGTTTCTTAGTGGGTAAGGCGATGAAAGGAGACATGTCTTGCTATTCGAACCAGAGAAATGAATTGATTCGGAGGCAACGTAGTATGAATTCAAAACAGTTTGAAGTATTTAAAAAACAACTAAAAAGTCTGACACCCAGTCAGCTACGTACATTGAAAACTGAAATATCCCAAACTTTATCTGAGCCTAATCGCGCGTTATTAACTGACGAAGAACAGCAGCTTATTGCAAGCTTGTTCAAATAGCATAACTTGCAAAAAAAGCAAACTCGAATTAAGATTTAATAATAAAGGGGGGTGATATATGACAGTGTCTGCAATCCAGCCCGGCTATCAAATTATCGAGCAGTCATCTCAGATGGCTGAAGAAGCAGCGCACGAAATTCATCAAGCTCAAGTCACAAACCCGATTGAGAAAGACGATTCTTATCAGTTCAACAAAGTTGAATTCAAGCTACCAGATAGTTCCCATATAGAACCTATTGTTAAACTGACTCAAGCAGAAAAGTACAGTAAAGTTGGTACTAATGTTTTGCAAAGAGACCAAGAAATGATCGGTACCTTGCTTGATGTACATGTGTAGGTTAAATTTCATACCAACACAACAACAAGTGTTGCCTTCCGCTCAATAGTCGCTAGAATCTCCCGACAACATCATTTTTTTCATCACCATGCCCAAACTCAACTTATCTCACCGTGACAGAAAATCGATTTTTGACCAAGGTCCTTGCTCAGATACCTTAGAGGAAAGGCTCAAACCTAACTTTGAACCACCAAAGCAACGTCTAACATCGAGCCCTTATGTGTCTATCAAAAATTTAGATAAACGCTGGAAGATATTAGCTGAGCTAACACAAAAACAGCACCTGCTTGATCCATACACGCTGCAGGGCTCTGATATATACAATAAGAACATCGAACACTTTATCGGCACAGTAAAAGTACCTGTTGGCATCGCAGGGCCTCTTCGTGTTAATGGCTTACATGCTCAAGGGGATTATTTTATCCCCCTTGCGACAACAGAGGCCGCATTAGTTGCCTCGTATAACCGCGGTTCACAACTTATTACCGCAGGTGGTGGTGCCAGTGCGATACTGATTAATGAAGGAGTAACAAGGACTCCAGTTTTTGAGTTCCAGCGACTCTCACAAGCAGGTCAGTTTGTTGCCTGGGTTGTAACACAATATGACCAATTTAAGAAAATTGCTGAGTCAACGACATCGCATGGGCAATTAAATGATATAAACATTAATATTGAGGGTAACCGCGTATATTTAATATTTGAGTTTCATACCGGCGATGCATCAGGGCAAAACATGGTTACCATTGCGACCAATGAGGTGTTTAATTACATCTGCGCCCAGACGCCAACCCAACCTCAAGAGGCTTTTCTTGATGGTAACCTGTCAGGGGACAAAAAACCCAACGCACATACGCTAAGGCACGTTAGGGGCAAAAAGGTATCCGCTGAGGTAAACCTTTCAAAAGAACTCGTCGAAAAATACCTACACACCACACCTGAGAAAATGGCTAAATTTGGACAACTAACGACAACAGGTGCTTCAATTAGTGGCGGAATCGGTGTTAATGCACACTATGCAAATGCTCTTGCTGCTCTTTATACCGCTTGCGGACAAGACAGCGCATGCGTAGCGGAGTCTGCAATTGGTATTACACGTATGGAAGTTAACAAAGAAGGTGGCTTATATGCATGTGTCACTTTACCCAATATAATGGTAGGAACCGTCGGTGGTGGCACTCACCTACCAAGCCAAAGAGCATGTCTCGAGATCATGGGTCTATACGGTTCAGGAAAAGCAAGAATACTTTCCGAAGTAGTCGCAGCAGTATGCCTTGCGGGTGAACTTTCTATTGTTGGCGCATTCAGTGCGGGTCATTTTTCGAAAGCACACCAAAAGCTCGCCCGGTCATCCTAAGACCTGTTACCACGCTAATTTAAAATTAGCGTGCGTACATTACCCCGCAATTATACCCATCCGCCTATATATCAATATTGTGCCATAGGCCTTGCATGGTATATGCACAGCCATATATCAGCTTAACGTCTCCAGTTTCTTGTTCTTTTATAAACAATCAAAGCTCGTATAAGTTTCGTATTATGATTATTTGATGATCTCGATCATGTTTAACCGGACAAACACTAACAATCAAGGCTACAATATGATTACATAACGAAAATAATGTGCTCGAACGAACATTTGGATGGCAATTACATGACCGTAAGTTACTTAGATGAACAAAAAGAACAAGAATTTCTAGATATAATTGTCGTCGGCGGAGGTATAAATGGTGCTGGAATAGCTGCAGATGCAGCAGGGCGTGGACTAAAAGTTGGCCTTTATGAAGCACAAGATTTTGCTGGCGCTACTTCTTCAGCGAGCTCTAAGCTTATACATGGTGGATTGAGATATTTGGAACACTATGAATTTCGCCTAGTGAGTGAATCGCTCGCTGAACGTGAAGTGCTTCTTGCAAAAGCACCACATATTGCATTCCCAATGAGATTTAGATTGCCTCACCGCCCATTTCTTCGCCCCGCGTGGATGATACGAGCAGGCTTATTTCTATACGACCACTTGGGTAAACGAACTTCTCTTCCTAGCAGTAAAAAAATCAAACTTGATAATGAAAATGTCATGAAATCTGAGCTCAACGTAGGTTTCGAATATTCTGATTGCTGGGTTGATGATGCAAGGTTAGTCATGCTCAATATCATTCAAGCTCGGGAACTAGGAGCAGAAGTCAGCAACTACTGCCAAGTAACTAAAGCAAGTCGTATTGACGGACTTTGGCATGTCGAAATAAATGACCTACGCACAGGGCAAACGTTAATCAGAAAGTCAAAAGCCCTGGTTAACGCCACTGGGCCATGGGTAAAAGATTTTCTGACCGAAAATACCCAACTGGTTTCTCCTTATGGTATTCGATTAATTAAAGGCTCACATATTATCGTACCCAAAATCCACGACGAAGAACAAGCATATATAATGCAAAATGAAGATAATCGAATTGTTTTTGTTATCCCCTATCTCAATCAATTTTCAATTATTGGAACAACTGATGTCGAGTTTCATGGTGATCCACGTCATGTATCGATCAGTGATGAAGAAAAACAGTACCTGCTTAAAGTGACTAACAGCCACTTTCGCAAGCAACTCGCAATGGATGATATTATTGCTGACTTCAGTGGTGTTCGCCCTCTGTGTGATGATGAATCTGACTCGCCACAAGCGATCACTCGTGATTACACACTTTCATTAGACGGTCAAACTGACGAGGCGCCGCTACTATCAATTTTCGGCGGTAAGTTAACCACATATAGGAAGTTGGCTGAATCTGCCATGCAGCATCTTTCACCCTATTTCGACCCAAACAAGCCTTGGACTAAAGAAGCTCCTTTACCCGGTGGTGAACATTTTTCATGGACCAGTTTACAAGCAAAATTAGCCAGCGAAATTCCATTTGTTGATCCCGATACACGCACGCGATGGATTCAATCATATGGTAGTCGAGTAAATCAGTTACTTGAGGGTGTAAGAACCAAACAAGACTTAGGTATTATTTTCTCTTCAGGGATCTACCAAATTGAAATTGACTATATGGTTAAACAAGAGCTGGCGGCCAATGCTGAAGACATCCTTATGCGCCGAAGTAAACTACACCTATCATGCGATAGCCAATGCTATCTTGCCATTGCTAAGTATCTGGAAGCAAACCACTACAGTATCGAAAGGCAATGTGCTTAACTGCATTTTGCAAGAGATTTTAAGAGGCTCACGGGTATCCCCCTGAGCCTTTGTTTGAACCATCGGTTTCAATATTGTTCAATCTTATTGAGATGGTTTTCCTTAAAATGGATGAAAGCCTGATTTAACGCCAACTCTTTGATAGGTTTAATAATAACATAGTCTGCACCCACATTTAAAAAAGCGCGTTTTGTATCTTGCATTCCATCGGCTGTACAGGCGAAAATAGGTGTGCCTAATTTCATATCTTCACGAATTATTTTCGTCGTTTCTATACCGCCCAAGTTAGGTAACTGATTATCCATTAGGATCAAATCAATATCATGCTGCTGTTTTAATTTTTCAATCGCATTGTAACCATCTTGAACCCATATCACTTTCATACCGTATTTTTCACAAAACGCTTTGGCTATAAATGCGTTAGTGTGGTTATCCTCAACCAAAAGAACATTAAGCGCTCTTTCAAACAAGGTTGAAGGTTCAACTAATATATTGGCTTCAACTTGCTCTGTAGAAACAACCAATTCGATAGGAATTGATAGATGTAAACACGTTCCCTTACCTATAGCGCTCTCTATTTCAATTTGGCCATCCAACATTTCGACTAAGCTATGAACAATAGCAAGGCCAAGACCACTACCACCGTATTCACGAGTTGTTGTAGATTCGGCTTGCACAAAAGGTTCAAAAATATGAGTTATTCGCTCCTGTTCTATACCGATACCAGTATCTACTACACTTATATTCAAATAGCATCCAGTTACCTGTTTAAGGCACTTTATTGATACCGTTACACTACCTTGATGGGTAAACTTGATAGCATTACTCACCAAGTTAAATAATATTTGATTAAGCCTAACTTGATCACTATGGGCAAAAGTCGTGTCACTCAGATTAGTAATAACCTCAAAGCTAACTCCTTTCTCTTCACAGAGTGGAGTATAGATTTTCTCTACTGCACTCACTAACTCTACTAAACGAAAATCAACAGACTGCACATGAAATTTACCTTGTTCTATTTTCGAGAAATCTAGAATATCATTTAATACGGCCAATAGGTGTTCGCCGCTGTTACACAGCACATCAAGGTGCTCAACATCTTGAGTATCAGATAATTTACCTTTAAGTAACTGTGAAACGCCTAAAATACCATTAAGCGGGGTTCTCAGTTCATGACTCATTTTAGCTAAGAAATCAGATCTCGCTTTAGCCGTTTCTTCCGCTTCCCTTCTCGCAGCAAGACTTTGCACTTCTGCTTCGACAAAGCTCGTCACATCTTGTCCTTGAGCCAACACATTGTTGGTTCCTTTGTCTATAAAGATCGGTGACAAGTTCCAGCGATATGTTTTCTCTCTTATAGATATGTTAATGCCCTTTAACGCGGCTCCTTTGGCACACAACCGTATATGGGGGCCAAGTTTTTCAATTAAGAGATGGTAATCCCCTTTTTCAATATCATTATTAACGAGAAAGCTTCTTTCTGCAGCAGGGTTACTCCTCAAAAGCTGACCACAGGAATCCCACAAAGTCATTGGTGAAAGAGAGAAGTTGAATAAGTCAGCAAATTGTTTTTCCTGTTCGTGAAAACGTTGAAAAGACAATTCAAAAGAAGAACCAATCTGATCAAATTCTTCTATATGAGACCCTGGGAAACGGTTCATCCCTTTCGTTTCGACGGAATTCTCAGTGTAATTCATGAGTTTTAAAAGCTCTTTTGAAACTCGCTTACCAAGCCATAAACGGCCGTATACCGCAATCAAAAAAAGCAATACCACAGCGATTGCAACCCACATATAATGGCTCCGAACTAAAATGACGATAGGTTTATTGTCTTGAATGGTATAAATAGACAAAAAAGTAGGCACATCACTAATTGTTAAATCCGTTTTAGAAACCATGTATTTACTTGCAGTAAAATCCACTGCAGATTCTTCCAGCCACTCAATATGGCTTAAGTCAATATCTTTCGTACTCGATGCAATGACTTCTGATCCTACTGCAAGTAGAACTTGATCAGCATTACTCCCTCGAAGCACTGCATTCATTAAAGAAAAATTATTGTTCAATACAACCGCAATGTGTAAAAAACCTAGCACTTCTCCTGAACCCATATTTATAATAGGGACACGGCGCACCATCAGGTATCGAGTTCCAAGTAACGAAGGAGTTTGTGATAAGTGCCAGCTTCCTCCTGTAGTCATATCTTGACTGATGTGCGATAACTGCTCCATTGATAAACCATAGAACTGATAGTTTGCGTCGTCCCATAAAATTTGAGAGCGTTCAGTAATAAAACGAAAGTCAGGAGCGAGTTCCGGAGAACCCTGATCAATACCGTTAAAAAAGCGTGCCAATCGATTGGTATCTGAAGTAACAAAAGCTTCAACCAAAGAGCCATTTCTACTGTAACTATCTTGCTGTATTTCCAGAGCTTCGAGCCTAAAGTTCAAAATCTGTTGTACTAAACTTTGGGTCTGTAATTTAGAACGCGCCACTTCTTGAGAAACAACCTGGCGATTAACTTGGTAGTTCTGAAGCACTACAACCAAAGACAAAACCGCTATGGTAAGAAAGATGGAGCGTGTAAGTAATGTGGCTAGACGTTTTTTAGTCCCTCGCCGAGCTAAAAATGACATTATTAATCCGAATACCTAAAAGCTCTTTGCTTTAATTTGTCTATTTTAAAATGACTATCTGTTTTTAACACAAGTTCAAAGTCCCCAGAATAAACATTGGGTGTCTCTTTACCTTCAAGGTCCCATTTTATTGCTTCAGCCATAGCAACCCCAGTATCATCATTCATTCTCATTGCAGTGACATCTAAATCACCTTTAGCGAGTGCATCAAGCTCTGCACTACCTCCTCCCCAACCATTGACGATAATATCCTCCCGATTTAACTCCTTAAGTGCTTCTGCAGCGCCAAGAGCAACATCAGTCGAACACGCATAAATAAATGAAATCTCAGGATCTTTTTCTACGGCTTTGATCGCAGCATTGAATCCAGATTCTTTGGTCGCTGTCGTATAAAAAGATGAAGAGAGTTTGTAAGAATCATGATGGCTCATCTCTTCAATAAACGTATCACCACGAGCATCACTGACATACCCTTCAGAGAAATATAAAACAGAGTATCTACTACCAGTTGGAATACGTTTTTTATAGTAATCTTCAAGTAAGCGCGTCCCTTTCACATGGTCAAAACCAACATACATAAATGGCTTTTGGTCACCCCAAGCTCTTACAGGTGTAGTGATATTTTGTAAAATGAGTTTAGTGTCGCTTGAGCTGAGAACATTTTCAATAAACTTGCGATGGCGAGTGGTATCTAAAGTAAAAATTAAATAATCCGCTTTATTTTGTATTGCTTCAAGAAGTGATAGACTTTGCTGTCTAACATCTAGATTAGGTCGAGTAAAAACCTGTTTTATCTCATAGTTGATACCCAATTCGGTAAGACGCGCTTCTAATGCTTTAATATTCCTTACCCAATAATCTGACACTTGCTGTCCGGGATACACGACTGAAATAGAAAGGGGGGTCGATTGCTTAGCAGAAATTGGTACAGCTTGCCTTCTTACTGCATCAGCCAAAGCCTGAGTCAGAACCTTTTCTTCTGGATTAGCGTCTAGATACTCATCATATTGCCAGTACCCATTGAGGACTTGAGTCGTGTGTGCGTAACTCGGCAAAGTTAAAACGAGAGTCATTGACAAAAGCATCACCTTTAGCATCAATTATCCTTTCTCATAAAAATATTTTTATTACTTCGTATTTTACATAGGGTGCCCCTACCTTTCGAGCTGATTTAACCACTGTTTGTAAGTTTTTATCTTAAGCAGAGAATGTGCGGCAAATATTTTATACAAATTGAATAACTAGCCACATAATCTCTGCATTAACAACTCAAGACTAGAAAGTAAATGCCAAATTCCCTGATAAGCCATATTGATTATCACCAGCATAGCTACCTGCTAAATCAAAGCTCACTAGATCGCCTGGGCTGATACCAACCCCAAGCGTTACTGAATTATCAAGTGTATTTTCTAGGTCAATTTCATAGCCTACCCTGAGTTGAGCCCAACCCATCGCGTTACCTTCCACTCCAAAGCGTAAAAATTGAGTATCATCATTTTGATCGGTAAATCTTTCTTGCTTAGTGAGATCGAAATCGGTGGTGGCTGTAAAATATTCTAGTGCATAGGCCCCAGATACCGTAACCTGAGTGTTCAACTTATATGTACTGACACCTCCAATATCTAACGTTTGAAGTTCTTGCGAGAATAAATCTTTCACAGCAATTCCGGCACGTAACTGCTCATATAACCATACTGCACCAAGGTCTATGTTAAAGGCATTTTTTTTCGTTTCACTTTTGTCGTAGTCTTTGATATCAAAGTCTTCAACAGTAATTGCTTGTTTGTATGTTCGCATGGTTTGAAACTTAGGAGAAATCCCAACAGAAACATCCTGTCCTAGAAAGTTCACCCGTTTAGCAATCGCCACACCAAACTCACCGTAGCCAAATGCGATTACATCAACACTCGAGTTCTCATAACGAGTTTGAGTATCCGTCGAACTTGAAATATCACTCTTCGCGATAACTTCGGCGTACCCACGAGTAAATATATTGGTCGACAGAACATCAACAGGCAATGCAACTGCGGCAACGACACCACCGTTAACTCCCAACGGCTTATCATCCGAAATTTGATCTAAATAACTATTCAACCTCGCTTCTGCAGCAGAGTCTGAGGAGTTTACTTTAAAAGCTTTGATCTCATCTTGAAGCTTATCCACGGTATCTAAGGTTTCATCCGTGTCTCTCAGTCTTAAACCCACACCAGGGAAAAGTACGCCAAATTTATCTGAATCTCTATGAATAGCAACCAATGCAGGATTATAAAAAGGGGCCAACAGATAATCTGCCGACGTAACACCGGTATTGCCCATGCCATTTCCACGTCCATCTGGGACAACCGTTGCCGCATTCACCACAATAGCAATCCAAGCTATCGACCACATTAAAATGGCTTTCATTAAAAGTTTCATATCCATACCAACCTTATTTAAGTTCTATTTCAAGGTTAATACAGATTTAAACTATTTGATGGGCAATCTATTTAATATCAACTACATGACATGAAATTTGTGGTAAAGATAAAAAATTGATTGATAAATTATCGAGATTACAATTCTGTTTCATTACTGGGTGAACGGACTCTAGCTAACTGGACCCTCTTCAATATCGATAATATCATCTAGCAATACTGCTCCACTTATCAGTTGCTCTTTCTGAGATTTTGATAATTTCTTAATACGATATTCATATTTAGATGCCATTGAACGGCTTTTACCGATGGTTTGATACCATTCAAGTATCAAAGGTGTTTTTCCTTTGAGAGATTTAGCGCCAGTACCTTGGCAATGCTGTGCATAACGACGGAAAACATCTGTTGTTATGCCGCAATATAGAGCATTTAAGCGTGTCCGGATCAAGTATACAAACCATATAGAACACGGCTTAGTTGTTTGTTTAGATGGCATTTAGGAGGACAAACCTACCACTTGTTGACGCAATGCCTCTAACTGCGTTTTTAATTCAGCAACCTCAAGTTCCAGTGCGTCGATCCTTTTTATATCAGATTCAACATTGCTGGAATGAGAGTTCGACACTACAAAACTTTCAATATCAACCTCTCCACTAAACAAATGCATATAACGAGATTCACGTTTGCCGGCTTCCCGTGTTAGTTTAACAACTAAGGATCCGTCACTTGGTGATGCCATATTTTCTAAGATTGACTCGACTTCTTTTACATCACTAAAATCTGCTAATCGATTTGTACGGCTACGTAACTCGCCAGGTGTTTGAGCTCCACGAAGCAACAAACAGCAGACAATCCCTTTTTCTTGAGCTGTTAGCTTTAAGTCGCCAAATTCGGTATTGCAGAACCTGTGTTGAAACTTACTAGCTCGACTATTAAACCCGCTTTCGTCACTAACAAGCCTGCGAGCAATCAACCCATCAACAGCTTGTTGAACATCAACTTCAGATAATGTCATAACAGGTTCACGATTGCTTTTTTGATTACATGCACTGGTCAAACTATTGAGGGTCAATGGATAATAGTCCGGTGTGGTAACTTCCTTTTCGATTAAACAGCCAATAACTCGAGCTTCTATATCGCTTAAATCTATATTCATTATCATATCCTTAGTCACATCTTCCTAGTTTAGTGTTCGGAAAGAGCCGATGGTTTTTTTATATTACCATACTCATCAATCATAATGATTTTTCTACGATTTAACTCAACTTCTGTCAATTCCTGACACCGACGTTCTTTACGGTATGCCTCAACAATCTTACTTGTTTGCGGGGACAATTCAGCCTTCTCAACTTTCGGGACTACAATACTGGACATTCGCATAAACGTTAGCTTTTATTTTTATTAATAACGAAATCATATCCTGACTACCACTTATGCTCAATCACTGTATTGGCTTTTTGGTGTTAAACTAGTCATCATTATAGAGTTGTTGATCTTAACCCTGTTATCGGCAGAAATGTTGTGGTTTAATCATCGACAGTTAAAGGTAAGCAAAAGCAGGAATGACACTTATGAGTGGAGTATTTGAAATCGTAGCTCAGGCTCGCAGAAAAAATAAGCTAAAGCGTGAACTGCTCGACAATGAGAAAAAAGTTCGTGATAACCGAAAGAGGGTTGACCTTTTGGATAACTTGATGGATTACATCAAGCCTAATATGACACCTGATGAAATTATCACCATCATCAATAATATGAAAGCAGATTATGAAGATCGCGTAGACGACCACATTATCAAAAGTGCGGAAATCTCCAAAGAGCGCCGTGATATTAGTCGACGTATCCGTGAACTTACTGAAGAAGACAAGCAAGTATTACAGGGTAAAAAGAAGGCTTAAATTGCCTTATTTAAATGATGCCCATTTACACCGTGGGCATCATTTATATTATAATCTTTTCAATAGTTTAATCGTCTTCATCATGCATCTTTGCCCACACTTGAGCACATTTCACAGCACGCTTCCAACCCTTGTAACGTCGGCTGCGTTTCTCTTCGTCATGATGAGGTACAAAAGTCTTATCGATTTCAGCTTTATCAGCAACTTCGTCTAGACTACCCCAAAAACCTACCGCTAAACCAGCAAGGTACGCAGCGCCCAATGCGGTTACTTCCGTGACCTTTGGACGAAGCACCTGAGTATCAAGAACATCAGATTGAAACTGCATTAAGAAATCATTGGCAACCGCACCACCATCGACACGAAGAGCTTCGAGTTTGATGTCAGAGTCTGCTTGCATTGCATCTAGCACATCACGTGTTTGGTAAGCAATCCCCTCTAATGTTGCTCGAATAATATGGTTTGAATTAACACCTCGAGTCAAACCAACAATGGTTCCACGGGCATAAGCATCCCAGTAAGGAGCACCAAGTCCAGTAAACGCAGGCACAACATAAACACCATTAGACGTATCAACCTTAGTGGCAAAATATTCTGAATCTTTAGCATCCGCTAGCAGCTTCATTTCATCTCTTAGCCACTGAATAGATGCCCCACCCATAAACACTGCTCCTTCAAGTGCATAGGCAGGTTTACCCGTTGGTCCACAAGCCAATGTGGTCAGTAGTCCATTTTTAGATGTCACTTTTTCTTGGCCAGTATTCATCAACAAGAAGCAACCTGTACCATAGGTATTTTTTGCTTGCCCTGCATTGACACACATTTGTCCAAACAGTGCTGCTTGCTGATCTCCTGCGATCCCCGCAATCGGAATTCGAGTTCCCCCTTTACCGCCAATATTGGTTTGTCCATAAACCTCTGATGATGTCTTAACTTCTGGCATCATAGATAAAGGTATGTCCATTTCTTGCAGCAGTTTTTCATCCCACTGAAGTGTATTTATGTTAAACAGCATGGTTCTAGAAGCGTTGGTATAGTCCGTTACATGGACACGCCCTTGAGTCATCTTCCACAATAACCACGTATCTACTGTTCCGAACAAGAGCTTACCGGCATTCGCATCTTCACGAGCACCCTCAACGTTATCTAAAATCCACTTAATTTTTGTGCCAGAAAAATAGGGATCTAACACCAGACCTGTATTCTCCTGGACGTATTCTTCTAGATTTCGGCTTTTCAAGTCTTCACATATAGCCGCTGTGCGTCGGCACTGCCAAACAATAGCGTTGTAGACTGGCTTGCCTGTGTCTTTATTCCAAACTATGGTGGTTTCACGCTGGTTAGTAATACCTATACCCGCCACTTCATCACTGCGGATCCCAGATTTGCCCAAGACTTCAACTAAAACTGAACTTTGCGTGGCATAGATTTCCATAGGGTCATGTTCAACCCAACCCGCCTGAGGGTATATTTGAGTAAACTCACGCTGAGAAACACTGACAATGTTAGCATCATGGTCAAGTACCACTGCACGGGAGCTCGTCGTTCCCTGATCAAGCGCGACAATATATTTTGGCTCAGTCATGATAATTTCCTTTTATTTCAATACTTATATCAATAGATTTTAGTGTTACACGTGGGCTTCTTGATTCTCTTCAGTATCATCACACTGATTAGGGATTGTGCAGCCAGTGCCCGTATTCGGTAGATATTGTGCGATAACTTTAGGGTATGCCCAAGCACCAAAACACGCGCCAGCAACTGGGCCAAGAATAGGAACAATAAAATATGGGATGTCTTTAGCACCAGTCAGCGCATAATCCCATCCAGCAAAGTAAGCAAATAGCTTTGGCCCAAAATCACGTGCAGGATTCATGGCAAACCCAGTTAACGGACCTAATGAACTCCCGATCACAGCGATAAGTACACCTATCAATAATGGATTCATAGGGCCGCGAGCAGCGCCATTATTCTCATCACCCAACGCCAAAATCGCAAACATGAGTACGGCCGTTATCACAAATTCAACAGCCAAAGCCCCAGAAAATGACAAAGAAGCATGAGGATAGGTTGAGAAAATACCAGCAGTCGCAAGAGCCTCTTGGCTAGAGCGAACAAAACCATGGGTGATTTCATAATCGATAAACAAATTGCTGTACAAACTATACACCAATGCAGCACTACAAAACGCCCCAAGCATTTGAGCGATGATGTAAGGCACAACCTTAGCTTTATCAAAGCCATGAAACGCTGCCAATGCGATTGTAACTGCCGGATTAATATGTGCGCCAGATACGCCTGCTGTACAATAGATTGCGATTGCCACCCCAAAGCCCCAGACTACACTGATTTCCCATTGGCCAAACTGAGCACCTGTTAGTACTAAGGCTGCTACACAGCCCACACCAAAGAAAATCAGCAATCCTGTCCCTATGAACTCGGCAATACACTCTCCGAGCAAAGTGGGTTTTCTATCCGTCATAGTAAGAGTCCTTGTTTATATTAATGGGTACGATTGGTTTTGCTATGATTGCGATTGGTATTCTGCATACCTGACTGCCATATGAAACGCTCCCGAGCCATTAATGAGCGTTCGAGCACACTTTGTTGCATTTATGTTCTCTGATTTGTTAATTAACTCTACTTTTTATTCTCTTAACCAACCATTGTTAGTCGTAAAGAGGTAAAGTTAGCTATATGTGCTCTCTCGCCATAAGTTAAACTTACCGAGTAGATAGGTACCAAAGTATTAGGTTTATCAAAAAATTAACGACTCAATTATTAACTAATTGTTGTTTGTTGATCCATTGAGTCTATTACTATGGCTATAACGTGAACCATCCATTAATGAACAAAAACGAAGATTAACGAAAGAGATTTCAGTCAGATTGAACAATTTCTTGATATGAATTAACGATAGTTAAGGTGGTCATTGAGAATAGATTGAAGTGCACCATTTGCTTTTATAGCTTTTAAACCCTCGTTAAACAACACCATATTGTATTTGCTTTGAGGGTTCGATTTTGGCATTAACAAGTGTACAGAGTTGGTAAACAAAGGCTTAGGGTGATAACTAAACTCTGCCCTTTTATCAGCTAAACCTTGTGTTTTCAGCACATAATTGAAGCTAGTAATATACAAAGGCGCAAGATCAATGGATCCATCGACAAGCTTCTTCACATTCTCTGTCTCATCATATACCCGGATGACCTTGATCTCCCCACTCTTTTCAGCGGCTTCAAAAGCATCACCATAATAACCACCAATTAAAGCACTGATAGTGTATCCCTTAAGATCGCTGACTTTGCGCCAGCTAAACTCACGTTTATTGTTATAAAAAAAATGAGCATTTATTTTATACACAGAGTCACTGATCAAAAAATCATTCTTGTGTGCTTGGTTGTACTCCCATAACGCGGCAGCATCTGCTTTACCCTCTGCTGCATAATCGAAGGCTTCCTTCCATGTGTTCATTTGCTGGTACTCAATCGCCACTTTTTGGCTTTCAAACGCTGCGCTTACAATTTGTGCATTAATGCCAAAACCAGGCAAATCTTTTGAGTGATAAGGAGGGTATTCACTGACTGTGATAATCAGTGGCTTAGCGACAACTACTGAAGATGAAAAAAGTAGTAGAAAAAGAAGCAAAAAAGATTTAATTATATTTTCTAAATAGTCAGGCATCCGCTTCCCATATAAATCACTAAAGGAGTTGCTAAAGCTTACAAATTAAAGTTTAGCTGTGGCTTTAATGAAGCGCGAATTTATCTCTGATTAGAGACAATGAACAATACTTCAACACGGCGGTTACAAGCTTTCCCCGCTCTGGTGTTATTTGAGCATGCAGGGAGGTACTCACCATAACCACGAGTAAAAATAGCATCCATTGCGACATTGTTACGAATGAGCTGTTTTTTGACCGCTTTGGCTCGTTTCATCGATAAAACGTCATTACGAGACGGCGGACCCGTATTATCGGTATGGCCATCAATTACAATGTCAATCCCTGGTTGGGTGGCTAAATAACTAGCCATTTTATTAATCCAATAGGCTGAGCTGGGCTTGACCATCGAAGACCCAGTATTAAATTTAATCGTATCAGTTAGCTTAACCATCAGATGGTCGCCTGGTAGCACTTCATGATCAACACCATTTTTCATCAAAAAGCTCTGTAAATCGCTGTCACTTACAGCTCGGCTTCGCCCCATTGGTCCCATAACACCGCTCTGTGAAACTATTTTTGGCGCATCTCCCCAAGTCGGATATCGAACCTGCATGTCTGATTTGGGCGCAGTTTCTAACATGTCATCGGACAAATAACGCATTTCTTTTGCAAGGTTCCCACAACCTGTGAGCAACAAGAGAAGAGGCAAAGCAAGGTATCTCATCGATCCACCATTTCTTTTTTGTTTCGATACAACATTTATATCGGCGAATTGGGAAATACTTTAATTATAAATGCAGACTTTGTTTTTGACACAAAGTCTATTCACCGACTGTTTTTTTCCCTGTCATGACAAGGTAGAATCAACCACTTCAGACTTATACATCTCACTTGATGGTAAAGAGTACCCACTATGAAAAAAATACTGGCCTTTATTGGCTTTAGCTTGATGGCCCTACTGGTGGGCTGCAGTAAGAGTGACCTTCCTCAAGAAGGAAAGCAGTTTGAGCGTTTACCCGCTGATTTGTCCGAATATCAGCTCCCCGTCGTTACTGAAGTTTTTTCACTTAACTGTGGACATTGTGCGAATATGGAATCAGCTCTACCGCAACTTGAATCAATGACCGATCAAACTTTCGGCAAACTGCATGTCATATTTGATCAAAGCGCACAAGTCAGTGCCATGATTTATTACAGCGCACAAATTCAGCTAGGGACAACACCAAGCCATGAGATGATGAAAGCTATATTTGATGCCGTGCAAATGGGTAATGGTTCAACCGCTCAGCAACAAAAACAAGCCATCAATAAGGTGTTTAAACAACAAGGGCTATCCAGTCCTGAGCAATTAGGTGAATCGCAGCAAAAAGCCTTGTTCACGGAAATGCAGAAAGCCGCTCAGATCTCGCAAAAAGGCCAGATTAATGCCGTACCCGCCTTTATCGTCAAAGGTAAATACATGGTACTACTTGCTGGGCATAAAGATCTCGATGGCATTGCTAACACCATCAACTATCTAATACAACAACCCTAACAATTATGGAAAGGTCCCATGTCTAAAATTATTATTCCTATCGTCATCTTGGTTCTCGCGGGTTTTATGATTTACCGTACTCTGGTCACAGGTAAGGCGGGGGAGGAAAATTTTGCTGCCGGCCAAGCATTTCTGCTCGAAAATGGCAAGCAAGACGGCATTATTACCACAGAGAGTGGGCTGCAATATAAGGTACTGTCAAAAGGTGAAGGTACATTGAATCCAAGCCCAAAAAGCAAGGTCAAAGTGCATTACCATGGCACTCTACTCGACGGAAGCGTATTTGATAGCTCAGTTGAGCGCGGAGAGCCAATTTCGTTTGGGTTAAACCAAGTTATCAAAGGTTGGCAAGAAGGCTTAACATATATGGTTGAAGGGGATAAATTTCGCCTTTTCATCCCTAGTACATTGGCTTATGGGAAAAATGGCTCAGGCCCGATCCCACCTTCATCAACATTGATCTTTGATGTTGAGCTAATAGAGATACAATAATGATAATATGCCCCTTTCATACATATTAAGGATATGAAAGGGGCATATTTAGGCCATCAAGGCAGCAATAAATCTTATCAGGCCACCTCTCCAACTTCTCGCTGTAAATGTTTAGCTAAATACTTGCGAATGAAGCTAACGTCCGCTTTATAAAAATCATCGATTGGTAAATTACCTAGAGAGAGCCAATGAAAAGTCTGCTGGCGGCTTGAGTCTTGCGCTCTTGGCTCATCAGCTGCACTGGCATGTAGCACCACATAATAGATACGGCCACCGTATTCATTAATATCGCTATAGGTTGCAACGTGAGATAAACCGCTCATATACGTTTCTTCGTATAGCTCGCGGATAGCAGCGTCAGTACCCGACTCATTGGTTTCTACTTCCCCGCCGGGGAACTCAAACACCATACCTTGGTTCGAGCGATAACGTTCTTGGATCAAAACCTTACCTTGTTTGATGACCACCGCCATCGATAAATACTTCATTAAAGACTCCTTGAGAATAAGCAGACATTATCGGCTGAGCGACAAAAACGGGGACAAACGACGAGTAATAGGCTGCCCTTGCGATGTTACACCGTTATCCAAGCCGCAAGGTTAGCGGAATAGTTCACTGAGTTCTGATACTGCCTTCAAAAAACACGATATCCATAACAAAAACGGCACCTTGAGGTGCCGTTAAATGATGACTTTTACTTTTAAACCGCTTACTTGTGCTTTTTCTGCACAAACTCTTTACTCACATCCACAATCGCCACATCCGTGACAAAGCTTCTTCCCAGTAACAAGGGATATTTGAGATGGGTACGATCGGCAAGGGTAAACTCAGTTTTTTCTTTCAAATCGCCCAGTTGAACCCAAGATTCCACCACAGCGCGGCGCTGAGATTTTTCCGAGCTGGACTGACGAACCTTAACCCAGCGCACAACGGGCAATGCCATCTGTTTGCTCTTTGTCCCATCATGCTCAATGTTAAATTTAACCCAATCTTGCCCGTCACGTTCAAACTCAACTACATCAGTCGCACTTATTGAAGAAGTGGTAGCACCTGTATCAATACGGGCTTTAAAATTCTCTTCAAACCCAGGCACATACACCCATTCCTGCTGGCCTAAAATCAACTTACCATCGGCGGTTTTTTTCGGCTGAGGTTTAGGTTTAACGGGTTTAGGTTTTTCCGCCACTTGGCTATTTTTATCGGCTTTAGAGCTATCAGATTCGCCTTTAGGCTGCTCGACAGCGGGTTTAGTTTGTGGCTCTTTCGGCTGCTGACTTGTGGTGGAACAAGCCATTAACCCTCCACTTAATAACATGGCTACCAAAGCCTTTGACATTTTATCCATTTTATCACCTAACTTTCTAACACCATATTTATAACAAAGGGCCCACGTCAATGTGGGCTTTGGCACAAAATCTAAGAGACCTTCACTATCGCATCAGCGACATAAGCAATGTCTTTTTCTGCCAAACCAGCGATATTAATTCGACCATCCGTCACACCATAAATGCCATAGTCTTCACGCAGTTGTACCATCTGCTGCTGGCTAAATCCTAGCATAGTAAACATGCCTTTGTGGCTCTCGATAAAATCAAACTGTGACGTGTTATGGGTATTACGAAGCTCTTGACACAAGGTCTGTCTCAAACTGGCCAATCGCTGTTGCATCTCGCTGAGTTCTTGTTTCCATAGCTTAGTCAACTCTTGGTTTTGTAACACAGTTTTCACCAACGCAGCACCATGATCTGGCGGCGTTGTGTATGTCGCGCGAGCTAGCGTCAGCAATCTTCCTTTAGCATTACCTACGTCTTGTAGCGACTTACCAATCACAAACGCGGCACCAGTTCGCTCTCTATAGAGGCCGAAGTTTTTCGAGCAAGAGGTGGTAATCAGCATTTCTTCAACATTATCAGACATAAAGCGCAGCCCCTGAACATCTTGCTCTAAGCCATCACCAAAGCCTTGATAAGCCACATCGACAAACGGCACAAAGCCATTTTTTTGTGCAAGCTCAGTGATGGCTTGCCACGTAGCAAAATCAATATCTGCGCCCGTTGGGTTATGGCAGCAGCCATGCAATAACACTACATCATTTGGACCAGCCTGAGCCAACTCTTCCAGCATATGACTTGTATCAACTTGCTTGGTTTGCGGGCTAAAGTAGGTGTATTGTTTAACCTTCAAGCCCGCCGCTTCCATTACCGGTCTGTGATTGACATAACTTGGGTTAGACAGCCACACACAAGTATCAGGCTGAGCAACTTTGATTAGATCGCCCAGCATTCTTAGCGCTCCACTTGCGCCAGGAGTCTGTATGGCCGCCACTCTCTCCGTAGCAGAAGTACCCGACAAAAGCAGGTCAATCATACCTTGATTAAACTCCTCACATCCCGCCAGGCCAACATACGCTTTGGTTGTTTGCGATGCGACAACAATATCTTGCGCTTGAGAAATAGCCTGCATTATCGGGGTTTGGCCAGCGCTGTTTTTATACACGCCAACCCCTAAATCCACCTTGTGTTCGCGAGGATCACTGCGAAAAATACCAGATAATGAAAGAATAGGGTCTAAAGCGGGTGTCGGTAGATGAGAAAACATGTGACGAAATAATCCTTTGCTATGTTGATTGCAACGCTCAACTTAGCATCGAACCTAAAAATGTCGAAATAAAATTTTAACCTCGACTCACATTACCGAGGAAAAATCACCGCCAAGGTACAATGAAGGTTATCAGTTAAGCATTCTCCCTTTCTCTGACCTTAAGTAAAAAGCCCCGCTTGTGCGAGGCTCAAAGCTAAGTAGTAGATCTAATAGTGTAAGCCGCTACTGGGTAAATATCGGCAGCTGTTCCTCAGTCAATATGCTGTCTTTAGCAAAATCGGTATGCTCAGTCACTTGGCTAACATTCCAATTGCTTAAGTCTTGTGAAAAGATGGCATTGTCTTTAAACATCTCTTTCATATTGGCGACACTTGACGTATCCAAATTGCCGATATCTTGGTTAAAAGCTTTTGCTTTTTCAAACATCTTTGTCATATCAGTTACATTAGATGTATCCCAGTTACCTATATCCTGGTCAAAAGCTTTTGTCCTAGAAAACATGTTCCCCATATTAGTCACATTAGACGTATCCCAATAACCGATATCTTGATTAAAAGCATCTGCACCATAAAACATGGACCCCATATTAGTCACGTTAGAGGTATCCCAGTGCCCTATATTTTGATTAAAAGCATCTGCCGAAAGAAACATGTGCCTCATATCAGTCACATTAGAGGTGTCCCAGTGACCGATATCTTGATTAAATGAATTTGCCCCTGTAAACATGCGATCCATATACCTCACTTTAGAGGTATCCCAATGACCGATATCTTGATTAAAAGCATCTGCACCATAAAACATGGACCCCATACCAGTTACATTAGAGGTATCCCAGTGACCGATATCTTGATTAAAAGCCCTTGCCAAATAAAACATGGACCACATATTAGTCACGTTAGAGGTATCCCAATGACCTATATCTTGATTAAAAGCTTTCGCGTCTTTAAACATATAACGCATATTAAGCACATTAGACGTATCCCAATGACCTATATCTTGATTAAAAGCCTTTGCAAAATGAAACATGGCAGCCATATCAGTGACGTTAGAGGTATCCCAGTGACCTATATCTTGATTAAAAGCCTTTGCCAAATAAAACATACGCGCCATATTAGTCACAACAGAGGTATTCCAATGACCTATATTTTGATTAAAAGCATCTGCGCCATCAAACATGGACTTCATGCTAGTCACATTAGAGGTGTTCCAGTTGCCGATATCTTGATTAAAGGCTTTCGCTGCTAAAAACATCCAACCCATTGAGGTGACATTTGAGGTATCCCAGTGACCGATATCTTGATTAAAGGCTTTCGCTTTATAAAACACACTATTCATAGAGGTGACATTAGAGGTGTCCCAATCGCTGATATCGGCATTAAAGGTGGTTCTTTCGTAGAACACGCTATTCATCTTGGTGACTTGGGTGGTACAAAAGCCAATATGGCCTTTTTCTAGGTTGTCGAGCAGGGTTTGGTTTTTAATCAGGTCGTTGTCGACCACCACATACACTTTACCATTTTCCAGTAGCACGGAATTGACGGGCTGATCTGGGCATTTGACTGAAATATCGATGGCGTGCGCCTGTTGGCTGGCAAGTGCTGCTGCCCCGACAAGCAGTGACAGAAGGTTTTTTTTCATGGTTAGTTCCTAGGTTGAATAGACATTATTAACAGAAATTAGGATTGAAATTGCGGCAGGTAATAATCAGGTAGGCCGCTTTGCAGGGCGAAATCTTGATGGCGAGTGACCTTTTCCACCGACCAATTGGATAAATCTTGCTTAAAGCGCTTTGCTCCTTTAAACATGCGATCCATATTGGTCACGCGGCGCGTATCCCATTGACTGATGTCGTAATTAAAATAGGGTGATTGAGCAAATAAATCGCTCATATCAGTGACATGACTTGTGCACAACTCTATCTTACCGTGGATAAAGTTTTGCCAGTAATCTTCTTGGCGCAATAGCCCATTATCGACCACCACATATAAGCGCTCATCAATTATCACCACACTACCCGGAGGATTGGCATCACAACGAATGGAATGATCTTCTTCGGCAAAGCTGGCTGCACTACCCAAAGCCATGCAGGCTAGAATAATAGACGTTAATTTCATGATTGATATATTATTTATTATAATGAGTAGCAACATTATATTGCCGTAAATAATTAAAGTTAAAACTATTTTTTATCTTGATGCATTCCCAATATAATAATGATATTAATGTCACGCATGGGATGTAATTTAATGTTATTTAAGTCATTATGATGAATCATTAAATTGATAATCTTAATGAAAACTATATTGACATTCTAAAAGTTTACATTTAATCGAACACCTTATTACCCCTATGGCTTTTAGCTCCTACATTGCTCCTCATTTATATTTTTTACTCTATGACAGATTTAAATAACAAAGCCTCATGAATGTGAGGCTTTAGGCAAAAATAATAATGCGTAGAAAATTATCAACTACTGGGTAAATATCGGCAGCTGCTCCTCAGTTAATATACTGTCTTTGGCAAAATCCGTATGCTCAGTCACTTGGCTAACATTCCAATTGCTTAGGTCTTGTGAAAACCGAGTGGCTTGAGAGAACATCTCTTTCATATTGACCACATTGGAGGTATCCCAATGGCCAATATCTTGGTTAAATAAAAGCGCCGCGTTGAAGGCACCTGACATATCGGTCACCTTGGAGGTATCCCAGTGACCTATATCTTGATTAAACGCATAGCCGCCCAGAAACATTCGGTTTATATTCGTCACCTTCGACATATCCCAATGACCAATATCTTGGTTAAAGCGATAAGCTACCATAAACATTCCTTGCATACTGGTGACTTGGGAGGTGTTCCAGTGGCCTATATCTTGGTTAAACGCTTCTGCACCATTAAACATGTAGTCCATAGTAGTGACTTTGGAGGTATCCCAACTGCCAATATTCGCGTTGAATACGCCAGCGCCTTGAAACATGTTATTCATGTTCGTTACATTGGCGGTGCCCCAATGACTGATATCTTGATTAAAAGCATCCGCTTGATAAAACATGCCAAACATATTGGTCACTTTGGATGTATCCCAATGACCGATATCTTGATTGAAAGCTTGGGCTTTATGAAACATAGACTGCATGTCTGTGACACTGGCGGTATCCCAGTGGCCTATATTTTGATTGAAGGCTTTGGCGAAAGAAAACATTTGCAGCATATTGGTAACATTAGCCGTATCCCAAAAGCCAATATCTTGATTAAACGCTTCTGCATATAAAAACATCGAGTGCATACTGGTAACATTAGAGGTATCCCAGTCGCTTATATCCGCATTAAACGTTTTTCTATCATAGAATACCATATCCATATTAGTCACTTGGGTAGTGCAAAAGCCTACGTGCCCTTGCTCAAGTTTGTCCAGCATGGTTTGGTTACGAATAAGCGCGTTATCCACGACAACATACATTTGCCCTTTTTCGATTAGCACTGAATTAACCTGCTTATCCGGGCACTTTACCGCAATGTCTATGGCGAAAGCATATTGACTGATAAGAATTAATAAGCCTATAAATAAAGAATTGGTTTTTTTTGTCATTATTATTTCCTAGTTTGAATAGACGCTGTTGGAAAATTAAGAAGAAAGCTACTAAATAAGTCTTTTTTCAATTACATATAAATCATTAAACATTTATATCGATTATAACCGTTAAAAATACATTTTTTATTACATTTAATTTTAACTATTCAAAAAAGTAAACTTATGCCTCATCAAAACACGAACATAATGACTATGTTATCTGTTATTATAAATTTAAATAGTGGCGATTTATTTATGTGTTTTTATTAATGCCATATAATGAATTTTGTTTTAAACAATAAACAGCCTCACATTGGTGAAGCTGTTATGATGGAAGAATCGTAAATCTCTTAATGATTATGAGTATAATATCTCGGCTCCGGCTCTTTATTATCCAGCCAAGATGAATCAATAAAGTGAGGTTTTTGTACTGGCGCTAATGAACTACCAGTTGAAAATTGGCTGTAATTACTCACCCTAGCGACGTTCCATTGGCTTAAGTCTTGCGAAAAACTAACCGCATGATCAAACATTTGTTTCATATGAGTAACATTTGACGTATCCCAGCGACCAATATCTTGGTTAAACGAACCAGCACCAACAAACATTCGATACATGGAAGACACGTTAGAGGTATTCCATCGGCTGATGTCTTGGTTAAACTTTTGAGCTTTATAGAACATTTCATACATATTAAGTACATGTGAGGTATCCCAGCGGCCAATATTTTGATTAAACGTCTCTGCCCCGCCAAACATTGAATGCATCCATCTTACTTTAGACGTATCCCAGTAGCCAATATCTTGATTAAACCTTTTTGCCCCAAAAAACATCCAAGCCATTGTTCCCACGCTAGATGTGTCCCAATAGCCAATATCTTGATTAAATATACTCGCCCAAAAAAACATCGAGTCCATATTGGTCACTTTTGATGTATCCCAATGGCCAATAATTTGGTTAAACGATCTTGATCCGTAAAACATTTCTTGCATGGTTGTTACTTTTGATGTGTCCCAATGGCCAATATCTTGGTTAAACGCTTCAGCCCAATAAAACATTGAGGACATATCAGTTACATTTGACGTATCCCAATCACCAATACTGGCATTAAACTGTTTACGACCTTTAAATAAAGACTTCATACTGGTGACTTGGGTTGTACAGAATCGAATATTTCCTTGCTCCAGATTAACCAGTAAAGCTTTATTGCGTATAATGTCGTTATCAACCACAACGTACACCTGATCGTTTACTAACATCATAGAATTGATCGGTTCGTCTGGACATTTTATGGCGATATCAATCGAGTAAACACTGTGACTAGCAAGCGCAGCTGCGCCAAATATAACTGACGTTATTGTATTTATCATTTTTTTTCCTAGTACGTATCGACGTTGTTGAGAAAATACGAGGATGTGGATCAAGCAAACCACCCAATGCGCCAATAATTAAGCAGCACACGTCGTAAATTCTGTTCACGCGAGTCGCACCAGAAAACGTGCGTTTTATATTGGTCATAAGGTGAGAAGTGCTCTGACTAAAAACCTGTCTTTTATGAATAAGCCACTTATGTTTGTGACCTGACTACTACACACCATTGGTGCAGTTATGATTATTATTGTCGGGACAATTTAGAGTCCATTGCGCCACAGCAACAAACTACAGTTGTTATGTTTAAGCCGAACAAGGTAGTTTGTGGTTGGAGGGCAGTTCTTTCTTTTATGCATCTATTAGAACATATGAACTAGTAGCAACAATGTAAATTAATATATTTTTGTTTCATTATTGTTAAATTGATGTTTTTAATTATAAATCAATCATTTATAACTTTGCAATCTGCTAAAAAGTCCTATTTCACATTTGTCACAGTTGGGGACTAAAAGGTGGGGTTAGATCACGATAGATTGTTCAATCAATTGACAGGAAAGGGGTTATTCAGCGCAACTTTTTATATATTTCCATAAAAATAACACCTTGCGTAGGCACAAAGATGAAGTGATTGATTTAAATATGGCGAGGAAAGAGACCTTGACACAGGTAACCTTTGCAACAAGAGGCAAAAATACACTTACCTCTCGCTGCTGTATTGACGATAATTTTAATTAATTAGGGTGTATACCACCACCGACTATCGATTTGGCTAAAGCTTTCATTCGTATCTGGGCTTTCTATGTCAATCCTAGTACGATTAGTTAGACCTGCCTTATCAAACGCGTCCTTTGAAAATGGATGTTGCTTCAACAAATTCACTAAACTGCCGTCAGCCAGAGCATTTTCCATCCCCGTTGTTATTGCATCTGCTAATTTAAGGTGATCTTTGGTGACATAGAAAAATCGACCGTAGGGATAAACAATAGTCACATTTGAATCCACAATTAAGTTTTTACTCCCAGCACCAAATTTTTCCAAAAATTGATAGACTTCTGTCGCACCTAAAGGGAATAAATCAAAGCGTTGCCCATCAACCATTTTGATTAACTTTTCTATCTTAGACGCTGTCACCACCTTAAAACCAGCATTCTCTAATATAGGAATATCTCCCCACCCTTGGCCTTGACCAACACTAAATTGAGTAAGTTGATTTAAATTTTCTACATTACTCAGTTTAGCTTCAGTATCGCGGTGAACAATAGGCACCCTCCAACCGAGTAAACCCATTTCAAGAGGGAGATAAATCGGTAAGAATCTCTGTTCAAGATCTTTTTGAAATCCAGTATCAAAGACATCTAACTCACGAGACTCAACCATGCTTCTGGCTCGATTCTGGTTTACGCTTCTTTTATCGACGGTAACCGAATAATTGGTCCCCGACTTACTCAGCGCTAATTCAAGCACAGCCAATCCTATCGATTCTTTACCGATTCCATCAATATTGGGATATTTAATTTCTTGTCCAAAAGCAAATGTGCTGGTTAAACAAAGCATTAATGTCAAGCCAACTCGGTATATATACTGAATCATAATTTAGCTTTCCTTCTCTAAGGTATGAACTGTTAAGTTTAGTCAGAAGAGCCTATTTTCATCTACTAACAAAAAACTATAGCCGCATAGGCACAGTTATGACATAGCGAACTCCTTGGCCAATGTCAGATTCCAGTCGGATCTCCCCTTTTAGTTTCTGGTTAACCAAATTGTATACCATAGTCAAACCTAAACCAGATCCCCCACTTCCACGTCTAGTGGTATAAAAGGGTTCAAAGACTTTTTGCTGTTGATCAAGAGCGATACCTTTACCATTATCTTGATAAACAAAAATGACTTGGTGCTCAGATTGCTGGTAACTGATCATAATATTTGCTAGCTCTCTACTTTGCTCAAAAGCATGATAAATACTGTTGAGGACCAAATTGGTCATAACCTGAGTCAAAACACCAGGAAGACTATCCATCATAAGATTTTGTTTACCAACTAGGTCAATATTGACAGGGAAAGTTTCTGTCTCAGGTTTGAGGCTAATCAAAAGTGTGTCCAGTAACTGGTGGACATTAAATTCAGTCTGGTTTTCTGAAATTTGATCTACTGCGGTACGCTTAAAGTCTTTAATTAGTACAGAGGCACGTTCTAGATTTGCTTTAAGCATAGACAGCCCTTTATCCATAACTTGGCTTTCGCTGGTAAACTCTGTTGTGGTTAGTGTCTGATTGTCAAAGCTGCTACTGAGTTTATTCAAGCTGTCTTCGACTAGTGAAGTAGCAGTGACCGCAATGCCAAGTGGTGTATTCACTTCGTGAGCTACCCCTGCAACTAAACCACCCAATGCTGCCATTTTTTCCGATTCAACAAGCTTTTCTTGCGTGCTCTCAAGTTCTCTCAAGCTTTCTTGTAACGCTTGGGTTCGCGCTGCAATTGTGTCTTCTAACGTATGATTAAGCTTTTCTAACTCAAACTGAGCTTGCTTAAGTTCTGTGACATTAATTGCCGTACCTCTAAAGCCAATAAAAGTATTATCACTGTGCTTGGCGATTGCCTGAAACACGAAATAGTAAGCTTTACCATCAAACTCAATCTCATCTTGACACATTGAAAAACTTTTCTTTTGTTCAAGTTTTTCAATTAGTTTTGATGACTTCTTAAACCCTTCGATCTTATGCACCACCGGCATTTGATCGCCACTAATTCCAAGTGCAATTCTCATTGGTTCAGAACAAAAACTCAGCCTATGCGTTTGATCCGTTTCCCATAACCAATCTGAAGAGACATAAGTGAAATCTTGCAGCTTTTCTTGCTCAGATTTGATGCTTTGATATAACTTGGTAAAAGTGCAGGTAAGCTTATTGATTTCATCAGCAACCCAACTCAATTCATCTCTGTCTTCGATTGTCCAGTGCTTATCATTCATTTGTAAACTGGTCGTGGCGTAACGAGGAGAGTAATGGCGTAAATGCCTGACAATGTTGATAACTCTGTTGTTTATGCTCTTATGAAAAACCCAAAATAAAATGCTACACACTAAAAAGGTTCTTATCGTATTTAGCAAAAGACTAATAAAAAACTGATGAATTAAAAAATGGTAGATTTTTTCTGAGTTAGACATAACGGCAAGCTCCCCGACCACCGCTTCTAACTGGGTATTTTGATCTAAGTATTGAATGTTGAACTCACTAGTGACATAACTCCCTTCAGGCTTTATACCAGATGAAATCACCTCACCGTCTAGGCGAACTTCAAGGTAGTCGACTTTGGGCAGCATAGTCAGCTCTTCAAGCCTTTTCTGCAATGAAGGAATATCATAAAACCACAAAGACGTCGCAAGCAATCCAGAATAAACCTGCCTGATCTCTCTATGTGTTGACTCAACATCGCTAAACTCACGATCATAGTCCCAGTATAACTGCAACCCTGTTGTTGTTAGGGTTATAATACTGCTGACCGCGACCAATATAAGGAGTACACGACGGCCAATTCTACTGACCTGCCCTTTGCTCATCAAACTATCTCTACAAATCCGTGTATAAATTATAGTGTCAACTGGAGGGTTACTAACAAATAACTATACTAAAATTCATATTCATACGCTGAGAACTCATTATGAAAGTGTATTTCCTGATGCTACTGTTTAGCCTTTCAAGTACCCTATATGCTAGAGAAGTACGTTATCCCAACCTTGACGGAATTGGCCAACAATCTATTGGGCTTGCTATGCTCAAATTAGCGATTGAAAAATCAGAAGCCAATATGACGGCTATTGTTGACTCTAATGAAGTCAACCAAAACCGAGTTCGGCAATTAGTTGAAAATGGGCAACTTGACATTTTTGATACTGGTTTTGATGAAACGCTCGATGGCAGATTTAAGCCCATTTACCTCCCTATCGATTTAGGTCTCACAGGGTGGAGACTATTTATCATTCATCAAGATACTCAAACTAAAGTTAGAAATGTAAAAGATATATCACAATTGAGTCAGTTCGTTATAGGCCAAGGTCAAGGCTGGGGAGATATACGAATATTAGAAGCAGCAGGACTTCAGGTGACCACTGCGCCACGTATCGAAATTTTAATCAAAATGGTCGGAGGGAAACGGTTCGATTTGTTCCCACTAGGCGCAACAGAAGTTCATCAGTTTCTTGAAACCTATCGTGGAACCCAGAAACAGCTTGTAGTCGAGAATCAATTAGTTCTGATTTATCCCTATGGGCGTTTTTTCTATATCCGCAATAATGATAAAGAGTTAGAAGATATGTTAACCAAAGGCCTAGAAGCAGCATTTGAAGACGGCAGCTTACGGGATTTACTGATCAACCACCCTTTCTCTAGCGATGCGTTTATCAAGGCCAATCTCGAAGAGCGCACCCATATTAACATACCAAGCCCAACTCTCACCGAGGGTTTTAAAGCGATCGATGATAAATGGTGGTACGTACCATAAGTCACTTTTATTATCGATTTGAGTTGATAAAAAATTTGAATATCGGCCTCACCTAGTCTGTTTTTTCACGTTTCCCTTACCAACTTCCGAGGAGTTGCTTAATGACAGTTGGCACTTAAAATAAGCCTTTAAATGATCAATCACAACTTTAACCTTTCTTGGTAAGACGCGACTAGCCGTGAGAATTTGAGCCTCAACAGAAGGCCAAACGATGTCTGGTAGTAGTGTAATAAGCTGACCTGATTGCAGTGCATCTTTCACAAAACACCGGGGTAAAATGGTGACCCCTTGATGAGCGATGGCGAAAGCGCGACAAACCATTATATTGTTGCTTTCTAATTTGATATTAAATTTTAATGGCTTAGAATCCTTTAGCATCTCATTAATCCTCCTTTCCATACCACATGATGAGCCCCTTAGCCATAAATGCCCTTCTAAATCATTAATGCTTAGAGGCATTCCATGCTCATCAAGATATTGTTGGGAAGCGACCAGTACCGTTTCTAGCTCACCTGCAGGCCGATACACTAAGTTGCTGTCTTTGAGTTTTCCAATCCTAATAGCAATATCTACCCCTTCACTAATTGCGTCTCTCAATTCGTCCTCAGCGATTATATGAAAATTCAACTGCGGGTATTGGGGTATAAACTTCTCAAATGCTTGTGATAACACTTCCTGAGCCATACCACAGCTAGTCGCTATTTTTATCGTCCCTGAAAAATGCTCTTTACAATCACTAATACTTTCTTTGAAGTGACAAAAATGGCTATGCATCTTTTTATACTCGCTCGCCAGCACTCTTCCTGCTTCGCTCAAAGATAAACCACGGGTAGATCGGTAGATCAAGGTAACACCCAACGATTCTTCCAACAGGGATATATTCTGGCTAATTGCTGACGGAGACATACCTAATTTTTTTGAAGCCGCAGTCATACTTTCGGATTCTGCAACAACAGAAAATATACAGTAACGTTTCATGTTTTCCATATGTTCACTCTACTAGCCAATATTGTCTCAATATTTTAATTTCTTCTCTCCAACAAGATCGGGAATATACATCATATATATAGAATATTTTATATGCACAACAAAACATAACTTTAAAAAATTATAGACACCAGAATCCAACAGAAATAAATTCATTTTAAATTCATATAATTACAAATAAATCGATAGCATTTTGAACAGGTTTTTTTATTTTCACAATGAAATAAAAGTGTAATATTTTGTTGCTCAAGCATATCCACAACCACAACTCTCTTTTTATAAAATATGAAATTTTCGTAAAAATAAAAATAGAATTAATGATTAAATTAATATTAAAAGAGTTTTAACTTTTAATTAAAAACACTCTTCATTAAGTAAAGGTTAATTATGTTATAAGAAATGAGATATAGATGAATTTTATGTTTTGATAGTTTAATAATCTAATCAGATTAGTATGAACTATAAAGGGATCAAGGTTGCATTATCTTCATCGGTGATGTTGATCAGTACATCTTTATTAACCCTTCATCCCACGAATTTCCATACTTATGGTATGTGCCCTCGCTGACTTACCTCCTAAAAAATATTGTTTTTATTGATACACCGTGAAAAGTCTCACGTGAATCGAGGAATACATTTCAAAATGTGCAGCCCTTGCATAGTTTGCACATTTCGCTAACAAAAAATCCGACTGAATTGTGGTATATGTGTCTGACTAACTTAAGTTTGGAACATTTATGAAAAAGCATTGGAGCATTCTCGTTCTCACATCTACTATTAGTCTTTGCAGTCACGCCGCAACACCACCATCTACGCAAGACTTTATTGCCGGTTCAGAGCAGATAAAAACCACGTATCAACAACACCTGCTTTCTCTCCCTCCATTTAAACTTGGCCATTACGCTATTCGCATGTATCGTCAGACAGGCGATAGCAGTTATCAGACAGGAATTTGGGTTGATAGTGCTCGTGTAGCCAGTAACCTAAACCGAATCGCCAATGAGTTATATAGCCCCTCTCTTATTGAGCAAGCTTCTAATAATATCGATAAACGCTACCAAAACTCAGACGTGGTAAAAGAATCATTAAGAAAGAAAACGCTCCAACAATATCCAGAATATATAGAGCTCGCTGTTAGTCTTATTGGCTCAATGGCTCGAGCGGATGAGTTAGGACTTAAACATATTCAAGATGACAAATTACGTGCGCTACTCAACCATTATGATTTCACAAACTATGCGACAGACCCAGATATGATTAAAGCATGGGCCGCCCAACTGTCTAATCAGGTTTATTGGCTTAAACAGCTGGGTGTTCAAGATATAGTTGATGAATATACATCAGCTTTTAAGAAGACTTACCCTGACCATCTTGATGCTCAGCTGACGGATCAACAATATTCCAATAAGATTTATGGGCTGACGCATATTATTATCGCTGCATCTGGGTATTATCAGCATTCTATTAACGAGAAAGACTATCAGTGGGTTTATGACTATTTTCGCAGCAACATAGACACCATTATTGCGAGAACAAAAGAAGATGTGATTGCAGAATCAGGTATAGTGTTTTTATTAGCGGGGTTAAATGATGACCCAGCACTGATTAAAACACAGCGCCATATTTTAAACAGCATCGACCCCAAACATAATATGATACTCAGTACCACCGGAAGCGCAGATATTAGTAAAGGAGAGCATCGTAACGTTCTTTCAGCGATCCTTTTAAATTGGCAGGGGACCAATAGCTCAGTAAATATACAGCAGAGCCCTCACCTCTTTCCAACCTTACCTTATGGTCTGATTGTAAAGTAGCAAGAAGGTGTAACGTCAAATGATTCGAGAGTTAGATAGATAAACACTAATTTAAGGAATTCAGTGGTAGCTAGGGGAAGCTATTGCGGTGTGTGTCCTTGTAATTATCATGCCGTCTCTATTGCGGTGTATGTCCTTGTAATTATCAAGATAACAAATAAGAGTCTAGATTTTATTAACAAGGCCTCGCATGTTGCGAGGCCTTGGGTTCAGCTGTATGTATTTTAAAAATTTAAGTGTACTGTACAGGAATATTTTTTAGTTGCTCGTCCACATTCCAATTTTCTGGCATATCATCCTTGGATACCCAGTTTTTTCCTGTTTGCAGCCATTTTTTCCTGTAGTTTTTAATTCCGGTTAAAGAGCTATCCTCATACCCAAATTCGACTCCACAGCAATCACATATTTCATAATTAGGTGAATTACCATCTTTCCCCCATGGGGGCTCGATTTGAATCAACCCACACACCCGACAGGCAAGTTGCGCTTTACTGGTCATTGAAGTACTCCAAGTTTGTTTCAAAACCGTGTTGCTTAGGATCAGGCTTAAACATTGTACGAGGAGTTCCCTCTTTTGTCATTACACCGAAAGTGTTGGACTGCTCATTGTATCTTACCACATCGCCATTAGAACGAGTCTTGGTTAATGTACCAGTAGGAGGATGGTTTAGAAAATTATTGGTAGCTTCCACATACTTCTTAGCATTCTGTAGTTCCGGAAACTCTGCTCCATGTTTTTTCCAATGACCAAGGGCATTTTCAACACCTGTTTTTTTCTTAGTGTTAGTCCAAAGCTGACCTTTATCACTACTATTCCGTATGGACAACGCAGCATCAGTCGCCCTAGTCGCATCATGCACCTTTGAGCTTGCGGTGAGCATATCAACCGCGTCATCGGAGTGTTTCGCTACCGTATAAGCGGCTTTACCCGTTTTAACGGCAGCTTTACCGACTGGACCTAGCAGTATCGTTGCACCTGCAAGGTTTCGATCTAGGTCACTGAGTTCAACCCCGCCAAATATCGTCTCACCAGTACTGAACTCATAAGCCGCTTTAAGGTTACTGACAACAGGAACAAAGTCCATCGTCAGTTCAATAGCTTCAACTAGGCTGAAGTCAAAGTCTAACATTCCCCCGAGCTCATTATGAGTATAATCGATATATGAACCAATAAAGCCATGCGCAAAATTAGAAGCAAAGTCCCCGCCATAAATCTCGCTGGTGATCATACCACCCACTACGCCAGAGACAAAACTCTGACTAAGTACAGTAAAATCACTCATGTATTCATGAACGTATCCATTAGCCGTAGTTTGTAGTATCGATGCAAGAAACGAATCTGCGAAGTCCCGACCATTTATCAGGCTATCGGCACCGGCCATTCCAACACTTTTAATAACATTGTTGACCGAGCTTGCCAGCGTCGTTCCATCGCCTACGAGGCTAGTCATGAACTGGCTTTCCATCACACCATGGGCAACTCCAGCTGCTATACCTCCAGCCGCAGCACCATACAAAATGGATTTTTCAATTCCTTTTAGACGACCCTTATTAGATATTAAATGTCCACTAGCAGCGGTTACTGCGCCTGCCGATATACCCGTAAGAACTTGCGTCGCAATACCTGCGGCTGTATTAGCTAATACACCAGCGGTTGTCATCGTCGCGCCAGTGACGCCCAGGAAGAATTACGGGGACACACACCATAGTAACATGCTTTAAAGCAGCCGATATTACTCCAAAGTGAGTATTTAACCTGTTAAATGCTAATCACCGACCTCAAGTAGTGCGACTGCCTAATTGAGTATTCTTGGATGGTTAGAGTTTCAGATGTATTGGATAGCCTATAAACAGCTAATGTGGTCGAGCTGACTCAAAGTGATGAATGTAATCATGATCTGACTGGCTGAAAATCACTCAAGCGAATAAAAATGAATTCTTGCCTTATTAAGTACAGATTTAGCGGCAACAGCTTGAGCTCTGGAGCCAATTGCCGTTGAATGTGATTTCTCCAAACAGGTACAGACCTTTAACCACCCATTCATATTGAAATCTAAGCGCTGTAAGATGTTTGGCAGCCTTGAATCCATAGAAGCTTTATTCGCTCTTACCTGACGAGCGGACCAATCAACTAATTCAAGATAATCCATCAAACGAAAAGGAATACCTTCTTGCATGGCATTGGTTGGATTGCCGATAAAAGGATGTAGGCACGGAGCGGTGGATAGCGGTTGCTTTAACGCATCAATACGAGCTTTTACAGAGGTATAATCTGAGGTCTCGGGTGTGTCGGCGATACCAGCACGTATGGGGTTTAAGTCCACATAAATCATGGCTGCTGCGAGTGCTTTCTCATCCAATAAGGCTTGGCTTTTAAATCGACTTTCCCAGAAATGGCCAGTGCACTTATCTTCATGATTTGCTCGGCAAGCGATATCAAAGTTGAGCTCTTTCATGTACCAGCTTAAATTCCAGAGTCGCCCTCTCCATTGCTCGATAATTTCAAAGCATTTCTCTGTCTCAGACTCGCTGGTTAATTCACTATTCATCCAGCGGTGGATTAAGTGAGGTAACTTATGTAATTGACCCCAGCGTGCAACCACCTCATGAGCGGACAATGTGAACGCTCTATCTTTGTTAATACTTACAACCAGATGGTAGTGATTACTCATGATGGCATAAGCACAAATATCAATACAATAGACACTAGATAGGGCATATATTTTCTGTACTATCCAGTCTCTTCGATGTTCGTAGTTTTTTTGAGTAACGGCATCTTCCCCGCATAGAAAACTGCGCCTTACGCAACGTGAAACGCAGTGATAGTAGGATGTGACGTCAGGAGAGACGAGCTGTTTTCTGGCGGTGGTCATTGGTTTTTCCTCACTCAACGAGTAAGAAAATATAGTAAAAGCTAATTGAAAGAGTTGTGGTGCAACAAGTGCTTAGGGGATAACCACACTTATTTCATACTTTAGGTGTGTGTCCTCGTAATGTATTTAGTTCAGCACACTATGTGGATTTAGTGTGTGTCCTTGTAAGTACTCCTATCGTCAGACAGGCGATAGCAGTTATCAGACGGGAATTTGGGTTGATACTGCTCGTGTAGCCAGTAACCTGAACCGAATCGCCAATGAGTTACACAGCCCCCTTCTTATTACACAAGCATCCAAAAATATCGATAAACGCTACCAAAACTCAGACCCAGTAAAAGAATCATTAAGAAAGAAAACGCTCCAACAATATCCAGAATATATAGAGCTTGCTGTTAATCTTATTGGCTCAATGGCTCGAGCGGATGAGTTAGGACTCAAACATATTCAAGATGACAAATTACGTGCGCTACTCAACCATTATGATTTCACAAACTATGCGACAGACCCGGATATGATCAAAGCGTGGGCCGCCCAACTGTCTAATCAGGTCTATTGGTTAAAACAGCTGGGTGTTCAAGATATTGTTGATGTGTATATCTCAGCGTTTAAGAAGGCTTATCCTGACCATCTTGATACTCAGCTAACTGATCAACAATATTCCAACAAAATTTACGGCCTGACGCATATTATTATCGCTGCATCTGGCTATTATCAGCAATCTATTAACGAGAAAGACTACCAGTGGGTTTATGACTATTTTCGCAGCAATATAGACACCATTATTGCAAGAACAAAAGAAGATGTGATTGCAGAATCAGGCATAGTGTTTTTATTAGCAGATCTACATGACGACCCAGCACTGATTAAAACACAGCGCCATATTCTAAACAGCATCGACCCCAAACATAATATAGTACTCAGTACCACCGAAAGTGCAGATATTAGTAAAGGAGAGCATCGTAATGTTCTTTCAGCGATCCTTTTAAATTGGCAAGGGACCAATAGTTCAGTAAATATACAGCAGAGCCCTCACCTCTTTCCAACCTTACCTTATGGTCTGGTTGCAAAGTAGCAAGAAGGTGTAATGTCAACTGATTCAAGAAAATCCTACATATTTACAAGGGAAACTCTATTGAGGTGTGTGCCCTTGTGATTTTTAAAGTAAAAAAGCCTCACATATTGCGAGGCCTTGGGTTTTAGTTCAGCACACTATAAGATTGAGTGTGTGTCCTTTTTAATTTTATTAATTTTTAATGGAATTAATACTAATTAGTCCTTTAAATTCAACTGCATACCAACTTACACATACTAAATAATCATTATTGCTATCCGAGACAAAATATTCCATACCAAAAGCATTTTCCATAATTGCCCCAATCACCCGCACATCTTCTATTTCTACCACACAGTTTTTGTCCTTGCCTGATTGGTCAAAGAATATAAATCCCTTTCCTTCTGGTAAGCTCGAAGAGTATTCATACTCATAATCTTCAATAGGCAAGGAAACTGAATCATTTTCGATTGACAAGTGTCCAGCAGTCTTACTAGGTTCAAATTTTTTAGTAACCCCATCTATAAAGATTTTTGCATCATCATTAGGGAGAAGTTCACACTTGATACCAAGCTCACGGCACACTTCCAAAATCTCTTTTGCATTTTTCATCTAAATCTTAATCCCTCGTTGCAGGGATATTATCTACAAATATATGTCCCCGAACCTTGTTTCTACCTTTACCTGGAGTTTGGTAACCGATGTGTGGTTGATAAGGACCTTTACCTAATTCTCCACTTGCTTTGACATTATTTAAATCTGGTATGTCAATATTAACATTAGCTCCATTTGGACCAGAATATTCAACAGGAATGCTCTTGCCATTTCGATCATAACCCCACTTGGTTACTTCAAACCTTTCTTTTGAAACTCCAGTTTTCTTAAATGCTTCATCTAATGCATCTCTGTAGGTACTTCCTGCACCTCTGAGGTCGATGTCCCGATCAGGGTTAAATGTCCAGTCTCGTCCAGTAAGCTTATTACCACTAGCCCCACCCAACGCAACTTCAGTCGCATTAGCCGCATCATGCACATTTGAGCTTGCAGTAAGCACATTAGACGCATCATGCACATTTGAGCTCGAGCTGAGCATATCAACCGCTTCGTCGGTGTGTTGTGAAGCTTTGTAGGCAACTTTACCGGCTTTAGCTGCTGCCTTACCGACTGGACCTAGCAGTATCGTTGCACCTGTAAGGTTACGGTCTAGATCACTAAGTTCGACACCACCAAATATCGTCTCACCAGTACTGAACTCATAAGCCGCTTTAAGGTTACTGACAACAGGAACAAAGTCCATCGTCAACTCGATAGCTTCAACTAAGCTAACGTCAGTATCGAAAGCGCCCTCTAGCGCATTATGGCTATAGTCGATATAGGAGCTAACAAAACCATGCGCAAAATTAGAAGCAAAGTCACCGCCATAAATCTCGCTGGTGATCATACCACCAACAATACCGGAAACAAAACTCTGGCTAAGTATAGAAAAATCACTCATGTATTCATGAAGGTAACCATTAGCCGTAGTTTGTAGTATCGATGCAAGAAAAGAATCTGCGAAGTCCCGACCATTTATCAGGCTATCGGCACCGGCC
>NZ_JAHKPM010000020.1 GCF_018860525.1 Vibrio hepatarius
GTGTATATACTGGCTTACTATGTTGGCACTGATGAGGGTGTCAGTGAAGTGCTTCATGTGGCAGGAGAAAAAAGGCTGCACCGGTGCGTCAGCAGAATATGTGATACAGGATATATTCCGCTTCCTCGCTCACTGACTCGCTACGCTCGGTCGTTCGACTGCGGCGAGCGGAAATGGCTTACGAACGGGGCGGAGATTTCCTGGAAGATGCCAGGAAGATACTTAACAGGGAAGTGAGAGGGCCGCGGCAAAGCCGTTTTTCCATAGGCTCCGCCCCCCTGACAAGCATCACGAAATCTGACGCTCAAATCAGTGGTGGCGAAACCCGACAGGACTATAAAGATACCAGGCGTTTCCCCCTGGCGGCTCCCTCGTGCGCTCTCCTGTTCCTGCCTTTCGGTTTACCGGTGTCATTCCGCTGTTATGGCCGCGTTTGTCTCATTCCACGCCTGACACTCAGTTCCGGGTAGGCAGTTCGCTCCAAGCTGGACTGTATGCACGAACCCCCCGTTCAGTCCGACCGCTGCGCCTTATCCGGTAACTATCGTCTTGAGTCCAACCCGGAAAGACATGCAAAAGCACCACTGGCAGCAGCCACTGGTAATTGATTTAGAGGAGTTAGTCTTGAAGTCATGCGCCGGTTAAGGCTAAACTGAAAGGACAAGTTTTGGTGACTGCGCTCCTCCAAGCCAGTTACCTCGGTTCAAAGAGTTGGTAGCTCAGAGAACCTTCGAAAAACCGCCCTGCAAGGCGGTTTTTTCGTTTTCAGAGCAAGAGATTACGCGCAGACCAAAACGATCTCAAGAAGATCATCTTATTAATCAGATAAAATATTTCTAGGCACCAATAACTGCCTTAAAAAAATTACGCCCCGCCCTGCCACTCATCGCAGTACTGTTGTAATTCATTAAGCATTCTGCCGACATGGAAGCCATCACAAACGGCATGATGAACCTGAATCGCCAGCGGCATCAGCACCTTGTCGCCTTGCGTATAATATTTGCCCATGGTGAAAACGGGGGCGAAGAAGTTGTCCATATTGGCCACGTTTAAATCAAAACTGGTGAAACTCACCCAGGGATTGGCTGAGACGAAAAACATATTCTCAATAAACCCTTTAGGGAAATAGGCCAGGTTTTCACCGTAACACGCCACATCTTGCGAATATATGTGTAGAAACTGCCGGAAATCGTCGTGGTATTCACTCCAGAGCGATGAAAACGTTTCAGTTTGCTCATGGAAAACGGTGTAACAAGGGTGAACACTATCCCATATCACCAGCTCACCGTCTTTCATTGCCATACGAAATTCCGGATGAGCATTCATCAGGCGGGCAAGAATGTGAATAAAGGCCGGATAAAACTTGTGCTTATTTTTCTTTACGGTCTTTAAAAAGGCCGTAATATCCAGCTGAACGGTCTGGTTATAGGTACATTGAGCAACTGACTGAAATGCCTCAAAATGTTCTTTACGATGCCATTGGGATATATCAACGGTGGTATATCCAGTGATTTTTTTCTCCATTTTAGCTTCCTTAGCTCCTGAAAATCTCGATAACTCAAAAAATACGCCCGGTACTGATGAATCCCCTAATGATTTTGGTAAAAATCATTAAGTTAAGGTGGATACACATCTTGTCATATGATCAAATGGTTTCGCGAAAAATCAATAATCAGACAACAAGATGTGCGAACTCGATATTTTACACGACTCTCTTTACCAATTCTGCCCCGAATTACACTTAAAACGACTCAACAGCTTAACGTTGGCTTGCCACGCATTACTTGACTGTAAAACTCTCACTCTTACCGAACTTGGCCGTAACCTGCCAACCAAAGCGAGAACAAAACATAACATCAAACGAATCGACCGATTGTTAGGTAATCGTCACCTCCACAAAGAGCGACTCGCTGTATACCGTTGGCATGCTAGCTTTATCTGTTCGGGCAATACGATGCCCATTGTACTTGTTGACTGGTCTGATATTCGTGAGCAAAAACGACTTATGGTATTGCGAGCTTCAGTCGCACTACACGGTCGTTCTGTTACTCTTTATGAGAAAGCGTTCCCGCTTTCAGAGCAATGTTCAAAGAAAGCTCATGACCAATTTCTAGCCGACCTTGCGAGCATTCTACCGAGTAACACCACACCGCTCATTGTCAGTGATGCTGGCTTTAAAGTGCCATGGTATAAATCCGTTGAGAAGCTGGGTTGGTACTGGTTAAGTCGAGTAAGAGGAAAAGTACAATATGCAGACCTAGGAGCGGAAAACTGGAAACCTATCAGCAACTTACATGATATGTCATCTAGTCACTCAAAGACTTTAGGCTATAAGAGGCTGACTAAAAGCAATCCAATCTCATGCCAAATTCTATTGTATAAATCTCGCTCTAAAGGCCGAAAAAATCAGCGCTCGACACGGACTCATTGTCACCACCCGTCACCTAAAATCTACTCAGCGTCGGCAAAGGAGCCATGGGTTCTAGCAACTAACTTACCTGTTGAAATTCGAACACCCAAACAACTTGTTAATATCTATTCGAAGCGAATGCAGATTGAAGAAACCTTCCGAGACTTGAAAAGTCCTGCCTACGGACTAGGCCTACGCCATAGCCGAACGAGCAGCTCAGAGCGTTTTGATATCATGCTGCTAATCGCCCTGATGCTTCAACTAACATGTTGGCTTGCGGGCGTTCATGCTCAGAAACAAGGTTGGGACAAGCACTTCCAGGCTAACACAGTCAGAAATCGAAACGTACTCTCAACAGTTCGCTTAGGCATGGAAGTTTTGCGGCATTCTGGCTACACAATAACAAGGGAAGACTTACTCGTGGCTGCAACCCTACTAGCTCAAAATTTATTCACACATGGTTACGCTTTGGGGAAATTATGAGGGGATCTCTCAGCGCCCGGTAGTGATCTTATTTCATTATGGTGAAAGTTGGAACCTCTTACGTGCCGATCAACGTCTCATTTTCGCCAAAAGTTGGCCCAGGGCTTCCCGGTATCAACAGGGACACCAGGATTTATTTATTCTGCGAAGTGATCTTCCGTCACAGGTATTTATTCGGCGCAAAGTGCGTCGGGTGATGCTGCCAACTTACTGATTTAGTGTATGATGGTGTTTTTGAGGTGCTCCAGTGGCTTCTGTTTCTATCAGCTGTCCCTCCTGTTCAGCTACTGACGGGGTGGTGCGTAACGGCAAAAGCACCGCCGGACATCAGCGCCATTCGCCATTCAGGCTGCGCAACTGTTGGGAAGGGCGATCGGTGCGGGCCTCTTCGCTATTACGCCAGCTGGCGAAAGGGGGATGTGCTGCAAGGCGATTAAGTTGGGTAACGCCAGGGTTTTCCCAGTCACGACGTTGTAAAACGACGGCCAGTGCCAAGCTTGCATGCCTGCAGCCGGCCAGCCTCGCAGAGCAGGATTCCCGTTGAGCACCGCCAGGTGCGAATAAGGGACAGTGAAGAAGGAACACCCGCTCGCGGGTGGGCCTACTTCACCTATCCTGCCCGGCTGACGCCGTTGGATACACCAAGGAAAGTCTACACGAACCCTTTGGCAAAATCCTGTATATCGTGCGAAAAAGGATGGATATACCGAAAAAATCGCTATAATGACCCCGAAGCAGGGTTATGCAGCGGAAAAGCGCTGTCTAGATTACTTGTACAGCTCGTCCATGCCGCCGGTGGAGTGGCGGCCCTCGGCGCGTTCGTACTGTTCCACGATGGTGTAGTCCTCGTTGTGGGAGGTGATGTCCAACTTGATGTTGACGTTGTAGGCGCCGGGCAGCTGCACGGGCTTCTTGGCCTTGTAGGTGGTCTTGACCTCAGCGTCGTAGTGGCCGCCGTCCTTCAGCTTCAGCCTCTGCTTGATCTCGCCCTTCAGGGCGCCGTCCTCGGGGTACATCCGCTCGGAGGAGGCCTCCCAGCCCATGGTCTTCTTCTGCATTACGGGGCCGTCGGAGGGGAAGTTGGTGCCGCGCAGCTTCACCTTGTAGATGAACTCGCCGTCCTGCAGGGAGGAGTCCTGGGTCACGGTCACCACGCCGCCGTCCTCGAAGTTCATCACGCGCTCCCACTTGAAGCCCTCGGGGAAGGACAGCTTCAAGTAGTCGGGGATGTCGGCGGGGTGCTTCACGTAGGCCTTGGAGCCGTACATGAACTGAGGGGACAGGATGTCCCAGGCGAAGGGCAGGGGGCCACCCTTGGTCACCTTCAGCTTGGCGGTCTGGGTGCCCTCGTAGGGGCGGCCCTCGCCCTCGCCCTCGATCTCGAACTCGTGGCCGTTCACGGAGCCCTCCATGTGCACCTTGAAGCGCATGAACTCCTTGATGATGGCCATGTTATCCTCCTCGCCCTTGCTCACCATGCTTAATTTCTCCTCTTTAATTCCCGGGTACCGAGCTCGAATTCGTAATCATGTCATAGCTGTTTCCTGTGTGAAATTGTTATCCGCTCACAATTCCACACAACATACGAGCCGGAAGCATAAAGTGTAAAGCCTGGGGTGCCTAATGAGTGAGCTAACTCACATTAATTGCGTTGCGCTCACTGCCCGCTTTCCAGTCGGGAAACCTGTCGTGCCAGCTGCATTAATGAATCGGCCAACGCGCGGGGAGAGGCGGTTTGCGTATTGGGCGCTAGCGGA
>NZ_JAHKPM010000066.1 GCF_018860525.1 Vibrio hepatarius
CCCATATCCATTGATACTGCTTTGATTCCTGATTTGGTTTCTTCTGATAGTTGCTTAAAGAAGGAGATCAGAACTTCTGCTTTTCGACCATGTTCAACCCAAATTAAATGCCCAGAGACGAGGTCATAAACAACCGTCATATAATCGTGTCTCTTGGCTCTGGCAACTTCATCGACGCCAATATGAACCAAGTTATTCAGTTTCTCGGGGTCTAATGCTGGTAAGCTTGAACGCAAGTATTCCCTATCGATATTTTTTACAGTTTCCCAGCGAATTCCTAAATGTTGAGAGACGGCATGTATGCTCATGTGACGACATAACCCACTGATGAACTTGCAAAAGCGAGCGGTATAACGACCACCTTTAGCCACATATTCAGTCTCTTCGATCAACCGTCGTCCTTCTTTGTCTCTAGTTTTAGCCAGCTCAACCTCAATCGTACAAGGCCGCCCACTCACAGGTAAATCTTGAAGACGTCTTTTAACGTAGTGATCGACGGTGCAGGAAGTCCCTGATATTGGCTCTTTGACTTTATACCTACGGTCTCGACGACAGCGAACGAATACGCCTTGGGACATTTCTTCTATTGAACAAGATTCAACACACTGGCCTTTAAAGCTAAATAACGAGGAAGACAAAGACGACAAAATAGACTACTGACTTATTTTTAAAATAAGCATTATAAATCATGTAATTATGATGAATGAGCCTGTGCATACAGACTCATGAAAGCGGAGAAGAGCCCTTTTTGTATATCAAAGTTACCTCAACATCACTGTTTGAACTTTGGGTTGTAACTCATAAAGGGGCATTTTATGACTCCCAATAGTGTTTTTAAGCTCACTCTTGATCACTCTAACCATAGTGTTAATTATGGTGGTATTTACCCCATTTCTTTCTATCGATATCACATAGTAGAAAAAGTTATTTTTATCCAAAACGGCTCTATCTGTGAATATGCCAGACAATATTGACACTAAGTCTGTCTTTCCACTCCATTATGCAGTCATAAAGAATATAAAACCCGATCTTTCAACTATTTATCTGGTTAATATGCAGTTGTGAAAGTGAGCGTCTAGTTTGCTACCTTTCACCTTTTTTATCGGAGGTAGAACATGTCAACAAGAGCTTTTCTTTCAATCGATAGCATCAACAACGGATGTTTATCTAGTGCTTGCAACACCCCTCTTTCTATGGGGAATAGCTACCAGTCAGGTCATGAAGATCAAATCACTATTTTATCTTTCTCTCATTCAATCGCTTATGATAACAATTCCATTCATAACCCGATTCAAATAGTTAAAAAGATAGACAAAGCGAGTCCGATGTTGGCTCAGGCCTGCTCTGATGGTGATGAATTAAAATGTTGCTTAACTTTCTATCGACCAAGCCCTAAAGGTGGAAGCGAACTTTTTTACGAAATTAAGCTGACAGGTGCGCTCATACGTTCTGTATCGACACATATGCCACATGTGATTGACTTCAATGATAACGAAATGAATGAAACAATGCTGATCTCATACCGAGACATCAGTTGGAGACATATAGCAGCAAATACTGGGGCCTTTTCCTCGTGGCTTCAAGCATTCTCAGAGGCTAGGGATAAGGTTGAGAGATGAGTTCAAGTCGAGGTGAAATCAGCGAAGATGAGGTGAAAATGATTGTCCGAGGGCTTCTACAACAAGCCAATACATACAGTCAGACGCACTTGTCTAACCCTACAATTCAGCATGAATTTCGAGAGCAATATCGTTTTCTTGGAAAATGTTTATTACGAGACTACGAGAATGGGATTTTAGTTGGAGATAGGGTTGTCCGACTTGTAAAAAGAGAACGGCAGAGTTTAATTGATCAGGCCTTTGAGCTCGGTAAGTATGGTATAGGTTTAGTGGCGGGTATTGGGCAATTGTCGGTGGGTTATGGGGGATGTGTTACCAGCTCTATTTTTTCTATCGCGGGGGCATCTTGGTGTAGTACAGTAGGTACAACAATGATGGCACATGGTGGTAACAACATTTATGAAAATTCATACAATATGACAGGGAATATAGTTCAAAACTGGAAAGGAGAGTACACTGGCAAATATGGAGACAGTAATAGTATGTTACGGAAGCAATATCACAAAACAGCATCATCTCTCGGATTAAATAAACGAGATGGTGACGCAGCTTATGCTATTGTTGATCTTGCTACAAGTGGGTATGGCCTTATCTCCAAAAAGCGAGTAGCTGAAAAATGGACGAATATGCCAGACTCTGAACAGCTTATGCTATTTAGATACGCTAAACGAGACTATGCCAAAGGGTGGCGTTCGATGTCAAAAGGAGCTCTGGGCTTTGAATTTTTAAGTAACACAGTAACCGCTGAATCTGCCATAAACCCCTATTTTGAAGGTGACGAATAATGTCCATTTGGCTGTACGTATTCGTCAGTCTACTCGGTGTGATTATATGTCACTATCTATCTGAACTGTATCTTCGCAAAGATAAAGTCATTGTATTTATTATCTATCTTTTTGTTTTGGGTCAATTCGGTAGTCAGCATTATACTTTAACGTTCGATAAAACCTTTGTAAGAAACTGGTTATTCTTATTCGAGACAGACAACTCTGCCTATACGGATTTGTATCGCTATATTGCATTAGCATTGATGATAGTGACGGTTCTTACAATACCGCCTTCTAAGCTGACTTTTTTAAGTCGTCTCTTAAAGAAGAAAAAATTATAGTTGCTAGTTTAATCAGCCTCCTTCAACCCTTGGATCTGAGGAGTAGGCAAGTATAGAACTTGCTTTTGACTAACTATTAGTTTTTCGGCTCTTCTCCGGTTAGGTGAGTCTAATGTCCACATTCCCTCGTTCTACCATACTGATTAGTAAGTTCTTTTTAGTCTCGATGGATGAATAATACTTTGACTCAACTACTTTCCCAGCTTATCAGTCTTCAAGGGCAGAGAATTCACTCCGTTAAAGTGGATGAATCGACGCAGATTATCGATGTGTA
>NZ_JAHKPM010000058.1 GCF_018860525.1 Vibrio hepatarius
TATAGATTTTCTGTCACCATTTTGAAGAAGCATCGCTCTGGGAGATATTTGGTATTATCAGCCTCAAACTCCTTTATGATTCGCTCATACGCATTGTATTCTGAATCTTTTACCATCTGGATAAATTCTTCGTCTTCTCGAACGCACGCCCAGTAGTGGTTTCTTTTTGATAACATTAACGGCTCCTTTACTGCCTTTGACTGCTAGGTTTTACATCGTAGCCCGTTACTTGCACGCCAGTTGGCACGCCACCATCATTAATATGTTGCCTAACCACTTTATATTGCAGCGAGTCACGATGCTTATCTAGCATAACTAACGTATGCTCGTAATCGCTATACTCCTGCGAGGTCAAATTATTTTTGTTTTTATCAAACCAATCTTCCATTTCCCCAATCACCTTAGAGGTGTAGGCTGGTGAGCCTTGCTGCACCACTTCGCTGCCCAATTTAGCCGCCCCCAATGAAGAAGAACCGCCTTTGGCTTCAAGGATATGGATGTTGCCCTGCCCATCTTGCCATATTTGGTCAAATTGACGGTTCTTTGGGTTACTGCCCGGATAAGCCGATTGTAACCGTTTTGCGTTAGGACCAAAAGAAGCTTTCAAGCATAAAAAAGCCCCTTAGCACTTAAGCTAAGGGGCTTTGGTTTATTGCTTGTTAGGCATCTTCAGCTTGATGAGGAAATAGCTGCTTATGCTCTGGGTCTAGGGCGTAAAAGCTTGGAAACTCACCTTTGACCAGCCATAGCGGCATATATTCACTGTCAATGGTCGGCTCAAGGCACCTAATCTCAGTGCCTATCTTTTATGCAGTCGTCTATTCAAGATAAGTCAGAATCTTTGCCTGCGGAAAATCCCGTTGGATATAAGACATAAATCGGCTTCCCAAATCACCATCTTTATTTTCATGCAGATAATCTCGAATTGCGGACTCTGCCGCTGCATCGTTAAACAGCACATCAGTATCAATCGTATTAGTTTGATACATAACTCTTAAATAGAAGTAGATATTTTTAAAAAAGTGCTCTTGATCCTCTTGGGTATTTCTTAGCCCTTTTACAAATAGAGTAAATTCACGCACAAACAAGTCGACTTCGATTTTACCACATTGAATATCATCCAAGGCAATAAAAATATGAGTAAAATAATCATGTACGCCATTATCCCTTTCTAATAAAAAGTAGTCGCTCAGGCCTTTAAAATAATAGTCTAACTCGTTATTTTCTAGTGCATGTTCAAACGTTGATTTCTTCACTTATAAATACTCCGATTCAGTAAACTTCGCCTTAAGCTTGTCTATGCTGCCATTATGCTTAATCTTTTCTGCGCCCTCAATTCTTCGGTGCCTATCCTCTTAATCTTCTAAAAAGCAGCTTTCGCGCACAAAAAAGCCCCTTAACTAAGGGGCTTTGGTTTATTGCTTGTTAGACATCTTCGGCTTGATGAGGAAATAGCTGCTTATGCTCTGAGTCTAGGGCATAAAACTTTGGAAACTCACCTTTGACCAACCACAGCGGCATATATTCACTGTCAATGGTGGGTTCAAGGCCGCGCGCTTCAAAAGCGTGCGCGGCCAGCGCCGTGATCCAAATAGTAAACCAGCCTTTTGTATCACCTTTAATACTGGGTGAATCCGCTTTACCCACATCAGTGTAATATTGAATATGACACTCCAACGCTTGCTTAAGCTTAGCTGGATAACGTGTTTCCCTTTCTGGGTGATGAATCGACACCAAAAGCTCAGCCAAGGGCAAGAGCAAATAGTTGGTGTAATCTTGCACTAACTCATCGCCGACATACTCGGGGGTGGAGTAACGCACCAGATCATTGATCCGCTCACCAATTGGCACTGGGTCATCGTCAATAAAAAATGCCCGCACTAAGCGAAACAGCACGCG
>NZ_JAHKPM010000072.1 GCF_018860525.1 Vibrio hepatarius
AAAGCCGGGGGCGCTTATGTACCTTTAGACCCAAGCTACCCGAGTGATCGTCTTGGTCATATGATCGAAGACAGTGGTGTGGGCTTTATCATCACCCAGCAGCACCTCATCCATGGTTTACCTAAAGGCTCTGCTCAAGCGTCTTACCGCCCCATCGCCCTAGATTGCCCCACCGTTCAGCAGCAACTGAGCGATTACACTCAGGAGAATATTGATCCAGCGCTGATTGGTTTAACCTCAAAGCATCTGGCGTATGTGATTTACACTTCAGGGTCAACGGGCAGGCCTAAAGGGGTGCTACAGACACACCGAATGCTCGTCAATTTAATGCAGCGCCAACAGCTCTCAGGAGCCTTGGTCGAGCCCTATAAAAGCTTGCAACTAACAAGCTTTGGCTTCGATGTCGCCGCTCAGGAAATGTTTACAGCACTGACAACCGGAGGCAGTCTGCACCTAGAGCAGGCAGATTTACGTCTGGATATTCCTGGATTGTATGATTTTATACATGAGCAACGCATTGAGCGCCTATTTGTTGTGCCGGCTGTTTTATCGTTATTGACGGATTACATCACGAAAAATGAGCGAGCGTTGCCGCACATGAAAGAGGTTATAACGGCCGGTGAGGCGTTAATATTAGGTGCGAGCCTTTGCGAGTTTTTTAATCGGCATACACACTGCCGTTTATTCAATCATTATGGCCCGACGGAAACCCATGTGGTTACCCTATTTGAGGTGACAGACTTCCATCATGTAGGAAGCGCTGCATCAATCGGACAACTTTTAGGTAATACGGAAGGCTATGTACTCTCACCCGAGCAGCAGCTTCTGCCCATCGGTGTGCCAGGCGAGCTGTATATCGGTGGTGTGGGCTTAGCTCGCGGCTACCTCAATCGCCCAGAGCTCACCGCTGAAACGTTTATTACTCACCCCTTTAGCGATGACCCAGAAGCACGCTTATATCGCACCGGTGACTTGGTGCGTTGGTTGCCAGATGGCAATCTCGCCTTTTTAGGGCGTTTGGATCATCAGGTCAAAATCCGGGGATTTAGGATTGAATTGGGGGAAATCGAGTCCCAGCTGTTGCAACAATCGATTGTTAAAGAAGCGGTGGTATTAGCCCGTGAAGATCGCGCTGGTGACAAGCGTTTGGTCGCCTATGTCACAGCCGCTGAGACGCCTGAGGCTTTGGACGTAACAGAAGAAATACTGATTGATTCACTTAGGCAAAGGTTAAAAGCCGTATTGCCCGATTACATGGTGCCCTCGGCTTTTGTGGTGCTGGAGCAGTTGCCATTAACACCCAACGGTAAAGTCGATCGTAAGGCACTGCCTGAACCGGATTTAGCTCAGGTGACAGGGGCTTATGAGGCACCGCAAAGCGCCACTGAAGGGCGCTTAGCGGAACTTTGGCAAACACTGCTACACCTAGGCTCGCCCGTTAGCCGTGATGCACATTTCTTTGAGCTGGGTGGACATTCATTACTAGGTGTACGGCTATTAGCCTGCATTCGAGAGCAGTTTGCTTTAGACATCCCGATTAAAACACTCTTTGCGCAGCCCATCCTGAGTGAGTTGGCGGCGGCATTAGATGCAGAGGCGTCGATGGCAGGGCAAGGTATTCAGGTGCCGCCGATGGTGGCCCGAAATCCTCAGTTAACCGCATTGCCGTTATCTTATGCCCAGCAACGTTTGTGGTTTATTGATCGCTTAGAAGGCGGCAGTGTGCATTACAACATGCCAGGGGCTCTGCGCTTGAGTGGCAAGCTGGATATAGCAGCGTTAGAAGAGAGCTTTAAAGCGCTTTACCGCCGTCATGAAAGCCTACGCACCTGTTTTGTAGAGCAAGCGACAGGAGAGACTTACCAGCAAGTGCAGCCAGTACCAGCAGGTCAATGCTTACCGGTGGTGGACCTGCAAGCTTTGTCATCCGATGAACAAGCAGCAGCCTTGATGGCGCATCGTTGTGAACTCAGTGCATGGTCATTTGATTTAACCCAAGACTTGATGCTGCAACTACGGCTATTAAGGCTGTCATCAGACGAATCCGTATTACTGTTAACCCTTCACCATATTGCCGGTGATGGTTGGTCAATCTCGATATTGATGCAAGAGCTGCAAGCGCTTTATAGTGCTTATGTGGCTGATACCACACCTCAGTTAATGCCGCTATCCATTCAATATGCAGACTATGCACTTTGGCAGCGCGGTTATTTGCAAGGTGAGGTGCTAGCACAGCAAACCCAATATTGGGAGCATCAGCTGGCCGGTTTACCGGATGTGCATGCGTTACCCTTGGACTATCCAAGGCCCGCTCAACAAAGCTTTGCCGGTGAGACCCTAAGCTCTCGCATTCCCTCCGCGCTCAGTCAACAGCTGCAAGATTACTGCACGGCTGAGGGGGCGACCCTTTTTATGGGACTGCATGCGCTCTTTGCTGCATTACTGAGTCGTTATAGCAATGAAACCGACATTGTGGTCGGCAGCCCTGTCGCCAATCGGGAACAACCGGAAGTTGCACCTTTGATTGGCTTCTTTGTGAATACCTTGGTCTTACGAGCCGATTTATCTGAGATGTCGAGTTTTAATACGCTCTTAACACAATGCCGGGTCACGGCTTTGGATGCCTATGCGCATCAGCAAGTGCCGTTTGAGCAGTTGGTGGAAGTACTGCAGCCAAACCGGCATTTAAGTCATCATCCCTTGTTTCAAGTCATGTTGGCGTTACAGAACAATGAAACCGCTGAGCTGAACCTGCCTGACGTTGAGGTTCAATTCGAAGCGGCTGACCTGACCATTGCCAAATTTGATTTAACACTGAATGTGGTGCAAGACGCAGATGGATTAGCGCTCGATTGGGAATACAATCAAGATCTCTTTAAAGCAGAGACCATTGCACGTCTAGCAAGACATTTTGAAGACTTGCTACAAGCTGCACTCACTCAGCCAGAACGCCCCTTGGCTGAGTTGGATATTTTATCCGCCGCGGAAAAACAGCAGCAGCTAGTCGAGTGGAACGACACCCAACAAGACTTCCAAGGCGAGCTGTGCATTCATCAACTGGTTGAAGCTCAAGCCGCTCAGCAGCCTGAAGCGACCGCTTTAGTCTTTAACCATGAGAGCCTAAGCTATGGTGAACTCAATCAGCGAGCCAACCAGTTAGCACATTATTTACTGGAGCAGGG
>NZ_JAHKPM010000027.1 GCF_018860525.1 Vibrio hepatarius
GCTGTGTTAACGACATTTTCCGTCGTAAAGCCAAACATTTTGAACAGCTCGCCCGCAGGTGCAGATTCACCGAAGGTTGTCATACCGATAATACGGCCGTCAAACCCTACGTACTTGTACCAGAAGTCAGCAATACCAGCTTCAATGGCAACACGTGCGGTCACATCGGATGGTAAAACGGCTTCGCGGTACGCGGCTTCTTGTTTATCAAAGGTATCGGTTGATGGCATGGATACAATGCGCACTTTTTTGCCTTCTGCTGTCAGCTCAGCCGCCGCGTTAACGGCTAACTCAACTTCAGAGCCTGTTGCAATAAGGATAAGCTCTGGCTGACCTTGGCAATCTTTAAGGATATAACCACCTTTGGCAATATTCGCTACTTGCTCTGTGCTACGCTCTTGCTGCGCTAGGTTTTGGCGCGAGAAAACCAGGGCGGTCGGTGCATCTTTACGCTCAATAGCCAGTTTCCAAGCTACTGCCGATTCAACCTGATCGCATGGTCGCCATGTATTCATGTTTGGCGTCATGCGCAGCGAAGCCATTTGCTCAACAGGTTGGTGCGTTGGGCCATCTTCACCCAGACCAATCGAATCATGGGTGTAGACTTGAATGTTTTGGATCTTCATCAACGCCGCCATGCGCATGGCATTACGTGCGTATTCCATAAACATAAGGAATGTTGCGCCATAAGGAACAAAGCCGCCATGAAGGGCAATACCATTCATGATCGCCGTCATACCAAACTCACGCACGCCATAGTGGATGTAGTTGCCCGACGCATCTTCGGCCGATACTGACTTAGAGCCAGACCACATGGTCAGATTCGAAGGCGCTAAATCGGCAGAGCCGCCCAAAAACTCTGGCAACATTTGACCAAACGCTTCCAGCGCATTTTGCGACGCTTTACGTGAAGCAATGTTGGCCGGGTTAGCTTGCAAGTCTGCAATGATTTGGCTGGTTTTCTCTTGCCACTGGGCAGGCAGTTCGCCATTTATACGACGCTTAAGCTCAGCCGCTTCTTTAGGAAATGCTGCTGCGTATGCGGCAAATTTGTCATTCCACGCCGCTTCTTTAGCCGCGCCAGCTTCTTTGGCATCCCACTGGGCGTACACATCCGCAGGGATTTCAAATGGACCATGTTCCCAACCCAGTTGCTTACGAGTAGCCGTAATTTCATCTGCGCCAAGAGGGGCACCATGGCAATCGTGAGAGCCAGATTTATTCGGTGAACCAAAGCCGATGATTGTTTTAGTACAAATCAATGTTGGACGAGGATCCGCTTTTGCTGCATGGATTGCTGTATTGATCGCCTCAGGATCGTGGCCATCTACCGCCGCAATGACATGCCAACCGTATGATTCAAAACGTTTTGGTGTATCGTCAGAGAACCAACCTTCAACATGCCCATCGATTGAAATGCCATTATCATCCCAAAAGGCGATCAACTTGCCAAGGCCTAGTGTGCCAGCCAAAGAACACGCTTCATGCGAGATCCCTTCCATCAGACAACCATCACCCATAAAGGCATAAGTGAAGTGATCGACAATATCATGATTTGGCTTATTAAACTGCGCCGCAAGGGCCTTTTCAGCCAGCGCCATACCTACAGCATTGGTAATGCCTTGACCTAGAGGGCCAGTGGTCGTTTCAATACCTGGCGCATAGCCATATTCAGGGTGGCCTGGCGTTTTAGAGTGAAGCTGACGAAAATTTTTCAGTTCATCAATTGAAAGCTCATAACCTGATAGGTGCAGCAGAGAATAAATCAGCATTGAGCCATGACCATTAGACAGCACAAAACGGTCACGGTCAGCCCACTCTGGATCCGCTGGGTTGTGGTTGAGGTGAGAGCGCCAAAGAACTTCAGCGATGTCAGCCATCCCCATAGGGGCGCCTGGGTGACCAGAATTGGCTTGTTGTACGCTGTCCATGCTAAGAGCACGGATAGCATTAGCTAAGTGTTTACG
>NZ_JAHKPM010000007.1 GCF_018860525.1 Vibrio hepatarius
GACATCGCCAGGCTTTTATTAAGCGCTATGAATTTACTATTCGTAACGCAAGCTAAGGCATAGCATCAAAGTAAGACTAAGTTTTAGTGACAATTTATGGAGAGATGGCTGAGTGGTTGAAAGCACCGGTCTTGAAAACCGGCATACGTTAATAGCGTATCTAGGGTTCAAATCCCTATCTCTCCGCCACTATAAAGGCCCAAGCACATGCTTGGGCCTTTTTTTATCTAAAAATTTTTATTCACAAAAGGTTACCATCCTGAATTGCATATGAAACAATAGGTATTTAGTCTTGGGTCCATATTAGGTCATTTTTGCCTTAGTTACGGCCCTTTATTTATTCTGATATTAGTTGGGTGGAATATGTATCACAGGGACCCTAAGATTAAGCTAGCCAGAGACTTTATGTCTCATGTCTGGCTAGAGGGAGGTCATCAGAGCTTGAATGACTTTCTGATACCTCAAGTGTTAGTTAAGTCACCAGTAAAACAAAGCGTGGGTGGCGAAAAATTATCGGATGCTTTGTCAATATGGTTTCGAGGCTTTCCTAATTTGCAGTATCGGGAGAATACACTGCAAATCTATAAAGATAGAGTCAATATTGAGTGGGAAGTTAAGGGCGATCATCTGGGAGAATTTTTAGGAGTGGCAGCAACTGGTAAGCCAGTCCGGTATTCGGGAACAACAGACTTAGTCATGTTTGACCAAAAAATCCATGCATACTGTGCTGACGTACAAGTTTCATCTGTAGTTGAGCAGATATCACCAGCTCCCTACGTTGCCAAAAAAGCGCTTGGGGATGATATGTATCTAGCAGTAAATAGACTATTACATCTAAACCTGACTAATCGGCAGATTGATTGTTTATCACTGCTGTGTTTGCGGTGTGACAGCAGAGTTATTTCATCAAAGCTTAATATAAAATACAGCACTTTTAGAACACATGTGGAGAGAACTCTACCTTTGATTGGCCTTAAATCAAGTAAAGATGTATTTGATTGGGCTCTCTCTTCAAATACTTTAGAAATTCTAATCACTATAGCCTTGGAAAAAATATGTTGATGAGTTCACTATATTCGATAAGGATGTTTCAATCTTAGGTTATTTGAAAGCTTGTAATAAAACACTTAATTTAGTCTTTACTGATTATAATGATATTAATATTCAAGAGGCGGTGAAGAAAATAGTGTTATACCGCATGATGACTTCTTTACTCAGTTGTTGCTGTGACAACTCCCTATATTTATAAAACCAAGGTTCAATAAAACCTTGTCCATAATGACTATAGTGCGGCAACCAGCCTATTATATAGTTTATGAAGTCTTCTTGGGTTTGAAATATTGCTTGTTTCTCTTCTTCTCATAGGATGGCTTTGTGAAATCCAGCTTGTGAAAGAAGCGACCGTATACCTTCTTTAGTATGGAAATGGTAAGGGTTAGTGAAAGATTTAGAAAGCTCCGTATATAGGGGTAGAGTCTCGCACCAATCGGCGGCATCCCATAAATCGGTGCATCTTGGGTAGATCAATCCAATAAATGTTCCATCATTAACAAGTCTTGCTTTGATGCCATGCAGAGCTTTTTCAATATCTGATATCCAATGTAAGCAATTGAAGCTGGTTATTATTTGATAGTCATTCTGATGCTTTAATAGCTCTTCAGCAGTTTCCATATGAAATTGGCAATTTGGGTACTTGTCTATGGCAAATTTGACCATGTTACTGGAAGTATCAATTCCAGTAACTTTAGCTCCCATATTACTCATTAAATTCGAAATTTTTCCATCACCACAGCCCACGTCGAGAAGTCTCTTGCCGATAAATTTAAGCCGAAATTTATTAATCAGGTAATTTGATTCACTCTGTTGGACAGA
>NZ_JAHKPM010000048.1 GCF_018860525.1 Vibrio hepatarius
CCAATTTCACATGAAGCTGACGTGATTGAGCTTTGGAATTTTACTTCTACGCTACCATTAACGGCTGCTTGAGAAGCCACTGAGGTGAATGTCATTGCTGAAGCTAATGCTGAAAGTGCGATAAATTTAATTTTGCTGTTCATACTAATAACTACTCTTATGTTTTTTTAGAATTTGTATCGATAAGGTCAGAAGGCCGCTTAGCTTTTTTTTTGCTCAGAAAACCTGTCATTCTGTTCACAACTAGAATGGCTTCTTTTCCATACCCTTAGTGTTAAATTATGTGGCAACACATGGACTAACATCACATTTAGCGCTGCAACGCGATAAATAGTAATTTTTAATGATTGAATTATCACAACACAGAGCGCGGGATTTTCCCCCACCCCTAACACTATGTAAAACTAAGTTTACAAAATTAACTCATTTACACTAAAAGCACATGTTTTACAGAAAAACACACAAGCATAAGTAACTACTAAAAAATAAAAAAACAAGCTAATTGTCTGATATTAAGATGCATTTTTCAAAAAATCAGCTTAAAAAACTAGCAAAAAACACTTTTGATTATCTATGTAAAAACCATGAATAAAACAAAACATTAAAGAAAATTTAGTATTTAAGTTTATTTTTATCATTTATTTGAACTACTTTTTTGATAAGAAGGAAAAATTCAAACGACAATAAATCACAATTAAAAATACAAATTAATAAATATATTCACATAAAGAATCAATAATAAAATGCATTCGTTAATATCAAAAACATCGACTTGGGTCCAATCAAGGTAATGATCTCACTCCAAGTGTCGAGTACATTATATATTCATAGCTTTTCTCAACTATCGCGTGGGCTACTACAAATACATCATGGACTCTCGTAGGTTCTGTGAAAACTTTGAATGTCTAGATTAATATTCACCCAGTTTTCATTCAACGCGGGGGAGTCAAATTTACGCACAATCCTCAGATACAACCTTCGGCGTAAATAACATCAGTATCCGGAATGAACGAAACCTACATAAAAATCAAAGGTGAGAGCTGGTACTACTATTAAACGGTCAATTGGTTTGTCATGTCATTGCTTCTTTTCTAAACCACAATCGTAATTCATCGGCCACAAATGCCTTTGTAAATAAGGCGATGATTCAGAGTGGCTTGCATGATACAGAGGTGACTGATGATATTCATTCCACACTAGAAGCGATGCATGAGGCAGAAAACCAAGCGAGTTTTATCCTGAAAATTGGTCGATGCGGCAACGACTTCACTTCATGGAGGAGAATTGTCGAAGGTCTTAAGGTTCAGTTTCAAATAAGGCAAACTCAAACGGATTATCAACCACTTTCAGTGGCTTTAAATCAATGAAAACGGCCTACACCACAATTAAAGGATTCGAAGAAATGCATATGTTCAGGAAAGATCAATTTAAAAGATGGCAATATGGACAAGCTTTGGAAGGAAAGAGCAATCTTATTACTCATTGCCCTCCTCAATGTTTAGAAAGGCAGAATCATTACGCAAATTATATTGACATCCTACCCTTGAAATTTAGTTAGGATAGGATGCCAATTAAGATTTAAAAGTTACTTACTATGGTATTTTACTATAGCCATTATAGGAATGAGTCCACTTTCCATTAGCGTTATGACCAATTTGCCAATGGCATCTAGTTTCATCAGCTGGTAGGGAGAAATAATTTGATACCACACCATGAGAATCCCTAAATCTTTCAACTAACTGTTTACCTGCTTGATTAGTTTCTTGATAATCAATTTCTTTCCTATTCGTATCTGATGGAATCCTTTTCCACCCCTTATGAGGTTCGTATATATATCCAGTTTTTCCAGAAGAGTTCGATACTCTTGTCCAAAGCCTTGTACGTACAGAGAATGGGAAACCGTCTGCTATACACTCAACCTCAACCGTCATTGGCACAACGCGGAGCTCGTCATCATCCTTAATGGTAACCGTTGCTGAGGAGGATGAACCTACGACGTACCCGTTTCCATCTTGCAAAGTAACTACTACCGTCTCACTATTTTCCTCTACAGAATCGTCTCTGACAGTGACTAGAATATCCAATGTTTGCCTTCCTGCACGGAAGTTATGGGTTTGCCGAATAGTTGTATAATCAGTACCATTTCTTGCAGTGCCTGATATAGCTATATTCATTGTTGTATCTTGAGCGAATGCCTCTGATACAGTAATCCTAAACCTTCCGCTATCGTTAGGTTCACTGGCCGAAGAGTCTGAAGCCACAATGGTGAGTTCTGGGTCATTTACCTTATATATTGTTAGCTCATCCGTTGCAGTCTCAGCTTCCATTGCAGTGCCAGCTTTACCCTGGCCTGTCACCACCACTGT
>NZ_JAHKPM010000036.1 GCF_018860525.1 Vibrio hepatarius
AATCTACCGGAAGCGACTCCAGTCATTTCCAAACCTCAACGAGAGGTTGAAAAACACAAAAAAGTAACGCCAGAAAGTAGGCAGTTCATTCCTGGACAGCGTTGCCAGGTTATAAGTGTTCATCATCCTGTTTTTGAAAGTGACGTTGGTAAGTTTGTAATTATAACTTCGGTAAGTTCTTCTTCTTCTCAGGTTTGGGCGCATGATGACAAGCCAGAAACATATCGGATCAACAGAAAGGGGAGCCGAGTTCTTGAAAATGATCCCAAGGCAGTGCAGTCGATTTATGCTTTTAATCAATTGCGTTTAGTATCTGATACGGAGTAAACAGTTAATGAATAATGTAAATATTAGACTAGAGTGTCTTCGACCTGCTGAACAATGGTCACGACCAACAGGTGAAGAAATTAGAGAGGTTTTGCGTTTAGCTGGGCTTACTGGTAGCCAAGCGGCGAAAAAATTAGGGTTGGGGCCTAGTGGCTCGCGAACGGTTCGACGTTGGACCGGAGAAGAGTCAAATATTCCATATTCAGCTTGGGGGCAACTTTGCTACTTGGCTGGACTGGGAGTTATTTGGAAAGAATCGTAATTAGCAGAATCACATTTTAGCGGCTAAAATTTATTTCGATTTACCGAAAAATTTAACTTGACTTGTTAGGGCAATATGTCCTATCGTGCAGGTTAAGGCCGGATAAATCATCAAGGTCATAAACCGAGATATGTCGATGACTATAAATAGAATTGCGTTGGGTTGAGATTAAATAGATAACGCCTCGGTGATAACCGAGGCGCTTGGTCCGGCGCTGTCACACCAAACCTGTTGCTCGTTAGGGTGTGGTCCCGAATAGTGAGCAATAGATAATTGGAGCACGGATAGCGTGGAGGGTCAAGAAAATGTCAAACGTAGTGAAGTTTCCCAAAGTTGGGCCTACGGGTTCCAATTCCCCACCTGAACATGAACAACAAGTTAATAAAGTATCAGATACTAAGCCGCAGAAACCCGCTAAGAAAGGGCGATTCTTTGCGGCCATTGTACGTTGGATCTGGATTACAACTGTTTTGATTTGGCCCGTTCTTAAATGGATTGTGTCCATTAATGTGTTTTTCCAGGCTATTCGAGCCTTTTATTATTGGGATAATCCAGAAGTTCACGCTGGATGGACGTTCTTCGCGCATTTTCTCGCGCTAACACTACTTACTTACTTTGTCTCGATATATAGGCCAAAAGATACGTAATTTTAGCCGCTAAAGTATTGACCCTATAATAAAGTTTAGCTATACTTTTTTTGAGTTAGGCGGCTGTCACCGTCAAATTTTTACAATTAGGGTGTGGGGTTTATATGGGTGCAATCCATGAAGAAAAGGCTAACAGAGTCTCAATTTCAGGCTGCAATCAAGAGTTTGGAAGTGGGACCTCAAACACTACAGATAGCGCACGGGGTCTTAGTAGAGGGAAAACCTCAAACCGAATTTGTGACGTTGTTGGGAGTGACGAAGGGGGCGGTATCACAAGCCGTCAAGAGGGTATGGGAAGCTCACACGGCACAAGCGCCGGAAGGATA
>NZ_JAHKPM010000003.1 GCF_018860525.1 Vibrio hepatarius
GATGTCTCGGCCGAGAGTACAGATTTACTGGATGAGCTGATTGATGAAGGTGATGAATTAGATAGTGCTACCGACGATTTTACCACCGATTCATTGTCTGAGTTCTCTGAAGATAGCATTGATGGAGATGTTTCATTTGACGAATTGATTACTGATGGTAGCGATGATATTGATGTTGATTCAACAGAAACTCTGGATGAAGTATTGCTGGATGAGCAGCAAGATAGTCAATTATCTGAAGATCTCGGTGATGAAGGGACAAACCTTTTTGAAGAGCTGGCGGAGATTGATAATCAGGATAATGACGCCTCAGACGAACATTTTCAAAACGAATTTGAGCAAGACAAAGCAGTAGCAACCGATAATGATTCTGATGCTCAAACTGACGAAGATAAATTCTCTAGTGAAGATTTTATCGATGATATGCTGAGTGCGGCTCCAGAAGGAGACCCACTATTAGAGCCGGAGGCAGAAGATGATTCTTTGACTTCAGCGGTTGATGAGGCTGAAAACCCAGATGTTGCTCAAAATAAACCTGAAGATATTAATACTTCCTCAAATTTGGTGGGAGATACCCCATCTTCGACTGAAACAAGTGAGACAGCTGAGGAAGACCTTCTTGCTCAACAGGAGCAATTAGATACCCCAAAAAAGCCTGAGGCTGTTGAAGAGCTTGAGTTGGAAATGCCTACTGATGAAGCTGACGTTCCTGATGAGGATGACGTTGCCGATGAGGTCGAAGCGCCTGATGAAGATGATGCTCCCGATCTGGACATGTCTAGCGATGAGCCAGAATTTGCAGAGCAGGATGAGAGCACTTCGCTTGATGATATTGAGGACTCTGAGTCAGCTGAAATAGAAGCTGCTTTTAATGAGGCTGATGCTCCTGATGAGAATGACGTTGCTGATGGGGTCGAAGCGTCTGATGAAGCTGACGCTCTCGATCTGGACATGCCTAGCGATGAGCCAGAAGTGGCTGAACAGGATGAGAGCACTGCGCTTGATGATATTGAGGACTCTGAGCCAGCTGAAATAGAAGCTGCTTTTAATGAGGCTGATGCTCCTGATGAGAATGACGTTGCTGATGGGGTCGAAGCGTCTGATGAAGCTGACGCTCTCGATCTGGACATGCCTACCGATGAGCCAAAATTTGCAGAGCAAGATGAGAGCGCTGCGCTTGATGATATTGAGGACTCTGAGCCAGCTGAAATAGAAGCTGCTTTTAATGAGGCTGACGGTCCTGATGAGAATGACGTTGCTGATGGGGTCGAAGTGTCTGATGAAGCTGACGATCCCGGTCTGGACATGCCTACCGATGAGCCAGAATTTGCAGAGCAAGATGAGAGCGCTGCGCTTGATGATATTGAGGACTCTGAGCCAGCTGAAATAGAAGCTGCTTTTAATGAGGCTGACGCTCCTGATGAGGATGACGCTGCTGATGAGGTTGAAGCGCCTGATGAAGCTGACGCTCCCGATCTGGACATGCCTAGCGATGAGCCAGAAGTGGCTGAGCAAGATGAGAGCGCTGCGCTTGATGATATTGAGGACTCTGAGCCAGCTGAAATAGAAGCTGCTTTTAATGAGGCTGACGCTGCTGATGAGGTCGAAGCGCCTGATGAAGCTGACGCTCCCGATCTGGACATGCCTAGCGATGAGCCAGAAGTGGCAGAACAGGATGAGAGCACTTCGCTTGATGATATTGAGGACTCTGAGTCAGCTGAAATAGAAGGTGCTTTAAATGAGGCTGACGCTCCTGATGAGGATGACGCTGCTGATGAGGTCGAAGCGCCTGATGAAGCTGACGCTCCCGCTCTGGACATGCCTAGTGATGGGCCAGAAGTGGCTGAGCAGGATGAGAGCACTTCGCTTGATGATATTGAGGACTCTGAGCCAGCTGAAATAGAAGCTGCTTTTAATGAGGATGGCGCTCCTGATGAGGATGACGCTGTTGATGAGGTCGAAGCGCCCGATGAAGCTGACGCTCCCGATCTGGACATGCCTAGCGATGAGCCAGAAGTGGCTGAGCAGGATGAGAGCACTTCACTTGATGATATTCAAGACGCTGCTCCAGAGGTACCAATACCTGAATCTATCCCGAATGAGTTTGGATTACCTCAAGATAATGACTGGCTAACAGAAGAAGATATGGCTAAGGAAACCGATCCGGTTGATATAGCTGAAGAATCACAAAAAGAAACTGCGGTGCTTGATAATGAAGAGTTTGATGACGCTGAATTACCTGAGTTTACCGAAGAGGACGCAGCCGCTGAATTAAGCGAGGGAGCAGAGCCAGAAGCGCCAGCTGAACCTCAAGAAGAAGCGGCAGAGATTGATGACGCTGAATTACCTGAGTTTACTGAAGAGGACGCAGCCGCTGAATTAAGCGAGGGAGCAGAGCCAGAAGCGCCAGCTGAGCCTCAAGAAGAAGCGGCAGAGATTGATGACGCTGAATTATCTGGGTTTACTGAAGAGGACGCAGCCGCTGA
>NZ_JAHKPM010000054.1 GCF_018860525.1 Vibrio hepatarius
ATCTAAGCGGAGAAGAGCCAGCTCATTAATCCCTGCTTCTAGAGTTGCACGATTGCAGGCATCTTTTTTACCACAATTGAAGATTTCAGAAGCTTCAACCCCGACCAAGACTGCCATCTTCCCTTCAGAAATAACTTGACGAGCTTGGCTAGGTGAACTTACTAAACGGAAAAAACCCTTCCCTTTACCACCCGATTGAGCATCAATATAGTCCTGCATTTCATTTAATCTGAGAACTTGTAATCGAATACTCTCCATGGTGTTGCAGCTATTGGGGTTTATCCAACTGCCAGGGTTCACCGTTGACTGGACATGACAAAGCACTTCATTTTCCACCAGATGACTGACCATTAACCTCAACCCAGATAAATACGCCCGCTCGATCCATTTATAGTAATAACCCATATGACTCATTTCTTTATGGTTGGGCCAAAAAGGAAAGTCAGGCCAACCACGAGTATCATATCTATGAGTAATATCGTTAAAGGCGAGTAAGTTACCAATAATATCCAGTGAGCCATTTGGCCCGTGAGCTTCAGAACTATCTTTTAACGCTTCTTCAACCCCCCACGGATGAAACGGCTTGCCATGCATCATTTTTCCGCCCATAAATTCGTATGAGGTAATATGAGTATGCGGGTCAACATACCCCCGAATTGGCTCATTCACTTCTCCAGTCAATGCTAAGCGGTTACCTGTCACATTGACTTCTACTTCAGGGAAAGGCTTGCAACCCGATTGCTCAACCAGTTGGAATTCTCTCTCGCTGTTTTTATTTCTTGGATTTAATAAGTCAAAAAAATACAGCCCACCATCTTGCCAATTATGCCTTAACCCCATTTTCAGGGCATTATTGTATAGGCCAAAACGCAGCTCACCTTCAATCTCATTTGACGAAATCCTCCATTCAGAAAATGTGCCGACATAACGCCCAGCACTTAGCTGTGCTGGCATGTGACTGGCGAGAAACCGCCCCTCTCTGTCGGTCATAAAAAAGTTAGAAAATGATGTCGGCTTCATATAAAACCGCTCTGCTTGGCTTTCAGGGACCTGTTCAAAACGATAGCTTAGACCATCGTTCACGGGTCCCCCTTTATCGTATTTGGTTAGAAATGTGCCATTATGGGGTGATTGGATGGCGTAGCACCCCAGTGCTAGTTTGTTTACAACTTCGTTCATCGGTTCGGCATGAGTATTTGCAGAAACAGCAACAGCGCAGATCACCAAGCCAGAGCAGATAGTATTTTTCATTGTGCTCTTTTCCTTGTTATATGCATTAAGCCTTACTACTGACGATTAGTCTGATATACAGCGCCATAAGTGTGACTGAGTGCATATCAACATTAACAAAATAGTCAGAAAAAGAGTCAAATGCCAGAACAAGATCACAAATAATTAAATTTAAAATGATAGATGAAAAGATATGTTTATTTGAGTAAGAGTAACGGGGTTTATGCAAGGTCCACAACTATTGCAACCATCGTGAATCCATCAGAACATATTTATGGCACCACTTACTTCTCAGAATCAATACAGTAGCCGAAGGATAAAATACCATTGTACCCAAATAACCGATCTTGAGCTTACTCTCAACTTTAATGCTATCTTCGTTGCAAAAGACATAAATTTCTCTCGATTAAGAGAAACTAGTCCTATATAGATAGTATTTTAATTTATCTGTTTCAGCTGTGGAAATATCACCCATTCATATTTTAAATAGGATATATAAATGAATAAATACTTATTATGCTTGTCGTTTTTATTCTCAGTTAATAGTTTTTCCAATGAACATAATTCTAACCACATAAATAAATTTAAAATTACTGGTTTTGAAGGGGAAATAGCTACTAATTCTGAAATAAATATTTCATTTGATTATGACATAGATAAAGAATCGCTAATTTTTATTCGTCCCACTTGCCAGCACTCCTTCGAAATTTGCGATGGAGGAGGAGGACGTGGGGCCGCCACATACTTAGGTCGAGGAAGTGATACTTCATTTATTTACATGACTAAGCCCACAATTGTCACCGGATTGCAGTACAAAATCGTTGATCAAGAGACAAGAAATGTCATTTATTCTGGGCAGTTACCTGTTAATATCCCAGTTAAAAATAAGTCATAAAATACAGTTTATGACTTAAAGAACTAAACGATGCGTTGCTACTCCTCCGTTATCCATTAATTGTTAGAAAAAAGTGTATGGTGATCTTTGATCTTAACCAAATCACTCGAAGCAATAGCGGCTTTGTGAATAGAACAATAGAGATCTTCCATTTTGATTGGTTTGGGAAGAACATCTCCAAACCCTTTGCTAAGGTAATCTTTAATTTCACTTTCTTGCACGTTTGCGGTTACGGCTATAATAGGTAAATCTGGTCTTAATTGCTTAATTTTTTGGCAAGCGGTCACTCCATCCATGATCGGCATTTGGATATCCATAAGAATTAGATGAATTTCATCAGAAACCATATCTAAAGCTTCTTGCCCATCACTAGCGATAATGGGTGAAATGCCAATATTATTAAGGAATTTAGTGATAACAATTTTATTCACTCTATTGTCCTCTGCCACAAGAACACCTAAGCCTTTAAGAGCAGAGTAATACTCAGGGTCTTTTGTAATATCTACCTTTACTACCCCATCATCAATGAACGGAAAATTGAGATGTAAAATAACCGTAGTTCCAGTACCTAGCTCACTTAATACTTCTATTTTTCCGTCCATTACGTCCATTAGTGATTTAACAATGGACATTCCCAAACCAGTACCACCATACGTACGTGAAATAGAGCTATCACCCTGTTCAAATTCATTGAAAAGTTTTGCTTGAGAGGTAGGGCTCATCCCGATTCCAGTGTCAGTAATATCAACCCGAAGATCTCCTGCCACACCTAACTCTTGAACGGTTAAAGTCACAGACCCGTTTGCGGTAAACTTTGTTGCATTATTTAGTACATTAAATATAACTTGTTTAAAGCGTAAGCCATCACAGAGGCGAATTGGCGAGTCGATATTATTAGATAAATGAAAATCTACGCCTTTATTTTCGCATACCGTTGTATAAATCTTCTCAACGGAAGTTAACAACTCTGTTATATTATATTCTTCTATATTAAGGGTGTATTTATTTGAGTTAAGTTTAGCGAAATCAAGAATATCATCAACTAGCTTCACTAGCATGTCACTACATAAAATTGCATTCCTCACCAGTACCTGAGTATCTTTGCCTACTTCTTTAGAATCAATCAGTTGTAAACTGCCATGAATACCATTAATAGGCGTTTTAAGCTCGTGAGATATTTTCGCCAGTAAGTCAGACTTGGCATGGTTTGCATCTTCTAACTCTGATGTTAATGCTTCGAGATCTTGCACTTTGCTTTCCAGTTCTTTAACGTTTGAGCTGATAATACTCTCTGTTCTTTTGTTATAACGATAGAAATAGATTAATAATGATAAAAATAAGACAAATAATAAAAAGACTGAGCTGAGGAGCCAGTTTTTTGTTGCCGTTATTTCTTGTAGGAGCACGACTTCGTTGTGATGTATGGACTTTCTCAGTGCTTGAAGCACGTACTTTTCGTACTCTGCTTTGATAATTGAGTATTTATTATTTAACAATAAAGATTGTGCATCAGAATAGCGCTGCTTTTTGACTAGCTCAATCGCCCTCATTTCAATCGCTATAAGCTGCTCATTAGTATGTGCAGTAGCGTCAATGACCTCTTTTACTTTAGGCTCTAAAGATTTAGCCTTCTGCAACGCGTTATCCAGCCTATCCGCAGTCTCAAAATAACGTTCTTCCCAGTGAGGATGTTGAGTAAATGCATACATTCGTGCAGACATCGTTAGTACTTCATCAAAATATATAATGTCTTGTGTAGTCTGTTTAATCGCTGCTAAGTGCTTTTCTATTGTGCTTCTCTCATGCAGATTATTGAACAAAAACGGAGTGAGCAACAATACACCTCCGCCAAAAACACAGATCAATATGATGATATTGATTTTGAGAGCATTCATTTTGTTCAGGTCTTGTGGCATAAATAGCTCAATAATATATTTATATAATTGTATTTATTATAGAGTGTCTAAAAAGAGGAGGCTTTAATAATGTTCAACGCACTATTTCCCTCTCTACTCAGAAGCTTTAAGCTCAATTTGGTGAACTGTAATAGTCAATATTCGTGTGTTAAGTAGAAACGTTTATTCGTACCTTCCATTCCAAAACAGCTCATACCAAGAGAGGTTTCTAAAGATATATGTTTTAAAATCAAAATGATAAAAATCCATATCCACTTATACCATACAAGCCGACTCTGCAGCTCTGACTGCAAGAAAAGAACTCGGTTGACACTATCGCTCTTTCATCAAATTGATTATGTCGATATTTTTTCATTACTACCTCTCATCATCGTAGCTTAAAAACTGAATCAAAAAGACAACAACCAGCTTTAGTAAGCGAACTGCTGATATGATTTCACTTATGACTCAGACAAAGCATGACTTTTTAGTGTCATCGACTCAAGATCCTCAATTTAGTTTAAAATCACGATCCCCATCAAGTTTTCTTAAAATATATTTAACCATATGAAATTAATAATTAATTGATTTGTTCTTTCATAGAATGTCTCTCGAATTTAGTCTAGGGATATTGCTTAAAGCAAGGTGAGCAGGGCGAATAAAACCACCATCTCACCGATGACATTTCATTCAATTTGGGTTGGAACAATAGTTATGGTTAAAAAAATTATTATCGCGTTAGGAGCTGGCTTTGTCGGTAGTGTCGCCAATGTCTTAGCGATTTACCTTATTAATCCATTGCAAGGATTGCCTACACCCGATCATCTCTTTATCTACAAGCAAGTCTTTTGGGGAGGGTTATGGGCATTGTTTTACTGCGTTCCTTGGCTTCAGGAAAATTGGAAAATCAGAGGGATATTGGTTGGCAGTGCTGCTAGTCTCTGTACATTTTTTGTTTTCCAAGCCATCCCTGTCATCCCGACCAATCTTATCAAAGCCTTTATGGTTAATGTGATTGCATGGGGGATGATGTCTTCCTATCTCTATGAAAAAGCATTAGCTCGCGAACAAGCTAACAATAAACTTTTTGCTCCTACATAAACATATTAATGCCATATTGCAGACTAGCTGCAATATGGCATTCTTATCAACGTACTTAATTCCTATATCGACTCAGCTTTTATACTTCTTCATTAAGGCTTATACTGATACCATAAATCTGAGACAGCTTTCATTAAGTAATCGCCCCACCCATCGGCACTATTAATATCATGGAAATGACTTTGTTCACTGTCTTTTGTGTACATTGAGGTATAACCTATAGTCACATTACCCATCACCGAAATTGGTGACTCCGTTAAGAAACTAAGGTATTCCAACAAGTCTGCCTGCTTTTCTATCGGAACATCTCTTGCCAAAGTTAAATGTGGTCGGTAGTTACCTCCATTATACTTTTCGTTGAGCTTTAAGCCCTCTGCATTCGCTTCTTCTATAAGACCATTGTGAATTTCTTTCAGTTCCTCCAATTCAGAACCAACATCGCTTGTTAAAACTAAGTTATTGTTAAACATTTCAGCTTTGTTGAAGGTAACAGTGACTTCTCTATTAACATCTGATCTAACATTTCTAATGAAATCTTTATTGGCTAACTTCCCAAAAAATGCGACAGTAATATGCATGTCATTGGTCTTTGTTACTCGGCCTATATGAACTTTTATTCCTTCGTTTGATGTCAATGGGTGTCCTTTTTGTTGATCTGTTTGAATATTACTGGGTTTTACTGGTATCTCTAGCGCCATAGAATCATATAAAGATTCAGACTCACTTTTCCTTTTCTTGGGTCCTACTGGCAAGTCTGTTAATGCATCAGCATAGCCTTTGCTCCCTTTATCTGAAGGTGCATCAGCATCTTCCAAGACAAGTTTAAATATTCCATTTTTTTCATCAAATGCTTTCAGGAGAAGTTTAAATTCTGTCGATGGTTCAAACAGAACTTCTTGTTCACCTGGAAACGTTGATATATCTTCTATCGGTCCACCTTTCTCGCTGAAAATATGCATGATAGTGGCGTCATTACCGCTGTAGCCATTTTTAAAAAAATTAGCTACATCAATATCCTCTGAGGAGGAAACAAACGCTTTATCTTGGATAACATCACCTTCAGTGTATGCGTTTGGGTGATAAGGAGCATTTGATTTTGAACCATAGCCTCTAAACAGCAAATCATGTCGACCACTCTCATTGGCTTTTTGTGCCAACACATATATACCACTTTTCGCATCCTCAACAACATTTTTCCATAAATCAAAATCAACTCCGGTTCTTAACGCTGAGTTAATCTCGGTATAGCTTGAACCTGAATAAATTTTTAGTGCGCTATATTGCTCGATGGATAAACCGTCAGAATTGTGTATTTGATATCGTGTCCAACCTTCAATCATGCGACCGATAAGATATTTTGATACAGCAGGGTACCTTTCACTCAGTGCATTGGCTTTTTCTCTATCAAGTAGTGGCTTTATAATTTTCTCCGATATTACCTCTTGAGACTTTTGATCAAACTGAAGCCAAGCAAGGTTATTTCCATTTTTAGCTCCTAAAAATGATAATAGCTCTTCTTGTTCAATCTCTGGGGTATGAGCGACTTCTGACACTTTATCTATCAGGTTTCGGTAGGTAACCCGATCGTTATTTTCTATTACAAGCTCCTGACTAATAATACTTATATTTGTCAATGATAGTGAATTTTTTTTACACAGAGCTTGGACTATTTTCATTTCTTGAAAATTTGGATTACTTGGATTATTGATCAGCACACTATCAAGATTGGCATTTAGCATGGCTATGGTACTAAGTAAAACTCCTGCATCTATCTGGCCATCAAATCCTTGCTGCTTAATGAAGTTTACAAGGCCAATATAAGCACCTGGCTTAAATGTTTGGTAACCGTTTTCCTTACCAAATTCTCGTATTACTTTAACATCGTCAAGTGTGAGTTCATTCACTGAATCTTTTACTAAAGCTCTGATCTCTCTATTTACTGTGGTGTTCAAGCTTAACACTTCATTTTCTTCATTAAACAAATCAAAAATTAATTTTTTGGGCTTATTTTGAGTTAGTTCTGGTAAATATTCTTCGCGTTTTTCATCATCGAATTCGGAGATGTTCGCCAGTGAATATAAAGGAATACTTAACATAGATAATATTAATAATTTCTTTTTAATCATTTTTCATCCTAGTTTTATCTGCTTACAACCTAGACTAGATCTCCAGTATTTAAAGAGATATCAGGTGAACACCTTAGAATAAAAAGTAGGACTATAGAAAAAGATATATACGAATAACTAGTCAAACATTTAGGTTATATAGCCTAGTTTTTAAAAACAAAAAAAGTAAATTATCCTCTAGTATCGATTTTTTCCATACTTCACTTAATTTAACTTTATGATTTTTAAAAGCAGATTACTTTATACACATAAATTTATGCCATCTTTCAGACAGTCTGAAAGATGGCATGTTTATTTAAGTTTTATAGAAACAATATTTTTCACTAGAAGTAAGCTTAACCAACAACAGCATCAGGCTGCTTTTCTGGTGCTGCATCAATAAAAGTGGGTAATTCTCTTAATGCAGCTGTGACCTCTTTTATCATTGGAAATCGGTTTAAATCAACGTCAAAACGCTCAGCGTTATACACTTGTGGTACAAGGCAAACATCGACCAAGCTCACATCATTACCAACGCAATATAAGCCTCTGGTTCTAGCCAATTTCAGTTCCAAACCTTCAAAGCCTAGAGATATCCAGTGCCTATACCAACTCGATTTATCAGATTCTTTAACCGACAATTTATCTGCCAAGTATTGTAATACTCTAAGGTTATTGAGCGGATGGATATCTACAGCAATATCCTGAGCCATGGCTTTCACCAGATAGCGTTTCTGCTTATCCAAAGGGGTCAATAAAGCATTTGGGTAAGCTTCATCAAGATAATCAATAATCGCCAGAGACTGGTTAAGCTGCATATCTCCATCAACCAGGACGGGCACAAGCTGACTTGAATTTAGAGACTTGAATTCACTCGCATGCTGTTCCCCGCCATTTTTGACTAAATGAACAGACTTTTGTTGATACTCAAGTCCCTTATGATTTAATGCGATCCTGACTCGATAAGCCGCCGACGAACGCCAATAGCCATAAAGAGTAATATCCGACATTAGTATTTCACCACTTTCTGTTCGATTGAACCAAAAATGGAATCACCAACTTTGTTCTTCATTTCAATCTTTATCGTATCCCCAAACTTCATAAAATGAGTCGAAGGTTTGCTGTCTCGAATAGTTTCAATCATCCGCACTTCTGCGATACAAGAGTAACCGACCCCACCTTCTTTTATTGAAGTACCAAATTCAGTACCCTGTTTATTTGATACCGTACCAGAGCCCACAACCGCACCAGCTGAAAGAGGTCTAGTCAAAGCCGCATGTGCCACCAACTGAGGAAACTCAAACGTCATATCCACACCCGCATTTGGGCAGCCAAATGCTTCACCATTGTAGTAAGACAACAAAGGTAAACTTACCTTACCACCGTCCCATGCATCCCCTAATTCATCAGGCGTAACGGCAACAGGTGAAAATACCGATGAAGGTTTAGACTGAAAAAAACCAAATCCTTTTGCCAATTCATTAGGGATCAAACCCCGTAAAGAAACATCATTAACTAGCATGATTAAGCGAATAGAGTTGGCCGCTTGTTTAAGACTTGCACCCATAGGTACATCATCAGTAATCACCGCGACTTCACCTTCAAAGTCGATTCCCCACTCCTCACTTCCCACTGGAATATCGTCGCGTGGGCCAATAAAAGCATCAGACCCACCTTGATACATCAAGGCATCATTCCAAAAACTTGGTGGCATCTCAGCACCACGAGCTTTACGCACTAACTCAACATGATTCACATATGCACTGCCATCTGCCCATTGATAAGCTCTTGGCAATGGTGATTCACACGCCTCTTGCTTAAAAGGAATAGAGTCGGCAACATGCCCATCGTTTAACGCGATATAAACCTCATTGAGTTGAGATTCCACTTTCGACCAATTATCAAGTGCGAACTGTAATGTTGGCGCAATCTCTTTCACTGTCGAGCAGTGAGTAAGGTTTTTACTCACCACGACAAGTTGCCCATCACGAGTTCCATTTTTTAGGGTAGCTAACTTCATTCTGATTCCCTTTTTATTTCTCTGGCTGCGATTTCCAGCTGTAAACATATTCCTGATTTTCAACCGAATGAGCTTCATCACTAAAGCTGAGCGCATGACGAGTATCTATCATTACCGCTACTTCATCGGTAAACTTCTTCTTGTATTCTCGACCAGCCTTGAACGCTTTCGGATGAGGCCCGTGTGTAAAGCCTGCTGGGTGGAAAGTCACCATACCTGCTTCGATGTTATCTCGGCTGAAAAAGTCTCCTGCATGATAGAAAAGCACTTCGTCATAGTCATCATTGTTATGATAGAAAGGTACTTTTAATGCGCCCGGATCGCTTTCAATTGGACGAGGTACAAAGGTACATACAACAAAACCTGCTCCGACAAAAGTGGTATGGGCAGAAGGCGGCAAATGATATCGATGCGACATCAATGGCCTGATATCACGCCAATTCAGTTTTACAACCGCTAAATCACCATGCCAACCGACAGCATCAAGCGGGTTGAACGGATAGGTAATAACACTCACCTGACCATGCCTTTTAACTTGCACTTGAGTTTGTTGCTCTGAATATTGGTCTTTGAATTGCTGGTTGATTGACGGGACTTCTAATACCGCTGGGTCAAAAACAGCATGGTTACCCACCATGCCTTTCTCCGGTAGCGAGTATGCCGCATCAGTATTTTCAATCATTAATATGAACATCGGCGCTAAAGGTTCAATGCGCCAATTAGTCGAACGTGGAATGACTACGTAATCACCCTCACCGACTTCTAAGTGACCGTAATCACTATATAAGTTTGCTTTACCTTGGTGAATAAAAAGTAACTCATCACCATCTGCATTTCGTACCAGAAAATCCATTTTTTCTTCAAGATGCCAAGTACGTATCTTACAATCATTGTTAAACAACAGATCAGGTACAGCCCATGGTGAGATCTGCGCCGCTTTCTCAACCAGATTAAAGTTGAACGCTCTTGGCCGCAGATCGCCCTCCCATTCAATCCAACCTGTGGGAGCATGTTGGTGATGGAAATGTGAGGCAGGTCCGAAGAAACCGCTTCGACCTGTTTCACGCTCATATATGGCCTCATCCGGAAAGTCTGCGTGTGCCTGTTTGGAACACACTCCCTCCCGGTGAGGGAATGTAATCCACTTATGCATCGCTCAGAACTCCTCGGCGAATTTGATCTTCTTCGATTGATTCAAACAGTGCTTTAAAATTGCCTTCTCCAAAACCTTCATTGCCTTTACGTTGAATGATTTCAAAGAACACTGGGCCTATCACTGTTTGGGTAAAGATTTGCAATAAGATGCCATCTTTCATCGGCGCGCCGTCAATTAATATTTGCAGCTCCTTTAGCTTGTCAACATCTTCCGTATGCCCTTCAACTCTGGAGTTTACTTTCTCGTAATAGGTGTCAGGCGTTGGCATGAAATCCATGCCTCTGTCACGCAGTGTCTTAACCGTTTGATAAATATCATCGGTCGACATAGCAATATGCTGAATTCCCTCACCATTGTACTCACGAATAAATTCTTCAATTTGTGATTTATCGTCAGACGACTCATTGATAGGGATACGAATTTTTCCGCATGGCGCGGTCATAGCACGACTGACTAGCCCTGTTAATTTACCTTCGATATCAAAATAGCGGATTTCACGGAAGTTACCGATACGCTCATAAAAACCCGACCAAGTATCCATATTGCCTTGCTTAACGTTATGCGTAAGATGATCAATTTCAAACATACCCACATCGGCTTTTTTCAAACGTTCGGCGGCGTCATCATAAAATTTGAAGTCCACATCATAGATGCTCTTCTTACCATAGCGATCAACAAAATAAAGCAGGCTTTGACCAATTCCGTATACTGCTGGAATACTTAATTCCATTGGCCCTACTTCCGTTTTAAACTCCTCTGCTCCATTTTCAAGCGCATGTTCGAGTGCAACTGCCGCATCTTTGACGCGAAATGCCATACCGCAGACTGACGGGCCATGTATTTTAGCAAACTCTTCTGCTTGACTATGCGGTTGGGCGTTGATGATAAAACTAATATCACCTTGGCGATATAACCATGCTTCTTTAGAGCGGTGTTTGGCTATTTCTGCAAAACCCAAAGAAACAAACAACGCTTTTAATTGACCAATACCCTCTTCTGATGCGGCCGTATACTCGACAAATTCAAATCCATCTGTTCCAAGTGGGTTATATTCTTGAGTCATTGCTTTTTCCTCTGTGATTTATTGATGTCCTTTCCTATTAACTTGTACTAACTTTTACGTTAAGGGAATAAGCGACACTTAAATTATCAGCTCAGGAAAATACTTAGTTTTTGTAAACAAAACGTAACATCATGCTAGTGAGCCACAGAAGGTCCGTAAGATAAGGAAAAAGCCATATAGTGATGTAACATTTTTTTTACAAGTTATGTGCTTATAGCTCAGGGTTATAATTGTTCACATGGATATTGGTAAACCTACACTGCTGTTCACGTGACACTTTGTATGCATTTATAGTGATTCACAAGTGTCGTTCCATAACAAAATTTAGTAGCCATTGGCCTCGCATTTCTACCTGTTGTTCTCGTACAACTTGAAATCCCATATGTTCATAAAAAGGCCGTGCGGTGATGCTCACTTCAGAATAAAGCCTTGAGATGCCACGCTGAATAGCCTCTCGTTCGATGTGCTCCATCAATGTTCGTCCAACACCTTTACCTTGAAATTGATAATGACAAAAGAAATGGTCAATTAAGCCAGAATCTTGCAGATCTGTGTACCCTACGATTTGACCATTAATTTCCGCGATATAGGGGTTGATTTGCAGCATTTTCTCATGCCAGATGTCTTGATTCCAACTATCCTGTGCCCATGCTTCAACTTGTTGCTGAGAATAGTGCTGAAGATTAATTTTACGTACCGTGAAGAAAAACACCTCCCACAAGGCCTGCGTATCTTCAATTTGATATCGGCGAATTGTGATCATTAAATACTCCTTAATACTCAAAATAGACTCACACATTCTGAGCTATAAGTATTTACAAATCAATGAACTAGTATAGTAAGCAAGTACATATTGAGTGATATTAACGACTTAAAAATATTAGGATAACAAGTCTAATCAACAGACTCATGACAAATACTTTCACTAAACCACTGTGCAATCGTAGCAGCTCGTAATACGTCATTTTCTTGATTAACGGGAAGGTAGCCAAAGCCTCTGAATACCAGTTGCATGTATTTGGCTGTCAATTCGAATGGTTCAATAAAACAGTCTGGTAGTTCTTGTTCATAACCCGTAGAGAGGACAGAAATTTCTTTACCCTGTAACTTGCGTCCAAGTGGTTTTTCTATAGTCAACAAATCGGATAGACGATCAAAAAAGACTTTGAGCTGCGCTGACATTGAATACCAATAAACAGGGGAAGCGAAGACAATATGATCATAATTTTTTAGCATACGAATCAATGGAATAAAATCATCATTTCGATTTTCATGAAAATAATCGTAATACGAAAGCTTGTAATCTGATAAGTCAAAGACTTCAGCTTGGGTCAGTTCAACAAACTGATTAACCAAATAACGAGTATTACCATCTGCTTTCGACGTACCTACCACTACTGCTATCTTCATTGGAACCCTCCAATAATTTAGCTATTCCACATTTTCACAAAAATGCTCACAATCACTACATCGATAACCATGCTTATAGAAAAACAGTGGAAATCCGAGCAGTATAAACACCAAAAAAGCTGACCGTTTTCCTTTGGTAAATGGTTCAATATTTACACTACCACATTCTGGGCAACAATCTTGTGAAGTGGCGCTTTTTTCAGCACTTAATGCTGTAGAAAAATCGGTCTCTAGGATGATCGAGGCTTGCTCTAAGTCTTGTTTCGCGACCATTAAGCGTACCCCGCCGATCGCATTTGAATACAACCATTGCGTATTCACAGTGTGCTCATCGGCAATGTAGCTTTCAATACCAGCAGCCTCAAGGCTTGTTTTAGCAATATGAGCTTCATGCGGAAACGAAAAACGCGCAACAACAATCATAGTAACTCCTTAAGGCTTTAATAACTGTCGTACAATAAGATTCCTAGTGATCATAATTAAAGCGATTAGTCATAACTACATCAATAGAAAAATGAAAATTGCCGAATATTTAACAAACAAAGTACATAAACAAGACAGTGAAAACAGATTTGATAATAGCAACCAGTGAATACCAAATAAAACACGTCTAGAAATAATACTCAGATATTGAATGAAGATCTTTACTAAAGCACCTTTATTTGCTCGCCTTGAGCCTATAAAATAGTGAGCATTATCTATAGAGATGGAAACACCATGGCAAAGCTATCGCTGCAAGAACAAATGTTGAAAGCTGGTTTAGTGAATGAAAAGAAGCTAAAAAAGGTCAAGAAAGGCTCTAAAAAATCGCGAGTTCAGGCGCGTGAAGTTAAAGCTGCTGTTGAAGAACAAAAACTTCAGCAACTAGAACGCGACAAAGCGCTCAGCGCAGAACAAAATGAACAACGCCTTAGCAAAGAGATCCAATCCCAAATCAGACAGCTGATTGAAATGAACAAGCTCAACCTGAGTAATGGTGATATCAAATACAATTTTACCGATGGGACTCTGGTTAAGTCATTGTACGTAGATACTCTAATGCGTGAACAGCTCATAAAAGGAATTCTCGCCATTGCACGTTGTGGTGAAGGATATGCCGTAATCCCTAGTGTTGTTGCAAACAAAATCACTCAACGCGATAACCAGACCATTATTGAGCTAAAAGAGCCTGAATCTGACATCCCGGCAGAAGACGATCCGTACGCAGACTTTGCCGTACCTGATGACCTTATGTGGTAATTCAAACAGCCACTCAATATTGAGTGGCTGTTTTAAACATTAAAACCACGCAAGCCTATAAGATTGCCAAACGGGTCTTCCATCTGGCATATAGAAAGACCTCCCTCTATCTCCATAGGACCGCGGTATAAGGTTGCTCCGATAGAGTGCAGAAAATCCATCGACTCCCTAAGATTTTCTACCGACCAATAAAGAACGGTTCCTGATTTCCCAGACGGGACCTTGTCATCTGCTTGGACAAGCTCTAATGAAAAGCCTTCGATATCGAGCACAGTAAAATCAAACTCTGGCAAATACCGAGAAGAAGCAAAAGGAAATGCTTTTTGGTACCATTCAAAGCCTCGAGATACATCAGGCACATGCACAAGAAGTGCAGCTGGTTTGTGCAAAATACTCTATTCCTTATAGGTTAAATAATGGTATCCACCAAATTCATCCATGTGTTGTGATTGGCTAATAAAGCCCTGAGATTGATAGAACTTTAACGCTGGTGTATTGGGCTGCATGCATTTTAGGCTTAATCTAGCGTAACGGGATTTAACAAACTCAAGTAACTTGAAACCAACTCCTTTTCTCAAATATTCAGGCGAAACATAAAGATGATGTATAAAGTATTCTGGCTCCCAGATAGAAACAAATCCAATTGGTTTACCTTTATATAGGGCTACCCATATCTGCTCGCCTTCCACATCTTTATCATAGTCAGAAATACAAAACTGGTCGGCATTCAACCACTCGAAAGTCGCTTTTCTTGAAGCCAAATATATCTGTCTAAGCGTTGGCAAAAATGTATTTTCATTAGAAGTGATTATAACGTCATTTAGCAATCTATTTTCCTTATATATCTCACAATAAATATTTTGACCTTAAATAAAGTGGGACGTTATTGGCATCCCATTTGTTCAATCTACCAATAAAAAACGATTATAATTCGTGACAAGAGCCACTTATGAAAACTATATGTTAGTTTGAAACGGATGGAATAGATTCTACATAACTACAGAGAAAATTATTGCTTAGTTGACTGACTGTTCAACCCATTGTAGTTTCCGATACCAAGTGCAACATCGCCTGAGTCCGTTTTCAGGGTCTTATCTTTGCTCTTTAATACCATACGATAAGACTCCGTTATATAATGCTTTAGCTCGTCATCTCGATACCAAGTCGTATCAAGTTGCTGGATCCATTTCCCGCCACGGCTCGCCGCATGAGGGGCTGAAGAATAGCCTTTATGGCCTTTCAAAAATTCGTAATTTGAATCTGACGTTTTGAAACTAAAAGAAGGTTTACCACTGCGGCCTCTACCACCAATAGCAAACATTTTTTCGTTAATTTTCCATATATGGCTATTACCACCTTGAACGGCATATGTTGTATCCGGTAGCGAACGACAAAATGCATTAAACTGCTCATAATTCAAAGTAAATTCCTCTTCACTTAATAACTCACTCTAAGAAAAATGTGTAGCAAAAGCATTAAAGTGACACAGAGAGCTAAGAGCGATAAATACTTAAATTATCCCCCTGACAGACAATTGATTAATGATAAAATCTGCTCGCTCTTTTACTGATAGTTTTGGTATCTCAATCAATTGATAGCCAAAATTTCTGTATGCTTTTACCATCTCATGATACGTCTCAACCGCTTGACTAAAATCTTGCCTGCGCTCAGCATCATTGTCATAAATTTCCTCCCAAGGAGGAAATATAAAAACCTTTGGGTTATACATGAGTTCATTACATCGATTTATCAAATCTGTAGATAGGAAGATTTGCTCAAGTTGACTGTATCCGTAACAGTCTATGATGCTTCGATCATAAAATATTATGTTAGCGCCAGTGTGTTGGTTATGGTTAAGAATCTCCTGCGCAACCATTTGGTCGCGAAATGCTGTCTTGTCTTTCCATGGAAGCGCCATGCCACCTGATGCCGTCTGCTCTTGGATCACTTGCCGCCCTGATTCTGGTGCGCACTCATAACCCAAGCGATGTAAATACGTTAATACTGATGTTTTACCGCCACCTGGGCCACCTGTAAAAACAATTCGTTTATTCAAAATAATTTCCTCCCAAAATATTTGCGATCAATTATTTTTATAGAATGGAATACGATACTGAGATGTCCAAATTAAGCTTTAGATTAAGCACACTTTGCCCAAGTTTTAGCTTTTCAGTAATGACGAAATCTGTTACTAAACATAACTTTACATCTACTACAAATTGAACTGCATACAATAAAACTTGTCCTCCTCCTTCTCGACAATGAAACCTAATCGCTGATATAAATGATATGCAGGACTGATTTTAAACACTCTCAATCTAATTATGTTTGCACCAGTGGAAATAGCCAAACGTTTAACTTCTTCGAAAGCTGCCGCACCAATGCCCCTATTTTGATGGCTTTTATTAATTTGTAAATCTCGCAGATAAAAAATTTCAGAGTCTTGCTCTAGACGAATAGCCCCAATGAGTACTCTGCCAAACAAAATATCAATATTCTTTAAAGTTAAAATTTTCTGCTTTATGGTATCTAGATCCCAATCTATTTCATAATGTAAATAGTATGGTTGCATATTACTATAAGTTATCTCAGCAGAATTTTGCAGATCAGTCGTGTTCTGGAATGTAATCACTTGATTTCCTTATTAGTGCATATGGGTTAACTGCTGTTTAATATCTACATTTGGGAAAATGCAGAACTTCTATCCCACCATATTATTGTGATCAATGTAAAGGTACAATATTGAAAACTACCAACTGTAAATAGCCCATCAATGATGAGTTAACTTTTGTGAGTAATGTAGTCATTTGTAATATGAGAGAATGAAGCAGTTTTATACTGCATCATTCTTTTTTAGGAAGCAGCACGAACAAAGTGAGCCGGGTATTCTTGGCGAATGTGGCGTTGCTCTTCAACCATATTCTTGAAAGTAGGACCTTGCTTTAACTTGACAACCACTTCTCCATTGTCAAAACGCAACACAGCACCTTCAACATCTATTTTTGTACTACTATTCAGCTCAAGGGTACCCGACATTGAAAGACCTTTATACCAGTCAGTAAACATATTCATGACTACGCGTATACCACCTTCAGACACTTCAGTCACATAAAAAATCTGGTTATATAAACGCACACAAGGCCTAGCTTTCTTGGGGTACTTCAAGCGATAAAATTCACGTTTTTGCTCTAGTTCATTCATCTACTACCTCCTATCACTCTAGTAAATTAATCTTGTGGTCTTGTTTCCTAACTATATAGTCTCTTCATGCCATATTACTATTATCGACTACTATAGGAATAAGTTTAGCGCTTTTTAACTCTTACCATTCCCATAAATAAGCAATTATTAAATGAATAGTACAGTTCGATATTTTCAACATTTCACTACTTTTTATAAGCTTGGATCAAAACGGATGTATCCATTCGACCCAAACCCTGCTCTTGAAGCGAAGCATACATATCATCAACCTCTTTTGTCATTGGCAACATCAAACTCTTACTTTTCGCTTCATTTAAACAGATTCCGAGATCTTTTCGCATCCAATCAATGGCAAAACCAAAATCAAATTTTCCTTGTGACATAGTCACAGCACGATTTTCCATCTGCCACGACCCTGCTGCTCCGTGCTTCAATACATTGGCTACTTTTTCAATATCTAGGTCAGCAGATTGTGCAAGTTGAAGACCTTCACTCAACCCCTGTAAAATACCTGCAATACAGATCTGATTAACCATTTTACAACGCTGGCCTTGACCATTCTCACCTAGTAAAACCGCTTGTTTTGCGTATACATCAAATAATGGAGACACTATGTCAAATGCCTGTGGTTTACCACCGCACATAATCGTCAAAGAACCGTTTTCTGCACCAGCTTGGCCTCCGGACACGGGAGCATCGATGAAATACACACCTTTTTTGTCACAGGCATCAGAGAGTTCCTGAGCTAGTTCTGCTGAAGTTGTAGTGTGATCGACAAGAATAGTCCCTTGTTGCATTGCTGCGAGTACACCTTCATCACCCAAAACAACACTACGGACATCATCATCATTACCAACACAGACCGCAACAATATCACAACCTTCAGCTGCCGCGATAGGTGTCGAAGAAAATTCACCTTGATACTGAGCAACCCACTGTTCAGCTTTTGCTTGAGTTCGATTGTATACTCGCGTTTCAAAACCTGCATTAGCAAGATGGCCCGCCATCGGATACCCCATCACACCTAAACCAATGAACGCCACCTTTTTTACCTTCATTACTTCACATCCTAGTTTATTAACAAATTCAACTAATTGAGTATGATATCACATCAAGGCTTCTAGAAAAGATGAGAAAGATGAGAAATATAAGGGATATGCTGTATCCGAAGGTTTAATGATTACAAAATTAGGCAGAAATGATGTGGTAAAAGCTCACACTAACTATAGTAATATCTTAAAACCAGGCTGCGGTAAAATGTCTTGGGGCAACGTAACTGTTAAAGCCAATGCTACACATCGTAAATAAAAAAGCAGGATTTCCCTGCTTTTTTATCACTAATGAGGGAAATCACATGGGTCGTACCCAAACTCCGACTGCTGGTAAATATCTGATAGAGCTTTTTCTTTTCTCGGTTTAGCTGAACATTTTAAAGTTTTAGCGCTATCGAATTCCTGTGAATCTAGCGCTTTTTCATGTGCTTTGGCCGAACGAATAAACTCTTGGTTATTTAACGCCATTTGACGTAGGCGATTAACACGTTCAATAGTATCCCACAACATAATTCACCTCCAGTAACTGGTCATACATACAGTATATATATCTTCACCAACAACTCAAGAAAGAACTGATCACCTAAACAAATACATATTAGTGCATATAAGCATTAAACATCCACATTAATTTTTCTTGTTCACGAATATAATCACCCATTAACGCTGCAGTACCTTCGTCATCTGCATCTTCTGCTTGAGCTAAGATCTGACGCTGTTGGGTAAGTAGTGTACTAAAACCATGCACCAGACCACGAATACACTCTTTACCAGTTGTCGCATTCTGATGTTCTTTAATCTGACTTTTACTTAAATACTGGCTAAAACTATGATCTGGCGTAGAACCGATCGTTAGAATACGTTCTGCTAGCTCATCAATTTTAGTCTGAAGCTCAACATAAATTTCCTCAAATTTTTCATGAAGTTCAAAAAACTGTTGACCTTTAATATTCCAATGATAGCCACGTGTATTCATATAAAGCACTTGATAATGAGCCAACAAAGCATTTAACTCGTTTGCTAGTGCTTGTGATTTTTCGTTGTTTAGGCCAATTAAGTTTACTTGATTTGTCATAACCTATTCCTCATCAATCTATTAAATTACTTAGGCGTTTGCCTTTCTTTAAGTTCACTATACGCATTTCTTTTAGATTGATGTAAACATTCATATCTATAAAATTGATAGCTATAAGCTATCAAAGGTGAATTCGTTGATTAAGGGAGGTCAAGAGCCGTTAGATCAAGTTCAACCTCTTTTCCCATCCAATAGGCAAAGTCCGTATGGTCTTTAAAGTCATCCCCCGTAACTGCATGAATCAAAACTGATAAGTTACCACGAGCGCTATCTAACCAAGGGACAAATTCCTCAAAATCATCTTTACCAAAAGTGACGGAGAAACTCCACATAGTATGTGGCCCCACGAAATTGCGATTGAAACGTCCTATTGAAAAAATGAATTTTTGAGTAACTTGTGTTCGCAACTGAGCCGCAAAATCACTACTTTTTTCGTTAAAATAAATGTGGGCATGGTACAAGTGATGAATATTAGTTGGAAAAGTCATAGAGGTACTCACTCAATAGGTATATCCCCCCACTCTATCACAATATTTTTAAGCAAGACTATCAGACAAACTATCACAAGATTTCATTTGTTAAGAAACAAAAAAGCCTCGGAGTTATCGAGGCTATAATTGCAAAGCAAACAGTGTAACATTGCCGATTTAAACAGGTTTATAAATAACTTTGTTTCCGGCAAGTTGTTCTTTTGCTACTAAGTTTTCGTCTAATAGTTTTTTAAGGGCAGCAGACGCCCAAGAAGCCGCTTTTGCTTCTTCCTGACCAGCAGCAAGGCCAATACCTTTAGGGTTGATACCATCAAAGTTTTCAGCCACAATTTCTAAAACCTGTTGCTGTTTAGGTGTCAATGAAGCGTTCGCATCTGTACCTGCAACCGCTTTATTTTCTACAGGGGCGACTGCAATTTTTTTCTCGGCCAGCGGCTTATTACTTGTAAGCGTTTCTGTATTTACAGCCGTCTCTTTAATACGCTTTTGCAATTTCATTTGCACTTTGCGCTTATGAGCTAATCTCATTGAGTATCTCTCCATTTCACTGCATCAAGCACAGTGGTGAAAATTTTAATGGCGTTTTATAGCAAAAATCTAACGACATTTACAGTATCTAAGAAGGCTAATGGCGCAAAAATGCGTGATATACTGTGTTAAGACTACAATTTAATCAACACTAATTGTGATCTTTATTGTCCGCATTGAATATAGTTATAGTAGTTAGGTTTTTTTCTCGGGAATGGTTTATGGAAACACTACATATAACTCATCAACCCATTCAACTCTCTTCTCCATGGGCTAGGATTTTAGCTGCTGTTATTATAATCATTTTAATTTTTCTAGTCATGCTTTCACCAAATTTACAGCTAGCGATTCTTACATTGATTGCTATTTTAGTCTTACTTGGGCTCGCTCAGTGGCTTGTAATAAAAAGCACTGTTTCTTTTACCTTAACTGCCACTCATTTCCAACAACATTTATTCAAGGGGGGGTGGGTCGTAAAATGGAATAATATCCACAAAATCGGCATTTGCCATTATGACGATCATGGTTGGCAGCAACCACTACCATGGGTTGGTATTAGGCTTAAGCACTATTCTCCATATTTGAATAGCATATGCCCAAGAATAGCGACAGATATCCTTTTGAATCAACGTGCTTTGCTTTATATAGGCATGAAACAAAGCATACTCAATGCTCATTTTGAAGATATTGTACTGGATTCAAAGCCTTACAGAAATAAGCAAGGAAAAGAATATCGCGGTTTACAAGCAATGTTGGCAAACCGTATGAATTACCAGAGAAGCTACTTTGATTATGATATCTTTATTTCTGCTCAAGACTTAGACCGAACAGCTGAAGAGTTTGTTGGTTTGGCAAGGCGTTATATTGCATCAGCAGAACCTGAAACAGATAATACACCTTAGCCTTTAGTGGCATACTGACGTTCAACCTACCCAATGATTTGAAGCTGATACCTACTATGATAACTTATCTGCAACAAATGGATTGGACATACGCTCTTGACCAAAGGTCGACTCTGGTCCGTGACCTGGGACAAACCGAACATCCTTACCTAATGGCCATAGTTTAGTTTTAATTGAATTGATTAAAGTTTCAAAATCGCCTTTAGGAAAGTCTGTACGACCCACTGAACCATTAAATAGAACATCACCAACAAAAGCTAACCTAGCGATTTCATTGTGTAATACAACATGTCCCGGTGTATGCCCAGGTGTATGGTAAACATTTAACGATTCATGACCGAAACGTATTACGTCACCATCATTGAGCCATCGATTTGGCTCAAATGCTTGAGTTGGAAGAAACCCAAACATCTGACTTTGCTCTGGAAGACCTTGGAGCCAAAAATTATCATCTTGATGGGGCCCAACAATTTCTACCTTATCCAACCGTTTTGAAAGTGATTGTGTACCACCAACATGATCCAAGTGCCCATGGGTTAAAACAAGTTGGGTTACCTTGATAGCACGATCTTTTATCACCAACAATAACTGCTCAATATCTCCTCCAGGATCAACAACAATGCCTTCCATTGTCTCATCACACCAGACAATAGAACAGTTTTGTGAGAAAGAAGTAACAGGAACAACTTGGTACTTGAGGGACATAGCATAGCCTTAATCAATATTGAAACTGGCAAGACTATGACATTTGGTAAGGTTTTTGACAACCTTATGGCTAGAATCTACTGTCTACCAGTAGCGAACTGGTCCCGTATCTATGTGGATAAAATCACTTTTAGGATAGTAACCTACGCCACCTACTTTAAATTCCATTGCTACATCACGAACTTGTTTCAAATTGACACCCTCTAGGCGGAAATCAATTGCTTGGCCCAGCATGTGATAGCTTTTCTTAGCTACTCCATTGGACGATGAACGCAAAGCTTGGTTTGTTTTAGGTGAACGATATCCCGAGATAATTTGGACTTCACTGTTGACACCTAATTCAGATTGGATCAAGGAGATTAAATCGAATAGATTTTTATCCATCTGATGGACTTCATTTTGACGAAAATCTCGACAGATATTATCAAGGCGTCCTAGCTCATAATTAACATAATTATTACCATCAAAATAACAGCTTTCTAAAGCTTCACCTGTGTGAAGGTTGTTAAGTGCCAGAGTTCGAGGTTGATTGACACAAGCTGCCAAAGTAAGAGGCGGTGCGCAACTTGTCACAACAACACTACTACCAACAAATTTTATAAAATCTCTGCGGGTTAACTTCACAGGTAAGGCCCCTAACATCTTCAGTGAGTAAATTTTGAACGGCGACCATACCTAACAATAAATTGAAGTGCAAACTAGCAGAATAGCTATTTAGGGAGATGAAAAAAACACTTGGGGCTTAGTACCTGACTTGATTATAGAAAACAGCAATATGAAGAAATCTTATTTTTTGTTAAATTCAGCTTTTCCCATGGATTCGTCTATCAAAACGGTAAATATCGTCTCTGTACTGGATTTTACTACCATCTGACCAAGCGGTTTGATAAATGATATGTACTGGTACCTTTCGTTTAAGAGGGATAGACTGATTTGCCGCGAGTTCGTCTTCTTCAACTAAAGACATGTCTGCACCCTGGCTTTTAAGAAGGACTGAAGCAAACTGCTCAGCATTTTCGACTCGAACACATCCTGAACTAAATGCCCTACTCACTTCTTCAAATAATTCTTTGCTCGGTGTGTCATGCAAAAAAATGGCTCGTCGATTTGGAGTATTAAACTTATATAATCCTAGGGCATTATTGTCCCCCGATAGCTGTGTCATTTTATACGGAAAAGTACTTGGACGAAGATTTTGCCAATCGATTTCTTCTGGATTTATTAACTCCTTTGAACCCCACCTGGGAACAATGGTAATATTTTCTTTCACCAAATATTCCGGATCTTTTTTAATTCTAGGAATAATATCACGCACCATGATTCTCCATGGTACATTCCATGTTGGGTTTAAAATTAGCGATTCAAGTTCAATCGTCATCAAGGGTGTGGGTCTTCCTCTTCGCCCGACCACTACTTTGGATTCAAAGACCTCTTTGCCGGAAGACCAATATTTCATTTCAAAACCCGGAACATTGACAATGATAATATTGTCGAAATTGATTGGCCATAGACGGCTTCGCTCCGCATTAAGTGCAAGAATAGAGAGTCTTTTTTCAGGTGTTATATTAAGCCAGCGAAGTGTCTTTGAGCCAATAACCCCATCATCCTCAAGGCCATGAAGCCTTTGAAATTCCCTCACAGCGGACTCCAATGTTTCATCATACCAATCGATGTCACGACGAACTTTAGACAAATCAACATCCACCATTTCCATTCGAACAAGGAGTATCTCTCGATCATCTAATGGCTCACCAACTCCTCTCAAGCCCTCTTGTGTATAAATAGGTAAATCTAGTTTTGTAAACTTGACTACATGCAGGTAGCTATCGAGTAATTTTTGGTAATCAGAACTGTCTGGTGTGTACGCTTCTATTAATTCATTCAACTGTTGTTGTGTGATAGATTGAGTAACAACCTGCAATAGAGAACTGCTCAATCGGGGAAGAGGCTTATAGAGCATAGATTTGAAAAACCAATCATACCCTAGCAGTTTAGCCTGCTCAGCATAACTAATATATAGAAGTAGAGTGTCAGTGGCGAGAACATCATATTCATGCCAGCGATTACTCTTACGATAGTATTCCAAGTATCTAAGTTGCCGAGAAAAAAGAGGGCTAAACCCAGCACTTGCTATAACTTCCAACTGAAATTCAAGCCGAGTACTTTGCTGAAGGTCAAACCAGATGAAACGATTATTGTGTCCATGATATATATTTTCAACATCTTTAGAAAACTGTAGAACACGGAGGACATGGCTATCTTTTTCCAACCAACCAATACGTTCGAAGTAGTTAGCTGACAAAGCTTGAAATGGCATCAATATTAGCAGTAGTAATAAGGGGTACAGCCTAGCCATCTTACTCTCCGATTCCTTCATTTAGAATGAAAGTATGGCAGAGAAATAAGAGGCCAGTATGAAATATTGATAAGAAAGTTAATTTTTTCTGGCTATACAATAAGCTAGGTTACAAAATGAGTGACCAGTGATTATCCCATTGAATTTTAGAATGAATTTTCTTCTTTTTACCGGGAGAAGATTGAGTAACAACGCCACCAGTGCCTGAGCTTACTTGGAAATATCCTTCTTTGGCTATCACTCCTGAAGCATCAGGTAAAACATTCAGTTCTTCTAGTTGCCCAGTGTGCTTAGACCAAATTCCATAACAATTTCCTCGTGGAGAAGTCGCAAGAATCCATTGATCAGTAGCTGCAATACTTGCAATATAATGGTTAAACCTTGCCCACTGCTCTGGTTCTGCTGATAGAGCCTTCATTTGCCCTCCAGCAGTATGCATAGCCAATAGTGACGGGTATTCTTCAGGCTCACCTCTATATTGCTGTCCGCAAAGAACGGTTTTGTCTCCATCGTGAGCGAGATGGCGGATGCTCAAATGATGATCTGGCAAAGAGACTTGTTCAATCAATTCACCATTAGAATCCAGATAACTCAAGCTGGGATTCATTGATGATAGGTTTAGCGGACTTCGTCCATCGGTATGAACTCCCCCTACACCTATAGCAAGCTTATCATCAGGCATAACAATAACTTCATGAGGCCCAAGTCCAAAACCCGTGAACTCATCAACCTTATTATAACCCGCTAGTACATCATACACCCCGATAATACCTCGACTAGTACCTCTCTCACCTTCAGTTGCATATAACCACTGTCCATCATTCGAATACACTCCATGGCCATAATAGTGACGTTGAGGGCTTGCATATAAATGTGCAATCACTTCACCAGTCATATAATCAAAAACAACAAAATATTCACCGGGGCGGCGTGCAAAAGCAACTGCATGGTTCAATGTCTTATGAGTAGCCACACCATGTCCACGAGAAGGGAGTGGCAATTGTTTTAGCGGTAAACCTTGCTGGTCAGCTACCACTAGTGAGTATTTCCCTCTACCACGTAAAGCACAGCCAATAAGAGCTGGCTGTGCAGGTAAAGATTTTTTACTAGCACACCCAAGTGGTAGTATTGGTGTTGCAATACCCAATAATGCCGCTTTTAGTAAAGTTCGTCTCGTATTATCAGTCACCATCTGTCGCGTTAAACCCTATCACTACACCCAATTTAATGGCCACTTCTTCGTGGATCAGATATTTCAGCTGTTCTAGCTTATTGTACTGTGCATAAGCCTTGCGGTAGCCTTCTTTAGTTTGAAGTAAATCAAACAAACTACTATCAACTGGCCAGGTTTCCAAAGCAGTTGAAAAATGACGGGTGATACTGTCGGCTAATTGAGCATGTCCTTGCACACGCAGCATGTAGTCTAAACCATGGCCGTCAGATATATACAATGCTTGCATTGCCGCTATATTTGCTTTTAAATTTTCCATCGAAGTACCAGAACGCCAGGATTCTGCAAAATAAGGTCTGGGATTACCAAAGCTTGCAAGAGGCCTACTCATCTTTTTCATGCTGTACTCCAGTTGATTGGAGAGTAACGATATATATTCTGATGTCCAAGCTTGTTTATCCAAATCAGACCATGGATTTACGTCCCATGCCGAGGCAATCGCCTCGGCGTTGGTCGCAAGATTATTGGCAATGGCTATAGCAACTTCGCAGCTCTTGGGTGAAGAACCCAGATTGGAGTGTTTGTCATATAAAAGCCATTCAATTGAACCTAGCCCTTGTACAGTAACACTTTGCTGAGCAATATTATCTTGAGTCCAACTTTCTTTGCTGTTTAGCAATGTCATCATTTTACGACCAGTTGTATTTTTTTTATCAGGCCAGAACTGGATACTCCAACTTTTCTCAAGTGCGCGCTCTGGCCCCCTTTCTTGCCCTTGCAACGCCATCCAAGACAGCATAGTTTTATGCCATTGATCTTGAACCTCGTATATTTCAGCACCATGGCAAAAAGCCAGCATTTCACTTCGTAACTGTCTAGCTTGGTTCATAAAATTTTGTGCGGCAGCATACTCAACCTGGTAAACCTCTTTACTAGGATGTTCAACCTCAGATGCACCTAACATCATTTCACATCCAGACAACCCTGTTAGCGAAATGGCGATAACTAATAATGATAAGGGCTTCATTTCACTTCCTTATAATGAATTTAAAAATGCTATCAAAGCACCGCGTTGCTTTGGATTGAATGTCAGCACGACCTGTTTCGACGATTCGGCTTCTCCACCATGCCAAAGTACAGCCTCCATCAAACTGCGAGCTCTTCCATCATGAAGAAAATATGTATGCCCATTGACTTCATGCGTATAACCAATCCCCCATAGAGGTGCAGTTCGCCATTCTCTTCCATTAGCTAGATACTCAGGTCGATGATCGGCTAAACCCTCTCCCATATCGTGAAGTAGTAAATCTGTATATGGGTGGATCGTCTGATTAGACAATGCCGGCAAACCTTCACGCATTGTGGTGGTCACTTGACTTTTGTGACAACCATCACAACCCGCTTTAACAAATAGATTTTGTCCCAGTTTGACATTAGGCTGCTTCATATTCCTTCGAACTGGCACCGCAAGATGTTGCGTGTAAAACTCAACAAAATCAAGTATGTTATCACTTACTTCAGGATTGCCTCCATTGGGAAGCTCGGTACAAATAGTTTGCTTGGACGTACAGTTTTCATTTGGAAATAAGCGACTGGTTAAGCCGACGTCACCATTAAATGCCGCTGCATTTTGCTGCATCAAAGTAGGCTGACCTGACTTCCATCCAAACCTTCCAATTGAAAAATCATTTTTCTCTACATCCCAAACTTTATTGGTTTTGCCTGAAATACCATCATTATTTGCATCATGTTCATCTGCCCATGATATGAGAGTTTGTGCGGAAATACTCTCTAATAAACCCAGCCCAATCATTGGTGGTGCAACACGAGCTGAAAACTGTGTATCTGGATGCATCTCGCCATGACCAAGCTGTGTAACTTCTACATTCGGCTTGCGTAGAATGAGTTCAGTACCATCAGAAAAACGCACGGGAACATCGTCATAAGTAATTTTAATCTGACCTTCAGGTACTTGGTTTTGCAGCGCAAAGTCTTGAAGCTGCCCTCCATAAGTTGGCTCAGGGATAATACCATTCTCAATTAATGCTGCTTTCTGTTGTGCTGATATTGCAGGGACACTAAGTCTAATCAGCATTGAAACTGCATGGATATCTTCCTTCTCAGGAGGATGCCCCCTGCCATCTTTTATGTGGCAGTTCTGGCAGCCATTTGTATTGAACAAAGGGCCTAAACCATCTCTTGCATCTGTCGTCGCTGGTGCTTGAATCCAAGGGTTACGGAAAAAACTATTACCCACACTGAAATCGAGCCTTTTTTTAAGAGGGAGGTTAGATGCAGGAAGCGAAAATGCGTTAGAACCATTTTTTGTAACACTTGTGGCACCACCAGATTCTAATTCGTAAGCTGACACGCTAGTACTGATGATTGCCAAAACGGTTATCAAGGGCTTTTTATACAACTTCATACCAAAGCTTCTCAGGTAAATAGCACCACATATTTGAGAAAGATTCTCAATAAATGGCGATTTATAAAACAACAAAAGGGCCCTTAAAGAGCCCTTGGGTTAGAATTTTTCTTTTCTAGAATTCGTGGTCTGCCGTATCAGGGTTCAAACTGCTGATTCCAACAATTTTTGCAGCACGCTCAATCGATGCAGTTTGATCAACTAGAGACATAATCGTCTTATTAACTAATGCATTGCCTTTGACGTTATCAGCTGCGATCAATTGATCAAAATACTGGGCATTCTTTTCTGCAGACGTTACCAGCTCTCCCACTTGAGTACGTGTCGTATCAAACTGTTGCTGTATTTCCTTCGCGGCCTTCACGTCTTTTTGAGCAATAAGCTGTGCAATACTTGCTCCTGATAACTGAGAGCCATCTACGCGTTGGTATGAACCAGTGTAAACATTGTAAATACCTTGCTCATTATAGAAGTGTGAATTGTGAGTATTATCGGAAAAACAATCATGTTCATCTTCAGTCGAATTCGCTTCTAATGCCACTTTCATACGTTCACCAGCAAGTTCGCCCAAAGATAGTGAACCCATTCCAAATAGCATTTTACGTAAGCCATTGTTAGCAGATTCTTTCAGAAGCTGTTCACGGTAGTTACCTTTTACTTCAGCGGACCATTGCTTTTCCATCCATTCTAGGTCTTGTACAAGAAGGTCAGCCGTTGCTTTCAAATACTCGCCACGACGATCACAGTTGTTGTTGGTACACCCTTTTCCAACGACAAAATCTGTATATGCACGTTCACCAGCACCAGCGTTGTTGCCATTTAGGTCTTGTCCCCAAAGAAGGAATTCAATCGCATGATAACCGCTGGCAACATTGGCTTCAGAGCCGCCAATTTCATTAAGGTCAGCGATCGCTTCTGGCGTTAATTTATTGATATCTAATTGCGTTGCACCAATTTTAAGCGTTTTGTTGCCAACAATATTTGCACTCGCACCTTCGTTACCTAATTCATATTGATAATCAGTTGAAACATAATCGATAAGGCCTTCATCGAGTGGCCAAGCATTTAGCTGCCCTTCCCAATCATCAACAATCGTATTACCAAAGCGATAAACTTCTGACTGCTGGTAGGGAACGCGAGAATCAATCCATGCTTGTTTAACTTGATCTAATTTTTTTTGTGAAGGCGCCGCTAAAAAGGATTCGATAGACTTATCAAGCGCCTGCGCTGTTGTCAATGCATCAGAAAATACGGCATGGGCAACGTTCGCATATTGCTCAACAACCTGTTCTTTTGTTACATCTGCTGAGAAGACTGGGCTACTAGCAACAACAAGTGAAGTGACCACAGAACGGGCCAAAGGTGATTTTACATTCATTGAAAAGCGTCCTTGTTGAACTTAAAAAATTTCAAACTGCAAGTGCTAATTATTCTCATTTGCACTCATTGACGCAAATAATACAAACTTAGTTTTTTTTTGCAAGTAATATACAAAAAAGCCCCATTAGAATGAGGCTTTTATCAAGATAGAGTAAGGGGAATTACAATTTTAAATCATGGTTACCATGAGCAATTTTTGCCTCAAGGTAGTTCTTGTTACCATCTTTAACATGTGCTGAAGTATTAATTGACTGAGTCACATCAATTCCATGTTCTTGTAGCTCGCGAATTTTTTTTGGGTTGTTAGTTATCAGTTGAATACTAGTAATACCAAGTGCTTTAAGCATCTGCGCCGCTTCTGAGAAGTCACGTAAGTCATCACCAAAGCCTAAATGGTTATTGGCTTCATAAGTATTCATGCCTTCGCTTTGTAACTTGTAGGCATCTATCTTGTTATACAGACCAATCCCTCGCCCTTCTTGGCGTAGGTAAAGAATAATACCGCCTTCTTTTCCAAGTTTATTAATCGTTTCATCTAGTTGCTCACCACAATCACACCTGGAAGAATGGAATACATCACCAGTCAAACACTCAGAATGTATCCGAACAATAGGAGTGGATTGGGTCTTGTCGGATTGTTTGAATATGATTGCTACGTGTTCTTTATCAGTCTTAAGTCCTTCAAAAGATAAGAGTTCGGCCTCTATATCACTATTACTACCAACTTTAAAATCTACTCTGGCTCTAACTTCCGCCATAACCCTACTCACTTGGTTCATTATTATTTTATATTTCTATGGTGATAGAAACCTTACAGGTGACTAACTATGGGGATTTATTTGGTATAAATCAATGGTCAGCACTCTTTTGTTTTAATATAACATTTATAATTATAGGCAACAAAAAAACCCAGTGATTTTTATCACTGGGGTAAGATATTAAGTACAAAAACTGTCTAATTACATTTAGTGATTATGTGTTTTCTTCCATACGGACAGTTCTATCCACATATCTTCAAGCAGTTGTAATTCTTCTTCGGTTAGCAAAGAAAGTGTAGGCTTGGTCTGAGGTAAAGAGTAAGCCTGTAAGGCGCTAATCTGAGCATAAAACTCTTTTCGTAACTGAGATATGTTTGTATCCACTATGGCTCTCTAACTCTCTTAGCAGTAAATTTACATAAATTAATTACTGACGCTATGTGTATGAAAAATCATAACAAATATGTTAAACGCATCAAATTCAAAAGCTTCACTTTGCAATACAGTTCACATAAGATAATGGGTTTATATCTTGGGTATTCAATAAATTACTTGGGGTTAATTCAATTTTCACACCAAAGGCTATCGTTCGTAAACTTCCAGAATTTAGTATGACTCGATATCAAAATGTAAAAAACGACATTCAAATACTCCGTTAAACAAAATTAAAAAATAAAAACAAACAGCAAAACAAACAGCAAAACAAACCTTGTTGCATATAATATTAGCAGAAACAAATCATAAACAAAAAATGGAGTGTAAAATGTTCCTAGTAAGATTGGTCTATACGAGTTCTATTTCTGAAGGTGTAACAGAGTCAGACATCCAGAGTATCCTAAACACTGCACGTAAACAAAACGCAGCCATTGATGTCACTGGAGTACTACTCTTTAATAGAAATTACTTTCTTCAGTGCCTAGAAGGTTCGAGAGCACAAGTCAATAAGGTATATCACCAAATTCTTAATGATAATAGGCATGACAATATCGTGCTACTTGACTACTCAGAAGTCGCCGAACGTGAATTCTCTGATTGGAGCATGGGTTATATACCTGAGATGGCAACAACAAGACCGCTCACTCTAAAATACTCAGGCAGTTCAAGTTTCGAGCCATACAAAATGTCAGGTTCTAGCGCACATAAACTGTTATCCAGTTTAACAAAAGTCGTCACTGTAGTTTAAGTGCTTACGCTTATATCGCCCTTAAATGCTGCAAGTAGAAAATTGATAAATACTTCTTTACGTTTTGGCATCAACTGTCGATCAGTGTATACAAGGCTGACAGCGACCTCAGGCATTGTGTATGCCGGAAGTAACTGGATAAGCTTACCACTAGAGAAATGTTCCCGGCAGATAAATTCTGGTAGTACTGCGATACCAAGTCCATCAAGACAAGCTTTAAGACAAGCGGTAATGGTGTTGACACGTAAGCGGTATGGCAAATCAATCTGTATCGGCTCTTTACCTTCTGGAGAGATGAGATGCCACTTGGGTAGTTTTACTGCACGATTAAATACATCGACCATTTGGTGTGGCGAACAGAGACCTTGGTGTGACTGTATATGCCCATATTCTTCTAAGTATTCTGGGCTCGCAGCCAATACACGTTGAGATTTAGTTAAAGGCCTTGAAATTAAAGAAGAATCTTGAAGTTCACCGACTTGAGCATAGAGATCAATGCCCTCAGAAATCATATCAACTTCTCTATTCGATAGTTCCAGATTAATGGTAACATTAGGATATTGTTTCAAAAAAGCATTGATATATGAACCTAGCACCTGATGACCAAGCTCTAAAGGCAAAACAACCTTCAAAGGGCCTCGGATTAGGTTTTGGTGAGCAGAAACTTCCAGCTCAGCCTGGTTCAATATTTCTAGCATCTGCAAGCTGGATTGATAAAAGCGCTCACCTTCTGGGGTTAAGATTAAACTTCTCGTAGAGCGCGTCAATAGTCGCACACCCAAATGCGTTTCTAATTCAGCTAATTTTCTGCTCACGGTCGACTTTGTCATATCTAAAGCGTCAGCCGCATGTGTAAAGCTCCCACAATCGACAACTTGAGCAAAAACAGTTATAGCATTTAAATCCACTTATCCACCCCTCAGGATCAATTGGTTAAATTTTTGCAACAGTGTTTCTTTTTTTTCCTATCTTATCAATTAATCATTTTCATTTACAATTCAAAGCCGCAGAGATAACTAAAGAGGCATAGCATGTCAGGCTCAGATCACACCAAAGTTCAAAAAAAAAGTAATAAAGCACTGCTTATTGCAACGGCTGTTATGCTCATTATCGGATTACTCTGCGCTGGTTATTGGTTTGGGTATGCTCGGCATTTTGAATCAACCGACAATGCCTATCTCCAAGGAGATATAACGATAATTCGACCGAAAGTTTCCGGGTATATTGCAACGTCTTTTGTTAGTGATAATCAAAAAGTCAAAAAAGGTGATTTGTTAGTTGAACTTGATGCACGCGACTATGTTACTGAACTTGAGCAAGCAAAAGCGCATCTCGCTGTATCCAAGTCAAGCATTGATAACCTAACGGCCCAAAAAACATTACAAAAAAGTCAAATTCTTCAAGCTGAAAGCCGTGTAGATTCCGCTAAAGCTGAATATCAGCGTTCAACGCAACAAGTGGAACGCTCAAGAAGCTTGCTAACAAAGAATTATGCTTCTCAAGATGAAGTCGATGACATGATAGCTCAACAAAAAGTTGCACTTGCTGAACTTAATGAAGCCAATGCAAACTTAGTTTCAGCTCACGATCAACTCTTAGTGATTGACAGTGATATTCACCAAGCCGAAGCATCAGTAGTTGAATCTAAAATAGACGTTGACCGAGCTGAGCTAAATCTTAGCTATACAAAAATTTATGCTCCAGTCGCAGGCATAGTTGGCAAAAGAAGCATACGCCAAGGACTTCTTGTTCAATCAGGCTCTCCTTTGCTAAGTCTCGTACCTACAGGAAATATATGGATAGAAGCTAATTTTAAAGAAACACAATTAGGTGGTATACATCAAGGGCAAAAGGTCACCATAGAGTTAGATGCATTCCCTGAACAACGTCTTACTGGCTTTGTCGATAGCTTTTCTCCCGCTACTGGCGCAAAGTTTGCTCTACTTCCACCTGAAAATGCTACAGGAAACTTTACAAAAATTGTTCAACGAGTACCGGTAAAAATCACCATTCCTGATCAAAAAACATTAAAAGGACGTTTGCTACCAGGCTTGTCTGCTGTCACTACCATTGACACTCGAGGGTAATGTATGTCTGAATCGGTAACCGGAGCTAGTTCATACACCGAGAGTGAGGTCCCACTAAAAAATTGGATTGCTTTAATCGGCGGTTTGATCGGCGCTTTTATGGCTATTCTCGATATTCAAATAACTAATTCATCGCTGAAAGACATTCAAGGGGCTCTTTCTGCTACATTAGATGAAAGTTCATGGATATCAACCTCTTATTTAGTAGCTGAAATGATTGCCATCCCACTTAGTGGTTGGTTATCTCAGGTTTTGGGTAAACGTAGATACCTCACTTGGACAACTAGCATTTTTACTTTGTCATCGTTGTTATGTTCATGTTCTTGGAATATGACGTCCATGATCACTTTTCGCGCTTTGCAAGGCTTTAGTGGTGGCGCTCTTATACCATTAGCTTTCTCGCTAGTAGTTCAATTACTTCCACTAAATAAACGTGCAGTAGGCATGGCTTTATTCGGGGTTACGGCGACATTTGCGCCAGCTATTGGGCCAACATTTGGTGGCTGGCTAACGGAAAATCTTTCTTGGCATTACATTTTCTACATCAATGTCCCACCGGCATTCATTCTTATAGTTATGATACGTTATGGATTGGATGATGAAACGTGTGATTTTTCAACCTTTAAAAAAGCAGATTGGTTTGGCATAGCAACAATGGGAATCGGATTAGGCTGCCTAGAAGTCGTGCTCGAAGAGGGTAATCGAGAAGAATGGTTCAGCTCTCAGTTTATTATTGCCTTGAGCGCTATCTCAGCTGTCAGTCTCATCTATTTTGTGATCAATGAACTCCAGCATGAAAAGCCGCTTGTTAACCTGAGGTTACTGCGGGAACGTCAGTTTGCACTATCATGTATTGCCTATCTAATTTTAGGGATGGCACTACTTGGATCGATTTATGTTTTGCCACTCTATTTGACTCAAGTTCAGCAATATAATGCTATGGAAATCGGCCAAGTCCTTATGTGGATGGGTTTCCCGCAACTACTATTTTTCCCTTTGGTGCCTAAACTTACACAAATTATTAAACCAAAATTTTTAGTTACCTTTGGCTTTATTATGTTTGGCTTAAGTTGCTACGTTAACACCCATATGACTATCAATTTTGGTGGTCAGCAACTTATCTTGTCAATGCTTTTGAGAGCTGTAGGAAGTCCATTCATTATGGTCCCTCTCTCTTTGGTCGCAATGAAAAATATCGGCCATCATAATACGTCTGATGCATCGACATTAACTAATGTAATGCGCAACCTCGGAGGTGCTTTTAGCATAGCCTTTATCGCAACTCTACTGGATAACAAAACCCGTGAGCATTTATCCCACATAAAAGAGTCCCTACCCTATGTAAGCTCCACAGCATGGGATGCACTTCGCGAGCAACAAGCATATTTCATTCAATCTGGAAGTGACGCCGTAACCTCACTACAACAAGCAGAGTCCGTGCTGCTTAACACTATGCAGCGTGATGCTGCAATTATGGCGTATAATGACGTGTTCTTAATGATGAGCGTTTTTTTAGCTTTAGCTGCTGTACTAATGCTTAGTATGAAAGATTAGCTTGGAAAACTTGCACCAAGCTATAACCTATATTTTACTTCCTATAACTCCAATAAGGAGAAATGATGACTGGCTATGTTAAATCCATTACATAGATAAAACCTGTGTGCAGGATAGCGCTGCACACCAGAGTCTAAATGGAGCTGCACGCAGCCATTCTCCCTAGCATGCTCCTTCAACCAATCCAATAAGATTTTCCCCGCTCCTCTAGAACGATAAGCGCTATTAGTTATAAGATCATCGATATACATATACTTACCCCATGCCAGCTTTTCACCAATACAAAAGCCTGCGACAGCAATGACCTCATCTCTTAACTTTACATAAGCCACTTGAAATCCATTCTGTTGTTGTTTCTGAACCTGAGCAGATAGAGTGTCTAAATTATAGTTATTTCTAAGTTGCAACAATACCTCTAGTGCTTTTACATAATCTGGACCATTTTCTAATAATCGAACTTGCATGCTATCTTGGTTTATTCCTGTTATTAACATTACTTATTCTCTAATTTGGCATACATTATATGTTGAGGGCCAGCGTCGCCGCCAAGATATAACTCCTCGGTATCTGAGAAGCCACCTTTTTGATAACATGACTTAGCTGCTGGATTTTTGCAGTTTACAGTCAAATAAACACTTTTATATTCAGGGTAATTGGTTTCAAGGTATGGCAGTAATTCTTTAACCACTTGAGTACCTATCCCTTTCCCTTGAAAGTTGATATCAATAGCAAAAGCTTTTAAACCTAAGCCATTATTAGGGCAAAATGAAAAACTTCCAGAATATGCAGTATCAATTTTAAAAAAGCCTATAATGATATCGTTATTCTTTATGACGTGAAGATATGTAGTGTCGTTACCTCCAACAAGAAAACCTTTAGCCGTTCCTGCATACTGAACTTGTTCATCCGTTATAGTTATCTTGTTAACTTCATTACTTTGAAAAATATAAAACTTATCGACCGATATATTGTTCTCTAATATATTACCTGCCATTTTTAATAGCATTCCTTGCATATGTATTTATATCGTACTTATTATGCAGTACAAACAGCATAAGAATCAATATAATATGTATTTCATCGAGTATAATATAAGGTATAGTTGAGTTTAAAGTCGGCTAAAGTGATGGAAAGCTAATGACTTAACCTTGTCAATTTTTATTATCAATTAAAGAAATAAATTCATTAGATGTAAGAGGCTGAGAGTACAAATATCCCTGATAAGAATCACAACTTTCTTGATGCAAAACCTCAAGTTGCTGTTCGTTTTCCACTCCTTCGGCAATGACACTAATGTTCAAACTATGACCCATTTGGACTATGGTTCTAAGTAGGATTCGATCGGCTTCATGTACGGCGCATTCATCTACAAAATATTTATCTATTTTAAGAACATCAACAGGAAGATGCTTTAAATATTTCAAGCAAGAGTATTCTACTCCAAAATCATCCACTGCGATTGAGACCCCAAGCGCTCTAAGTTGACTACAAATATCAGTCACTCCTTCAGGGTCTTTCATTAATGTCGATTCGGTAATTTCAATCTGTAGCAGATGGGGAGGTAGCTGAATTTCTCTAAGGAGCTCACAGATTGCCCTAAAAAGATCAGCGTCATCAAACTGAACCGTAGATACATTAACCGAAACGCAAACATCGATCCCTCCATCATGCCAAGCTTTTACTTGCTCACAAGCCCTATGAAGAATCCACTGGCCCAAAGGGACTATCTGCGCAGTTTTTTCAGCAATTGGGATAAATTCAGCAGGTGAGATCTCACCTAATTGAGGGTGTTTCCATCGAATCAAAGCCTCAGCCCCAATGATCTTACCATCAGCTACCGAAACTTTCGGTTGGTAATACAAAACAAACTGATCATTCAACAACGCCGCTTTTATTTCAGTTTCAATTTGGTGTTGACGGATTGTTTCATTTAATAGCTCTTCATCAAACCAACATACAAATCCAGCGCCTTGCGAAAGAGCTTTGTAGAGGGCAAAGTCAGCATTTTTTATCCAGACTTCTACATTATCAGCGGCGTCTTTTGCCAGAGCAACACCAATACTAAAACCAAGCCTGTGGCTGGTATTTTCCATGTTGAATAGTGTTTTCTCATGCTGGCGCAGAACCCCAACAACTTCAACTAATGTGGGTCGAAGTTCAGAACTCTCAACTACTAATCCGAATTCATCCCCCCCAAGTCGATAAAACTTACCATACACCCCCACCAAACGATTGATATGTTCAGCAAAGGCAACCATTAACATATCTCCATATCGATAGCCAAGACGATCATTAATATTTTTAAAACCATCCAGCCCTATGTGGAGTATTCCAAATCGATCAGCGTTATGAATATCGACGACTTTTATATCTTCATAAAAAGCGTGCAAATTAGGCAGTTTCGTTAAATAGTCTGTTATACTTTGCAATTGATAAATCTCAGCTTGTTTACGACTCTCCATATAAAAATAAGTCATCATAGTTGCGAAAATCGTAATAGCACTAGCTTCAGCAGCTATCTCAATAAATAGACCAATATCCACAAGGCTTAGCTGATATAAATAGCCATTAATTAACCCAGCGGCTACTGCTATGGACCAAAGGGAACCAGGAAATAGAACAATATAACATAATGGGAAAAGAATAAGCCCGCTTCTAATAACTCCTGTTTCTAGAGGTTCGATTAAACCACCAATTAAAAAAAGCACGACGGCACTAAACGAAAATAGATGTTTGAGGCGGAAATCTGATACCAACAAAGCAATAATCATAAATACTGGTAGCAATAAAAATATCCTACCCCAAATATGATCTTGAGTAACCAAACCATATGATACAATCGCTACTGCACATAAATAAGCGAGGTCAGCAATAATTGTCACCCACTCTACACGAACATTTTTGCTCACCTTGTTACCCTATGATTGCTAAACAAACTTATCCTCACAACTTAAAGCTAGTCGTAAATTACTCCCTTGCCCAATCCGACATAAAAAAACCTCCTAGGAGGAGGCTTTTGAGTTTATCAAGACAAATTTTTTTATAAGCCTAGCTCATCAGCCAACGTCTGGATTTGTTTTAAATCCATTTGATGTACACTGATCATCTGATTGACATGACTTAGACGGGAGTTTGCGGCATCTTGCTTGTCACATGCATCAGATTTGGCTTCCCATGATGTACCCGCTAAATATAAATCACAGTCAGATTTTAATTGCTTTAATTGAGGTTGAAGATCATCACGCTCCTTTTCCAAAGCCTCAAGCTCTTGTTTCACTTTCAACTCCTGTTGGAATAGCTCACGCGAACGCTCGAGCATAGTCACTTGTATGTCTGCCTGCCGGTTAAGCTTACGGTTTTCTTGGGTCGTTTGTACAATACTTTGCTTTTGCTGGTTGAGCTGATCTTCAAGAGAAATATTGACTTTTTCCAGTTCAGAGACCTGCGAATGTAACGTCGCTATTGTCTCATCGTAGGCTAATTTTTTTTCTTCCATCGCTTGGGATAACTTGGTTTCGATTTCAACGTCGACCTGATCAACTTTATTTTTTACCTCGTCAAGCAACTCTTTTTTTTCTTCAACCATTAACTGGTATTTCTTTTCCAAGCCATGATAAGCCTCTTGCCATTTCGACGACGTCACAGATGAGCCGATAAGTCCACCTAGAGCTGCACCAAGTAAACCGGCAATGATTATGTATAAGTAGCTACGTTTATCTCTTTCTTCAATAACTACCACATCATCATTTTCAACATCAGACTCGTTGTTCACTATTTTGCTCCTACTGATTTAACGCATGAGTTCAGTTACGGCCAAGGTGGTGGTATAAACTAAAAAACCTGAAACCAAGGTAATAACGACATATTTTTGCAATTTTTCATTAGTCCTATATCGAATCAACACGAAGGCTAACGCCGCTAGAAATACAATAGCAATTAATCTCGTCATACACTCTCCTTAGCCAACCAAACAATACTCAAACTTTTCTTGTTCTAACTTATACCATTTTTCGACAGCAGTTGGTCAGCATTACGTTCGTTTTACGCGCTTATGACCCAATTATATACATTACTGTAGCGACATCGCCCAAAACAACAGCACACACATCAATTCTTACGCATAAGACAACTTACAGATTTGGGTAGACGCTTAAAATGAGGTATAAGTAACTATTTTTTGCCCGAGGTACAATAATGAAACCATTCAAGTTAGATAACAAAAAACGTCGTATTCAAAAGAAACTATTTCTTGGTGAATTTGCAATGCTGGGATTTGAAGTTAGTTGTGATACAAAAATTCAAGATTTCGAAAATTACGACACCTTTGTTGATGAGTTTATCGATTATATAGACGCATTAGACCTAAGTTTTGGCGGCGGCGGTTTAGAGCTTTTTGAAGGTTTTATTTGCCATGCACAAAGGTATGAAAGTGTAACCAATGGACAACAAGCACAAATCGTTGCTTGGTTAGAAAACCGTAAAGATGTTAAAGCAGTCCGAGTTGGTGAACTAGTAGATGCCAACTACTTTTAAAAAGTAACCACTGTGGTAGCACCTTAAACAAGGCGCTACCCGCTTCTTATCTCACTTCCAACCCAAGATTGTATTGCGCTAGACATCGAGTGACATAACTCACCTTCAAAAACGCGGCAATAATAATTGTACTAATGTGCGCGGCTATCTGCGCTTCTAGGCTGAAGGCATACGCATACGGATAAGCAATTAACACGCTCACAACCAGCGTTAAGAAAGTGATCACTAGACCGATATTTGAAACCGCTAATAGTGTTTTAAAAGTATTTCGATTTGATTGATTGAGCATAGTGACCTCAGTAATGAAGATGGTTTCCATTACATAAAGCACTTTCCCTGCCAAATTTTTATTTCATTTACTATCAGTGCTTTATAAATATACAATTTATTATAATGTCAAAATGACAACACAAAAAATAAGTCATATAGACTCTAACATGTAAATAATAAGTTGTTTGACATTATTGTTGGATGTAATAAAAATATTGAATTGCATCATAAACATGATATGGTTCTCACGTTGAAACCCAATCAGTGGTATCGACTTACTTTTGTTCAGTATTTGAACAATCGTTCCGATGAAGATGGCAGGAGAGTGGTTTTTAGCCAAGTAATATAGATTTGGCCAAATAACCTACCGAAGAAGTAAATCTTTCAGGTGCTGTATACAGCGTGGACTGTCATTGGAGGAACCTCTGGAGAGAACCGTTTAGTCGGTCGCCGAAGGAGCAAGCTCACCGCTAGATAAGCTGTGAGTGAAACTTTCAGGCAAAAGGACAGAGGAGTGTAAAGAATAATGCAGCGATTATAATTTTCTGTCCGCAACACTTGTAGACCCATTATTTCTGCCCTTTCACTCTTCTCCTTAGTAACGTTTTATCACTTTGGGGAAATCATGGATAACCTTCAATCTTTACTTAACACTATCGACAGCTTTGTCTGGGGTCCACCGCTACTTATTTTACTCGTTGGTACAGGTATCTACTTTACCTGTCGTTTGGGATTACTCCAATTTCGTTACCTCCCGACAGCACTTACCATGTTATTTAGTAAAAATGATTCGAATAAACAAGGGGATGTGTCAAGTTTTGCCGCATTGTGCACAGCCCTTTCTGCGACAATTGGTACAGGTAACATCGTCGGTGTTGCGACCGCGATAAAACTGGGTGGTCCAGGCGCATTGTTTTGGATGTGGCTTGCGGCGATATTTGGCATGGCGACAAAATATGCAGAATGCCTACTGGCGGTCAAATATCGCAGAGTTGATGCTAATGGCCAAATGATCGGCGGGCCTATGTACTACCTTCAGTACGGAGTCGGTTCAAAATTCCTTGCGATCATGTTTGCTATATTTGCCCTACTTGTTGCCTGTTTTGGAATTGGGACCTTTCCACAAGTGAATGCCATTTTAGATGCGAGCGAAATTTCATTTGGTATGCCCCGAAATGTTTCGGCAATAATTCTTACCATTTTGGTCGCTTTTGTTACTTTAGGCGGCATCAAATCAATTGCTAAAGTTGCAGGTATGGTGGTCCCTGCAATGGCTGTATTCTATGTATTAGCGTGTCTAAGCGTCATTGTTATCAATGCAGAGCACTTGATGAGCGCCCTTAAACTTGTTGTGGTTTCAGCTTTTAGTTCTAGTGCTGCAACGGGTGGCTTTTTGGGAGCTAGCATAATGCTCGCTATTCAGTCAGGGATTGCTAGAGGTGTGTTCTCAAATGAGTCTGGTCTGGGTAGTGCTCCAATGGCGGCCGCGGCGGCAAAAACAGACTCGTGTGTCAGGCAGGGGCTAATTTCAATGACTGGAACCTTCTTTGATACCATCATCATTTGCACCATGACTGGATTAGCGTTAATTCTAACTGGTGCTTGGCAAAGTGATTTTTCCGGAGCCGCAATGACTACCCATGCATTTGCTGTCGGGCTAAATGCAGAGACTCTTGGCCCTGTACTTGTTTCTACTGGACTCATTTTCTTTGCTTTCACAACGATTCTTGGCTGGAATTATTATGGTGAGCGCTGTGTGGTATTTCTATTAGGTACCAAAGCTGTTCTGCCCTACAAGATAATTTTTGTTGTACTCGTTGCATCAGGTGCATTCTTGCATCTGGATATGATTTGGATTATTGCCGATATTGTGAATGGACTGATGGCAATCCCTAACCTTATTGGCTTGCTCGCCTTACGACATGTGGTCGCTGAAGAAACGAAACTCTATTTTAATCAGCTAACTGAAATAACAAAAAATAAAGTCCTTACTTAAATCATTTATTTTTTACTTACAACAATGCGAAGCTCATCAGCTTCGCATTCTTTACTCACTAAGCTGTTTATTCGCTGATTATATATTCAGAATTTTGAACCAAACGTACTCCCTTAGTAACGAGATCTTGTGCTACTGTATCCGTGTTTTTTGGAAAGACGGCACGCGTTGAAGCTAAGTTTAAAATGACGTTAAAACCAGCGTCAATCAGTTGGCCAATCGATTTCTTAACACAAAAGTCTAAAGCCAAGCCACCAACAATCACTGTTTCAATCTTCTTTGAACGCAAATACTCTATACCACCAGTAGACAAAGCTTCAGCCTGATCATGGTAGAAAGCTCCATAAGGATGTGCATCAGGATCCATACCTTTATTTATCTGAAAATCATAGTCTCGAATTGTGGGTAGACCTGGCAGTAATTCAGCACCTAACGTCCCTACTATACAATGTGGGTTCCACTTAATATCAACCTCTGGGAGCCCAACTGGCTCTAGCATATTTTCCGGCTTTTCAGCTTCCCAAGCAGCACCTGGTGGATGCATATCTCTCGACACTAAACGAAAATCAACCTTGCTGTGGTTTTCGATTAATTCGCTAACAATCTCAAGAGCCCCCACAACAGGAAGCTCATTTGGACAAAGTTCACTGAAGCCTTTTTGTGGATCGACATCAATCGACGCTGTTTTCTTTTTATCCACTTTTACTGCTTGTAAAAACATTGCTTACTCCTAGTATTACTAACGCAGACAGGTTTGAAAATAAGTCACTCTATTTTCAGCCAAACTATATACCTGAGCAGGCTTTCCGCCTTTACCTCGATTAGTCGAGGCCACTTTGTTGGCACTGACAATAACACCGGTGTCAATTAGACGACGTTTGACTGTCATTCTATTCACCTCAACACCAAATTTTGCATAGGCATTGATGATATCGGACACTAAAAATTCTTTGTCCAAGGTAAATAGGGCTACAGAAGTATACTCAACAGCTGCACGAAGCTTTCTCCATGCCAGTTTAATTAAATCAACATGATCAAAAGCGAGCAAAATTTGATTGCCTAAGACTGCGTTTAGTGGAAACCATTTTAGTTGCTCTTGATTCAGCCCACAATTCTCTATCTGTTCAATATTGGCCGTATTAACCAAGGCATAGTGAGCAATCGTAACACTCCAACCCTCAGGATCTCGTTTCGGGTTCCCCTCAACCATTGGCTCGCTGATATAATTTGGGTAAGTGTGAATTTTTTGGCGACAAATACGTTTACGCGCAGCTTCGAAATCTTTGTCTGCCTGTTGGCCTCCATCATCCGACATATCTTGCTCGAAAACAAAACCGCCAGGAATCGCCCACAGACCTTGCTGTGGTCGCTCAGGGTTATTTCTCTTAATCAACAAGGTTTCTAACCCTTGTCCACCGAGCCTAAGGCATATCATGTCAATAGTGACAATCATTATAGATTCTCTCAGTACTTCACTGACAAGTACATTACCACTGAAAAGTAGCAGGTCAATAAGAAAGTAACAATTGGTGATTAACCTCCTTTAATTCGTGCTGTCATATGATTAATTGTATAGATTATCTTTCTCTCCCTGAAGATTTTTTTGACATATTTCGCTATGGTTAATAACAAGATTTGACAAACCATATCAGCATTGATTAAAGTGCCCTAAATCGAGAAAATAATTGACATGACTAGGATGGATTAATGAGCGCCGCATTGTTTAACGATACTATCATCCAAAGTGCACTAGACCTTGATGTATATAAAATCAATATGATGTTCGCTGCTCGAAAGTACTATCCTAATACCCAGGTTCGCTATGAGCTCATTGTTCGCTCAATTGAAGACCTTTCAGATATTGAAATTGAGGTTTCAAGAGAAATTAACAAGCTTGCAAGCTATCTATTTGGTAAACAAGAAATTGCCTATTTAAGACAACAAGCCCCTTATCTGGATGACGATTTTTTTTCCTATCTTAGTCAATTCAGGTTCAAGCCAAATCAGCAAATTTTTGTCACAGCAGCTAGTGGCCAGTTACGTGTTTCCATCAGTGGTGTTTGGCATGAGACCATTCTCTATGAAACGCTTGTGATGAGTATTATTTCCGAAGTGCGCAATAAAACTCACTGGAACAGTATTCCATATCAACAGTTTATTCATGTTCTCGAGAGCAAAATATCCTTCTTGCAATCTGAATTGAAAAAAAGAGATATAAAGAATTTCAAGTTTTCGGAGATGGGAAGCCGCCGCCGCTTCAGTTCAAAAGTACATTACGATTTAGTCCAATACCTCCACCAACACGTGCCCGATTTAATGTCCGGCACAAGTAATTATCATCTAGCAAAACAATTGGACATAACACCGATAGGCACCGTTGCTCACGAATGGTTTATGGCACACCAGCAGCTCAGTGATCCTGTTCAGTCACAAAAAATTGCCTTAGATATCTGGCACAAAGCCTTTAACGGCACTCTCGGTATCGCCCTAACCGACACCATAAGTATTAATGCATTCTTAAAAGATTTTACTTACGAGTACGCTACAGCTTATGCTGGTGTGCGCCATGATTCTGGTTGCCCATTTAAGTGGGGTGATAAAATTTTGGCCCATTATCAATCACTAGGTATTGACCCCAAGTCAAAGGCTTTGATATTTACTGATGGACTTAACTTTGAACGCGCACTCGAAATATGCGAGTACTTCAATGGTCGTGCCATGATTAGTTTTGGTATAGGTACATTCCTAGCCAATGACATGGGTGATTGGTCTGACTCTCATGATACTTATCAACCTTTATCTATGGTGATTAAGATGACGGAGTGTAACGGAGCGGCAGTCGCAAAAATCAGTGATGAGCCTGAAAAAGCCATGTGTGAAGACCCCGTATTTCTCACAGATCTAAAGCAATATTTCGGTCTTCCCAATACACTCGATAAAGCAAGCTAACTATTTAGTTAAAGGTAAAATGGTTTTAACGATTGAAAATGTTTTGGTATTGATAATTAATCTTTATTCCTGCGCACCAAAGTCAGCATTTTCTTTGGTTAAATAATTCAATGATGTGATACAAAACAGATAATCAATCGTCTTATTAGCTGGATAACCCTTGGTATAACCTATCGACATTGATACACTTTTAGCCTTATTAATAGTCATGGAAGGCCGCTGATGAGCGCATTCGAAAAACTAAAGCAACATTCCCATAAGATCTCTCATTTCAATCACCTTGCAGCTATCTGCGGCTGGGACCAAGCAGCAGTGATGCCAAGCGGTGGAAACCAGGCTCGTTCCAAGGCCATGGCTGAATTATCTGTCCACATCCATAATCTGCACACTCTGCCACAACTAGAAGATTGGTTTAATCAAGCTGAAAATGAACCTCTTGAATCATCAGACAAAGCAACATTACGAGAGCTAAAGCGCCAATGGCAACAAGCCAACGTATTACCAGAGACCTTAGTCCAAGCCAAGTCTTTAGCCGGCTCAAAGTGCGAACATGCATGGCGTACCCAGCGAAAAGACAATGACTGGGCTGGCTTTGAAAAAAATTGGGCTGAAGTCGTTCAACTTTCTCAAGAAGAAGCACAAATCAGAGCAGAAGCAAATGGCACAACACCTTATGACGCCATGTTGGATATTTATGAGCCGGGCACCAATTCTGCCTCTCTTGATAAGCTTTTTTCCGATGTAAAAAATTGGCTACCCGATCTTATCAACCAAGCGATCGAAAAACAGTCAAGTGATCAATACCTAATTCCTGAGGGGGAGTTTTCATCGACGAAACAAAAAGCGTTAGGTTTAGAAGTCATGAAGATGCTGCAATTTGACTTTAACCATGGGCGCTTAGACGAGAGCATGCACCCTTTTTGTGGGGGTATTCCTTCAGATGTTCGCATTACAACCCGCTATGACGAAAGTGAATTCACTCAGTCACTAATGGGGATTATTCATGAAACTGGTCACGCCCGTTACGAACAAGGACTGCCCAAGTCATTATCTGGCCTTTCTTCCGGTCAAGCTCGTTCAATGGGTATTCATGAATCCCAGTCATTGTTTTTTGAAATGCAAATCGGTCGAAGTAATAGCTTTATCGCTCACTTAGCAAACTATGCCGCAAAGCACTTTGATGGGCATAACCCTGAGCTTTTCTCTCAACAAAACTTTCATAAGTTATACACTCGCGTGAAAAAAGATTTTATTCGCGTAGATGCGGATGAACTCACCTACCCTGCTCATGTGATACTGCGCTATGAAATTGAACGTGACCTAATTAATGGAAAAATTAAGCACACAGACATCCCTGAGTTGTGGAACGATAAAATGCAAACCTATCTCGGTCTTTCAACCGAAGGCAACTATCGCAATGGGTGCATGCAAGATATCCACTGGACCGACGGAGCATTTGGTTACTTCCCTTCCTACACTTTAGGTGCTATGTATGCCGCTCAGTTTATGGCATCAATTAAGCAGAAAATGGACGTTGATGAGATTATCCGAAGTGGTGACCTATCACCAATTTTCAACTGGCTTGATACGAATATTTGGAAAAAAGGCTCATTGCTTACAACTGATGAGCTTGTTAAAAAAGCTACTGGTGAAGCACTAAACCCTGCTCACTTCAAACAGCACTTAATAGATCGCTATCTATAGATAAAAGAATGAGGTGCGTAATGCACCTCATTCTTTTACTTTCTTAATGGCACAATTAACAGATCAGAAATCTATCTTATCAAGCCACTCAACATGCTTTTTCCGTTCTTCTTGCTGCCATTTCAAATTCCAAACCCAATCATCTTCTCTTGGTGAGCAATCAGAGCACTTATCACAATAACTTTGCTTAAATCCTAACGCAAACTCTGGTCCATCAGAGTTATCGAATGCTTTGATCAGTAAGTTCCCAGTTCCAATTGTGTGCTTATGCTTTAAGCAAGTCATGATAGGCATACTCAGAGAGTGCATTCCCAACTGTTGGGCTATCATTCCTCTCGGTCGATAATCAACAAACATATGTTCACAATGACCAATAATATTTGTTGGATCGTAGTTGGCTAAACCTATTGCGACGAACTGCCCCTCTCTCGAAGCAGGATCATCTGGGTCCAAACCAAGGTTTTTAGCCATGTCAGCAAAGAATTGCTTTTGCTCTTCAATGCTGGCTTCATAAAGTGGCTTTGGTTTCTTCTGGTTAGCAATTATGGGATCCAGATGGTCAAGCAGCTCTTGTGAGTCTGGGAAATGATCGAGAATCAACTCTCTCATATCAAACTGAACAATCTCTTTTAACCCTTTCTGTATGCTAATGAATAGATACAGGTGCTCAATTTTTCCAAGATCTTTAACCATTGCTAGATAAGTTAAAGACATGTAGATCATGCTTTCAAACCATTCGTCTAAAAACGTAATCGCATCATCCGTCCCCCTAGCCTTATGAATCGACTTAAATATACCAATAGACATCGTTAAGTCTTTCATCACATCTGCCAAAATGTTGAACTGACTTTGTCTAATCAAGCGATGACACAAGTTAATGATTTTCTGTAGACGCACACACACTTCATGGTATTGAGTATTAGCTGCTCGATTCATATACAAGAATTCAAAGCTATCTGTCTTGAAGTGATCATTTGTATGATGAAGTGCATACAACTGTTCAATTTTAATAAAGAGCAAAGTACATCTTGCTTTAGCTATCGCAGTTAAACGGTACGCTGACTCTCTTTGCTCTCTTGAACAGCGAATTAGATAATCACATAGCTTTAGCTTTTCTAAAGCTTCATCGCTTTTAAGTTGCGTGTAGGGCTGAATATCAAAAGCAAAAGAGTAGTACAAAGCAGCAATGAACCTGTCTTTTGGCGGCACTACTGGAGAGTTAATCAGATCACTCGCTTGTTTAAACACTTGCGGGTATGAGCGTTTAACCATCAACTGCTCTAACTTGATATGGTAAGCCTTGAACAAAGCGTCACCGACTTGTTCAATACATGTATTCAAAGCTTCTGGTTTCAGGGTCTTACAGTTGTTAACCGCAAGCTTAAGATCTCGTAAAGACAGAAAATCCCAACATTCTTGAACAGCCACCAGCAATTTATCGAATGATACGGAATCGTTTCTTTCTAGCTTGTTTTCCACTGGTAAATGGACAGTCAAAGTATCAGTAGATGAGTCTACTACTTTCTCCAAGACCTCTTGATTGTCAGTAACAGAAACCCAGTAAATCTCTTCGCTAGACACTTCAACAACAACTAGTATCACTGGGATATTGAACTTGAGATAATACTGAAGACGGGCGCGAGAAACCGAGAAAGACAGCTTCTGTCCATCCTCAATAAATGAACAGTTCTCTTGACCTTTAAGCTGAATTTTGAACACACTCTCTTGACCAAGAGCTTTTCCGTTTGAATCTTTCAGCTCAATTTCACAATCAATACCATGATCATTCTGGTCTTCTTGACTTCTGATAATCCAATTAAACGGCGCTTTGTACTCAAAAATTCGCCCTGCTACTGTACCAATCTCACCTGCGTTCATTTGATGTCCTTAGTTATTGCATGGTCATATATTACACTTAAAATACAACAAGCTAAACCTCGAAATAAATTCGGGACACACGCCAAACGAAATAAATTCGGGACACACGCCAAAAGGACTAAATAAGTATGATTTACTCCTTTTCTAGGGACTGATAGCAACCACTTGTTTGAATGATTGCTAACTTCTTATTATTCCAATAAGGAGACATATTCATGACGACTGCACGCAAGCAACTTATCTCGATTGAAGCGACACCTTATTACCACTGCGTTTCTCGCTGTGTGAGGCGCAGTTTTTTGTGTGGTGAAGACACCCAAAACCAAGTGAGTTATGAGCATCGCAGAGAATGGATCGTCAATAAAATTCACTCGCTTTCTGATCTCTACTGCATTGATATTTGTGCTTACGCCATCATGAGTAATCACTACCACTTAGTCGTCAATATCAATCGAGAGAAAGCTTTGGCCTTGTCACATCATCAGATAGTTGAGCGCTGGGGAATGGCTCATAAGTTACCGCTTATTATTCAACGCTGGCTTCATGAGCAACTCACTCACCCAATTGAACACGCAAAATGTATGGAGATCATTGAGCTTTGGCGAGAACGTTTGTGGAATTTGAGTTGGTATATGAAAGAGCTTAACTACGATATTGCTTGTAAAGCTAACAAAGAAGACAACTGCACTGGCCACTTCTGGGAAAGCCGATTTAAAAGCCAAGCCTTGCTTGATGAAAAAGCCCTCGCCGCTGCAATGGCGTACGTAGACCTAAATCCTATTCGCGCAGGCATTGCTACTAAGCCAGAAGACTCAGAATTTACCTCCATCAAAGCTCGAATCGACGCTTTAGATAAACAGCTTACCACAGCCCCTTGTCTTCATCCTTTTATCGGTAACGGGAGCAACTTAAAACAAGACGGCATTCCTTTTCGATTGATGGATTATATTGAATTAGTCGACTGGACAGCCCGCCAAATTCGGCCGAATAAAGCATTTATGAATACGAACCTGCCCCCCATATTAGACAGGCTCGGGGGAAACATAAATAACTGGCTAAAGGTTTGTACACAATTGGAGAAATTCCACGTCACTGCGGTAGGTAGCCAAGCACAGGCGATGATTGCCAAAACTGCTCTTAATAAGAAAAAGCTTCATTTATTCGCATTTGAATAGCAGTCACTCAAAGACTTTCCAGAAATGGATGCCCACAGCTTGATGGCTGAAATGGCGTTTGAATAAACGCACCGATATTCAACCAGAAATACCTTCCTTTAATCTAAATCGACGACAAAATTCCTCAAAATCAGCAGTGCATCAAAACAAACCTCAAAGTGACGTGGATAATTTATTTTTCTCCTTATTGGTGTGTGTCCAATATTAAACGTTATTGGTGTGTGTCCAATATTAAACGAAAGATAAAATCACGATAATCCATTCCCTTAACAATGACTTATTAATTACCCTTATCGACAAAACAAGCCATTTTCATACTCAAATCCAATAAACTGTATAAAAACAGGGATGGGAGGCAAGAGATGGCAAGCAAATTTTTAGAAGGGACTCGATGACATATGCGAATGCGAGGATACAGTCTCAAAACTGAAAAGGCTCATTTATATTGGATTATCGGCTAGTAAACCACAGCGAGGTTCTAACCCGCTTATTCTCACAGAGTTACCTCTCTCCAATCAGGTAAGACCAGTAGTTGATATAAAGATCACCATCAAAAATAATATTCTGATTTCAAGTGTTCAAAAATCATTCAGGTAATATCTATGGAATCAGTGTTAAAAAAATCTAATAAATATTTTTCTGATACTTCAGACTTTATCGAAACTCACGCTGACTCAAAAAGAACACGAGTACTGGCCATGGATGATGTGAATAACATTATAAGCCAAAAGCTATTCAATCATAGACTGACGATAGTAAGCGGTTTTTGGTTACCTTTACATACTCTAAGCCATAAACTTGAAACAATAAGAGATACTCAAGATCCCAATATACCCGCATTGATTCCACTAGGACTTAAAGAAAGAGGGCATTTCAGAACATGTGACCACATCATCCTCGGTATGATCCAAAATGGACAAATGTATGTTTTAGATTCAAAGTTGAACCCATTACATAACTTCGATTACAGCTCAAAAATCAAAGCGTTGAGCACTGGATTTCAAGACATTTCTGATAGAAACAACTGCGGGAGATATGTAGTAAATATCACCATACAACTTGGTCAAGCGCTTCACCATAACCCGAACGCAAATCTAGGTCAGCTAGTAGAAACCATGGAAAGACCTAATCTCATGAAGATTCAGCGCGAGTATGCGAAATACATGTGGTGACTTGCTTTTAAGCAGAACTTTGAATCTGCCTCTGCACATTTTATCTTCCCTCAATAATACGACGATTCTTTACCCAACAACTTAATGCAAGCAGGAAATAACTATGAATACAATTTCGTTGAGTTCGATTGAAAGCATCAAAGAACACAGCAATGAGTTGAAGAACAACTCACCAACAACAATCCTACTCAACGGTCGTTCATATACGGCAACCACGTTGGAAAATGGAGAAATAGGAGTAAGCCGCGACTATTCTGGGCGATTGAGCAATTTACTTAGGCCTTTAACCGCAATCTATGATTTTTTTGCACGGGGTTTCACCACTGAAACTCGGGCAAATACTTTAGAAAATTTTATTAAGCAAGCTGGATTAAACCAAGGTAATTTAGGAAATGATTCCCCCATTGACAGGCAAAATTCAGTAGATGATTTTGAAATGCTCGATAATATCGATGATAAGGATCGCTTGTTGATGGATCAACAAACCAAAGTTCGTAAAGAAATAAATAAGACTGGAAGACTTGAACCAAGCAATATTTCTCTGGCAATCAAAGGTGAATTGGGCGAGGCGCTTTGTCAAGGATGTAATATAGGCATCATAAACGGCCAAGAGTCGACTCTTGCTAATCTCGATAACACCATTAATCGGATTAAAGATGCCAATTCACACAATAACACACTACTCATACCCATTGGATTGACAGAAAGACCGCTTAGACCAACCGGGCATGCTGTACTGGGAGTGGTTCAAGGTGAAAAGACGTACATCATTGATCCAAAAACAAACGTTTTCGAATCGAGTGATTACAAGGGCACGACTATCACTCCGCTTTGTACCAACTTCCAAGGTTTAACAGATGGAACAAACTGCGGACGTTATACCGCTTTTACCGCTATTGAGCTGGCACAGACACTTGAGCTTAAACCTGATACGGATATATCAGAATTCGTAAAAGAAATGCAGAAGACACCACCGGATCTTAACAAGATACAAGACGAATACAAAGATTATATGTTGTAAAGATACCTTCAACGGTCTCTAAATTCCCTCACGAGTAGTGCTAATAGTTTAAGCACTACTTGATCAGGTATAGATAGGCTTGTCTTAACGACCAACTTGGATAGTTGTGAATAATTGTCAGGCTATATGCCATTTTTAAAATCAAGTCTTCATGATTAAATAATCATAATAGAAGGGTAAAATAATGAATCTATTAGTAGATATTTTTGAAGAATTAGGTATTGATGCCAAGTTTGATTCTACAGGAAAGTTTACCTGCATACTGCAAAGCCAAGGAAGTGATCCGCTTCTTCTCGTCGCATACCTAGATCATGTTAATAGAATACTTAAACTATCGGTTACCACTCACCATGAAGTACCAAACACCATTCACTCAGAATTTTTCTCTGACTTTGCTTCAAAGGCAATAGAGCCCTTTCGCGATGGTATTGGAATAGGTGTGCTAGAGGGTGCAAAAAACATTACTGTTTATCAGTCCGTTAAAACTACCGATATCCGAAAAGAATTCATCATTATAACGCTAGAGTCTCTAGTTAAAGAAGCTGAAAATTGGAATAAAAAGTTAGCTCATTATCCTGACGAGATACCCTCTAAGCGTACTGATAGCCCATTACTGAAACCTCAAATACGACCATTTTCTAGATTCTGAGTTGTCTCAGCTAAACCAAATCGCTATCAAACTGTTAAATAAATCAATATAAACCTAAACTACTGATAAATACACAAACTGAATTTGCATAATAGTGCTACTGCACTTTACGCTGGAGACTGACATGAAAATGAATCTACTAAAGCGGTTTATCAAAGATAAAATATTTGGTAAAACCTCAAATTCTGCTAGTGGCATTCAGGTCGCAGAAATGGCCGATGCTCGCATGGGCGCCATGTATATGTTAGCCAGCACTGAAATCACCAAAGTAGCCACAATATCCAATGCCCATTTTTTTAGTGCGTTTGTCGTAGGTACTGAACCTCTTTCTGATTTTAAGCAAGCAGCCGATAGCTTGCTTAGCAATACCGAAACAATGGCAAAATTAAAGAGAACTAAAGCGGCGAAAAAATTATCCAAAGCCGCCAATAAAGTCTCTGAAGTTACCATCGCCATGAAAAATAACATCAAGGAACTATTCGCAAACTTTTTCCGTACTTTGCTTAATAAAGTCCAGCACATTTATGGTGATTTACTCCACGGGATAGAATGGCTAGCAGAAATCGGGTCTTGGCTTATTAGCAAATTTGCTGGTAGTTTGGCGGATGTCGTTCCTGGCTGGGGGCACGTAAGAGGTGCTTCAGCTCTATATTCAGATGTGAAAAAATCTGTATTGAAATCTCAAGACCTCATCACCCAAATATATAAGGGGAGAGGTGTAGAACTACTAAGTGGTCATCCTAGTATTATTTCTAAAGCTCTTGCCCGCCACTCTGCTGCAGGTGCTCTGGGTGGCATTAAAGACTTTACCCTCACTGTGGCAGGTATTGCTGGAGCTACTGCCGTTGGTGTAGGAACACTCGTCAGTTTTGTCATCAGTGTACTAGAGCGCATTATTAAGCTGGTCGATTTTTTTGTTCAACGTTCGCTACTACAAAACACACTCAGTCGCGCCAAAAAAGAGTGGTTAAACCGTACTTCTAACGCCAGCATGCTCAATAATCACAAAATGTTTTCCGAATGGTTCCAGAGTGCAGTGATTACTACACCAGTCATCGCAGCACTTGTGATGGGGAGCGGATTTGTTGGCCATCCATATAGATTTGCTCGGTTGCTGACGCCCAAACTCGAAGCGGTGTCACAAGGTGAATTTGATAAATCTGTCGTTTATATTGATAAACTAAAATCACTATCAACAAAATATGTTCAAGAATATATAGGCAGCTATAAGATAGACTTTACTAGCTCAGATGGCGTAGTGAATGCGAGACTTAATGAGCTTAAAAAGGGAAAAGGATTACTCGATGGTCATGAGTATGCGATTCAATCATCCCCCCAATATCAAACCACATCGGTTTAGGTGATAAAAACCAAGGTGATACCTTGGCTTTATATTGGGTAACAACTAAATTTTATTAAAGGTTGAAAGTTACCCATTCTACTTTGCTCATATCTACATGATCAGCTCACTGCACTCTCGCCAGCTCCCTTTGCCGAGTGTTCACTTTTCTCAACTAAGTACAAGGTCGATTGTTTCTTGAGTTGTTCCCATTCCTCATCTTCCACAAAGACTCCATTTGCCCAAGCAACTTCTTTAGTAAAAAGCAACTTATCTGAACTGATATGGCGTGTATAATCTGGAGTATACTTGGGTATCTCAAAGTCATTTGTAGACAACTCGATCACAATCGTATCACCAAGGCTTGCAGTAAGATTTGAGCTACGTGCATACCATATTTCTGGTGCTGTATTACCTGCATTTAAAATATAAGTCACTTGCTTGGGTTCGGAATAATCAGTCCAAACAGCTCGACAGGCTTTCCCCTTTTTAGCCAATTTAAGTAACTCACCATGAATGAACCAAGGGTTATGACACTGCTGAAGAGTAATAGAAATAAACTTATTGACAGCCATTTTATCAATAGCAAAATCAAGCACACTTGGAAAGTGGCAAGCAACACTACTCGAATGAAGATTAACGTTAAGGCAGCTTTCATTTTGGTTAGTAACGGTAACAGCACGATCTGCCCCCCAGCTATTTCGTCGACTCGCATTGTTAAAATGGCGAATTCCATCAAGACCAAACATCTGTAAATCCGCTACCATTGCTGCTATTACATCAGCTTCCCCATATATACGTCTTGCACCCAGAAAAGCCTTCTCTACGGTAGAAACCAACTCATTGTAGGATACAATCATACTTTTGGCTCCTTAACTGGATTGCTACATGGCATCAATGGGAATAGCCAATTTTCATTCATTTCAGTTAACTCAAGATCACTAAATAGAGGGGCACCCTGATAAAAAGTAACCCGTACCCAACGATCAGATCTTGGATCAAATTTGGTTGCACCGAGAATTGCCAATTTGCAACGCAGTAAATGAATAGGCAATGCATCCTGCCTAAGGACATTAACTTGAATCTCTCCCATTTCACCTTGTGCCATTGTCCAAACTCTACGCGCTATGGTTCGATATTGTGGATAATGCAATAGAAACTGTGCGATGGTGGATTTAGAAGCGTACTTACAAAGTGCGAAATAGAATCGATTAACTTGACGACCAATATCTAATGGTAACTCTTTCTCTTCGCCATATTCTTGACCACGAACACCTAACCTTGGTTCTTCTTTATCTTGAGAGCGGTACCAGAACCAATAATTATTCTCTGGCAGAGAGAAGTCTTCATCGATTGCCCAGCGATACTTTTTTTTCAGAAGCATAATTAAATCATCAACGGATTTCTGAGCGCAAATGGTCAAGTTCTCCTCTGCATTCATCAGTTCTTCTAGCTCATCCACTTGTTTGGGATACATTTCTATCAAGCAAGAAAGTACCACTTCCTGAGTTTCGACACTAAACTGATGAAAGTACTTAAGGCTATCCCGCCATGGCCGTTCTTGGCTAACCTTGACTGTTAGGTCTTGGATGATGCTGATGAGTTCAACCATAGTTTTATGATTTGACTCAGCTTGATCTGTATTAATAGTCTTTGTCTGTTTTAAGTGCTTGACTGCTTGATCAAGTAGTTTGCAAAAACTTGACTGCGAATCAGGATCACAATGCATAGACAAAACCCGCGCTACCGCTTTTTCTCGCGCCGTCATCCATTGATTTACAATACAGGGGTGGTTAACCAGATAAGGTGCCATACCCAAGCCGGTCGCATTGCCAATACCCAAATAACGCCTGAGTCTTTTGTCAAGTTTTACCGCTTTATCTCCACCAACCTGCTTAGCAAGGTAATTGACCCAATCTAAGCTAAATTCTCTTAAGAGATATACCGCACACATTTGAGCACTAAAGGAATGTCGAAAATCAGTATTGGTCTCGAGTAGTTTGAAATCAGCAATACCAAACTTACCATTTCCATATACAGCCGTTGTGCGTAGAACATATCCAGCCTCTGCGAGTAAATCAGGTAGAGGCTGTTCACCTTTAGCTAAGTTAGTAACAAGATGACTAAACACTCGTACACTTTTATTCGCCCGTCCAAGTACTAGCACTTTATTTCGGAATCTCCCGGCTTCCTGTAGAGGAACATTAGCACGCAATTGCGCCATAAGTTGTTCGTCAAGATCACCCATGATGAGTGCAAATGTAACATCCCACTTTTCAGCAATAACTCTATCATTTCGTTCTGTATCATTGATCTCGTCGCAAAAAACCACCAAGTGATAACTGTTTTTAACTGTCGTTAATTGATACACAACATACCCAAACCCCAATGGATTAAGCTGCCACTGTGTGCGAGTTAACTGCCATTTTTGACGTGCCATTTTACGAATCAGACTACGTGAAAAGCTGATTCTATTTTGGTGCATAGCGCCTAGCCTTTCTGGAGCCATTACAATATCTGCATCGCGCAGTGACGTATTTATATCAGTAGTTTCATGTGCATCCATTTTACTCACTACCTCTTGTTGTTATAGAAAGATTGTAATTTTTATATTGTGCCGTCTTATAAGCCCTGCTCTTTGGCCATACGTAATGCAAACTGAGGAGCATTCCATAATGAAGGAAGTAAAATGAGCGAAACGGGTACCGCTGTAATCACGATAAAAGACTGCAATGCAGAGATTCCACCTGAACCTAATGAAATCAATATCAAAGCCGTTACACCCATCATGACTCCCCAGAATGTTCTAACTAAAGCATTGGGCTCAGTATCGCCACTAATGACTACGCTAATGGTGTAAGTCATCGAGTCACCCGTTGTGACAATAAAAATAGTAGTGAGAATTAAAAATAAGACGGAGACCACCATGGGAAAAGGCAGTTGTTGCGTCAAGGCTAGTAATGCCCCGGGTAAATTGAAACCTTCAAACGCGTTACTAATACTTCCAGGTTGTGCAATTTCGAAAGCTAATCCTGAACCACCCACTATGGTGAACCAAAAACAGGTTGTTAATGGCGCGATAATACTGATGGTGACAATAACTTTTCGAATACTCCTTCCTCGTGAAATTCTTGCAATGAAAATGGCCATCATTGGTCCATAACCAAGAAACCAGCCCCAGAAAAATACCGTCCACCAACTGAGCCAACCCTCATCACCGCGATAAGTTGCCATTGGAATAAAGGTATCAAGCATGGTTCCCACACCTTGAATGTAACCATTAAAAATGAAGTCTGTGGGGCCAAACACTAAGATGTAAATCATTAAAGCAATTGCTAACATCACGTTATATCGACTTAGTATTTGCATGCCTCTATGTAAACCACTCAATGCAGACAATGTATAAAGTGTTATTGCAGACAAAACGATAATAAGTTGGGTAACAAACCCATCTGGAATATCAAAAAGTGAATTTAACGCATAGCTAACCTGCAAGCCGAGAAAGCCAATTGGCCCTATAGTCCCTGCAGCTACAGCAACAATACAGCAAGCATCAATAAGCGCCCCCGTATGACCATTTAGTGCTCTTTCCCCTAGAATTGGATAAAGTAGAATCCGTGGTTTTAGTGGATACCCTTTGTCATAGTGAAGGTGCATGACCACAATCGATGTCAAACTGCCTACAATTGACCATGCCAGAAAACCCCAGTGCATAAAAGATTGCGAGAGTGCATTAATGGCAAGTTGATAAGAGTTTCTTTCTTCAGAATAGAGCGGTGGAGGGCTAACAAAATGTGCTATAGGTTCTGCTGCTGCCCAAAAGACACCGCCACCTGCCAATAATGTACAGAAAATGATCGCTGTCCAGCGAAAGGCATCCATATCAGGCTTTCTGGTTCCACCCAGAATTACCTTGCCCGTTTTTCCTGCTGCAAGTCCCAACGCAATAAGAAATGTTAAAAGCAATAACAGTTGCCAATATGGGCCAAATACCTTGACTGACCAAGAGAAACCAGTCGTCACTATTGAGGTAAGCAATTTACCGTCGTATAGTGCCAAGCAAACAAACAAAGCAATAAATCCGCCGCTATACCAAAACGCTGGATTCTTTAACCCAAGCCTGTCCAGAGAATTTTTTTTACTAGTAACATAGTGTTCATCAGGTGCCGAAACACTTATGCCGTGAGGTAAAGTAGACATAATCTGACTCCAAAAAAGTTTTACTTATTATGTTGTTGTAGAAAACCAACCATCGAACAACTCAATGGAAGGTTGAGCTACGTTTTCGTTTTAGGCTGGCTTATAAATGGGCCTCAAGTCCCTGATCTAGAAAAGAGAACCAATTTTCTCCGAGTATTTTTGCTGTTTCATGCGAACTAAAACCACAATCGAGTAATCCGTTGTAGATATTTTCCATACCCTGACTACCGCTAAACCAAGGCAAATTATCAGGCCATCCTGCATTCGCAGAGGATCCTTCGCCATAATCCATCAATTTTGACCAACGGCCATTGCGCATCCACTCCAATACATGCTGAGGCTGGTTTAGGCATAAGTCACTGCCAATACCGAGATGTTCCACACCATATAACTCAGCAGTTTCAGCGACCATTTGACAGAAGTCTTCCAACGAACATTGACTCCCATTAGGTAGGTGAAACGGGTATAAACTAAACCCAATCAAGCCACCACGTTCAGTAAGCGCTTTAATGACAGTTTTTGATTTATTACGTCGAGCATCATGGGCAAAGCTTGGGTTTGCATGGCTAATACAGATAGGGCGAGATGAGAGTTCAATTGCTTCAAGTGTTGAACGTTCAGCACTGTGGGACATGTCAATAATCATCCCTACTCGGTTCATTTCTTCAATGGCCTGTCGACCAAAGCGAGTGACACCAGCATCGTCTTGTTCATAGCACCCTGTCGCAAGTAAGCTTTGGTTATTATACGTGAGTTGCATAACCAATAGCCCCTGACGTCGCATTACCTCAATCAGACCAATTTCATCCTCAATAGGTGAACAGTTTTGTGCTCCAAAAAAGATACCCACTTTGCCTTGCCGCTTTGCAAGCTCTACATCGGCCATTGAAAGAACCGGCATAATCAAATCTGAGTTTTGCTCAAAGTGCATATTCCACTGCGCAAAACGAGTTAACGTTTGACGGGCATTCTCGTGGTAAGCAATCGTCGCATGCACTGCAGTAATTCCACTTGCAAGTAATGTTTGAAAATACTCTCTATTCCAATGACAATATTGCAGTCCATCGATGATAATTCGCTCTTTATACATAACCACTCCTCAATAATTTGTATTCTTTTCATACATAAAGCAGCCTTGTCACTGCTTGAGAAAAATTAGTAAGGGCGCTGATAAGCGGTTTTAACAACGGTGTAAAATTCTTTGGCATATTGTCCTTGTTCACGAGGACCAAAACTGGATTCCTTCCGTCCACCAAATGGAACATGGTAATCTGTTCCTGCGGTTGGAAGATTGACCATCACGCATCCTGTTTGAGCCTGTTGCTTAAAGATGGCGCTTGTTCGTAAACTCTGTGTGATAATGCCTCCGGTTAACCCAAAACGAGTGTCATTGGTAACCTGAATGGCTTCCTCCAAATCTTTTACTCGTATTACACTCGCCATTGGTGCGAAAACTTCTTCTTGATTCACTTCCCAGGCATTTTCAGTGTTGATGAATAAAGTTGGAGACATGTAGTAACCTTGATGTTTTAGCGTTAAACGTTCTCCACCAAAAGCTAACTCCGCACCACTTTGGCGAGCCTTTTCTACCCAACTTAAATTAGCTGCTAATTGCTCGCCATCAACCACTGGCCCCATAAAAATGCCATCTTCTAAGGCATGTCCAACCTTAATTTCACTCATACGTTTTATTAGCGCTTCAACATAGGCGTCGTGGACATCATTCATTACGACAATGCGAGATGAAGCCGTACATTTCTGCCCTGCCCCAGAAAATGATCCTGCAATGGTCGCTTCGACAGCAATTTGAATATCAGCATCATCAGCGATCACTAGTGCATTATTACTGCCCATTTCTAACTGACAACGAACAAAGTTTGGGGCCGTTGCCGCTGCAACTTTTCGTCCTGTATCTACCGAACCAGTAAAGCTGACACCATTCACATCAGATGAATTAATTAAGGCATTCCCAACTTCGGATCCAGTACCTAATACCAAGTTGAACGTACCTGCAGGCATTCCTTGACGATGAATTATTTCAGTCAATGCAACGGCACTCGCTGGGGTTAGGTTTGCCGGCTTCCACACCACGCTATTACCAAATGCAAGCGCAGGTGCAATTTTCCAAGCAGCGGTCGCGGTGGGAAAATTCCAAGGAGATATAATTGCCACTACACCTAATGCCTCACGCGTCACCTCAACCGATACTCCAGGGCGCACAGACAACGCGCTATCACCCATTTGACGTAATACTTCAGCCGCAAAGTATTGGAAAAACTGCCCAGCTCGATAAATTTCTCCACGCCCCTCAGCAAATGGCTTACCCTCTTCACGAGAAAGTATCTCACCCAGTTCATCACAACGAGTTATAAGCTCATCTCCAATCGCTTGTAAAATGGACTGCTTATGTTCAATTGGTGTTTTTTCCCATGTCGGTTGTGCTTGTTTCGCCGCCAAGATAGCTTGTTGGACTTGCCATTCACTGGCTTGGGAAAACTCCCCTAAACTTTCGCTAATATCAGAAGGGTTAATATTTAGGACTGCACTTTCACCTGCTTGCCACTCCCCTTGAATGTAAAGTGACTGCTCTGGTTTAACTTTATCAAATAAGCTCATATACATTTCCTTTAAAGATTTCTTAACTTTTAAATAGATTCATTACTCGATGTTGAAAGGTTTTTTGGGTTGGCAACTGCATAAACCACAAATTCGACAAACATTTCTTCTCTTGCCAAGCCCGACACTATGACTGCGGCTCGATTAGGAAATGGTGCGCGAAAATATTGTGCGTAAATCCGATTAACACTCTCCAAGTACTGCCTGTCAGTCACATAAATCATGACTTGGAGTACCGAATCCAGAGATTCACCGGCACACTCTAAGGTATGTACTAGGTTGCTAAATACTTGGTGAGTTTGCGCTTCAATACCACCACTAACGACAACCCCATCAGCATCAATGGGAATTTGTGCCGTATATAAAGTACTCCCTCCAACAATGGCCCACTCAAGAGGTGCCTTTGATGCAAATAAAGAGGTGTCAATCGGGTGTTTTTGTCTTTTAGTATTCATGGATCCTTAACCTTTGTTACATCATTGTTTTACAAAAGTTAAATCCTGCACTTTGACATTCGATAAATCTAACGGTAAATTTATTACACTTGATAAGTAAAACTTATCATTATATCCCTAAGTCAGTAACTACAATGCACTTGGAGACAAACAAGTGAGTATTAAGCTACAACAATTAAGGCATTTTGTGATGGTCGTCGAGGAAGGAGGTTTTCGTGCAGCTTCCCATAGAGCTAGTCGCTCTCAAGCTGCGCTATCGACATCAATAAAAGAGTTGGAAAAAATTCTTGGCCAGCCGTTATTCGAATCGGGAAATAAATCAAAATTAACCCCTTTTGGAAAAATCTGTTTACCCAAGGTTGAACGATTTATAAATATCTATATTGCATTGGATAATGATTTACGTGCTGCCGCTGCTGGCCAACAAGGAAGAATCAGTATTGCGAGCGTCCCATCTGTAGCAGCAAAACTTATTCCAAACATATTGGGTGAGTTTAATCAAAAATACCCCAATGTAGAGGTGAGTTTGATTGATGATAATGCTGCTGGGGTTGAATCAAGGTTGTTATCAGGAGAGGTCGATCTCGCAATAGGTAATCACTCTAGTGTTAATGAACATAATATTGATTTAACACCATTGATGTCTGATCCCGTGGGGGTCGTATGCAAGCATGACAATCCTCTTGCGAGTGCTCAGCAAGGCGTTGATTGGCAGACCATACAAAAACAGCCCTTTATTCGTAATGGTACCTGCAGCTTACTTGATTCAACCCCAGCTAGAACGTTAAGCCAGAAAGCGCTGTATTCAGTTGAAAATATTACTTCACTCTTTTCTGTTCTGGAATTAGGTATAGGGATAACGACCCTGCCTAAACTTGCATTTCCAACCAAGCAAACCTCTCTCGTTTGGCTACCATTAGTAGAACCAAAAATAGAAAGAAAAATTGGGGTGTTCACCCTTAAAGACACAACCATGTCTCCACAAGCGCAAGCATTTCATGAACTATGTATTAAGCATTTAAGTGGTAGATAAATTAATTAAATCGCGCAATACAAGTTAAAACGTAATGAGTGACGCCTGTTTAACTAGTTGACCTATCTCCTGCCAACAGCCGCGGTCTATCAGTTTTTCCGGTACCATCCAAGTTCCACCACAAGCAACAACTGAATGTACTGCAAGATATTCATTTACATTGTTGATGCCTATCCCTCCTGTGGGCATAAACTTAACTGGATAGACTGCTGATAAAGCTTTAAGCATGGCAAGCCCACCAGATGGCTCTGCTGGGAAGAATTTTAACGTTTTAAGTCCCATCTCCATCGCCTGTTCAACCAAACTCGGACTGTTTACTCCTGGAATAATCGTCACATGTTTATCCAAACAATATTGCACTGTCTTGGGGTTAAAACCTGGGCTGACAATAAAATCGACACCTGCATCAACTGCTTCATCAACTTGATAAGGTGTCAGTACTGTCCCCGCACCAATTAACATATCGGGGTAAGTATCCCGTAATAGCCGTATCGCCTGTGCTGCACAGTTAGTACGAAAGGTAATTTCAGCGCATGGAATACCGTTTTCGATCAGTGTGTGTCCCAAGGGCACGACATCATCTATCTTATTGATGGTAACAACAGGAATTATTTTTAGTTGTGTTAACTTCTTATCAATGGATGTCATAGCGTCATTCTCATACATATGTTCTTAGAAAGGTCATACATTCGTTTTCACATATACTGCAAATCTGAGTTTAAAGTCTCGATGTAATATTTCACTATAATAACGGATTAAGTTTTATTTTTCAGAAGTCGGCGTAGCTTAGTAAGCGAACAAAAAAATGGCACCATGTATTCATTCAAATGTTAATGAGATCACACGTTTGATAACCGAAAATATCAGGTTATGGACATAATATTATATTCTTTTTGAAAAAATACTTTGCTTTAAAATCCAGCAATCAACCCCATGGTAAATCTTAAGAAATTGAAATTATTGAACTTTGCTAAACTATACATTCATCCTTTTCCGAATGTATATACAGGCTTTCGAAATAAAGTGGTGTAGTTTAAATTTCAAAATTAAACTATCTCTCATTACAAATCGTTTACTAAGAAAGTAAAGAACACTATGGATAATCACACGATAATTCAAGCTTTCATCGATATCGTTGGCAGAAAAAACGTTTTAACCGCTGAGAAAAAAACTGAATACTATCGATCCGGTTTTCGTTCTGGAAAAGGTAAAGCGCTTGCGATACTGTTTCCCGGTTCACTTGTTGAACAGTGGCGCCTCTTAGAAACTGCGGTCAAATCTAATTGTATTATTATCATGCAAGCCGCCAAAACCGGACTTACCGAGGGCTCCACACCCAGTGGTGAAGACTACGATCGCGATGTCGTTATTATCAATATAATGCGCATCAATACCTTACACCTTATCGATGGTGGTAAACAAGTCGTGAGTTTGCCCGGTGTTAGCCTTCACCAATTGGAAAAAAAACTCAAAACGGTCAATCGTGCTCCCCATTCGGTTATTGGTTCTTCTTCAATTGGTGCAACTGTTATCGGTGGCATTGCCAATAACTCAGGAGGTGCACTTGTTAAGCGCGGCCCTGCCTACACTGAGTTTTCACTATTTGGTCGAGTAACAAAGGATGGTAAGTTAGAGCTGGTAAACCACCTTGGAATTGAAGGATTAGGTAATACACCAGAAGAAATTCTCACTAATATCGAGCAAGGTAATTTTACACCCGACAGTATAGTTAACAGTGATGCTATGGCTTCAGATAAAGAATATGAGGCTCGAGTACGCAATATAGATTCAGATAGCCCATCTCGTTTCAATGCGGATCCTAGACGTCTATTTGAAGCAAGTGGCTGCGCTGGTAAGCTTGCGGTGTTTGCGGTTCGAGTCGACACCAATACGGTCCCTGAAAATGAGCAACTTTTCTATATAGGATGCAATGACTCTGCAATGCTTAGTCAACTTAGGCGCGATATGCTGAGCCAGTTTACGCATCTTCCTGAAATGGGCGAGTATATGCATCGAGATATATTCAACTTAGCTGAAAATTATGGCAAGGATGTATTCTTATCAATTCACCATTTAGGTACAGATCGACTGCCAAAGTTCTTCGCTCTTAAGGCAAAAGTAGAAGCCATACTAAAACGTATTCCCTTTGTTTCAAATGAACTTCCAGATATCCTTATGTATTGGCTTAGTCAGGTGTTCCCGCAACATTTACCACAACGTATGTTACAATTTAGGGACAAATATCAGCACCATTTGATTCTTAAAATGAGTGATGGTGGTATTGATGAAGCCAAAAAACATCTCGAAGACATCTGGGCTAAAAACGAAGACTGTGAATATTTTATTTGTAGTGAGGATGAAGGCAAAAAAGCGTTACTTCATCGTTTTGCTGCAGCTGGTGCCGCTATACGTTACGAAACCATACATTCTAACGATGTCGAAGAAATTCTCGCTCTAGATATCGCATTGCGCCGTAATGACATTGAATGGGTTGAGCAATTACCAAAAGAAATAACGAAAGACTTAGTTGTTGGGCTTTATTATGGGCACTTTATGTGTCATGTATTTCACCAGGATTATATCTTTAGAAAAGGGGCTGACACGAAGAAAATCAAAAAGGAGATGCTTGAGCTCCTGACTCAAAAAGGTGCCAAATACCCTGCCGAACATAATGTGGGTCACCTTTATGAAGCCGAAAAACAGTTGCAGGCATTTTACCACGCACTAGACCCAACCAATACCTTTAACCCTGGTATAGGAAAAATGAGTAAGTATAAGCGCAACTGCAATTGCTGTTAAAATGAACCAAAATTCACTTGTTGGCTATCCCAGCCAAAACTTTCACACATCGCTTTGAGCTGACCCAACTCACTTTGGGTTTGCTCAACAAGCCAGTTATGTATTTCATCAATAACCAAGCTTCGACTAGGTTTATAGCAAAAATATTGCCATTGGCTATGTTGCAAAATTACATCATCTGGGCATTTAAGAAACTCACGCTTAAGCTCTGGCAATACTAGTAATAGATCGGTAACCGTCACTCCTTGACCAGCTAAACACGCACTTAGTGCTAAATCTAAACTATAAAAAACGGTGTCTCTGCTTTTTTTTATTCCTTGCAAATTAGCCTGATTTAACCAATTCTTCCAGTCTTGGTGGTCGAGTGTGGCATGTAAATGAGGTAGTGTAAGTACATCTTGGAGCGGCACATTTTGATCTGATAGGGATTTAGCATACACTGGCGCCATATACTCCTCACGCAAAAAAGTCACATCTTTCCTGCCTTTGTATTTATCTCTTCGGCAAGTATTTACAATCAACAAATCACAGTCTTCCGAGTCTAAGTCTGGATCTTCTTCAATTGAAGGAATAATAACGATTTCGTGTTCAGGGTATTTTTCATTAAGGATAACAACTTGAGGTAAAAGAATACGAGTTGCGTAACCTAGCGCACTTTTTATCACAATCCTTTGCTTATGAGATGAAGACCAATCACCTATTAATTTATCCAATGCATGATAGCTTGCACTCAAGCTCTGGTATAACTCATAACCTTTTGCCGTAAGCTCAATCGCTCGATGCTTACGTAACACCAATGGAGTACTTAATGCATCTTCAAGCTGTTTAACTTGTCGACTCACAGCACTTTGAGTCACATTTAATTCATCGGCAGCTTTAGTAAAACTCATCAAGCGTGCGACAGACTCAAATACTTTAAGCCCATTGTGCGAATAAGGAAGAAAATTATAACCAGACATTGCTTTCTCACATGATTTTAACTCATGTAAGGGTGACATAAATATCATTTGAAGGCCAGAGGCCAAAAGCGTAGTTTATGCTGGTAAACTACCCGAGGCATATAATGAAAACAATTCTCTCATTAGCATTCCCATTAATCATTTCACAGCTCATCACCATGGCATTAGTTTTAACCGATGTTTGGATGATGTCACAACTAAGTGTGTCTGCACTAGCAGCTGGCGGATTAGGGGCATCAGTTTACAGCTTTGTGTTTATTATTGCGAGCAGCTGTGTCGGCTGTGTCGCAAACCTTATCGCTATCGCTTATGGCCAGCGAATTGCAAGACCAGCATTTGGAAATCAACAAATTCGCCATGCCGTTAAAGGCGCTATATTACTGTCCTTCATTTTAACTTTAGTTCTCACTTTAAGCTTTAATTACGTTCCAAATTTACTCATTCTTTCCGATCAGCCTGAACAGTTAATTAATCCCGCAATGAGTTACCTCAATACCTTAAAGTGGGCAATGCTCCCTTCACTCATTTTGCTTGTCTTACGTGGCCTAACCAGTGCACTAGGAAGCGCTCGTTCAATTATGGCTATGTCGCTGTTGACCGTTGTATTAAATGTCCCGCTAAGTTACCTATTTGCATTTACATTTGAACAAGGTTTATCAGGCCTTGGGGCAGGTACGGCACTAGCATCTTTTATCGTTATGTTAGGTTATGGTTACTGGGTCTTTAAACGATCAGAATATCGCTCATTTTCACCGTGGACAAAAATCGATGAATACTCATTTTCATTACTCAGACCCCTATTGTCTCTTGGATTACCAATCACAATGGCAGCATTACTTGAACATGGTTTGATTTATGGGGGAACTCTAATGGCTGGAGCTATTAGTGTCGCAGCCCTTGCATTGCACCAGATCCTGATTCAATGCCTAAGCTTTACTTGGAATATAAATTTTGGCTTCTCACAAGCAGCCGCAATTCTGGTTGGTAGAGATTTCGGCGCAGGAAACGCTGAAGGAATCAAACGCACAGTCAAGCGAAGCTTTATGATAACAACAATACTCAGTTCAGTACTCGCAGGACTCTTTATATATTATCCTGAAGCTATCAGCACTCTATTTAACCTCGACACTCAAATGTCTGATTTATTAATAGCCGTGATCTGGGTCGTAGCCTTATCATTTATTGTTGATGCATGGCAGCTACTTGCAATCAACTTACTGCGTGGGATGAAAATAGTTTTAGCCCCCACTTTTGTCACAGCCATTGGCTACTGGTTATTTGGCTTGCCTGCTGCTTGGTTCCTACTACAGGACCATGGTTTAGCGGGTATCTGGGGGGGAATCGGCATCGGGCTTGGTATCTCTGGTATTTTATTACTTGCACAGCTTTTATCTACTATATATAAACACAGATCCATAAAACCTGGTACAGGTAACCCAAGTTTTGCGTCTTAGAACTCAGCAAAAGTATCACTAAAATAAGACCAAATCTGCCCCCATAAACCAATGAATAAATCAGGTGTTCCACCTTTGGCTTTGAACACTAAATACTTACCAGAATTAGCCGCAACGTCTCGAGTATTCTCCACCTTTGTTGGATCTATGTATATTAGTTAACCTACTTTAATCTTATATTATGCTAATGAACCATAAAAACTCTAGCAATATAAACCCTCATTAAAAAATGCCCATCAAATTATTGAAAATAAACACTGGAAAAATTATATAAAAACATTTAAATTCTCCAAAAAATAACAATAAACAAACATAAAACCAAGACAAGTTAAATGTTTGTCTTAAACAACCTTTAAACATGAACATAATCACAGTTTGGCAAATTTAAAATGATAGATAAAATAATAAGACTAATTAATGACAGTAAGCATGATACAGGCGGGGTTAAGTTTTTAGCTCAAGAAATGGGGATAAAGTACAGTACTTTATATAGCCTATATTCAGGCAAGAATAGTAACCCAACGATAGAAACAGTTGGAAAAATTTGTGATTACTATAACATTACTTTTTCAGATCTTTCAGATGATGCTGTTCCACCCTACCACTTTGATAAATTGAGTTCCGATATTATAGAACTCTGTAATAAAAGAGATACGGATATCTACATTAAAAACAACCTTCTAATTGACACTTTACCAAAAAGTAGCCAGCTGATTTTTGAGAAGTTTGTCCCACCATTAAAAAACAAAAATCATTATATCTGTAAATCAAAATCAGGCGAAGTTGTTCTTAGAAAAATAATAGAAGAAGACAATAAGTTTATTTTTATATCTTCCAATAGGATAATTCACGAAGATAACTACCCAATCATGCAACTTAAAAATGTCAAAATTTAACTTATTTAAAATAAGAAAAAAACGCTCTAACTTATATTCTATCGACGGATTGGTAGGATTTATTGACAAGGAGATGTTTAAACATGCTTATATCGACAAGCATGATGTCGGGCTTCATAAGGATATATACTCTATTTCTGATGAACGCATACGCTCAATCAACGTAAAAGATAAAACCATTGAGATGGAAATATCTGATATTCCGGTAACCGTCTCAATGAAAAGTTTACTAACACCTTCAATTAGAAAAAAACTAAGGATTAGCAATGAAAACTTTATAGCCATTTACAATCTTATGGAGCGATAGCCATTGAAGCGTCTTGAAACTTCGACTATGGCTGCCACTCTTGGTATCTTTTGCTTTCTTACAGCATCCAACTTAGCGGCAGCCAAATCAATTGAAGTATTTGGTATTTATTTAACTGCGGGGTTCTTTACCTACCCATTTGTTTACTTCTTTTCATCAATCATTATCGCCACAAGGTCACCAAAAACATTTTTTAAGTGTATAACTATGGCATACATAGGCTATCTAGTTTTTATAAGTTTGATGTATATGTCCACGATTATTCCGGGAATTAAAGCTGAATCAAACTACAACCAAAGCCTTAACTCAGTATATAGCTTAGTCAACTACCGTGTTTACTTATCATCACTATGTGCTTACTTTGTGTCCATGTCGATGTTTGGAGTATTATTTACCGCGCTTAAGATTAGAAATATGGCCTTACGCATTACACTTTCTACATTTTTTGTCGCTTTAGTCGATGTTAAGTTATTCCTCGTTTTGGCCTTCTTTGGTGTCAAAGAAAATAATTTACTGCTCAATATTATTGTTTGGTCTAGTGCTGTAAAATTAGTTGCGCAATTAATCCTGCTCCTACCAGCTATTTGGACCATTAACATGATCCGAGATAAAGATGAATTCTGCTTTTCTAATTAGTAAATATAAGGAGGCATTGGTTAGATGCCCCCACAACTCCGATTGCACAGTGATGTTAAGGGTTGTATGGTAACCAATACTGGTGCAGGCCATTGCTGATAACCATCAAGATATTATTTAAACTATTTGCAAGAAACATATCCAGTCCAAGATTTCATCGACATGATTGGGTTAGCATCGCGAATATACATCGTATAATCCCAGTTGTAGTCCTTAGGGTTGTTATCAGTCCAATACACTCTATGGGTTGGCCAGCCAACTCCACCTTCTGCTGAAAAAGCACTCAATTCCTCGACACTTGGTAAACGCATACCTCTCTGAGAACACATATTCTCCGCCTGATCATAAGTAAACGTCACCCATTTAGGCCCAAAGTCTATCTCGGACTTATAGCCCGTATATACATAACCCTCTCTGTCGGCTTCTTCCTTTGTTACGGGCAAAGAAAATTCATTTGAAACCTCTGGCGGAGGAGGTACTGGCGTATTTAGCACTTCACCACCAGTACAAGCAACATATTGATGACCATGAGGATAGAGTTTTGAACCTCCACCGTCTACGCCAACCGTATAGTAGCGTCCCTGAGGGTCAATAGTCGCTGACCAATAGTGGCTAGCAACTGGCCATACATTAGGGTCAATATCTTCGTATTGCTTAAACCAAGCTTGTAGCTCTTCAAGTTCAAATTTAGTTGGAAGACGCATACCTTGGTCTTGGCATAAGTCAGTCGCTTGTTGATAGTTATAGGTCGGCCACGATAAACCCGTAGCGTATTCTGTTATTTCAGTTGAGTATGAAATACCTAAGTCATCAGCCAAACCGCTTCGAATTGGCACACTAAACTGTGTTGAGGATATTCCAGTTACATCAGAGTTTGCTAACCACGTCTCTCCTTCATTGCCAAGATTTTCCCATCGGGATTGCAGTTTTTCGACCTCTAATTCAGTCAAGTAAGCTGCAATAAAGTTATCTGGATCATGAAGGACATCATTACTGTTTATGGCATTAACTCCTTTAATAACACTTTCCAATTGACTCGAAATCAGAGCCCAACCCCCTCTCAACCTTTGCTGCGCTGCCAAAGCAGAGCGTGTGCTTTCTAGTATGTTTTTTATACTATCTGTCGCAATGTTCCAAGATAAATATACGGCTTGATCGTGCGCCATCTCTTCTCTTAGGACAATAACATCTTCACGAATAGACTGAATCTCATTTTTCAAAGCCACTGCTTTCGCAGAGCCAGCACCTGCGGTGCTTATTGCGGCAATCGTTCCAAAAGGAAAGATCCATGCATAAGTAGGCGTGGTTGCGGCTACGGTTACCCATTTACGGTATTGACTATTAAGTTCATCGATTCTTTGTTTTAGCGCATCAATCTCTCTACTGGCTTCACTTCCGTCATTCTCAAGAATACCTTGATTTGAACTTTGCAACCGATCGAGGTCTTGTACCTGAACATCGAGAGAATTGATAAAATCGGTTAAGCCATACCCGAGTGCATCTGCAGCTTGGTAATACCTAGTCGCGTCCTCAAGCATTGCCTCTAATATTACTAGTAAATCTGCTTTTGCCCGTTCAAACGCCATATCATCGGCATTCTCCGCCGCTTCCACAATGAGTTGTGATTGCAGCAACATTCCAGTAGAAGAATCGTTCATCTCATGAGAATACTCAATCAGGTTTTCAACCAAAGTAATCATCCTATCGCGATAGCCAGATTCTCCTAACCAATCGCTCGATATATGATTGATATTTTGATAATTAGAGAGTAAGTCTTGATATACCCCATCAAAGTCCACGTAATTACTCATATTAAAACGCTTACGCATACTCTCTTGAGTAACAGGTAGTGTACTCGCACTGCGAGCCAACATATTCAATTCAATCCATTCTTCTTCGCTTAGAAGGAAGTCATCGCTCTCAGATGAAAATACATCCAAATTGCCCAAACCATTATAGTTTTCAGCCAATGATATGTTATTTACTGCCAACATACATGACACTGCTAACACTGTTTTGCACCAATCCATAGTTGCCTCTTAAGATCTAAGGTTTTAATAAAATTGAGGTTTAGATTGCGCTATAGCACTTCTGCATAGCACAAGGATAAGAATTGAAATCTAAAACTCGGGCGTTACCCACTCTCCAGAGAAGGAAAGCTTAATATTCTCAACTTTGCTTAAGTCGACTTTTTCGTGCTCGAATAATTTGACCGTCCAAGTAGAAAACGGCGTGGGTTTGAAAATGAACTTACCAAAGTTCTCTGATATGTCACCGGGAGTAATAATGTTATATTCATCTCCCTGTTTATCGTACGAATATATACGGTGGGATTCTTTAGTGTTGAATATATATGGCTGGTTCTGGTAAAAATCCCTAAACTCTCCAGTGTGGGTAATTTGAAATTCATATCTGCCGTCTACTAATTCTGTTCCATACAGCTCAACACCAATACTATTTAAACGGACCCTTTCTTTATTGTTAAATATTCCACCACCAAAAGTTTCATGGTTTTGCTCGTTAACAATAAAGCTAAATTCACCAGTCTCTTTTAATTGATTGAGTATTGCTTGATCATTGATGTCTGTATCTATTGAAAAGCTCTGTGGAGGGTTTTCATAGAAGCTTTCAATCACATGAGAAAGTTGTTCATCCATAGAGACCAGATTTTGATTGTATTCTAAATAACTGGCGTTAATGCGAGGGGTGACCGTACTATCTTCGAAGGTATGATACTTATAAGCAGCGTTATAGTTGAGCAAAGCACTATAAAGAGGGCGCTTAAACAGGTTGTATGCACGGTAAAGGTACTGTTCGACTTCCTGCAGAGCTTGCTCGTCCGTATCCAAGTCGTTTATGTACTGAACAACGCTATCATAGTCTTTTTCAATCGCTTCTTTCGCTAGCTGAAGCTCAGTTAACCTATAGGTTGCTATGACAGCCTTGACCTGCAAGCCTGAAACACTCGAGCCCCAAGTCATGAGCTTATTCAGCTCATTCTTGTACTCTCTTGTACCTAAAACACCCAACTCCTGAGCCGCGCCAAGTGCAGTATCAATATCGATTCTAGCAAGCTCCCAACCAGTGCTAGACGACCCGAGATCAGGGATATCGATTTCTGTTTCCCTCATTAGACCATTAAGCTCTGCGGTCAGTTGATTGCTTTTTATCAGTTTCAATATGGAATCTAGATTGGCACTGAGATCTTTAATCTTCTTAATATCTTTACTAAGCTGCTCTAAACGTTTTGAAATCGTCACTGCTTGCTGAGCATCTTGAGCTGCATCACCTATGGCTTGTGCTGCGCTTTCAATTCCAGCAGGACCAATCGTAAATGCAGAGATCACGGACGAGCCTAGATCAGCCAATGAACTAAACACTTCAATCGCTATACCAGCGATAAACTTACGCTGGTAGTCAATAATGCCTTGCCTGAAGTTCTGCTTTGCAACTTCGACAACACCCTCTTGCTCCTTAAAACTTTCAATTTTGCTCTCAATACTGTTTTGGAAAGATGTAATCTGCCTTTCTTGGTTTTCAATGATCGCTTGCTGGGCACTCAGTGCATTATCCAGCTTATCCAACATCAAACGTGCACTGTCTTTTCTCGCTTGGACATCATTTTGGTGGTTTTCAAACTGATCATATTCACTCTGAAACGCTTCCATCGCGTCCAAAATCTGACTGTAGCTATTGGAATATAAATTTAAATCAAGAACTGGAACAAAATTCTGATCTTTTTGAGAGGAAGAATAAAATAAGCTCAAGCTTTTTAGAGCACGAAAAGTATCGTCAAAATTCCAATCGTTTTCCTCATTAATGAGCGCATCACTATTTGCTAATAAATTCGCATACCATTCTAGTATATCAATACTAAGCTGAGGTTTACTGTCATACGCAGACATTCCGTAATCATAAGCAAGATTAAAAATATAATCTCTATCTTCGTTTAATTGTACAATAATGCCTTCAATACTTTCGCTATCATAGCTAACGGTTTCCCTGCCAAGTAAGTTTCTATAGGTAAATTTAAAATTCTCACCTTTGTCTTCGACTCGTGTAACCGTTCCTGTATGTGAAGTAATCAGTATTCCTGCCTCAATCTTATCCGCAATAATAGTCACCGATGTATTGGCATCTTCTAATTGACTAAAACCAATCAGACCATCACCTTGGATGTAACGGGCTAGTATCACAATATGTTTGCCTTGGATATTTTGCGAAACTACTTCATCAAGCAATAATGTATCGGCAATAAAAATATAACGCCCTCTGCCTGGATACTGCTCAAAGGTTCTGTTGAGTTCCGCCGAATCAAGCAACATAGCTTGTCTCACCACTTTTCGGCTACTAACGTCCGTCACTTCCTTTGTTTGACCGGGCATATAGCTTGGTACAGAAACATCATAGAAATCAGACCATGGATTCGCTGACACGCCAAAACTTGCTAGCAGCAACCCAGTAAGAATTTTGCTCTTTTTGAAAAACATAGCGTTACTCCATCAACTTAGTGGGGAAAATTAAAGGCAGCCAGATCTGTGGCTGCCTTAGTGCTGCTATTCGTTGCTTTGAGTCACGTAAGAATTACGTACCCACTCCTCTGTTGTCTCTTTAATTTCTCCCCAGCGAGTTTCTAACTCTTGAAGCTCTGTCGCGGTTAGTGCAATGGCGATCAGCAAATCAGGATTATCGATAACATCTTCGCTGTTTGCTCCTTGTATCCCGTCAAGTGCCGCTTGAAGCTGAGCAACAACGAGTACCCAAGCCCCTTTGAGTTTCTCTAGCGCATTAAGTGCTTCTGATAGTTGATCTCGAGTGTTGGTAATACTGCCATTGGCAAGCTGCCATGAGGCGTATGTTAGCTCCTCGGTCCTAAGACGTTTGGTCAGGCTCTCAATGTCTTCTTTGATAAATTTGATTTCATTTTTTAATGCAATAGCTTGCGCTGTCCCGCCAGATGCAGCACCAATCGACGCGATTAAACCAAAAGGAAAAGCAACCGTAGAATAAACGGGAGACGTTGCTGCCACTTTTACCCACTTACTGTATTCCTTATTTACCTCTTCAATTCTATCTTGTAGGGCATCTATCTCATCTTTTGTCGCTGAACCGTCATTTTCAAGAATATCAGTATTTGCCGACTGAACTTCTTGAAGTTCTTGATCTTCTGCATCTAACGTATTGACGAACTCTGTAAGTTTTGTACCAAGTTCATCAGCCTTATCATAATATTCTTGAGTGTCGGTTAGCATGTTATCTAGCAATCTGCGAATGATGGTTAGATACGAATCACCAACCGCTAGATTATTGTCATTAATCGCTAAATATAACTTGTCAACAAAATAAGATATATTCTCACTACCTGTCAGAACATCGTCCGAGTAAATAACAATATCTGTAGCTAAGCCGACCATTTGGTCTCTATAGCCCCCCGCATTTAGCCACTGCCCAGAAATATCATGCACACTTTGATAACTTCTCAAAAGTTCTTGGTAGTTACTTCCAAAATCCAGAGAACCTAATAGGAATTCGTTGCGCATGTCGTCTTCGGTAATAGGGAGTGCCCTTGCTGTCGCAGAAAACAGCTGAATGGCTGCCCATTCATCTGTACTTAAAACAAACTTTTCTTCATTTGCTTCTTCACTTATATAAGTAAAGTCTTCTGGGGCATCACCAATTTTTTCTGCGAGAACATTTGCAGTAAAACTACAGGCCAATAATGTAGCTAGAGCACTTCTTTTGAATTTCATATTTATACCTCATCAGATCGTTTGCTTACTAAACAGACTGGGTTATTTAATAGACGACTATGTGTTCAAATATCATTCAAAATACTGCTTCATCGATTTAGCAAAATAAATAACAATAATATCAGTATGGGATATTGGTTTAATAAATGTTACTTAAATGTTATTTTTATGTGTTATCGATCGAAAATTGACCATGCTTTGGGCCTAGAAATAAGCTAAGAAATATTTATATATTTTTTTAAAATAGAGAAGTGAGTTTGAGTAAAATTTTCTATATGAAGATTAAAATTTTTTAGTTATGGGTAGTGTGAATGCAATTAATATTTTTTATTTATATAATTAGTAGTGTTAACATTTACACAGATTATCTATATTTTTCTAATTAAGATTACTAGGACAAAATATAATAATTCTTAATCAAGTTAAAGAGAAGAGGAATTATTATTAATCCCTGAATGAATACTAGACGTACCAATGCAGTCCCCTACTATCATTCCAATAGGCACTATAATGAAAAACCTGCCAGAAGCAGGTTTTTACTATACATTTAGTGTTGATTAGTCCCGAAGAGAAGCACCAAATTTTTCAGAAACATGAGCAACAATAGCATCAACTGCGCCTGCAATATCCGAGTCTTCCAACGTTCGTTCTACCGACTGTAGACTTAGGGCAATGGCAAGGCTCTTCTTGCCTTCCTCTACCCCTTTACCAACATAAACATCAAACAAGCGAGCATCTGTGAGGAATTCTCCTCCTTTTTCGATACACGCTGCAACGATATCGCCAGATGCAATTTCTTCTTCGACAACCAGTGCAATATCACGACGGTTTGAAGGGAACTTAGAAAGCTGTACCGCTTCTGGGATCACCTTAGTGTTGATGGCAGACCACTCGATTTCAAACACAATCGTGCGACCATTTAAACCAAATTTACGCTCAAGCTCTGGATGAACAGTACCAATTACACCGACTTCTTTTCCATCTACCATGATTGCCGCAGATTGTCCTGGATGCAATGCCGGATGCTTGACCGCAGCAAAAGAGTACGCTTTTTCATTCGCAGACAGTTCAAGAATAGCTTCAAGATCGCCTTTCAAATCGAAAAAATCAACCGTGTTAGTTTCTATATCCCAATGTTCTTCACTGCGAGCACCAGCGATCACACCCGCCAGCATTGGTTCTTGGCGCATTCCGTTTTCTGATGACTCACAAGGGATAAAACGCAGGCCATACTCGAAGAGACGAACACGTGGCTGCTGACGCTTTTGATTATGAACAACCGTGTTGAGAAGACCTTGTATCAAACCCAGACGCATCGCTGACATATCAGCAGAAATTGGGAAAGGTAAGATCAGTGGCTCAACATCTGGAACCGTCAGTTTTTGCTGCTCGGGCTCAACAAAACTGTAAGTGATGGCTTCTTGGAAACCACGATCCACGAGCAAGTTACGAACACGTTTCAGTGGAATATTCGCTTCTACATGATCGTGCATTTTTAGATCAGCGGCTGGACTCTGATTTGGAATATTGTCATAGCCATAGATACGACCCACTTCTTCAATCAAATCTTGCTCGATGGCAATATCAAAGCGCCACGTTGGTGCAGTCGCTGTCCAGCCAGCTTCGGTTGTCGCAACTTGCATACCCAAACGCTCTAAAATCTCAACCAGATCTGCATCGGCAATATGATGGCCAAGTAGGCGATCGAGTTTAGTACGGCGCAATGCGACTGTATTTGGTGTTGGCAGATCGCTTGCTGATTCAACGGCAACAACAGGAGCCACTTCACCGCCACAGATTTCAATTAATAGCTCGGTTGCACGCTCCATCGCACTTGCTTGCAATGCATAATCAACACCGCGTTCAAAACGCATTGATGAATCTGTGTGTAAACCATAACTGCGTGCACGACCGCGAATATGATCAGGCGCGAAGAAGGCACACTCTAGTAAAACATCTTGGGTTTCAGACGTTACACCAGAATCCTGACCGCCAAAAATCCCTGCAATACCGAGTGCTTTATTATGATCCGCGATAACCAGTGTATCAGCATTCAATTCCGCTTCACTTCCATCAAGAAGCGTGAGCTTTTCACCCTGCTCAGCCATACGAACCACAATACCACCGTCGATTTTGTTCAAATCGAAAGCATGCATTGGTTGGCCTTGCTCTAGCAAGATGTAGTTCGTAATATCAACCACTGGATCAATCGAACGAATACCACAGCGACGCAGTTTCTCTTGCATCCAAAGCGGCGTTTGGGCTTTAACGTTCACATTTTTAACCACGCGACCAAGGTAGCGAGGACATACTACTGGCGCTTTAACGTCAATAGAGACCGTATCGTCTATTGCAGGAGCCACTGGGTTTATTGCCGGTTCAGTGACGTCCGCACGGTTAAGTACACCGACCTCACGAGCAAGACCACGAATACTAAAACAATCAGCACGGTTTGCAGTAAGGTCAACATCAACAGTGACATCGTTTAGCCCTAAGAACTCACGAAAATCAGTACCAATCGCAGCATTTTCAGCGAGTTCCATAATGCCATCAGACTCAACATCAATACCAAGCTCAGAGAATGAACACAGCATACCATGCGATGGTTGACCACGTAATTTGGCTTTTTTGATTTTGAAATCGCCGGGAAGTACAGCGCCTACGATTGCTACCGCCACCTTAATTCCTAACCGACAATTTGGTGCACCGCATACGATATCAAGCAGTTCATCTTCACCGACGTCAACTTTCGTTACACGTAGTTTATCCGCATCTGGGTGTTGACCACATTCCACAACATGGCCAACCTTAACACCTGTAAAAGAGCCAGCCACAGGAAGAACATCATCAACCTCCAAGCCAGCCATCGTAATTTGGTGAGTCAACTCATCCGTTGAAACCGAAGGGTTCACCCACTCACGAAGCCAAGTTTCGCTAAATTTCATAGTGATGGTTCCCCTAGATTACTTGAACTGTTTTAAGAAACGCAGATCGTTCTCGAAGAACGCTCTTAAATCGTTTACACCGTAGCGAAGCATAGTTAAACGCTCTACGCCCATACCAAATGCAAAACCAGAGTATTTTTCTGCATCAATGCCTACGCTTCGTAGAACATTTGGGTGTACCATGCCACAACCCAATACCTCTAACCATTTACCATTCTTGCCTTTCACATCCACTTCTGCTGAAGGCTCTGTGAACGGGAAGTATGAAGGGCGAAAACGCACTTCAACTTCTTCTTCAAAGAAGTTACACAAGAAGTCATGGAGAATCCCTTTAAGCTGGGCAAAATTAACGTTTTCATCGACTAACATACCTTCCACTTGGTGGAACATTGGTGTGTGAGTTTGGTCGTAATCGTTACGATAAACGCGCCCCGGAGCAATGAAACGAAACGGTGGCTTTCCATTTTCCATTGTGCGGATCTGAACACCTGAAGTGTGCGTACGCAACATAAGATCTGGATTAAAGAAGAAGGTATCATGGTCAGTACGCGCAGGATGATCTTCTGCGATGTTCAGTGCATCAAAATTATGAAATGCATCTTCGATCTCAGGACCGGACTCTGTATTAAAACCTAGTTCACCAAAGAACTGCTCTATACGTTCAACAGTGCGAGTAACAGGGTGCAGGCCACCATTCTCAATACGACGACCAGGTAGAGTGACGTCAATAGTTTCTGCTGCTAATTTCGCTTCTAATTCAGCACGTTGTAGCGCATCTTTTCGAGCCGCAATAGCTTGCTGAACAACGCCTTTGGCTTTGTTGATCTCTTGGCCAGCACTGCGGCGCTCTTCTGGTGGTAGTTTACCTAGGCTTTGAAGCTGAGCGGTCAGCTCACCTTTTTTACCTAGATACTGAACACGCACTTCATCAAGTGCGACTAACGAATCTGCAGCTGTAACAGCAACGTTCGCGTTAGCAATGATCTCTTCTAGATGTTGCATCGTTTCCTCATCTACCTACTGGTAGTTTCTATAAGGTATCCCGACTGGGAGTTTGGGCTTCGTAAATAGCCCTACATAGTAACGAAAGCGGCGTCTAAAGCCAATCTGAAATACGCATTGAGCTGCAATTTAATACAAGTTTTTGCCTTATAGGCCAAGTACTCGCTCTACACTATATACTGCAAGTAGAAAGAATATGTTTTTGTAGCACGAGTTCATCACCAAGCTGAATATCCGGTTGTACAAAGTAAAAAACTACCTAGAGTTGGCTTAAAGGTTAATGCTCAGAAGTGATAAGAAGGAGTGATCAATGCCCAGAACAGCGCTATTGTTAGTTTTGGCCGTATGGATAAGCTTTGCATATAGCCAAGAATACCACACTCAGAAGATTGCATCTGGTCTAAAAGTACCTTGGGGAATGGCGTTTGTTGACAATGATACATTGCTTGTCGCAGAAAGAAATGGCCATATACTTGCCCTTAATACCAAAACGGGAAACACATCTAAGTTGATGGAAAACCCACATAATCTGTACGCGGCAGGCCAAGGCGGCTGGATGGACATCGCTGCGTCTCCCTTTGAAAAAAAGAAGTTCTATGTCACGTATAGCCAGAAAACTCAAACCGGCTCAGACACGGCATTAGCGAGTTTTCTCTATCAATCTGGAAAACTTTCTCATTTCGAAACGATTTTTACCTCTACTTCCAAATCAGACACAAGCCGTCATTACGGAAGTCGCTTAGCGTTTAGTAAAGATCATCTGTATATGAGTATTGGCGACAGAGGAGAAAGACCGAACGGACAAGATCTGAGCACCCATGCTGGCGCTATTTTACGGCTTAATCCAGATGGCAGCGCCGCAAAGAATAATCCTTTTGTCACTTTGCCAAACGCGCAAAAAGAGTTGTGGAGCATTGGGCATCGCAACCCACAAGGTTTATTTTATGATGGCGAGTCAGAAATCCTTTGGTCAATTGAGCATGGGCCAAGAGGTGGTGATGAAATAAACCTCATCAAAAAAGGCGCTAATTACGGTTGGCCCATTACCTCTCATGGAAAAGAGTATTGGGGCCCAATCAATGTTGCAGATACCACAGAGAAAGAAGGGATTGAGTCACCTACTAAGGTTTACATACCATCGATTGCTCCTGCAAGCCTATTATTATACCGAGGCAGCAACTATCCAGAGTTAAACGGTAAACTTCTTGCCCCTGCACTTAAACTAAAGCATATCAATATCGTAACAATAGATGACAGCCAGTCTGCCATTGGAGAAACTCGCATTCTTGAGAGCCTAGATCAACGTATTCGGCATGTCATTGTCAGCCCCACAGACGAGCTTATTTTTAGTACCGATAAGGGCAGCATTTATCGCCTAGTCAAAAATCACTAACTTTTAAGGTAATGAGTTAGTTCTTGCTTTAACTCTCTCAACACGCCGGGTTTAGGTTGGGTATGTGAAAGGGTGCGCATCCCATAAATACCCATTACAACAAACTGGGTCAGTTGTCCGGCAGACTTATTCTTGTTCACGTACCCAGCAACTTGAGCCTGAGAAATTTTATTTTCAATAGAGCGATGCCAATCCTGTAGCATTGAGCCAATTAGCTTTTCTACTTCCAAGTCTTGCTGCGCCAATTCACTTAATGACTTTTGCAATAAACAATCTTTTATCGCCTCTTTCTCGCACTCATCTACTACTGAATCAAGGTAATGATTTAAACCTTCAAAAACGTTAGATTTGGTCTCAAATAAGGCTTCAAATTCGCGAGATTTATCATCACGATATTGCCTTAAAGCTGCTATTAATAACCCACGTTTGTTATCAAACGCGCAATAAATTGAGCCAGGATGTAATCCTGTTGCGGCTTTTAGGTCCTGCATACTGGTTTTTGAATACCCTTTACTTACAAAGGCTTCCATTGCAGAACGTAGCACTGTTTCACGATCAAATTCTGCGCTGCGCATCATCACTCACATTTAAATTATCAACAACACCCTACTCTAACGGATTTTGAACACACATTCAAAAAACATGTTGAATGTTCATTCAAATTAGACTAACTTGAATGAACATTCAAGAATAAAGGGATATCCATGGAACACTTATTTGACGCTTTTAGGCTTAACGACGCTATTACACTCAATAATCGCATCATCATGGCACCACTTACCCGTTGCATGGCAGATGCCAATCTTGTACCAACCGATGACATGGTGAAGTATTATGCTCGCCGCGCAGATACCGGGCTTATCATAAGCGAAGCAACCATCATACGACCGGATGCACAAGGTTATCCCAATACTCCTGGAATCTATACTCAAGCACAAATCGCTGGCTGGCGAAAAGTCACTGACGCTGTTCACCAAAATGGGGGCAAAATGTTCCTTCAGTTATGGCACACAGGTCGAGTCGCACATCCACATTTCTATGACGGTGATTATGTGCTTGCACCTTCCGCTATCGGTGTTGAAGGCACAGTTCCACGTATGCGCGAACTCGAATACATCACACCAAAGCCCGCAAGCCAAGAAGAGATCCTAAAGCTGGTTAAAGATTATCGTCAGGCAGCCATCAATGCGCTTGAAGCTGGGTTTGATGGCGTAGAAATCCACGGAGCCAATGGCTATTTAATTGATCAATTCTTACACTTTTCCAGCAATCAGCGCGAGGATGAATTTGGTGGAAATGCCGAAAATATGGCTCGATTTGCCTTGCAAGTGGTTGACGCTGTATCCGAAGCGATTGGTTCACAAAGAACCGCGCTTCGTCTCTCACCTGGGGCGTATTTTAATATGGAATCTGACCCAAGGGACAAACAGGTTTTTGACTACTTACTACAAGCTTTAGAAAGCAGAAAATTATGCTATCTGCATGTTGGCATATTCGACGATAATATGACTTTTGATTACTTAGGTGGCAAGGTGTCTGACTATATGCGTGCTCATTATAGCAATACCTTGATGGGGGTTGGTGGCTTTACGCCTAAAACTGGCAATGCCGCTTTAGTCGCCGGACAATTTGATTTATTAGCCATAGGTCGCCCATTAATTGCTAACCCAGACTATGTTGCTAAAGTTAAGGCCGGCGAAGTACTCATAGACTACTCAGATGACATGCTTGCACAGCTTGTGTAACTAGAGACTAAAGTAATACAATTTGAACCCCCCAAAAAGCTTTGGGGGGGAAGTATCAAAACATGGACTATGCTAAATGCTTAGTACAAAAATAAAGGGAACTAATTTTCCTCTATTTCTCTTATTAAGCTCTCAGCCTCACTTATGATTTCTTCTATACTTTGCAAGTTTCCTTCTAACTCTCCTAATTCTTCTGCCAGCATTTCTTTGTCCAAAGATTGCACTTTCCGGCGTATAATCTCCGTACCTAATATGTCATGCTGCTTAAATAGTTTAACAGTCATATCCATTTCTCTTTCATTAAGTACATTGGTGTTTATATCATTTAAAAGTCCACTATTCTCAATAGATTCAGAAATTGCTGAAAATTCACTGGATAACTCTTTATCTGAAAGTAATCTTGCTAGTTTGGCATCGATATAAGAACTTTGTAGCTGATTAATTAATTGGTTTGAGTTCTCTGTTTGATCTTTATTTAGAGAAGTTGCAGCAGAATAAACCGAGGTTTTATCTAACTGAGAATCGATAGTACTTCTTTTCGTACCATCAACCAACAATTGTTCTTGCTGCTTAACATCAATAAATAACCACTGATAGCTCCAGCCTGCTACGCATAAAAAAATAATAATTAGGACGATACCTAAAGCTCTAATCACTGTGCAATCTCAAATGAAATCAGTTTACTTTGGGGAAGCATATATGAGCTCGCTATACTTTCTGAATAAGTAGCGTCTGTATTATCCCAAAAGTAGCGATCTCTAGCTGAAAAAGTGTCTTCTTCTTGTTGACTGAATCTACTCCATACGAAGTGAACGCCTTGATGACCTGATACTGTTTCATAGCCTGTATCAATTGAAGGCAATTCTGCACCCGAAGCAACTCCAAAGGTTGAATATGGTGGAATTGGTATTCTTTTGCCCAAATTATCCATATAACTAAGAGCGGTGCGTTCAAGAACGGAGCGTGCAACTTTAAACTGAACATCTTCAGGCACAGCGCTATCAAAATTAATGCTAATAAGGCTATTTAAGTCACTGATACTGTTGGCAGTTGCCCAAGGCTTTAACCAGACACTGTAGTCACTTGACTGTTTAATTTCAGTAGCGTCAATTAAGGCTTTTTTATTGACGTGAGCGGTATAACCTGAAGAAACATCAACCCCATATTGAAAATATAAAGATGGCTTAATGACTTTGACCATTTGATTCAGACTAGAGTCATTGTCTAAGTTACACGCACTAATTGCATTCACCTTAAAGCCCACCTTAACAATATCATTGGTGGGTACTGATGACAATATATTGCCAGCTGACCATGGGTCCTCTGGGGATATCTGCTGCTTGCCTATTGTATTAAATCCAGGAGTCGGCTGACCTTGGCCCACTATGTATGTCTCTACTACAGGAAGCAGATTCTGCGCATCAATGCTCAACACCGAGGAGTTAAATAAAGATAGCGTTGAAGCATCCACTTTTGTTGCAGGCATTTTTTCCCAATTCAACCCTAGATGTGAATATTTTTCAGCTAACTCTTCGACTAATGCTTGATGCTCCAAGTCAAAAGTAAACAATGCATCACCTGCCTCAGTATAAGAGTACTTAGCAAGCATTTGCATTAAATCACCTTTGACGGATTTCATATTTTCCAAGCGTGCACTCTGTCCGTATTCTAGTAATGCTAACCACTCTTCTGCACTCAAGATTGATCTTTCCGCGCTTTTGATAATCGCTTTAGGTATCCTATATTCTTTGTTAGCTTCACTTACCTCTTGTGCCGCGACAGTGAGATCACTTCTAACTCTATCGACCTCTTCCTGTTCAAAGCTACATTCAGTAGATGCCTTTTTACAGTCAGAAAGTTCTTGACTAACCTCTATATATTCCTCCCCTAAAACATCTAAATAAAATTTTGCTTGTTCATACTTCTCTATTTCATTTGCATATTGCTCTCTTACTGAGTTGATCTTAAGCCTCAATTCATGAATTCTATTAATAAGATCTAATTTTTTCTGTATGTATTCGCCAAAGTTTTTATAAAATTCCAATAATTCATTATCGACACGCTCAATTGCTTCAACAGTTGAGCGATAGTGACCACAAATATTTCTACCATAGCTGTTAGGAGTAAAAGACCCTTCTTTTATAGTTCCATTAGCTTGGGGCACAACATATGCGGTTGAACAACTTTGGTCAAAATATAATTGATTATTTTCAAATGGAATATTTATATTTTTACATCGATTTATATTAGGAGTAGATAAAACAGACCAGCTTGGAATAATGAGCCCTGCTAACATAAAATGTCTATATTTCATTTATTGCCCTATTTATATTGAAAAATATTGAGAATTTCTCATCATTAAGAAATTATGCTAAGTACGAACATTAGATTATATGCTCCCCTCTAGTAAAAATAGTGGAACCATATAAAACAATTCATCATGGCTACTTTAGGCAAAGTTTATATTTACATCAATTATAATTTTTATTTAAAACTCACACATATAGATACAAATGATGACAATAAGAACAGTAAGGAAAATATGAGATTATTTGGTTTTTTTTAAACTAAAGGAAAATTTAGTTGTAATATCATTTATTAAAATGCTATAGAGGAAAAGGTATAAGGAGAGCACGGTCAACAAGAATTATCAATATTCACTTAATCGCTAAGATAGAGAAATACGGGCACCACTACCCTCAAAAATCATTATGTAAATAATGATAGGCGATAAACTCCAAAATAAAAAAAACCGCCTTTTAGGCGGTTTTTTATTTTTGGAGCGACACATGAGGTTCGAACTCATGACCTCAACCTTGGCAAGGTTGCGCTCTACCAACTGAGCTAGTGTCGCGTATTTGGTTAGATGGTGCCCCGGGCCGGACTTGAACCGGCACAGCGCGAACGCCGAGGGATTTTAAATCCCTTGTGTCTACCAATTCCACCACCAGGGCACGCAAATCTAAAACTTGCGATGGAGACACCATCTTGATAATGATTGTTGGTCATCACTATCATAAAATTTGGAGCGACACATGAGGTTCGAACTCATGACCTCAACCTTGGCAAGGTTGCGCTCTACCAACTGAGCTAGTGTCGCAAATGGAGGCGCGTCCCGGAGTCGAACCGAGGTCCACGGATTTGCAATCCGCTGCATAGCCACTCTGCCAACGCGCCTTTGTAACTCCAATCGATTCGCTTTTTTGTTGCGTTCCTCTTGGGTACGGGATGCATTTTACGGATTCGAACTAATGAGTCAACACTATTTTTTATTTTTTGAATCGTTTGACTAATTATACGCCAAAAAGGGCTAATTTGATTAATAAAGTCGCACAAATTCTTTGAATTTAGCTAAGTTAGCTGTTGTAAAGTCGATGCGATAACAAAAAAACGGGCATAAGCCCGTTTTTCAGTGGTGTTCCTCATTGAGGAGGTCATCTTTGGCAGCTACTAGGTACTGGGCCATCGACCAATATGTCAGAAAAGTCGCCACATAGAGGCTGATATAACCTAGCCAAACCATCCAATCGTCATAACGCCAGATAAGCACCCACAGTGCAAACATCTGACTGAGCGTTTTGACCTTACCAACCCAAGAAACGGCAACGCTCGCGCGTTTACCAATTTCAGCCATCCACTCACGTAGAGCCGAAATAATAATTTCACGGGCAATCATAGTAACCGCAGGAATGGTTACCCAAATACTATGATAGTGATCAGTAATCAAAATCAATGCACTTGCCACTAAAACTTTATCAGCCACTGGATCAATAAAAGCACCAAAACGAGACATTTGGCCCAATTTACGCGCCAACATCCCATCCAGCCAATCGGTAAAGCCTGCAACCCAAAAAACCATCGCAGCGGCAAAAGGGGACCAGCTATAGGGAAGATAATACACCACAACAAACACTGGTATCAGAAGAAGTCGTAGTAATGATAAAATATTAGGGATAGTTAAACGCATATTTATTGAGGCTCTTATCGTTTGCGTATTGCTCTGTTCACTGCTTAACAACAGGGCCCTATGGTGCGGGATTTTTCCTATTGTTTCAATGCTTGATAAATGTTTTCTGCCAAAGAAGCACTAATCCCCGGAACTTTGCTAATTTCTTCTACATTAGCACGACGAAGTTCTTGCAGCCCCCCCATGTATTTAAGTAAAGCTTGGCGACGTTTTGGCCCAATACCTTCTATCTCCTCTAAAGCGCTTGTTCTTCGAGTTTTACCTCTCTTCGCTCTATGGCCAGCAATAGCATGGTTATGGCTTTCATCACGTATATGTTGCATTAGATGCAATGCTGGAGCATCGCTTGGCAAATGAAATTCATCTCCACTAGGGGTAACTAATGTTTCCAACCCGGGTTTACGAGTCACTCCCTTAGCAATTCCAATCAAGCGAGGACGTTTTGGCCAGTCGTTCCAGTAACTAGAAATAATCTCGACCGCACGGTTGAGCTGCCCTTTCCCGCCATCAATAAATATAATATCTGGGATCTTATCCACATCCATTTGCTTAGAATAGCGACGCTCAAGGACTTGCCCCATCGCCGCATAATCATCCCCACCCGTAATACCATTAATGTTATAGCGGCGATACTCTTGCTTCAGAGGGCCTTCTTGGTTGAACACCACACAAGACGCGATAGTACTTTCACCCTGAGTATGAGAGATATCAAAACACTCCATTCGCATAATACTCTCGATATTTAGCAACTCACGCAGTGCTTTAAAACGTTGAGATATGGTCATCTTGTGATTAATTTTACTGGTTACTGCTGCTAATGCATTAGTATTGGCAAGTTTTAGGTAACGTGAACGCGCTCCAGTAGGTTTCAAATGGAAATGAACTTTACGGCCTGCGATATCGCTAAGAACTTGCTGCAATGGTTTAGAGTCATCAATCAAACCTGGATTTACAATAATTCCGACCGGGATAGTACGCGCCTCATTATGGCTTAAGTAATACTGGCTCAAAAAGCTGTAAAACACTTCTTGCTGGGTCGTGTTATTCGGGATTTTGGGAAAATGACTACGACTACCCAGCACCTTACCCTGACGAATCATCAAAATATGAATACACGCAACACCATTTTCTTGTGCAAAGCCAAGCACATCCATATCTTCTTGAGAATCATGAGAGACAAACTGCTGTTCTTGAACTCGACGTATTGCCTGTATTTGATCGCGCAGCTTTGCGGCATCTTCAAACCTCAATTGCTGGCTGGCCATTTCCATGTTTTCTACCAATGTTGACAGTACCTGTTGGTCTTTACCTTGTAAAAATAAACGCACGAGGTTAACCAATGCTGAGTAATCTTGGTCTGAAATGATGTCGCTAACACAAGGACCGGAACAGCGACCAATTTGGTACATAAGACATGGGCGCGTCCGGTTACTGTATACCGTATCTTCACACTGCCTAACAGGAAGAATTTTTTGAATTAAATGTAGGGTCTCACGTACAGCCCCCGCATCTGGGTATGGTCCAAAGTACTCCCCCTTACGCTTTTTGGCACCTCGATGCATAGATAATCTAGGGTGTTTGTGACCACTGATGAAAACATAAGGATAAGATTTATCATCACGAAGCAGCACATTGTACTTGGGCAAATACTGCTTAATGTAATTATGCTCTAGGATAAGAGCTTCAGTTTCAGTATGTGTAATAGTGACATCGATCTGAGTAATATTACTCACTAATGCTCGGGTTTTTTCACTATCTACTTTGGTGCGAAAATAACTAGAGAGGCGTTTTTTTAAGTCTTTGGCTTTACCAACATAAATAACAAAAGCCTCGGCGTTATACATTCTGTAAACGCCAGGCTGGTTAGTGACCGTCTTTAAAAAAGAAGCCGAGTCAAAAGGAACGGTCACTACAAAGTCTCTGTATCTAACATTCCATGGCGAATGGCCAAATGGGTCAGCTCTACATCACCATTGATACCAAGCTTATTAAACAACCTATAACGATAACTATTCACCGTTTTGGGGCTTAAATTGAGCTGTTCTGAGATATCGGTGACTTTCTGCCCTTTGGTAATCATCATCATAATTTGCAGTTCACGCTCAGAAAGCTCCGCAAACGGATTTTCTGAAGCAGAAGAAAACTGGCTTAGTGCCATCTGCTGCGCGATTTCAGGCGAAATATAACGCTGACCACTATTAACGATACGTATTGCGTTGACCATTTCATCTGGCCCCGCCCCTTTCGTCAGGTACCCTGCAGCACCTGCTTGCATCACTTTGGTTGGAAACGGATTTTCCGTATGAACAGTTAAAACGATGATTTTCACATCAGGATTAAAACGCAGGATTTTCTTGGTCGATTCTAAACCACCAATACCCGGCATATTCATATCCATCAAAATAACATCGGTATGATTCGACCGACACCATTTTACTGCGTCTTCACCGCTCTCAGCTTCCCCTGCTACGTTCATTCCACGGACGTCTTCAATAATACGTCGTATCCCTGTGCGAACCAGCTCGTGATCATCTACAAGGAAAACATTTATCAAACTTGTATCTCCACACTTTTTGATTGGCTCTGCACCCACTTCAAGTAGTGGATAACAGCATGGCTGCTTATTCTAACCTAATTATGGTTTGTAACTTACTCTGAATATGTGCTCAAACGCAAACTTTAGCAAGTACTTATTTTCATATCTGCTTCTAGTAGGCTAACTATACGACTATTGATAATAATAGCCGTATAGTACTGTTATGACTACAAATTAAGCTTATACACTCATTCACTTATCATAGTAATTGCAAGATAGAAGGATTTAATCTATTAATACTCGGTGCGGCACACATTAGCGCATGTTATATCAAAAATTTTAATTATGACTTCTAAGGATATGTTATGAAAAAGCTTCTAGCAGCGACAGTACTGGCATCTACATTACCTATGTCTGGTCTTGTGATGGCAGACAATGACGTTGGCTGTGGATTGGGAACTATGGTCTTTGATGGTAATGAAGGAAAAGTATCAAAAATCCTTGCGGCAACAACAAACGGTACATCTGGCAACCAAACTTTTGGTATCACTTTTGGTACTCTCGGCTGTGACGGTACAGGTAAAGTGACTTCTTCACAGAAATTAGCCATGTTTATCGATGGAAACATCGACAACTTGGCTCGTGACATGGCCAAAGGTCAAGGTGAAACTTTAGCGACACTTTCTGAAGTCTGGGGCATAAACGAAGCTGACAAAGCAACATTCAACTCAATGGCGCAAGAAAACTTTGCACAAGTTTTCGTTTCAGAAAATGTGACCTCTCAACAAGTGTTTACCAACCTAAATCAAATGGTTGCTAGCGATACAAAGCTTGCTAACTACGCAATTTAAAATCGCTAAATTCTAGGTGCCACTTCGGTGGCATTTTTCTTTTATCAGTTACAAATACCGATAAATCACGAGCCATTCGCTGTTAGCTAATACAAGAACATCTCTTTTATGAAGTCCTTCCGAATCAAGATTTCCCAATTACTTAGCTTAAGTTTGATAGTGCCTAGTACCTACGCTACCACCCAATTTGAGGTGAGAGAGCTATCGCAGGATGCATACTGGCTAAAATTAGGCCATTATCTTCCCGGTCTATTATCCGGTTATAAAAGTACTATCGACAATGAGTCGTTTTTCCTTTCTCCAGATGGTATGAATTCACCGATAGCAGAGTTACAAGCGACCATAGACCTACTCTATTCATCTGATAAAGAACTTGCCAAGCAGACACAGTGTCGTTATCCAGCACGCTACACCTGGCTTGAAAGCCAACAAGGTAGAAGTGCTGAGCTATCATGTCCAGAGCTAGATACATGGCGAGAAGTCATTGACCCTGAAGGGCTAACACTCGTTTTCCCCACAGCATTTATGAACAATCCTTCTTCCATGTTCGGTCACACATTACTGCGTATTGATGCTAAAGATCAAACAAGGAACAAAGAGTTAGTTGCTTTCGCTGTTAATTTTGCCGCAGAGCCTGAAACCCAAGATAACCCCGCCCTATTTGCAATAAAAGGGCTTATTGGTCGTTATCCTGGCCGCTACGCTGTTATGCCCTATTACAAAAAAGTTCGTGAGTATAATGATATTGAGTCAAGAGACATATGGGAATATAAGCTCAAATTCACACCACAGGAAGTTGAACGCATTCTGCTTCATTTATGGGAGATGCAATATGCCGAATTTGATTATTATTTCCTCGATGAAAATTGTTCTTACCAATTGCTATCATTGCTAGAGCTGGCACGTGAGGATCTTTCGCTAACCAAACACTTTTCAGTGCAAGTTATACCTTCAGACACGGTTCGTGCCCTTGCTGAATCGGACTTGTTGGAAGCGCCTCAATACCGAGCCGCATTTGGTACTCGATTACTGCATCTTGCGAATGAAGTAGATGAAAGGCTTTTCATCGCGGCTAAAAATGCAACTGAAGGGATTTTTCCGAACCCAGCGGACTATTCAGACACAGAGCACGCAGCAATCTTAGAACTTGCTTATGAGTGGCTCAATTTCCAATTATACGATCAAGGTTTAGAGCGTGATCCAACAGCCAAGCGCCTGACCCAACTGCTTTACCAAAGAAGTAGAATAAAAGTCGGCTCTCCTTTTTCAGCCGTTGAGATGCCTTCAGTATCACCTGAACAAGGCCATGCTTCTGCTCGTTTCGGTTTGAGTTATCAATATTGGAATGACAAAAATAATCAAGCCACATTAGAATGGCGAGCCGCTTATCATGATTTACTCGATTCACAAGATGGCTTTGTGGCAGGCGCACAAATCAATTTTCTCGATACACAATTAAGCATCGACAAGGAAGGCACAACAAGGCTTGAGCGATTTTATTTCCTCGATACTATGGCTCTTGCTCCTAGCAATAGAATCTTTGATAGCTGGTCATGGAATATGCGTACTGGATTTGATCGCCAGCCGATTTCACAAGCTATGTCAGGCCGTTGGTTCGCACAAGGAGGTTATGGTAAAGCATGGGGAGCATCAGATCAGACTCATTTCTACTCTCTGCTTTCAGGTGAATTGAATGGTGGAGAACTGACCGACTACAGCTTAGTCCCAGGTTTGGGGGTTGAGGCAGGAGCGCTTTTTCAAATCAGCAGTAAGCACAGATTCGGAGTACAAGCTCAGTATCTTGCACTCATTGATTCTGACCAAGACAATCATTCCAACATCAACATCAATTGGAATTGGTCATTTAACAGTAATTTCGCTCTTAGAACTCAACTCACATACCAGAAATGGCAGTCAGATGATATTGGCGCAAAACTCACTGGTTTTATTTATTATTAGGCACTATTGAGCTTATGCTAAACTAGTTCCGAATTTCTTGTAGAGCACTGTCCATGTCTGTCCAGCACGGTTTTTTACTGACTCGCCAAGCCAGAGACATTTCTGGTCACACTCAGATTGAACTTTGGCTTGCCACTGATAATGGCCCTGTTCAGTTGCTAGTAGACGGGGAAAAACCTGTCTTCTTCATTCCACAAGAATCCGCATTACTGTGTCAGGGGATCATCGAAAAGTTCAACCTTAACGCCACCATTAAACCACTTTCACTCACTAGCTTTGACGGCATTGAACTTGCTGCATGCTACTGCTCAGGCATTAAACAAGCACAGCAGCTAAGTCAAGCACTTAAAAAGACAGATACCTTAGTACTAGAAGATGATGTTCGTCTTGCTGACCGCTATCTAATGGAGCGTTTTATTCAAGGGAGCCTTGAGTTTACAGGTGAGCCTCTAGTAAAACACGGCTACACACGATTTAATAGCGTGAAATGTCGCCAATTTGATTATATTCCTCACTTAAAAGTGGTTTCATTAGATATTGAGTGTTCTGAGAAAGGCATATTGTATTCAGTCGGGCTAGACAGTCCAATGGATAGTCGTGTCATTATGATTGGCGATGACCAGCAAGCAGAAACTTCCATTGAGTGGGTAGCAGATGAAAAGCAACTGCTCCATTCATTGATCCGCTGGTTCGCACAATTTGACCCTGACGTTATTATTGGCTGGAACGTCCTCGACTTTGATTTTAGGCTATTACACAAGCGTGCTGAATGGCATAAAATCCAGCTGAAAATAGGCCGAGCTAATCAAAAAAGTTTTTTCCGTATATCACCAAATACGCAGCAAGCCTTCGTTTCAATTCCTGGTAGAGTTGTAATGGATGGTATTGATACGCTTAAAACCGCCACATATTACTTTCGCAGCTGGTCACTTGAATCTGTATCGCAAGAACTACTAGGCGAAGGTAAAAAAATTCATAATGTGCATGACAGAATGGATGAAATTAACCAGATGTTCCTAAAGGATAAACCTTCTCTGGCGAAGTATAATCTCCATGACTGTATCTTGGTTAATAAAATTTTCTCCCAAACACATTTACTAGAATTTGCCATCGAACGTGCAAAGCTGACAGGGGTTGAGCTTGATCGTGTAGGTGGCTCCGTTGCCGCATTCACCAATCTTTACTTGCCTCAAATTCATCGCGCTGGTTATGTCGCACCCAACTTATACCCTGAAAATTGGTTAGCGAGTCCGGGCGGTTATGTTATGGACTCGATACCCAATCTTTATGATTCAGTCATAGTGCTGGACTTTAAAAGCCTCTATCCGTCTATTATTCGATCGTTTCTTATCGATCCCATGGGATTAATCGAGGGTCTCAAGTTAACTATTGGTAAACATCAGCATCAAGCAGTAGAAGGTTTTCGTGGCGGTCAGTTTCATCGTAGTAAACATTTTCTACCAGCCATGATAGAAAACCTTTGGGCAGCACGAGATAAGGCTAAGAGAAATAACGCAAAAGCATTTTCTCAGGCGATTAAAATTATTATGAACTCGTTTTACGGCGTATTGGGCTCTGCTGGATGTCGATTTTTTGATACGCGGTTGGCATCAAGTATCACCATGCGTGGACACGAAATAATGAAACAAACCAAACAACTGATCGAAGACAAAGGCTATCAAGTTATCTATGGGGACACGGATTCAACATTTGTTTCATTGAATGGGAAACATTCACAAACTCAAGCCGATAAAATTGGTCAGGAACTTGTTGATGATATTAATCATTGGTGGACAAAACAGCTAAAAGAACAATACAACTTAACTTCGATTCTCGAATTGGAATACGAAACGCATTATAGGAAGTTTTTAATGCCAACGATCCGAGGTCAGGAAACAGGGTCAAAAAAACGTTATGCGGGACTCATTGGTGAAGGTGAGTCGGAAGAAATTATCTTTAAGGGATTAGAAAGTGCCCGTACTGACTGGACCCCTCTCTCTCAGCGTTTTCAGCACCAGCTCTATTCAATGATTTTTCATGAGCAAGATCCTACGGAGTTTATCCAAGAATTTGTTGAGCAAACACTCGCAGGGAGATTCGATTCAGAACTAGTTTATCAAAAGCGTCTTCGTCGAAAATTGCATGAGTATAAAAAAAACATCCCTCCCCAAGTAAAGGCTGCACGTTTTGCGGACGAGATTAATGCCCAGCTAGGACGGCCTCTTCAATATCAAAACAAAGGCAGGATTGAGTACGTTATTACCCTTTCTGGTGCTGAGCCACTGGAATATCAAAAGAGTCCGATTGATTACCAGCACTATATCGATAAACAGCTAAAACCTGTAGCAGAAGCTATCTTACCCTTCGTCGGTATCAATTTCGCAAGCCTTTGTGAACCTCAGCTTGGCTTGTTCTAAACCAGAATACGCTTAACCAATACGAAACTCTGTTTTTTGGTACTGCTTAACTAGCCATTCTCCAAAACCATCAAGGATACCTATTACAGATCGTTTTGCTATAAACCGACCGGACAACAAAATTCCAAGTCTTTCAATTTCTATTTTTTTCTCTGGAAAATACTGCAAAAACTGATCACCACATTCAATCGGATCATCAAACCAATTTTTATCTTTGTACATCACAAGAGAGTAGCTGGCACGAAGTAATTTTTTTGCAATAATGATTTGTGCTTTTACTTGTTCTTCTGGAGTAGCTGAACGAGCAATTCGATTCCGATACACAGCAACCCAGTTTTCAACATCCATGTTCCAATGTTTGGCTACCTCCCAGCTGGGTTCATAATCACCGAAGCACTCAGCCAAATTTTCACCATACACACAGACTGAACAGTGACGTAATTGAAACCCCCAAGAAAATATACTGTCTAGGCTCGCTATATCTTGCGCTAAGGTGTTGGTTAAAGAGACCCCATTGATAAATGGGTATGACTTTTGAAAGCGCCATTTAATCGAATTAAACAATGTTGTTCTCACATCACTAAAACTCTCGTTAGTGACGACTAGAACATCAATATTTGATTGTTTAGGTTCAGCTCGTTTACGTGCAACGCTGCCATAGAGATACACACTATGGAGGTTTTCTCCCAACCCGCTCTTAAGAAAACAAACAAGTTCATCAATAGCAGGTTGGTACATTTCCTGAAATGGCTGTTTAGGATCAATAACTGAAAGAAGCATATAACTGATTACAATAATTTTTAAATACTCTGTCTTCTAATGTTCGCCCACACATTGACACGAATCAAGATATTCCTTCGTTTTAACTCTATGTATATAATACGACAACTCTATTCCATGCTGAGGATACACAATTATGCCAAGAGCAAGTGAGCTTAAAAAAGGTTTTGCTATAGAATCTAATAGTAAAACATTACTTATTAAAGATATCGAAGTGACAACGCCTGGGGGAAGAGGCGGAGCAAAAATTTATAAATTGCGCTGTATAGATCTATCTACTGGTAGCCGGGTTGACGAAAGATTTAAATCTGATGATGTGGTAGAAACGGTCGATATGTTTAAACGCGCCGTTGCCTTTTCGTATATTGATAATGATGAATACATTTTTATGGATAACGAAGACTACACACAATTCACGTTCAAAAAATCTGATATTGAAGATGACCTGTTATTCATCACAGAAGAAATCCAAGGGCTACACGTCATTGTAGTGGATCATAACCCTGTCGGTCTTGAACTTCCTGCTTCCGTTGAGCTGGTTATTGAAGAAACCGACCCATCAATCAAAGGGGCTTCTGCTTCAGCGAGAACGAAACCAGCTCGTTTTGTTACAGGCTTAACCGTTCAGGTCCCAGAGTATATTGCAACTGGCGATCGTATCGTGATAAATACCACTGAACGCAAATATATGAGCCGTGCCTAAATATGCCTGAACTTATCTCCTACGACGATGCCATAGAAACAGCCTATGATATATTCCTTGAAATGGCAGCAGATAACCTCGAAGCAGCAGATGTGATTATTTTTGTGGCTCAGTTTGACGACAAAGGCGCCGCGGAATTGGTTGAAACTAGCGATGACTGGGCGCAACATGTTGGATTTGATGTTGACAAAAACATCTATGCTGAAATACGGGTGGGCTTGGTTAACGAAGACAGCGATGTGCTCGATGATGTTTTTGCTCGCCTACTGATTAGTCGAGACCCAGACAACAAGTTTTGCCATGTCCTTTGGAAAAGGGACTAAATAGCAAAATTTACCAAAAATAACTAGAAGACGTGTGTCAAACAACTCCGTCTTCTAGAATTTTGATGTCCTTACTACTAGGCAGTCTACGTGTTAACCATTAATCTTGGTATTTTCCACGCGAGCTTTCAGTTTTTGCCCAGGACGGAAGGTGACAACGCGGCGTGCACTGATTGGAATATCTTCACCCGTCTTTGGGTTTCGACCCGGCCGTTCATTCTTCTCTCGAAGATCAAAATTCCCGAATCCAGACAGTTTTACCTGTTCGCCACTTTCTAGTGCCTTACGAATTTCTTCGAAAAACGCTTCAACCGTTTCCTTGGCATCCCGTTTACTGTATCCAAGCTTTTCAAACAGGTTCTCAGCCAAATCGGCCTTTGTGAGCGCCATAAAACTTTCCTCAAAGCTGTGTTTAACATTGCTGCCTAATCAGCAGCGCCAAAGCATTTTGCCCAGCCAATCAACAACATATCGGCTCTACTTGGGAAAGTGTATGCCAACCTTCTGATTTTCGCCAACTTTTTTATTAGCTGAACATGCCTTTAGTGTTAATTTTATCATAAATAAGGTGTGAAAACATCTAGTATTACTTTATTAAAAGCTTATTTTTCAATGCATTAAAATGAATATCGAGGTGAATTGTTAACACTAAAATAATATTATTGGGTGCGATAAAATTATTCTTATTTACCTCAATTTCAAAACGATTCGCAATTTGCATAGTGTTCGTCATTTATAGACAGAGATAATGTTGCTCCACTTTTTGATTACCCGCTAAAACATCACATATGCGACTAACTTACTAATAACCTAAATAAAAATCACATAGATCATTTCAGGTATGACTATGGCACTCATTATGCTTTATCTCAGTATCAACCAAAAAGTGGCAAGATTTTGTCTAAGTCACTTCCTAGTCTGAACGGTTTTTCAGACTGGTATAGCTAGGAGATACGTATTATGGAAATTCATCGTCATACATACTACCGACTTATTCACCACGGTATCAAATGTTTGTTGGTCGAACGGATAGGACATTTTACTGAACATGAGTACCATGACTATCTGAACCATATGACTGGAAAATCAAGTTGTTTTGCCATGAGTAATGAAGAATTACAGGTTGCTGTTTCGAACTTGAAAGAAGAAGGATACTTAGAGGATATAAAACCCATGATATCATCACTTGAAATGTATTCACAATAGATACTTAGTGGTGCTGCTTAACAACCTCCAAGTTTATGGAAAGTCGTATAATTTTAAGTCAGTTATTGGTAACTGACTTAAATTATTCCAACAAGTTTGGTCCTTAGTGCCTTTAGATCTATGTTCATTGCTCATATTTCGTTAAACTGTGCTGAATATTGGAACTTTAGATTTTTGCAATGAAACAGTTAATAGATTTTATTCCTCTCGTCATCTTTTTTGTCCTGTATAAAACCCAAGACATCTATGTTGCAACTGGAGCCCTGATTATTGCGACTGCAATTCAGGTTATACTCACTTATCTTTTATACAAAAAAGTAGAAAAGATGCAGTTGATTACCTTCATCATGGTTGCTTTTTTTGGTGGTATGACAATTTTCCTCCATGATGAAAACTTTATAAAATGGAAAGTAACCATTGTATACATTGTCTTTTCACTTGGCCTTGCAATAAGTCATGTTATAGGTAAATCAGCGATTAAAAGCATGCTAGGTAAGGAGATTCAATTACCTGACAATGTGTGGACTAAAGTAACATGGGCATGGGTCGTGTTCTTTTCATTTTGTGCCGGACTAAACATATATGTTGCTTATGAACTACCACTCGACACATGGGTGAACTTCAAAGTATTTGGTTTATTGGCAGCAACCTTTGGCTTTACCTTGCTCACTGGTATCTATATATATAAACACTTGCCAAAAGAAAAATCTGAACCTAATTCTGACGAATAATTACTTTGAATTCTGCCTAGTGAATTTTCTAGATTGAATTTTGTTTAAAGAGTTTACAAATCAGACTTATTTTTCCCTTGCAGCGGCCATGAGTAATGGCTGCTGCACGCGGTAATCTATAATTAGGCTGCACATAATGCGAAAGCAACACTTCGCATCATAAAACAACATAGATCTCACAGTTTACTGTCAAAACCTCTTTAAAAAGCTGTTACATTCTGTACAGTTAGGGATCAAAAAATCTAGACAATGCCTCTCGACATTTCTAAATATGAGGATAGTAATATGTGGTATGTAATTTTCTCACAAGACGTTAAAAATTCACTTGAAAAGCGATTGAATGCTCGCCCAGATCATTTAGCTCGTTTACAAAAACTTCAAGATGAAGGACGCCTGCTAACTGCAGGTCCGATGCCAGCCATTGATTCAAATGATCCAGGTGAAGCCGGTTTTTCAGGCTCAACCGTTATTGCGGAGTTCGACTCTCTTCAACAAGCTCAACAATGGGCTGATAATGACCCATACGTCGAAGCCGGCGTCTATGAGCAAGTAATAATTAAGCCTTACAAAAAAGTGTTCTAAAATGAAGCTGAAATTTATCCTAGGTATACTTGCAACGATTTTAGTGACAGGCTGCTCTTCTTCAGGAGAGAAACGTCAGCTTGAAATGCTGGCGCATAGCCGAGCTAGTGTGATTGCAGCAGAGCTCCCAATGGAAGTAGGCCCTCTTTCCATTATGAGAGCAAGCTCTAAAGGAACTATGATAGAAATAATGATGGTCTACAACCAAGATGCTCCAGGTGCTAAACCAATTCAGCAAGTTTTCCAGACCAGTATCAAGAGTTACTGCTCCGACAACGAAACTAAGAATAACTTAGACGTGGGAATAATCTATAGGATAAAAATGCGCAATGCTCGAGGCCAATTAATGGTTGATGAAATAGTTACCAAACAGGTCTGTCAAGCAAACCAATAACCCCCTTTTTATCTGCCTTTATGGGCCCAACTGATGAGCTGATGGGCCCTTATCTCCTAGAACGAAAAAACTCTCCATACAAGTTTAAATTGAACTGAGATCCGTACTTAAATTACATATTTAACAATTAAATTATGAAGTTTTTATTACAGCTAAAAGCCTCTCACATTTAAGCAAATTTACTAAGTGTGCGCCATCCAACAACATTATTAATATAAATGTCATTTACTCTTCGAGCATCCATAGTCAATAAGTCTGTGGCCTCTTGTTTCTATGTTGACGTCAAAGCATTCCACACCTAAATTTTTATTGTTAGAGTCACGACAAAGAGGTCCCCCATGAAGCGCGCAAGCAATTCCTATCGTTTGCAATTAATTAAAGAGATTGCCACAAGGAAAGAACGACTAGACGTTGATGACCCTATGGCTAGCTATATTCAACAACTTCTAGATTCTGGGCCTAATTCCGATAATCAAAAAGAACAAACTCAGCGTTTCATTGGTAATCACTTTGATGCGCATACTGGTGGGTGGGTCAGTGACGAATGGGAATGATAGTGACAAGGTATAATTACAGTGTAAAACGCCACTTTAAAACAATTCTTGCTGCGCGCTAGGTTGTGACGGCGTCACATCAGTTTCATTGTGGCTACCTTTGTGTTTCCTGTAGTACCTCTGGCGGCACAATTTGATAATATGGATCTGCTCTGATGGAGAAAAAGTTAGCCAATTAAAGCGCTCTTCTCGCTTACGCATACACCCTTTACAGTACCCTTTTTCATCCACGGTACAGACTCCTATGCAAGGACTAGGGACAACAAAAAATTCTAGCTGTTCCATATTAACTTCTCTCTGTACTATTGTATTAAGTTAAGCCTACTCATAAACATAAGCTAAATAACTCAATAAGTTTCACTACGAAATGATGAATAAACCATGACTCTAGACTGACAAAAACCAAGCTTTTCCACCTATACTTAGTAACATAAAAATCGTCTAAACGTCGATATAGAGTTTTATATTCCGGAGTTTATTACTATGAAGTTTAGTCCAAAAACGTTACTTGCAGCTGTCGTGCTACCCATTTTAATGACAGCATGTGCAAGCAATGGTAGTGACGCAAAACAAATAACAGCCCAAGATCTTCAACACCATAATTGGGAACTGGTAAGTATCGATGGTGAAAACATATCTTCTACTGAGCAACAAAAGAACCCACGTCTTGAAATCGGCGAAAAATTAATGGCAAATGGAAATGCTGGTTGCAATAATTTCTTCGGCCAAGCTGAACTTAAAAATAATCAGTTTCGTATCGAAAAAATGGGGATGACGATGAAAATGTGCATCGGAGAAGCAATGAATCTTGAACAGACGTTTTCGAAAACATTATCACAATGGAGTGATATCACCTTAACTAAAGATAGTTTCACCCTAATGAACGAGTCCCATACACTGATTTTTAAGCTTCAAGACTGGAAAAAATAACTTAACACTTATCCACACCTATTGAGCCCTTACTACCTATTAGGTCAGTAAGGGCTTTTTTTGTATGCTAGATACCAAAGCTGTTTACTTTCCCACTATATACCTCAAATATATAAAACAAATAAATTTTTTCCGTCATAATGAATGAAAGCTACTGATAGTACGGTCTATCAGAATGTCGTTAATTCAGATTTTAAAAAAGGGCTCTCATGACTAAGCTGATTACATTTTTTGCTGGTTTACTTTTATCACTCAATGTCATGGCTGAAAAGGGCTGGAACGAAATTACAGAAAAGGCAAAAGGGCAAACTGTCTACTTCCATGCTTGGGGAGGCAGTCAAGAAATTAACAACTATCTTCGCTGGGCAAATCAAACGCTGCAAAAGCAGTATGGGATAACCCTCAAGCATGTAAAGGTCACTGATATAGCGGAGACAACAGCACGCTTAATCGCTGAAAAAGCAGCTTCCAAAGATGTTCAAGGAAGCGTAGATTTGGTGTGGATAAATGGTGAGAACTTTAAGTCAATGAAGCATAGCCAATTACTATTTGGCCCTTTTGTTGAGCGTTTACCAAACTGGGAAAAGGTCAACAAATCCCTACCCGTCACCAGTGATTTTTCAGAACCAACGGAAGGACTTGAAGCACCATGGGGAGTTGGTCAGCTTGTTTTTATTCACGATAAAGTGAAATTAAACAACCCGCCTGCCTCATTTAATGAACTTCTCAGCTATGCCAAGGCATTCCCGAACAAATTGACCTATCCTCGTCCCCCTGCATTTCACGGTACTAGCTTTTTAAAAGCTTTACTCATTGAATTAACCAATAACGATCCTTCTCTAAGTAAGCCTGTTAACGAAGTCGATTTTTCTGCAGTGACAAACCCGTTATGGTCGTATTTGGATGAATTTCATAAAGTGGCGTGGCGTCAAGGGAAACAATTTCCAGCGAGTGCTGCAGAAACAGTACAATTACTGGATGATGGACAGCTTGATATTGCTATCACTTTTAACCCTAATTCAGTCTATTCGGCTCAGATAAATGGTAATTTAGCCAAAAGTACAACCGTATATGCGATGGATGCGGGCGCCCTTTCAAATATTCACTTTTTAGCCATTCCATGGAACGCTAGTGCTAAAGAAGGTGCTCTTGTCACAATCAATTTTTTATTAGGCTCTGAAGCTCAATCCCGTAAAGGCGATATTTCAATCTGGGGAGATCCTTCCGTACTCAACAACCAATACCTTACAGGAAGTGCAAAAAAGACCGCCTTATTTGAGTCAATTGTCGAGCCACACCCTAGCTGGCAAGCGGCACTAGAGTCAGAGTGGCACAAGCGCTACGGTAACTAAGAAAAACAGATGTTCAGAACCACATACATAGTGTTAATACTCATTTGTATCGCACCAACAATTCCTGGATTGCTCGGAGTACTACTTTCCTCATTAGGTTATGTTCCTCCCGTCGGCCTTTTTGAATTGTCTTTATCTAATTACAAAGCGTTTTTTTCTTGGCCAGGGATTAACCACTCCATAGTACTGACCTTATTTAGTTCCATAGCCAGTACTTATCTTGCTTGTTTTATTTGCTTTGCCGTTTTACAAAAACTTTGGTTAGGAAAGCATTGGTCAAAGCTAGAGGTATTACTTGCACCTCTATTGGCGATGCCACACGTCGCCTTTGCCATTGGCTTTGCATTTCTTTTTGCACCTACGGGCATGATCGCGCGCATCTTAGCCGAAACATCTGACCTCATCCCTGATACACAAAATGTAACTTGGTTTGTGCATGACCCCCATGCCATTGGGCTGACGGTTGCTTTAACCTTGAAAGAAATCCCATTTTTACTTTTAATGAGCATACCCATATTACAGCAACTAAAGATAGATAAAATTCATAAGGTAAGCACTTCACTTGGTTATTCACCTGTTGAAATGTGGTGGAAAGCCATCTTCCCGTTGTGGCTGGTTAAAATGCGTTTTGCTCTGTTTGCCGTTATTGCTTATGGGGTTTCGGTTGTCGATCTAAGCTTAATTTTGGGACCAACAAACCCTCCCACTCTCGCTGTTTTGGTGTGGCAATGGTTTAACGACCCTGATTTATCTTTACTACCTCGAGCGGCATCTGGCGCTGTTATGCTGTTCCTTATAGCCAGTTCCTTACTCATTTTCGTTGTTATAACTGAGAAAACATTAGTTGGACCATTAGGCCGTTGGCAGTTTTCCGGGCGTCATGGTACTAACCTACCGGGCAAAACTTTATTCGCTTTCTCAGTGGTAGTATCCGGAGTAATGCTACCCCTGATGATGATTTGGAGCATAGCCCATCGATGGCGTTTTCCTGATATATTACCAAGCCGCTATAGCCTACGTTTTTGGAATAATGAATGGGATAATATTTGGCCAACCATTAATCACAGCCTCATTATCGCAATGACCACTGCATGCATTAGCCTGCTGCTCGCCGTTCTCGCTCATGAATACCGGCTACGATTTAAAGTGTGTTTGCCCAAATATATCATTGCACTGCCTATGCTAATCCCGCAGCTTTCTATCCTGTTTGGCATTCAGATTACCAGTTTGTATTTGCTAGATAGCAGCTATTATCTTGGGGTGATCTGGTCACATATATTCTTTGCATTTCCTCTGGTTTATTTGGCATTAGATGGTCCGTGGCAAAGCTACAACAATAAATACAGTAAAGTGGGGCTCAGTTTAGGCAAAACGCCTCTATCCGTTTTCTTTAAAATCAAAGTAAAGCTGCTAATGCCCGCTTTATGGTACGCATGGGCAGTAGGTGCCAGCGTAAGTTTGGCGCAATACCTTCCTACCTTAATGCTAGGTGGTGGACGAATAACAACTGTCACAACAGAAGCGGTAGCATTATCAAGTGGCTTTGATAGGCGTGTCACTGCCATCTATGCTCTATGGCAAGCTTTATTACCGTTTATTTTCTTTGCGACCGCCATGATTATGAGCATAATCGTTAGGCGTCGTAACGGTTACCGATGCACTAATAAGGAAACACTTTCACGTGACACTGTCGCTAGAAAACATCACCATTTATAAAAATAGTGGCGAGACTTTAATGTCTGACTTAACTCTCTCAGCTTCCTCTGACGAAGTGATCTGTCTAATGGGGCCAAGTGGTTGTGGTAAGTCTACACTATTAAGCCTCATTGCCGGTCATATGAGCCCAGAGTTTCATTACGCAGGACACATCGAGCTAAACGGTATCAATCTCACTCAACTAGAGCCACACCTTAGGAGGGTTGGGATTCTTTTTCAAGATGACCTCTTGTTTCCTCACTTAAATGTCTGGCAAAACTTAGCCTTTGCCTTACCAAATAAAATCAAAGGTGAGCAACGATACCAGGAAGCAATGTCCGCACTTAACAAGGTCGAACTCTCACCGCTAGCGGAGTCTTTCCCCGATCAGATATCAGGAGGACAGCGTGCCCGTATTAGTTTGGTCAGAATGCTTCTCGCTCAACCCAAGTTAGCCCTACTAGACGAACCATTTAGTAAGTTAGATAAAGAGCTTAGGATGCAGTTTCGTGATTGGGTCATGGCGCAGTTATCTCAAGCCAATATTCCAACAATCATGGTCACTCATGACTTTGATGATATACCTAAACATGGGCGAGTATTTAACTGGCCATGGAGCCACTCACATGCTAGATAGATTCAGTATTAAAATCATCCGTTCACCATTAGCATTAGTAGCTGTTGGTTTAGACAAACTGGGGATCACCGCAAACCAAACTACGCTTTTCGGCTTTGCTTTAGGCGTACTAGCCTTCCCTGCTTTGTATTTCACTCGGTACGATTTGGCTTTGATGTTTATCCTTCTTAACCGATTATGTGATGGACTAGATGGTGCATTAGCTAGGCGTCAAGGTATTAGTGATGCGGGTGGGTTTCTCGATATCAGCTTAGATTTCTTGTTCTATTCCCTGATCCCATTTGGCTTTGTGGTCGCAAACCCTGATCAAAATGCGGTAGCAGGTGCTTTTCTCATTTTTTCTTTTGTTGGCACCGGCTCTAGCTTTCTCGCATTTGCGGTCATGGCAAGTAAACGAGACATTGAGAATCCAGTGTATAAAAACAAGTCGCTCTATTACATGAGTGGCCTGACAGAAGGAACTGAAACTATCGCTTGTTTGGTAGCTATGTGTCTGTTACCACAATACTTTCCCATTATTGCCATTATATTTGGTGTTGCTTGCTGGTTTACAACGTTGACGCGAATATACTCTGGCTTCCAGACACTTAAGTAATCAATATTTTACTCAAATAGCATCACCTTGAGGGCGGCATCATTGTCTATATCAGCAAACTCAGTTGGATTATCTAACCTGCATTTATACGTTAGCTGAGGAGCTGCATCTTGCATGCTCTCTATCAAAAATTGCCCACTCACCTGGGGAGAGTTTACACACGCAAGTACCTGACCTTTTTCGGCCAGTAGTTCAGGTAGACGGCGTATGATTTTTATATAGTCTTTACTCAAGGCGAAACTGCCCTTTTGGAAAGAAGGTGGGTCAATAACTACTAAATCATAAGGGCCTAACTTCTTAATTTTACCCCATGATTTGAATATATCGTACGCTAGAAATTTTACTTGGTCGAGATTGTGGCCATTGAGCCTATGGTTATCTCGACCCTTGGTTAAAGAGGCTCTTGCCATATCCACATTCACCACCTGTTTTGCTCCGCCTTCAATAGCAGCCACAGAAAAACCACAGGTGTAAGCAAATAAATTAAGTACTCTTTTATTTTTGGTCCTACTTTTAACCCAGTTTCTTCCCAAACGCATATCAAGAAACAAACCAAAGTTTTGATTTCGTCCAATATTCAGCTGATATTTTATCCCTGATTCAACCACAATAGGTCGGTCATTCAGTTCCCCGATAACTATTTCTAGCGGGGAACCATCAAGGTAACGGTGTTGAATAGCCGCACAAGTGACACCTTTATCACGCCATAATTCAGTTTGAGATAGCGAATACAGACCGTTTTTTAGCTCTTCAATAAACGGGTTATCCACCTGCTTAAATATGTTAATCAAAAGCTGATTATCAACCCAATCACAGGTTAACTGTTCAAGACCCGAATAAACCCGACCTCTACCATGGAACAAACGCCTAATTTCATCAGGTACATTAGACAGTTCATGGCGAATATGGGAAAAGAAGGTGGTAATTTGTGAAGCGTCCATCGTTAGTTCCTATTATTGTTTTATCGGCGGCCAGGGTAGTGTCCAAGGACTAAGCCAAGCCTGTATCCTTAAGCTGGTGGTTGTTTGACACCATCTGTCTCCTTCGTATTCGCACTCTCTAGGATCACAAACAAATCGATAACTTTGACCTTGAAAATCAAAAATGAGTGCATATGCATGCAAATACCCTCTATCAGCATCACTTGTCGGGTTATAGATCCTGTCGCCCACAATCGGTGAACCGATTGACTTCAACGCTACACGAATTTGATGTGTTTTCCCGGTGTGAGGTTTACATATAAACAAGCGTTCGCTAGGTTCGGTACCCACGGAGAAAAACTGAGTAACGGCTGGGTTGGATTGAGTGTTTAACAGCTTCCATGAACTGCGACGCGACCGTTCCATATCGCCTCTAATAAGACCCTGCTTTTTTTTAGGCTTTTTACTACCAATTGCTAAGTAGTATTTTTCCACCCTTCGCTGGGAAAATAATTTAGATAACTCACTGGCAGCTCGACGATTGCGCCCCAAAAGAAGAAGGCCTGACGTCATTTTATCCAATCGATGTACTAGGTATAACTGCTTTTCATCTATAGATGCAGCAACGTCTTGCAGCAGCATTGAATCACCCTCATCTTTATGGACAGATACATTAGGGTGCTTATTAATGACAATAAAATCTGAATGGCAAAAAATGATATCAAACATAAAACAGGACATGCTATTTGGGAAGCATGAGTATACCTGTTACATCACCTAATACCATAGCTTGATAAGCAGGAAATAAAATAGGGAACATTGTTGCTCCCTATTTTTGGTTGTCATACTATTGAGCGGAGACTACATTTTCTTTGAAAATAAGCCCGCAATAGCAATAATTCCAATTCCAAGTAGCATTACAGCTCCCTTACCGCTATCAAAGCCCGATTTTATGCCCATGAAAGCAACAACGGCGATAGCAACTGGAATAATATATTTGATTAAGTTGTACCATAAGCCAAACAGAGGAAAAGACACTTCGCCATCATTGGTAATTTCTTTTTCAAGATCAGCTCGGTTTAAACGCCACCCAGCAAAGATACAAACCAACATACCACCAACAGCAAGGAAAATTTTATCCGTTAACAAATCGAATATATCGAAAGAACCCGTACCAAATAGTGTTGGGCCTACACCACCTAACGATAAAGAAGCAAAGACACATAATACCGACATAACCGCACTTGCAGATAGTACAGCCGTAGAGCGCTTCATTCCTTTTTCGTCAATAAGGTACGATACGACAACTTCTAACAGAGAAACCGATGAAGTCAAAGCGGCAACCGTTAAACCGATAAAGAAAAGCAATGCAAGAAGAATTCCAATTGCGCCGCCCATTTCAGCAAACAACTGTGGAACAACAACGAACACTAACCCTGGTCCAGCGGCAGGTTCCATACCAAACGCAAACATTGCTGGGAACATTGCAATACCAGCCAAAATAGCGACACCAGTATCCATTGCAGTAACCAGCCCTGTCGTTTGAACTAGGTTTTCTTTTTTCTTTAGGTAAGAGCCATAAGTCATCATACAACCCATACCAAGGCTAAGAGAGAAAAAAGCCTGCCCCAAAGCAGCCAGTACAACTCCGCTATCTACTTTTGAGAAATCCGGCGTAAACAAAAACTCTAGCCCAGCGCTTGCACCCGGCAACATTAAACCTTTTACCGACACAATAATCAGAATCAAGAAAAGCAAAGGCATTAATATTTTACCGGCTTTCTCAATTCCACCTGAAATGCCTTTCATGACAATGAGGACATTCATTAATAAGTAAACACCCATCCACATTATCGGCTGGAGAGGATCAGAGATAAAGTTGCCAAAGCTATCACCAATCGCACTCGGCGCACTAAGCAATCCATCTCCCACTTTGAAGATATAAGCCAGTGCCCAGCCACCCACTACAGGATAAAACCCCATAATGAGCAATCCACTGACAACGCCCATCACACCTGTAAATGTCCAGCGTCGGTCAGTAGACTTAAATGCGCCAACAGCAGACAAACCTGTTTTTCGGCCGATGGCGAATTCTGTCAGCATGACACTAAAGCCAATAAAAATGACAAAAATAAGGTATATGGCAACAAAAGCACCACCCCCACTTTCACCTGCGGTATAAGGAAACTTCCATATATTGCCTAAGCCAACCGCAGAACCTGCAGCAGCCATCACGAAGCCTAATTTAGAACCCCAAGTATCACGGGGTTGGGTATTTGTAGTCGTAGCCACGATTACTCCATTTAAATTCGTTAAGTTGCGTTTACAGACGTTAGCGCGCCAAAAAGGTTTGTACAAAAAATTTTACACACATAACAATCTTATGTGACGCTAACAAAATGGTAAGTAGACCAGTTTAAGATTATAATTGGAAGGCCATTCTTTATAAATTAATGCATAATTAACATTAAGCACATTTAACTGGTGCTTTTTTAATCACAACTCGTTTTTACCTGAAGACCATTAACACCTTAATCGAATTATGCCAGTTGATGCGTAGTGTAGCTCACATTATGTAAAGCAAATCTCTATAAATAAATGTTTATTGCCGTAGGTGTTAACTCACTTTATGATTTACCCTGTTATCTCATTTACCTAATTGATTGATTTAAGTAGAAGTCGAATGGAAAAGTTTTATCACTTCCTCACCCTAGCTGGCGTAGCAGTATACTGGCTACTTGTCGTAGGCGTGACTCTACGTGTTGTATTTCAGCGGCGGGCGGTCAGCGTTTCACTTGCCTGGTTAATGATCATTTACATCATTCCTATTGTGGGTGTGTTTTTTTATTTCCTATTCGGGGAACTCAACTTAGGTCATAAAAGGGCAGAAAGAGCCAGAGATATGCTTACTCCTTTTGCTAACTGGTTTACCAAACTCAATAACTGTCGCGCCCATGACCCAAAAAACTTTGGCCAGCATATCTATCGGATTGATGAGCTCTGCAATAATCGTCTCGGATTGCCAGCTCTCTGCGGCAACACATTATCGTTACAAAATTCACCTGAACAAATACTTCAATCGATCATTAATGATATCGAAAATGCACAAATAAGTGTTCGACTGGTGTTCTATATCTGGCATCCTGGGGGCTTAGCGGACGCTGTCTCTTCTGCTTTAATACAAGCTGCAAAACGCGGTGTTAAAGTAAAATTACTTCTCGATTCTGCCGGAAGCCCGAGGTTTTTCCGAAGTCACTGGGTAAAGATGATGAAATCTGCTGGTGTAGAAATCGTTCAAGCGCTTGAAGTGAGCCCTTGGAGGATATTTCTTCGACGTTTGGATTTACGTCAACACCGAAAAATCATTGTGATTGACGATCGAGTTGCCTACACAGGTTCGATGAATTTAGTCGACCCAGCCTATTTTAAGCAGGGGTCAGGTGTCGGCCAATGGATTGATATCATGGTGCGTATCACAGGCCCGACGGTCAATGTATTATCTGCCATACACTGTTGGGATTGGGAAGTAGAAACAGGTTCTCGTTCCCTCCCCCAATTACCTGTATCCCATGTGGATAAAGATAATCCGCTACACCCAATACAAGTTGTACCTTCAGGCCCCGGGATGCCCGACCACCTTATTTCTCAGGTACTCAACTTGGCGATTAACCAGGCTAATCAATCGGTAAGAATTACTACTCCGTACTTCGTTCCAAGTGCAGGTTTACTCGAAACATTAAAATTGACAGCACAACGAGGCGTCACGGTTGAATTGATCATCCCACAAAAAAATGACTCCTTAATGGTTCAGTGGGCATCACGTGCATTTTATGCTGAGCTATTAAAAACTGGAGTTAAAATATTTGAATTCTATGGAGGTTTGCTGCATACCAAGTCCGTTGTTATCGATCAACAGTTTTGTTTGGTGGGAACCGTCAACATGGATATGCGCAGCCTTTGGCTTAACTTTGAACTAACACTGGCGATAGACGATCAAACGTTCACCCATCAAATGTACAGCTTACAGCAAAGCTACATTGACTCATCGCATGAGGTGATGCTGAAAGAGTGGGAGAATCGTTCCTTATATTCGCGTTTGCTTGAACATGTGTATTATCAATTTAGCCCTTTACTCTAAACTCCACCCCTACTAACAATAAAAAACACGATAATAAAAAGAAACACACCTTAGTTGCTTGATATTCGTGTTTTGCCATGTTTTAAATAAAGCAATGCATTTTTCGATAAGGACTTCCAATGCCAAAAGGCAAACAAACACAATTAATCACGGCGGGGCGAAAACAAAAATGGACCAAAGGTGTGGTAAATCCACCCGTTCAACGTGCATCAACCATCGTCTTCGAAACTGTCGCAGACAAACGTCACGCCACAATCAATCGCGGTAACAAAGAGCTTTTCTATGGGCGCAGAGGCACCCACACGCATTTCGCGTTTCAAGATGCCATGGCCGAAGTGGAAGGTGGCGCAGGTTGCGCACTTTACCCATGTGGTACTGCAGCTATTGCCAATGCCATACTGTCTTTTATTGAAACTGGCGATCATATTTTGATGGTGGATACCTGCTATGAGCCAACCAGAGATTTCTGTGACAAGGTGATGAAAAAAATGGGCGTAGCCACTACCTACTACGATCCTGTCATAGGCGAAGGTATAGAAGCCCTCATTCAACCCAATACAAAAATACTCTTTCTTGAATCGCCAGGTTCAATCACGATGGAGATTCAAGATGTCCCCACTCTCGCCAAAATAGCCCACAAGAACAATATTATCGTCATGCTAGATAATACATGGGCAGCTGGTGTACTTTTCAACCCATTTGAACATGGCGTTGATATCTCAATACAAGCTGCGACTAAATATATTGTTGGCCACTCTGATGTGATGCTTGGCACCGCGGTAGCGAGTGAGCAGTACTGGGAGCAACTCCGAGAGCAAAGCTATTTAATGGGCCAATGTGTCTCACCCGACGATGTTTATCTTGGTCTACGCGGTCTAAGAACCTTAGACGTGCGCTTAAAACAACACGCTGAAAACAGCCTTAAGGTTGCCCAATGGCTTCAAACAAGGCCAGAAGTGGATCATGTCCGTCACCCTGCGTTCGACACTTGCCCTGGGCATGAATTTTTCAAACGGGACTTTAGTGGAGGAAATGGCTTATTCTCCTTTGTACTCAAGCGCAGCATTCCTCAAGCAACCACAGCACTTTTAGATGGTATGACCCATTTTAAAATGGGCTATTCATGGGGTGGCTTTGAAAGTTTAATATTGGCCAATGAACCCAACAGCTTTAAAACATTGCGACGCGTTGCTAATCCGAATTTCGGAGGAACATTAGTGAGACTGCACATAGGCTTAGAAAGTGTGGACGATCTTATAGACGATTTAGAACAAGGTCTAAAACGTTACAATACTGCTATCCAAGGGCAATAACCCACCATTTATAAGCGCAGCATTGCAAGATGTACAGCTAAGTACATCTTGCCCCCTCGACCAGTTTTCTACCCGCAAAAATCCCGATTTTCACCATCATTGCTGAATATTAAGCCCATGATTTATTGAATTAATTATCAATTAAAACCAAGTTAAATTTATGTTAAGTTTTTGTGTTGTTTTTGTTTCTTTATTCGCAATTACAGAGGTACAATAGAATCTAAACTTCGCATAAAGGTTTGCCTCTTCTAATGTTTATTTACTCATCAGAGGTCAAACCAGAAGGGATTCATTTTGAAACACAAACTTATACTTATTTTGCTCATTTTTTTATGTGTAGGATTGCCCACGACTGCTAACGCCAGTGGTTATACCCAAACGAAGTATCCAATAGTTCTGGTGCATGGCCTGTTTGGTTTTGATACTTTGGCGGGTGTTGATTATTTCTATGGCATTCCCCATGCCCTTGCTCGAAGTGGCGCCACCGTGTATGTCGCTCAAGTCTCAGCAACCAATAGTTCTGAAGTTCGTGGGGAGCAGCTTCTTGATCAAGTTGAACTATTACTCGCAGCAACTGGGGCAAAAAAAGTTAACTTATTTGGTCATAGCCATGGCAGCCCAACAGTCCGCTATGTAGCTTCAGTTCGCCCTGATCTGGTGGCTTCAGTAACCAGTATTGGTGGTGTTAATAAGGGCTCAAAAGTAGCCGATTTAGTTCGTAGTACAGTTCCTAGAGATTCACGACTTGAAGCGTTGGCTGTTAAGCTCTCGATGAGCTTGACAACCATCCTTGGCCTGTTGTCAGGAGGCTACGATCTAGAGCAAGACCCTCTTGCGACACTTGATGCATTAACGACCGAAGGTCTAGCAGCTTTTAACCAACATCACCCTCAAGCGATTCCGGCGACTCGATGTGGCTCTGGTGAGCGACTAAACGACAATGGTGTCTATTATTACTCTTGGACAGGTGCGTCTTCTTTTACCAATCTCTTTGATCCAGCAGATGCCGCTTTGGGTGTCTTAGGCCTTGCTTTTGATGAACCTAATGATGGCTTAGTTGATGTGTGCAGTACTCATTTAGGTCAAGTCATTCGTGACGATTACCGAATGAACCATCTCGATGAGACAAACGGTCTATTAGGTATTCACCACTTGTTTGAAACCGACCCCGTCTCTCTATATCGTCAACAAGCAAACCGCTTGAAATTGCAAGGCTTATAGAGGAATATCAAGTGAAAAGCATCACTCTTACCACGTTTGCATTCGTCTCAATATTGACAGGAGTGGTGTATTTTCTTTATCACTCACAAGCAGATCGAGTTCAGGTTATTCAATCGCCCTCACAAAGCGATACTCTCGTAGATAGTTCTTCTAGCCGAGATCTCCTCAACTATACCCTAACCAGTATGGGTGAGCGAAATTTAGACCAAATTAGAGAAAATCTATTTTCGGCCTCCGATCATAAAGAAGAGCTTTCTATTGACGAAACCTTGTTTGAAGCTTTCGTTCTTTATAAAACCGCACTCGCTGATTTAGAGCCAAGTTCGCTTAAGACACTGGATTTATCGGCACTAGAGCAAATCAACCAACAAATACTCACATTACAACACCAGCATTTTACTGTACAGCAAATCGCTCTTTTGTTTGATGAAGAAAATCGCCTGCGCCAACTGGCCATCGACAAGCTAAGCATCAACCGCAGCGACTTAGATGAGGAATCAAAAGCGCAATTACGGCAAGAGAAAATAGCCAGTCAACCGGCTTATATTCAACGTGCCGAGCGAAATAACTTGTTAATGGGGCAACTTAGCCAGTCACTTGAGCAAAGCAATCAAAACAGATACTTAACTCGAGTCAACTTAGTCGGTGAAGAAGGTGCAAGAAGGCTTGAAGAAATTGACCAGCAACGTGAAGTGTTTAATCAAAACATGGAGCACTATTTACAAAAGAGGCAAGACATCCTCTCGACTCCAAGCTTATCAGACGATCTTAAACACACCCAAATCACCGACTTAAGGCAGCAAAGCTTTGATGCTAAACAATGGAAAAGAATTGAAGCGCTGGAGCGTATTTATGATAAAAAGTGATGACCTAAAGCAACGTCTAACCAGTACTAAGAGCAAAGTGATATTATGCCAAACAATGTTAGCTTCAGAGCCTACATTTTTCATGATAAAGCGGCTTGCCTGACAATTTTTGACACAAACTGCCCAGATTATTTCGCGACCAATGAAAGACAAGATTATGCCGAGTATTTAGATAGCAACCCAGAAGGGTATGAAGTTTGTCTACTCAACGGTGATATTGTTGGTGCTTTCGGTTTGTGTGGTAACACAAGTGACTGTCAAAGATTAAATTGGATTTTAATTTCCTCCAACACTCAAGGTATGGGTATTGGACATCAATTTATGCTGAGAGTAGTTCAAAAAGCAAAGCAACTAGAGTGTCAACAAAAAAACATCGCAGCCAGCCATTTATCGGCTCCATTTTTCGCGAGGTATGGTGCAATCGAAGTTTCGCATTTACTGGATGGTTGGGGGTTGGGTATACACAAAGTTGACATGGAGCTTCTCGTTGACAATTAATCTCCTTGGGTTGGTTTGATTGAGCTAACCATTAGCAAATGGTGTCAGTGCAAGCGCAACAATGCGACCAATTGTTGGCCGCATTAAAATAGAGATTTTAAAGGGCTAGTATGCCTTCACACCTCCCCAAAATAGTTTTGATCTTATTCGAGAATTCGAACACTATCTACATCGACTTTCACTCCGCCGATATTTTTATCAATTTCTCCTGAGAGCTGAACTTTGTTTTTTGGACTAACAGACTGACCGAACCACTTATCATGATCAATTTCAACAGTGACTTCACCAGTCGCATCAGTAAATAAGTACATATCACCACCGAGAGAAGCCTTAATATACCCTATCAAAGTCACAGGCATATCATCGCTAAAAAAACCTGCTGCCAAAACCTGTCTTATGGTATTGATTCCTTGATGAGGGCCGCTAAAACCCTGATTAGCAACATTTACTGCTGGATTTCCTGTAAAGCCTTGTGCAAGTACTGGAGCAATGGTGGACAAAGATAGCGTTGATATAAAGGCTGTTAAAGCCAATTTATTTTTCATTATTAAACTCTGGTTATTTAAATATAGGTTAAAAATAATTCTAACCACCCGACACATTCATAGGGTGAATGTAATTCTATTTTTATTGAGTTTAACGTCAATACCCATTTCAAAAGTAAGTGTAAAAGCAAGTAACCAATAGTAAAAAACTTTAAATAACAGAAATATAACGTAAGTATGCTAGTCCTTTAGGTGTGTCTTTATAAATGTTGCGGTATTTAGCCTCACTAGCTAAATATTTAGAACGAGATTACGATCTCTCCAGTAAAGCACATTCCTACTCAGTAGGTAGTGGTTGTGCTAACAAGCTATCGCATGCCCGTTCAAGCGGCCTGCCCCTAACACCTCCCTGTTTTAGCGTATTCCATGTTTTTGATCAATTTGCTTACAATCATACTTACCCAGCTGCATATTTATTTGCAGTATCATCCTGACTCGGGTTTGGGGGTTAACAAAACTGATTTAGGTTTGTGTTTTATTGACCACTTCAGCCACATAGAAAACTCAAGAAAGCCGATTAATGTTAAATATGACTTTCTTGACACGCATTTTTAACCTAGTGACTATGCCAACTGGACTGGTTTTTGATCAGTGCCTGTGTTGAAGCGATACAATACAGCTAACCCCGGTAATGTCGCAATAGCAACGTATACCCCAACATAGGTAGAACTGAGCAACATTGCTTCTGTCACAATCAGTGGCGTGAGACCACCAAAGATAGACAATGCAATGTTATATCCAATCCCTAAACTGGTGGTTTGGTTTGCTGATTGTTGCCATAATAATGAGGCCAAGTTACCCAAAATAATTGCCGCCAAAGTACTAATACCAAGCACCGATAACACTTGCCAAATGAATTCGCTAGAACCGAGTAAAGCAAACAGTGGTACGGCCAAAAACAGCATAAGCAGCGCACCTACTTTGAATGCTTGTTGCGGTGAGGAACGCTTGTCGACAACAAACGAAAATACCAACAGCAATACCACTAACACTGACGAGTTGATCAATGCGAGGTTTTCGATGTTCATTGCCTTACCAAGGATACCACTTGCTAAGTTCTGCACATAAAACACTACAGCACCGAGAATGGAAATACAGAAGACTTTAGCAATACTCTGATGACTGAACTTACTTACCACCGCTTCTGCATTAGGTAACTCAGGCAGAGAAAGTCGCAAATACAGGCTAACTATAATATTAGCTACACCCACCAATAAGGGTACTCTCCAGCCCCAGTCACTCATCTCTCCCGCGCTTAGATAATGTTCAAGGACAGCAACAATTAGTAGAGAAATGATAACGCCAACGATGGAGCTCGCAACAATCAAACTGCTCACACGCGAGCGTTCAGACTTCTTCGCATCATAAAGAAGGTAGTTGATCAGAGTTGGGTATTCACCACCAAAACTAAATGATTGAATCATCTGGAATAGTAAGAAAACGACAACAACGTACTGCCCGACGGTATCAACAGGAACAAACGCCATAGAGATGGTTGCTAAACCTGTCAGTAAATTACAAAAAACTAACGCACGCTTACGCCCATATTTGTCAGCGTAGCGACCAATCACGACACCACCAAAAGGCCTGATCAAAAAACGTAAGGCAAATACGCCCCACACCACCAGCTCTGAGTTCGCAATGCCTTGAGTGGCAAATAACTGGGAAATGTACATCGATATCGATGCGAATACTGCGATGTCATAAAACTCCATCGCATTGCCAAGGACAGCACTGGTACGCTGTTTCCAAGTGAGTGACATTCTGTTTTACTCCTCTATAACTTCTAATTGATTTCCATCGGGATCTGAACAGAAAAAGTAACGGAAACTACCTAGCCTAGCGTTGTAAATGGTAGTAATGTTGGTGACTTCCGATAATTTTCGATGAAAGGCTTCAAGATCATTCACACGTAAAGCGAAGTGGGTTATCCCCACTCTTTTTAACGCGATTAATGATTCGGATGTAGTTGGGGAAGAAACATCCCCATAAAAATGAAAAAGCTCGATTCTCGAGCCTTGGTTTTCCAACATATGAATGGTGACCTGCTCGTCTTGAAAACTTCGTTCAAGCTGGTAACCAAAAAATGCATAGAAATTTTGGCTGATGACTAAGTCACTGACCGTTATCGATACATGATGAAGCTGTCCAGACATGTGACCGCCACTCCATATTTCACCAGTTTTGTAAAAAAGACCGAATCTGGCTGACATTCACAACCAAGTTTACATTTGATGGTATAGATTCGGCGCACTTCTTCCACTTCTTTGCAACCTCTGATGACTGCCACTTCCTGAAATGTTTTCATCTCAAGGAAGTAACGCACACTAGTTAACTCATCTTGTGTCAACGTCAGATCGCCAAAAACATACTTCTTCTCCTCAATACACTTTAGTTGAGTTGAATTTGATCTCGAAAGACCTGCGATAGAAATTGCTATCGGTTTGTCACTCCAACACTCAAGCGCAAGATGATTGATCTTAGGACGGAACGAAATCGCCTGACTAACTACATCGCAGAGTAAAGGGGTGGTGGGTAGAGATATCGAGAGAATGTCATACTGCGAGCCCTGATTGGTTACAATATCGATGCGATTATGGCTCGCTTTCACTGATTCACGAAAATTTTGTGCGCCCTGACTATTCCACAGGTTAATCCCTGGCTTAAGACGTGAATGCAAGTTCTTATACAATCCGTCTCCCCAATAGGCTAAATGCCATGAGTAGTTAGTTGATACAGTTTTCACTTGTTCAAGTTCAGTATCGACCCGAGAGAAAGACACCGTCTTATCGATCCCCATATATTCGATATAACGTTTGAATACATGGCACATAGCTTCCATATCAATGTTACGTACATCCACAATTTTTTAACATTATCAATAAAACAATATGCGCATAATACACTATAAACTTGGTTTTACTACTGGGTGTAGGCATATACATAACTCCACCTTCATATTCCAAAATAGACTTAGTGATTTTGATAACCCACTACGAATTAATGATGAACAAAATTAGCAAATACCCAATTGTCCAAAGTAACCAGCCAATTACACATGTCCTCAAACGACATGGGATAAATTTGAAGGCAGAACAATTTCTTGTTGATTATTTTTTGTTAAAATCATCAGCTATAGAAAACATCGCTTTACTATTAAGTGAAGGAATAAGTTGGTTACAGGGACAAGACCTACTTGGTTGTAGTCATTATAAGGTTGCCAAAGTAAAAAAACTGACAAAAATCAGCACAAGGCACTTTCTAACAAGGAAATGCCCCATTTGGGGTTACGTGTCGAAGTTTGAGTAAAGATCATTGGGTAGGTTTGATATAGAAAAACGGCTCTTCTCCGGTTA
>NZ_JAHKPM010000026.1 GCF_018860525.1 Vibrio hepatarius
CTTATAATCCACTGACACGACAGGGTCAAACGGATCCTCCATGGGAATAACGGTTACCTCAGAGCGAAACGCCTGCCACCATTTAGAAAAAGGCTGGGCTTTGGTGGTAAATAGTCCGATAAAACGGCGCTGCATAATTAATCCTTAATATTTGTCGTTAGGGCGCTCATCAAGCATGCCTATCATATGGCCATCAATACTGCCCGATGAGGTTAACATACGCTTAGGTACAACCAAGGCTGGTTCAGGCTCATAGCACCATTTTAGTGTTGGCAAACTTGGGCTTATACCTAATCCTACTGGAAACTTAGCCACAACTGTTAAATGCAGTCCATCTTCTTTTAATTGGTGTTGCTCGGGGTTATTCAACGCCGCAAGCAACGCCTGCTTAAAGGTTGTTGTCATGGCTTCATTGGCCACCACAGTTGATGTACCTGAGCGCGAGATAAAGGTATTACACATGGTGCCATGCAATTGAGAAATGCCCATTTTAAACTCAGGTAAGATAAAACGGAAAGTACAAAGCTGCTCTGCACTTAATATCCCTTGCGAAGATGTATCTCTGTCAACCTTCAGTTGTGGCCAATAGAAGTAGTTAATAAACTCTTGTGATTCAACACGAAAAGCTGCATCAAAAAAGTTTTTCAACTCTCTCAACTCATTTCGCAAATAAGTAAAACGGCCGTCGATAGTACTTATCTTTTTTGAGCTTGAAAACTCCCAAAATGAATAATACTTACTTTTACCCCAAAAGCAGCTAAATAGCAGGTTCTCAAAGTCTGATTTCTGAAAACGGGAAATGGTATACCCACTCCAAAATAAACCCGCCATAGCCACAGCAAAGCAAGCCCACCCAATTGGACCTGAGGCTAGCGTGCCTAACATTAATAGGCTTGCTGCCGCGCCAATTAAGTGGCCATCTCGCAACCCATTATTACCGCTTCGATTGGCGGTAAAGGCGTCAGCAAAATATACCGCCGCCACCCCTATATTCGCTACAGCGACTAACCCCCTAATAGGCACCTTGGCCAGTTGGGTGTCCATATGCTGGCTGTACGCCATAATATTTGCCAATCTTAGCTTGCTGGCAAGTTTGCTACTTAAGTTGGGAAGATACTTCTGCACCGCTTGGGCACCGAGTCCTCGATTAAACATCGAAGCGGTAGCATTGGCGGATTTGGCTCCATATTGAGTTAGAGCAGCACTATCGGCCGCCAACGCCATTAATGTTGATCCCATTTTACCAAGATCATACAGGGTATCTTTATCATTAATTGGGTCAAGCTCTGCATACTCTTGTTGCGATGCTAAATCATACATTGCTAAAACGTTATAGTAAAAAGACCAAGCCGCGAACCCAACATCAACCACACCTCCAGTGATATGTAAGGATGTTTTTACTTTACTTTTTTCAAAAAAACCTTTTACTTCTTTGGGGCTAGATGGCGTTATTTCTAACTCTAGCAATTGAAAAATACGTTGCTCTTTAGCATCGGCTTTGACTTCCGACCAATCAAGCAAGCGCTCATGCCAATTGGTTTTCGTCTTTTGCCACAATGCCGCAGCCTTACCCGTGTTAGCCTGTTTTTCCAGTAACGCTTCAATATCATCCAGTGACACCGGAACTCTTTTACCATTGATCTTGACCCCTAACATCGCATCGAAGATATCAGGTAATGTTGTCCTATAAAAATTCTCAAGTCCTGCATTTGCCGCGATATTGGCCCATTTACCAGCATGCTGACCTACGTAGGAAAAGGCAACAGGAATACGCGCTAAAAAGTTACCAAGGGAAATAAGAACATATTTGGAGACATCGGTTGACAGCTCACGCCAGTCACTGCCTTGGCACTGAGTGAAAATCATCTTGGCACCTTTAAACATAATCCCAAGAACGTTGTCTGTAGGCGTCAGCTCAGCAGTTGCAAACGCTTGACCAACCCAATCATCCATGGTCTCCATGCCTTCTTCACTGGCGGTCACACCGTCAAAAAGCGTACCGAGCAAAAAGAACAGCTTAGCGAGTTCCTCTATCGGCTTAACGATACCCTCTTGGCGAAGATCAAAATAATTGTGCAGATAAAAAGGTAGCGAGCCTAGCTCATTTTTTGCCCCCTCTCCAGCGACATAATAATGCATTATATCGAGCCACTGCTGGATCTCTTTTGCCGTATCCTCTTTTTGAGTCTTACTCTGATTTATAAAGTCGGTGAGCGCTTGAGTATCAAGGTTTTCTTGCGCCGCTGCGCTGACTTCAGGCACTTCACTGTCCATACAAGCTTTGGCATAAGTGCCTATTGTCAATGGATAGAGATTGTTTTGTTGATAAGCTTGCCCCTCAGCGACCGTCATACGGAGCTTATTGGCAATGTCTAACTGGCGGCCAACAGGGTCAAATAGCACCACTAAAGTGCCGTCTTTTTTCTCGCTGTGGCTTTTTTGCATGGTTTCAACTAACTCATCCGCCACAAGATGGTAGCTTC
>NZ_JAHKPM010000023.1 GCF_018860525.1 Vibrio hepatarius
TTCTTACACATTGGATCAATTCTGTGTTGAAGGAGTTACCGCAAGTAGCTTTGTTAGTGGTGGTTCCATCAATATCACCAACGCAAATGAATCGGGGATTCATTTGTTTAAAGCTGACTCCGCTTTGGCAAACATGGAAAAAATGTCACTGGCCGATGCAGGTCAGAACCTTAAAAAAGGTTTGGCATCCTTGGAATCTCAAGGTTTTGATATTTGTTTGATTGATACAGCTCCCTCTCTTGGGGTATCACTGGCCGCGGCACTCTTTGCAAGTGACTATGTAATATCTCCTATTGAGCCAGAAGTTTATTCTATTCAGGGTATTAAGAAAATGAACGCTGTTATTTCTAACATGCGTAAAGTAAACCCTACCCTTTCATTTTTGGGAATGTTTCCGAGCAAGGTTGATAATCGTAAGCCTCGCCACCGCCGTAACCTGGAAGCTCTCCAGAACGCTTTCCCTCAACTAATGATCCCGCACACGGTTGGAGAACGCGACAGCATTGCCGAGGCATGTGCAATTGGTACTCCTGTATGGGGGATAAAAAAATCAGCTGCTAGAGTCGCAGCAAAAGAAGTTAGAGCCTTGGCTGAATACGTGTTTAATAAGATGGAGATTACAGCATGACCGCAAATAACAATGATATGACAGGATTGGGCCTTGAAGATATTGGCGACCTATCTGGTTTGCTAAACGAGCCTGAATCTAATAATGGCGGTTCTGGTCCTTTGATGCTGTCTTTGGATTTGATTGATGAAGATCCAAATCAACCACGGAAAGATGATAGCCCTGGCTTTAGTAAGGATAGTCTAGGGGAGCTGGCTGCTACGATTCGTCACCGTGGCGTTAAAACTCCTATTTCAGTTCGTGAGAACCTTGAACAACCTGGGCGTTATATTATTAACCACGGCGCTCGACGCACCAGAGCATCTAAGATTGCAGGAAAGGATGTTATTCCAGGCTTCATTGATAACGACTACAACGAAGCTGATCAAGTGATTGAGAACCTACAACGTAATGACCTTACTGCCCGCGAGATTGCTGATTACATTGGCCGTGAATTGGCTAAGGGTGTTAAAAAAGGTGAAATAGCTGAATCACTTGGTAAATCAGCCGCGTTTGTTAGTCAGCATGAGACTTTGTTGGACCTGCCAGAGCCTATAGCCGCTGCGTTTAACTCTGGTCGAGCAAATGACGTAACAGTAATTAATGAGCTTGTTAAAACGCATAAGAAGAACCCTGATGAAGTTTCAGCTTGGCTGGAAGATGAAGATCAGGAAATTACCCGTCCAGCAGTGAAGCTTCTACGAGAATATTTGGATGATAAACGTCATCATGTCGAAGAAGAAGAAGATGAATCAGCCTTTACTGGTGAAGATGAAGAAGAAAATCAAGATCAGGAAGAATCAGGCAATAACGACCCTAAGCCACCTAAAGAAGTTGATCCAAACAAATTGAAAAAAGCGATTGTCATGGTGGTACATGATAGCCGTTCGGCTCGTTTGGTCCTAGACCGCCGCCCTTCTTCTGATGGTATGGCTTGGTTGAAGTATGAAGATGACGGCCACGAATTTGAAACTGACTTGGGGGATGTTCAGCTTATGTCCTTGATTGAAGGCTAGGTTACATCGTCACGAAGTCTGAAATTTCTCACTCCTAACTACCCCGCTCTATGCGGGGTAATTCTTTGCATGTTTGATTAGGTTGAAGGTTTTAAAATTGCCTTAACTTCGTGCAATTGAGCTACTTCTCATTAAAAACAACCTGATAAATATAAGGTTTTGTCATAATATTAGAGTGTCCTTGAGAAAAAAATATCGGTTATCGTTGGAACCGATCTCGATTGGTTGCCGAGATCGGTTTTTTGTGGCTGATTGCATTGCAACCAAATGCATTATGTAGAAGATAGGAGCGCCGCAGATGAAACAACGCTTATTGGTTATGAATGGCCAGCGAATCATTCAAACTGATAACAGTGGCGCATGGACAAATCAAAAGGTTGAAAAAGCAGGTGCGTTAAAGCCTGGTATTTACAATCTCTACATGGCGAAAGAGGCTGATAAGTCAAAAAGCCATGACGGCATGATAGTCCATGCTGACACCAATAAGGTTTATCAACAAATTGGTAAAAATTTTGTCATGCACTCTAAAGAAAATTTCGATATAGTACCTGAAGTTGGGAGTGTAAAAAGCATCAATTATGATGCTTCGGGGAAAGCTGTAGTTACCCAGGCCGTGAAGCTTAGTAGAGGTCGCTCCCGATAGTTGTAGCCGCTAAAACTGGAGGTGATTTTTGAATAAGTTAGGCATTGGAGAGCGTTCTCCTTGGGGAGATTTTCCAAAGTTAATTAGAAATGGTGATTTAGGTGCGTTAAAAAACGAACCTGAATACCAAGCGGCCAAGTCAGGAGACATGCCCGCAGCTATTGACCTGGTAGATAGATTGATTACTGATGAAACAGTGAAATCTATTAAGGAGTACATAGGGGAAAGCAAGCCCCGTATATTGCCTGTTTTGGCTGTGGAGTCAGCTGGCAATAATAAAATACCGTTGGCTATGGCTGAGGTTTTGGCAGATCGTTTGGGGTTGGATGTTGAATTAAATATCGTTCAGCGTGACAAGGTTGGTCGCACTGATACGGGGGCAGATCATCGCCTGGCGTTTAATCCAACTTTTGACGGAAATGTCAAAAAGGGTGAACAATACTTAAGTGTAGATAACACTCTAGCAATGGGTGGAACCGTAGCCTCTCTAAAAGGCTATGTAGAGAATCGAGGTGGTCAAGTTGTGGCTGCGTCTGTTATGACCGCTCATGAAGGTGCGCTTAATTTACCTGTTAAGCCTGGAATGTTAGCGGCCATTAATAGTAAACACGGCCCAGCAATGAATCAATTTTGGAAGGATACTTTTGGTTATGAACTCGACAAACTCACACAAGGTGAAGCCGGACACCTCAAATCAGCCAAGACGGTTGAACAAATCCGAGATCGAATCACTA
>NZ_JAHKPM010000034.1 GCF_018860525.1 Vibrio hepatarius
ATGGAAAAGTCGCTTAACTCGATGTCCAAAGCTAATGGTGTAGATAGCTCAGGAGTAGTCCGCTTCAATCTTCATCGAATAATCTACTAAATAAAGTGGCGTCAGGTTTGTCCAATACCCGGATAAGATGTCAGCGGCGCGACATCTATCCTTATTTGTCATGTAACTATGCCTACGTATGACTATGCAGTACTATTAGCGATATTTTATGAATTTGTACTTAAGAGACTCTAATGATTAAATTTTTAGCACCTGTAATCATAGTTGCAGCTACAGGCCTTGTCGGTTTGGTTAACAAAGATGCTATCTATGAAAAGTACTTGCAAACACAAGTCAACAAGAACTTAGTTATAGAAACTGGTAGCACAAAGTATTGTGGTCACGTTATCAAAGATAATGAGACTCCAGAGCAATTAGTTAACAGAGTTAAACAGCAATTCAATGGTGCGGCTGCATTTAGACAAGTTATAGATATTTACGAAAACATTCTACATGACACGGATGAAATTGAAGCGATAACTAAAAAAATTAGAGATTGGGGTTGGCAAGGTGATGATTCCCTTGTAGAAGACATAGCCAAATACAAGGATGATCCATACCAGCAAGACTATTTAGCTGAACTCATCGCGTTACAAGATTATAGAAAGTCAGCCTCACATAATAAAGATGAATTGATAAAAGAGCGTGATTCCCTAAGAGATGCTTTGTATTTGGCAAAAAAACCACAATTAGAGAAAGATATTTCTAATGCTATATCTCAGTTTTCCTGTGAACTGGACGATGAATCATTCAACCAAGAAGCAGATGTCATTCTAGCAAGTTTAAACCCAACGCTTTCAGGAGAAGAAAAAAAACACCTAGAAGAAATAGTAAAAAAACGAACTGTACAAGGGTTAAAGAATGCCTCAGTGCCTTTAGAAACGTTTACTAAGAAATTTTATGAACTTATTAATGACGCTGTCGCAGAAATCAAAATCCTTGACTCTGAGACTATAGTCAAAGACCAAACGATTACTAACACTTTATCGGTTGTATCAACAAACTCTTTTGGAAAAAAACAACGCTTTGAAGTCGGTTGTGTAGCATATGCTGTTGGCATAAACCCTATATTTGGCTCGGCGAGTATCTTTAATTGCTTTTTTCGTAAATCAGGGGAAACGTTGGGAGATAGTATCTACCTTCACGACCTAATGCTTGTCGAAGAATTCGATGATGAAAACCAATGGAACAAAGTTAAAAAAGAAGTTCTAAAAGAGTTTAAATAACGACATCTCACATGAAAATCCGCCTATCTCAACCTTAGGCGGTAGCTTTATGCGCATTAAGCTCTTTTTGTCATACATTTGATTTATCCTGAGTTTTAACCGCATTTACGAAGTCACTTTTCAGTCTGTTGAACGAACCAAAAGTAGCCGAAGGCTCATCTGCAAATAAATCGGTCACCTCTGAAACTAATAAGCTAGCTTTGTCATACACTTCGTTAGTACTAAATAATTCAATAAGAACGAGATCCTCGTTGATTGGCGAGAGATAAGTTGAGTAGTTTTTAGACCTAACTAAATC
>NZ_JAHKPM010000047.1 GCF_018860525.1 Vibrio hepatarius
GGGACGACATGGGAACGAGCTGTTAAATACACTGACGTGACCCATTAATCAGTCACATAATCATCAGCTTACCGCATTCTCAAAGCAGCGGACCTGATTACAGCACCTGACTATGTGGTCATTAAAGCGGCCGAGGAGTTCAAAGACAAAACCACGACCATCAACGAGATGTGGCAAACGGACTTCACCTACTTCAAGATCATTGGCTGGGGCTGGTATTATCTGAGCACGATCCTCGATGATTACAGCCGCTACATCATTGCGTGGAAGCTTTGCACCAACATGCGTACTGAGGACGTGACAGACACGATCGAACTGGCGCTGACGGCGTCTGGTTGCGACCAGGCGGTTGTGCGTCACAAGCCACGCCTGCTCAGCGACAACGGTTCATGCTACATCTCCGGCGATCTGGCCAAGTGGTTGGAGGATCAAAAAATGACGCATGTTCGGGGCGCACCGTTCCCCCCACAAACCCAAGGCAAAATCGAACGCTGGCACCAGACCATGAAGAACCGGGTTCTGCTGGAGAACTACTATCTGCCCGGTGACCTCGAACGCCAGATCGGGGCCTTTGTCGAATACTACAACAACCAGCGCTACCACGAGAGCCTGAACAACGTCACACCAGCCGACGTCTACTTCGGCCGCGACAAAGCCATTCTCAGAGAAAGGGAAAAAATCAAGAAAAACACAATCAAACAACGCCGCTTGCAACATCAGAAACAAGCCGCATAATCAATCACACAAACGAGCCAGAGCCTCCAATACTCAAGCCGCTCTGATGCCCCATTTTATATGACGACGGACAATCTGCCCAAAAACCAAGACACCCCGAGCTTTGTCCAGAACGCTTGCTGTTCGATATGCGGAATGGGACTTGGTTGGTGAAAACCATCAGGGCCAGCGGCCATGTGTGTCGCGCTAACAGGCCTAACACAAGACTGCTTCTGACAAAACGCCACGCACGAAAAAGGTACTTGCAAAAAGGGAGCCATCCACACAGGACAAAGTTGCCGTTCCCGCTTGAAGTATTAATGTCCACTCAAGAAAAGACCACACCCGCTGACAACATCCGCTTTTCAGCAGCTTCCGTTGGTGCCGCTGAGAGAGTTCCGTCCTTCACGACGATGACATCATAGCCTCTGTTTTTAGCAGCCAGCGCCGTCTTATGCACACAATAGTTAAGATCCAAACCAGCGAGACGTAACTTACCGACACCGAGACGCTCCAAAAGGGCATCCAGTTCGCCGGTTTCGAATGCGTCCTGCACACGCTTTACCATAACATGATCAGGAAGTGACGAGAATTGCTCTGCAATTTCGGTTCCTTCACTTCCGACTATCGCCTGTCCTTTCATCGTGAGCCTCGCCACAGTCTTTGTTGAAGGGATCGACCATTCCTGACGGACGGCAATGACAGGGTGGTTTTGGGCCCGCGCAGCTTCAACTTCATCAAGAATGGCGGATGCGGCAGACTCTTTTAAAGCGTCCGAGTATGGACCGCGATCCCAGAAAACTGACTGTAGATCAATCAACAGAAGGGCTGATCCATCGCGTTCCCGTATCGTTTCTCCGATACTGACCGAACCGATGCGCCTAACACCGTTTCCAAGCCAGAGTATAAGGAAAAGGAACACAATACCAAAGATATAGCCGAACATCATTCGTTCTCTCCTGCTCGTTTTTTCAAACTGTCCGTCACTGCGATTACAACCTCAAGCGCGGTAGCAATGTCTTCATTGCTTAGGTTTCCAC
>NZ_JAHKPM010000037.1 GCF_018860525.1 Vibrio hepatarius
TAAAAATCACCTGGGCTTTAAACTGAGCTGACCCATTAACAGTAATTCGACTGCCATAACGTTCTTTAGCTAACAACAAAGCATTTTTGAGCGCTTCATTTGTAGCTTCTCTTGAGATTTGAAGTTTCTCCCCATCGTCACGAATAGCACTTTTACCTGCTCTATAGATAATCGTGCCTTTCTTGGTAATGTTATCCATAACAGGGGCGTAACCTGGCTTGTGTTCAAAGTGAACAGCTCCAAGTGAAGACATTGAACGGAGACGATTTTTAGCAAATGCAGGAGGCTTTTTCCCGATTGGGGCAACATTAGGTTTGTTAAGGCCCTCTAAGTTGACAGGGGAGCTTTTTTTCTGCTTCCCGCTAATCACATCGCCTTTAAGTGCCTTAGCCTTGTCACGCGCTCTCAGAGCTTCTAAAGCAGTCTTATTACCTTTCAAAGATTCTTGTTTAAGCCAGTCAGCCCACGCTCGACGTTTATACTTTTCATACAACGCTTGGCGCTCTAATTTATTGGCCTTATTGATAGCCTGTATGTCAGCTTTAAGTGCTTTATGCGCCTGGGAATAAAGTATTTTCTTATTTAGACGACTTTCACCCATTAGCTTTATCGCAGCTCTACGGAGTCTGTTTTTTCTCTTAGCAGCCTCGATGCGACTATCTTTTCTTCCCTTGGCGTTAATCCATTCAATCTTTCTTGCCGCGGTTAGTTGTTTTTGTTCTTCTTGATACTTCGCATATAACTCAGTCGTGTTTACTTTGAATTTCGTAGGTCGTTTTTCATATCGGCGGCGTTTATCTTGGGGAGGAACGGGATTGATTATTTGTTCAAATTCACCTAATTTCTTTTCCAACTTCTGCTTTGATAAATCCCTAGCTAAAGTGCTTGCCTTCACTTGAGTTCCATCAGCAGATTCAACAACAAAGCCGTTACCTTGCTTGCGAATTTCTAAGCTGTTTTCACTTAACACCTGGTGAAGTTGCTGCCAGTTTTCAGCGGCCCTAATTTCTTCTAAGCACTCACGCTTAACCCAACTAACTAGGCTTTCTATACCAGCGTGCTTTTCCATATCAGAGGCTCTACCTTCTGATACGGTTTTAAAACCTTGGTGATTGTCTTTTTCAAGCCCATATTCATTCTCTAAAATATCACTGAGGCTTCCAAACTTGCGGTAAGCCTGAAAGGGTTCGTGCATTGTTTTGTTGGTAGGATGAATTTTGTTTATAGCTATATGAATATGCACATTGTCGGTATCATGGTGTACAGCACTTACTCTTTGGTGTTCAGAGAAACCCAACCCAGCACATACCCTTTCCTCAATGGCTTTTAGAACATCACTATCAGGCTTCTCGCCAGGACGAAAACTGACGATTAGATGATAAGTTTTATCGCCCGTTGCGCGGGTGTTGGTATGCTGAGTTGCAAGCACCTCACCAATAACCGCCTGCATTGTATTAGCATGGCAATTTGTCACATTGACTAGACCAAGCCTTTCAGTCTTACTTTGCTCATCGGTGATATATTTCACCAAACCAGAAAAGTCAGATTTTTTAGCAGAGCGCATCGGAACGTGTTTAATTATCAAAATAGACCCCTGAAATTTTTAGCCGCTAAAATCACTGTTCTGATCGCGGCATAACTATTTTTGTCATCACGGCGCCCATTTCTTCTTGTGTAGCTTCTATCTTGCTAAGAACAGCTCTAATCGTTGATTCGCCAAACTGAGCGGTCCTGACATCGTTTGTAAGCCAAAGTTTTAGCAAACCACCTAAGCGGCCGAAATCGCCGTTAATTTTCGCTAGCTCATGCACTTGATCGTAATCAACCACACCTTGAATGTGATAACCCTGCCCGACTTCTCGAAGGTATCTTGCTGCACTCATACCAGCTCGCGCAGCCTGTGCCTCAATTAATTCCTTTTCATCGGGTAAGCAGTACACCTTGATTGGTGTGCTGTTTTTCCTAGTTACTTTTTTTTCTTCTGTCATTGCTGTTCCTCTTTTC
>NZ_JAHKPM010000021.1 GCF_018860525.1 Vibrio hepatarius
TTTCGAGAGATACATTAACTGAGCGTGTCTCAACAATATCACCATCAGAGTCTGAGGTATCCGTACGTTCACCCAGTTTTGCTATCACTCGATAACGTTTATCGGAATCAAGTAAGAACTGAGAAAACTTTGTTGCTTCACCCAAGCAGATTGGCAACATACCTGTCGCTAGAGGATCCAAAGCACCGGTATGACCTGCTTTTTCTGCAAAGTAAATGCGTTTTACTTTTTGCAGTGCATCATTGGATGAAATACCTGTAGGTTTGTCCAAAAGGACAACACCATTAACTGGGCGGCCTTTACGACGACGAGCCATTAAGCACTACCCTCTTCTGGATTGTTATCTTCACGGCCAGCATCTTGCTGCTTGCGTTTGTCTTCGCTAATAACCTCACTCACTAGATTCGACATTCGCATACCCTCAACAAGAGTATTATCGTAATGGAAACGAATCTCTGGCGTTAAACGCAGACGAATTCGCTTACCTAACATCATGCGAATATGCACTTCATGCTCACGTAATGCCATAAGACATGACTCTGGAGTTTGTTCACCCACACATAAAAAGGTCACAAATACTTTTGCATAAGCTAGATCACGTGATACTTCCACATCGGAAATAGTCACCATACCTAAACGTGAATCACGAACTTCTCTCTGTAGAAGCATGGCTAATTCTTTTTGCAGCTGTTGTGCGACGCGCTGCGTACGACTAAATTCTTTTGACATATCTTTGCTCTTATTAGAAAGAATGGGGGGATGGTCATAACCAGCCCCCCATGGTGTATTCAACAACCAATTACCACTTATTTTTCAAAGTTGGTTTAGTCAATTAATCAAGAGTACGTTTTATTTCAATGATTTCGAATACTTCAATTTGGTCACCAACGCGAACATCATTATAGTTCTTAACGCCGATACCACATTCGTAACCACTCTTAACTTCTTGAACATCATCTTTAAAGCGACGAAGTGATTCAAGCTCACCCTCGTAGATAACAATGTTATCACGTAGAACTCGAATTGGATTATTACGCTTAATTAATCCTTCAGTAACCATACAGCCTGCAATAGCACCAAGCTTAGGTGACTTAAATACATCACGAACTTCAGCAAGACCAATAATCTCTTGCTTAAACTCAGGTGCTAGCATTCCGCCCATGGCCTGTTTCACTTCATCAATCAATTGGTAAATAATTGAGTAATAACGAAGATCTAGGTTTTCATTCTCAACAGTACGGCGAGCAGTTGCATCTGCACGTACGTTAAAACCAAGCAGGATTGCATTAGAAGCTGCAGCTAATACTGCGTCAGTTTCAGTAATACCACCAACACCAGAACCAACAATATTCACTTTAACTTCATCGGTAGAAAGCTTCACTAGCGAGTCAGAGATAGCTTCTACAGAACCCTGTACATCAGCTTTAAGAACAACGTTCAATTCAGCGACTTCACCAGCGGTCATATTAGAGAACATATTCTCTAGTTTCGCTTTTTGCTGACGAGCAAGTTTCACTTCACGGAATTTACCTTGACGGTAGTTTGCCACTTCACGAGCTTTACGTTCATCACGAACGACAGTAGCTTCATCACCAGAAGCGGGAACTCCAGAAAGGCCTAAAATCTCTACAGGAATAGAAGGACCAGCGGTTGTCACTTCCTGACCATTCTCGTCACGCATTGCACGTACGCGGCCGTACTCTTGACCACATAGAACGATGTCACCCTTGTTCAAAGTACCAGACTGTACCAATACTGTAGCAACTGGACCGCGTCCTTTATCTAGACGAGATTCTACAACCACACCAGATGCCATACCTTCTGCAACTGCAGATAGTTCAAGAACTTCAGATTGAAGAAGGATAGTTTCTAGCAGGCCTTCAATGTTAGTGCCTTGCTTAGCAGAGATGTGAACAAACATGTTCTCACCGCCCCACTCTTCAGGGATTACATTATATTGGGCCAGCTCGTTCTTGACATTATCTGGGTTAGCATCTTCTTTATCGATCTTGTTAACAGCAACAATTAGCGGTACTTCAGCTGCTTTCGCGTGTTGAATCGCTTCAATTGTTTGTGGCATAACACCATCATCAGCCGCTACAACAAGTACAACGATATCTGTTGCTTGAGCACCACGAGCACGCATTGCAGTAAACGCCGCATGTCCAGGAGTATCAAGGAAGGTAATCATACCATTGTCAGTTTCAACGTGGTAAGCACCTATGTGCTGAGTAATACCACCCGCTTCACCTGACGCAACGTGAGCTTTACGGATGTAGTCGAGTGTGGATGTCTTACCATGATCTACGTGACCCATGATAGTAACAACCGGCGCGCGAGGAACAGACTCAGCATGATTATCGCGATCAGATAGTACAGCTTCTTCTAGTTCGTTCTCCTTGCGCAGGGTAACTTTATGGCCCATTTCTTCGGCAATAAGCTGAGCAGTTTCTTGGTCGATAACTTGATTTATGGTTGCCATTGCACCCATTTTCATCATCGCTTTTATAACCTCGGTGCCTTTCACTGACATTTTATTAGCCAGCTCAGAAACTACGATAGTTTCACCGATTACAACATCAGCTTTGGCAACTGTTGCAGTTTTGTCAAAGCCTTGTTGCATCGAAGCCGGTTTGGCGAGCTTACCTTTATTACGGCCTCTACCACCACGCGGGTTACGAGCATTGCGGCTTTGTTCTTCAGTTTTGGCTCCAGTAGCTTTCTTCTTCTTACGGCGACCGCCTTCTTCACGACGGTCAGCAGCATCTTCTGCTTCACGCGCGTATGTCGAAGTGGTTACATGGTAATCAGAGTTTTCGAGCTCTTTTTTCTTCTTCTCTTCTTCACTCCAACGAACTTCATTTTCTTCAGCTAGTTTTCGAGCGTCTTCAACCAGTTTTGCCGCTTCTTGCTCAGCTTTACGCTGAGCTTCTTCTTCTTGACGACGTTTTAGATCGTCTGCTTCACTTTTCGCTTGCACGGTCAATTCTGCACTTTTTGCATTCATGTCTTTCTTAGCCTTATCAGCTTGTACGCGTTTGGCTTTTTCTCCAGCTTCACGTTTTGCATCCGCTTCTCGTTTCGCTTTTTCTTCAGCCTCTCGCTTTGCTTTCTCTGCAGCTTCACGTTTTGCTGCTTCTTCAGCCTCACGCTTCGCAAGCTCTTCGGCTTCACGCTTTGCTGTTTCCTCAGCTTCACGAGTTGCGTCGTCTTCGATAGTACTGCGCTTCACATAAGTTCGTTTCTTACGAACTTCGATTTGAACATCTTTACTCTTTCCTCCACCAGCGTTCACACTTAGTGTGCTACGAGTTTTGCGCTGTAGAGTCAAGCGAGTAGGCTCAGCTTCGCCAGAAGTATCACCGTGCTCTTTTTTTAGGTGTGTCAGAAGTGTCTGTTTCTCTTCTTCACTCACCTGGTCTGCACTTGCTTTTGCCATACCAGCATCAGCAAGTTGCTCTAACAAGCGATCAACTGGCGTACCAATTTCGTCACTGAGAGCCTTAACAGTAATTTGTGTCATAACACTTTCTCCTTGCTGAAATTATTCATCTTCACCGAACCAACAAATATTACGTGCCGCCATAATAAGCTCACCAGCACGCTCTTCGGCAAGGTCTTCAATCCCTTCCAAATCATCAATACCCTGATCAGCAAGATCTTCAAGTGTGATTACACCTTTAGCTGCAAGTTTAAAAGCCAGTTCTCTCTCTAAGCCATCTAAAGCTAATAAGTCTTCAGCAGGCTCAAGACCATCAAAAGACTCTTCTTTAGCCAAGGCCAATGTAGTTAAAGCATCTTTTGCACGTGTACGTAGTTCTTCAACTAAGTCTTCATCTAAGCCATTAACTTCAAGTAATTCATTGACTGGCACATAAGCGATTTCTTCCAATGAAGAGAAACCTTCTTCCACTAGCATTTGTGCAAAGTCTTCTTCAATATCTAGATACTTCATGAAGTTTTCAATAGACGTCTGAGACTCTTCAGTATGCTTCTTGTGTAAATCTTCTACTGTCATAACGTTCAGCTCCCAGCCGGTAAGCTGAGATGCCAAGCGTACATTTTGGCCATTACGACCAATAGCTTGTGCAAGATTATCCGCTTCGACTGCAATATCCATAGCATGAGCATCTTCATCAACGATGATAGAAGCCACATCAGCAGGGGCCATTGCATTAATAACCAATTGCGCTGGATTATCGTCCCAAAGCACAATATCAATACGCTCACCGCCTAGCTCACCCGATACTGCTTGAACACGCGCACCACGCATACCAACACAAGCTCCAACTGGGTCAATACGTTTATCATTAGTCTTAACTGCGATCTTTGCTCTAGAACCAGGATCACGAGCAGCCGCTTTCATCTCAATGATTTCTTCTGCTATTTCAGGCACTTCCACCCGAAAAAGCTCTATTAACATTTCTGGCTTGGAGCGCGTGATGAATAGTTGGAACCCACGAGCATCTGGTGCTACACGATATAAAAGGCCACGGACACGGTCACCCGGACGATTGTTCTCACGAGGAAGCTGGTCATCTCGCAGAATTACGGCTTCAGCATTGTTGCCTAAATCGAGAATGATAGTGTCTCGGTTTACCTTTTTCACAACACCTGTTACCAGTTCACCTTCATTATCGATGAATTGTTCTACGATCTGTGCACGCTCAGCTTCACGCACTTTTTGTACGATTACTTGTTTCGCTGTCTGCGTGGTAATACGATCAAATGTAACGGATTCAATTTCATCTTCTACGAAATCGCCCAGGTCCATTGATTCATCATCATACTGCGCAGCTTCCAAAGAAATTTCTTTTGTTGGACTTTCTACTTCCTCAACGACTAACCAGCGGCGGAAAGTGTCAAATTCGCCAGTTTTACGATCGATAGCAACTCGTACATCAATCTCAATACTGTGCTTTTTTTTAGTAGATGTCGCCAAAGCAACTTCTAGGGCTTCAAAAATACGTTCACGAGGTACCCCTTTCTCATTCGATACCGCTTCTGCTACCGCTAAAATTTCTTTACTCATTTTAAATAGCCTCTAAGACTTTAATTAAAATTTAGGGATCAGGTTAGCTTTTGAAATATTGCTCAAAGCAAACTCTTCTTCATTGCCGTCGATATTAACTGTGACTGTTTCACCTTCAATAGAGTGGATAATTCCTTTCCATTTTCGGCGATTAACTACAGACATTTTCAAAACAATGCTGACCTCGTGACCAATAAATTGTTCATAGTGTTCTGCTTTGAAAAGTGGCCTTTCTAAACCTGGAGAAGACACTTCAAGGTTGTAAGCCACTGTGATCGGATCTTCAACGTCCATTACTGCACTTACCTGACGGCTGACTTCTGCACAACCATCAACTGTAATTCCATCTTCATGATCAATAAAGATACGTAACGTCGAATGTTCGCCTGCGCGAATAAATTCTAATCCAACTAACTCATAGCCTAATGCTACAACCGGAGCTTCAAGCATTTCAGTAAGTTGTCTTTCTAAACCAGTCATTTAAACCACTCCAGAAACAAAAAAAGGGCTCAGGGCCCAATTTAAATTCCAAGCAACTTCTAACCACCTCAGATAGAGATATTTAGATAACAAAAAACCCCGAAAGTCGGGGTTTTTTGATGCTGGACCCTTATACGTTAGGCAATCAGACTTACCTAACTCACAGTTGCATAAGCCACTGTGCAAACTTGTTTATCCTATAAGGATTGGTTGCGGGGGCCGGATTTGAACCGACGACCTTCGGGTTATGAGCCCGACGAGCTACCAAGCTGCTCCACCCCGCGTCCGACTTGTCGAGTATTATACGCTCTCCAAGGTGTTTTACAAGTTTGTAAACATGGTGCCGAGAGAGGGACTCGAACCCTCACACCTAAGGCACTAGCACCTCATGCTAGCGTGTCTACCAATTTCACCATCTCGGCAGCTAATTCTATTTTTTAGCTAGAAAGTAGCTTATTGAGGAATTTCATCGCCTGTTGGGGCTGGAACTTCACTCGCTGCATCATCAGCTTGTTGAATAACTTGACCTTGAGTCGGATCAACCCACTGAGATTCAGTTTTATGGGTTGACATGTTACCTAATACTAAGCTGAGTACAAAAAAAACTGTTGCAAAAACTGCAGTCATTCGGGTTAGAAAATTTCCTGAGCCGCCTGCGCCAAACACTGTGTTTGATGCGCCAGCACCGAATGAGGCTCCCATATCTGCGCCTTTACCTTGTTGAATCAACACGAGGCCGATTACACCAATCGCTGCCAACAGGTAAATCACAAGTAGAACTGTAAACATTATTTCCACCTATGTTCCAAATTGTTGAGCCAGCGCCGCTCGAAATGACTTTCTGAACAAGGCTAGCGACCCCCTTATTGAAGGCCGAGCAATACTAACGAAAGGTCATTGCGCTGACAAGTAGAATTTTAAAAAAAATGGCTTTAGAGGTATTAAGCGCTCAAAAAAAGGGCAAAAGTGAACACTTCTAATTTAATCATCCTAGCTATTAGATTAAAGCGCTGAAAACTCAGGGCTGTATTCGATAAGACCACCACGATTAGCAAACTCATTTTCGGCCAGTTCTAATACCTGAAATGCACCGATTGGCACTTCCCACTGACATGAAAAACCAACCTTTTCACACGCTTTGAACCCAAAACGTGAATAATAGTTAGGTTCGCCAAGTACAACGCAAGCAGGGTAGCTAAATTCTTTAAGTGATGTTAAACCTTCTTTCACAAGCTCAGCAGCTAAGCCTTGCCCTCGATAATCAGCTTGCACAGCGAGTGGAGCAAGGCCTTGCCAGTTTAAATCATTGCCATTAAGTCTGACAGGACTAAACATAACGTAGCCTATGATTTGCCCTTCATCATCACTCGCAACTAATGATAGCGTTCTACAGCCATTTTCTCTTAGCCTCATCACCAAATTAGCTTCAGATTCTGTCTCAAAAGTAGATTTAAGCAACCTATCAACGGCAAGAATATCTGCCGGAGCTTCTGTTCTAATAAGCATTAAACACCTCACTTTACACTATGAGTAATTGTACCCCTTAATGAACGCAATCCGCCAGATGTATCAAAAAAGTTTGCAACGGTTTATACACTTTTCAATCTGTAATTAATCAAAGTACATATAGCAATAACATTGAAAACAACCTTATTTAAACTTTTTAGCACAAACATGCATCAATTTGATCGAATAAACCCAAACTAAATAATATAGCGTTAAAGGTTATAGCAAATTAGGTCTAAAAAAGGCCGATATAATATCAGCCTTATAAACAACTTTAGTCAACTTCCAACATCTCTACTGAGATTGAGGGCGCATAGCTGGAAACAAAATGACATCACGAATAGTATGCGTGTTAGTAAACAACATTGCTAGACGGTCAATACCAATACCCTGGCCAGCTGTTGGTGGCAGACCATGTTCTAGAGCAGCAATATAATCTGCATCGTAGTACATAGCCTCATCATCGCCAGCATCTTTTGCATCAACCTGAGCCTTAAAACGTGCATCTTGATCTTCAGCATCATTAAGTTCCGAGAAACCATTTGCCACTTCACGCCCACCGATAAAGAACTCAAAGCGATCAGTAAAAAATGGGTTATCATCACTACGACGAGCAAGTGGTGAGATATCTGCTGGATAGCCTGTGATGAAAGTAGGCTGAATTAAATGTGGTTCAGCCGTTTCACCAAAAATCTCTTCCAGCAATTGGCCGCATGTCCAAAATGACTCCACTTCAACATGTACAGATTTCGCGATAGAAACCATTTTTTCACGATTTTGTAGATTCTCATCCGTTAACGCTTGGATCTCAGCATGATCTGGATTGTAGCGCTTTATTGCTTCAAACATACTCATACGTGCGTATGTGCCACCAAACTCTACTGTTTCATCACCATAAGGCATAGAGGTTGATCCTAAAACATCCATTGCTACGGTACTCAGCATTTCTTCAGTAAGATCCATGAGATCTTTATAGTCAGAATACGCTTGATAGAATTCCATCATAGTGAACTCTGGATTATGGCGTGGTGATAGTCCTTCATTACGGAAGTTTCTGTTGATCTCAAAAACGCGATCAAAACCACCAACGACCAAGCGTTTGAGGTATAGCTCTGGCGCAACACGTAGATACATATCAATATCCAGCGCATTGTGGTGTGTGATAAAAGGACGAGCCGTAGCACCACCAGGGATAGCATGCATCATAGGTGTTTCTACTTCTAAATAGCCTTTCGCACTCATGAAGTTACGGATAGATGAAACCAGCTTAGAGCGAATAATAAACGCTTGACGAGAATCTTCGTTAACAATCAAATCCACATAACGCTGACGGTAACGCATTTCTTGGTCAGTAAGTCCGTGGAATTTTTCAGGAAGAGGCCGAAGCGCCTTGGTAAGCAATTCATACTCTTCCATATTAACGTAAAGGTCACCCTTGCCTGATTTATGCAATGCGCCTTTAACACCGATAATATCGCCAATATCTAGACCTTGATATTTAGTTTTCAGATCTTTCTGCACATCTTTTGCAGCATAAGCCTGGATACGGCCAGAGGTTTCTTGAATCACCAAAAAAGGGCCTCGCTTAGCCATGATACGGCCGGTAATTGCCACAACATGATTCAGCTCTTCTAGCTCTTCTTTAGCTTTTTCACCGAACTGTTTTTGTAGATCGCCCGCTAGTGCATCACGGCGAAAATCATTAGGGTGTCCATTCGCCTTGCACTCTTTACGGATTTGATCCAATTTAGCTCGGCGCTCAGCAATCAGCTTATTTTCTTCTTGTAGGTTTTCGTTTTGAACAGCATCAGTCATTGTTCGATGTATCCTGTTTCGCTTGAATGTCGGTAAAAAGCTTACAGACCTGATTTCAGGCTAGCTTCGATAAATTTGTCTAAATCACCATCGAGAACCGCTTGAGTATTGCGGTTTTCAACACCAGTACGCAGATCTTTAATACGCGAGTCGTCTAAAACATATGAGCGGATCTGACTGCCCCAGCCAATATCTGATTTCGCATCTTCATTAGCTTGTTTTTCAGTATTTTGCTTTTGAATTTCTAGTTCAAATAATTTGGCACGAAGCTGCTTCATAGCCTGATCTTTATTCTTATGCTGGGAGCGATCATTTTGACATTGGACAACCGTATTGGTTGGAACGTGCGTAATACGTACTGCTGACTCAGTGGTGTTTACGTGCTGGCCACCAGCTCCAGATGCACGGTAGACATCAATGCGAAGATCGGATGGATTAATATCAATCTTAATATTATCGTCAATTTCAGGGTAAATAAAAGCAGAAGCAAACGACGTATGGCGTCGCCCACTTGAATCAAATGGTGATTTACGGACCAAACGATGAACACCTGTTTCAGTTCTCAACCATCCGTATGCGTATTCGCCTGAAACCTTGACGGTAGCGCCTTTAAGGCCCGCGACTTCACCGTCTGATACTTCTATAACTTCAGTCTTAAAACCTTTCGCTTCAGCCCAACGCAAATACATGCGCAGCATCATAGATGTCCAGTCTTGCGCCTCTGTGCCGCCAGAGCCTGACTGTAAATCAATATAGCAATCGGCAGCATCATGATCGCCAGCGAACATACGGCGAAACTCAAGCTTTTCAAGCTTACCCTCTAGTTCAGCCAATTCTGGTTCGATCTCGTCAAAAGTTTCTTGATCTTCCTCTTCTACAGCCAGCTCTAGTAGACCGTCAACATCTTCAACACCTTGAACAAGCTGATCTATGGTCTCGACAACCGCCTCAAGAGATGCTCTTTCTTTTCCTAATGCCTGCGCACGCTCAGGTTCATTCCAGACATCAGGTTGCTCTAGCTCTGCGTTGACTTCTTCAAGGCGCTCTTGCTTAGCGTCATAGTCAAAGGTACCCCCTCAGGACATTCGTGCGCTCAGACACGTCCTTAAGGCGGTTTTTAATTGGATTGATTTCAAACATGTTTGCTCAACATTTATGAGTAGAATTTAACCGAAAGATTGTACTGAAAAGTGTGATGAAGATACAGGGTTTTTTGAAAGTGAAACGCGAGTCCGTACACAAAAAATCCCCCTACAAAGTTAAGCCAAGCAGGAGGATTTTAAGCTTAAAAGACTAGGGAGTTACGCCGCCTCTTTATTTATAGTCGGCTGCTCTGACTTACCAATAAAGAACATGCATACCATAGTGACGAGAGTTGGCAGTAACCATCCCATACCAAGATCAAACATAGGTAAAACATTAAATGCAGACACATCCACCCCAGCAACTTTAGCTGCGTCAACCAAAGCAAAAAGAAGTGATACAGCCAGTACGGTTCGATACGCAAGTTTTGGATTAGGCAGAAGCTTGCGAACAAATGTGAGTCCAACAAGCGCAATGGCCACTGGGTAAAGAGCATAGAGCACAGGTACAGATAATGTGATTAATTGAGACAAACCGACATTCGCAACCACAGCACAAGCAACACCAATTATTATGACCCACTTTTTATATGATACGGGAGTCAAAGAGCTAAAGTAGTCTGAACACGCTGAAATAAGACCTATCGCGGTTGTCAAACAAGCAAGTAACACAATAACTGACAACACAACTTGGCCGTAAGGACCAAATAGAGATTGGATATACAGGCTCAGGATAACGCCGCCATTATCCGCACCTGATGCTATCGCAGAGCTAGTAGCGCCTAAATAGAAAAGAGATATATAAACAAAAGCTAAGCCAGCAGCCGCAATACATGCAGCACTGATAAGGTATCTAGCTGTCGCTTTTTGTTCTGTGATCCCCTTCTGGCGTAGAGCATCAACAATCAAAACACCGAACATGAGTGAACCAAAGGTATCCATGGTGTTATAACCGTCAAGAAAACCTTTTTGCAACGGATGACTTAGATATTCACCTTGAGCAAATAACATAGAACCTTGTGGGTCAACGAACACTGCCAGTGCTAAAATAATCAATCCAATAAACAATACTGGGGTTAATATTTTACCGATAACATCGATCAATTTTCCCTGCGACCAAGCAAAAAACATCGCGACGGCAAAAAATAGCATAGAGAACAGAGCCAAATGTACCTCAGTGGCCTCTACAAAAAATGGCTTAACTGCCATTTCATAAGCAACAAGCCCCGTTCTCGGCGCTGCGAAAGCTGGGCCAATGATAATAAAGATTAATACGGCCATCAGCATAGCAGCACGTTTAGGTAAGTCTTTAGTAAGACACTCCCACGAGCCACCGGAGACTGCAATAGCAACGATTGTAATAAGAGGGAGACCCACTGCAGTTACGAGAAAGCCTATCATAGCAGGCATCATATTTTCACCTGCTAACTGGCCTACCTGTGGCGGAAATATTATATTACCGGCACCTAAAAAGAACGCGAAAAGCATAAAGCCTAAAGCAATAATATCTGTTAATTTTAAAGTCTGATTCACAAGAGACCCTTTAACTATTTGTGATTGATGTTGTGTATGCTGAGCTATCCAAATAGGTTACCCAGTCTATAAATTTGGACGCGAATAATGACGAAACACACTCTTATCTGCAAGCCTAGGGACAAGAACACCATATAAATTTATAAATAAGGGTTATCAATAGTATTATTGACTAATTTAGAAATAAAAATAAGACAATAATATCGTTAGATAACACGAGCAAATATAACAAATAATAAACAAAAAAAATACAAATAAGAAACAAGCATTAATTGTATAGCTGTGAACAGAAGAAAATGAAAAATACTCAAACTAAAGACTTTGCATTCAAGCAATTTAAGGTAACTAGAGGACTCTCAGGTATGCCCGTGAGTACAGATAGTGTATTACTTGGTGCTTGGTGTGAGATAGGTATATCTGCAAGAATCTTAGATATAGGAACAGGAACTGGGTTGCTCGCTTTAATGTGTGCTCAGAAAAATAATGGCTGTTACATTGATGCAATTGAAATTAATAGGCAAGCTCTTTTAGCAGCAAAGAACAACTTCCTACTATCTCCTTGGCAAACTCGTTTAAACCTGCTGGCAGGTAACGTATTAACTTTTCCATTTCAACATAAATACGACACAATTATCTGTAACCCTCCCTACTTCGATAGTGGAGAAATAGCTAAAACACAAACACGGGCAATTGCCCGACACACTTTAGCTCTTAGTCATCAAGCTTTGCTAAAACAATGTATCAACCTAATAACCAAAGAGGGCCATGCATGGTTTATTCTTCCTGAAATTGAAGGACGACGATTCATTAGCCAAGCACAGCAGCTAGGCTGGTTTTTAGCCAAACTATGTGAAGTCAGCCCTACAGATAAGAAGCCGACTCATCGCCTACTCATACAACTAACGCGAACAAATGTACAAACCGAAACTCAGAAACTCACCATTCGAACAAATAACCTCTACACAAAGGAGTTTATTGACCTTACTCAGGCGTTTTATCTCAAGATGTAGAAATTAAGGTGTGATCCTTATCACCGAAGTCTCTATAATACTTTCCTTCGACTTTATTGTTCTCACTTACCAGTTTGTGGAGATACCAGAGTGATCAAAAATTTTGCTGAACTAGATCTCGATCCAAACCTGCTCATCGCAATTGAAGAAATGGGGTTTAATCGCCCAACTCAGATTCAAGCTGAATCTATTCCACAAGCTTTAGATGGCAGGGATATTCTAGCGTCAGCACCAACTGGCACGGGTAAAACCGCAGCTTTTGTACTTCCTGCATTACAATACCTGCATGACTTCCCCCGCCGTAAACCAGGCCCGGCACGTATTTTAATTCTCACCCCTACACGAGAATTAGCAATGCAAGTTGCCGAACAAGCTCGTTGTATGGCAAGACATGCTAAATTGAATATTTTCACTATTACTGGTGGGGTTCAATACCAAGAGCATGCCGATATCCTTTCTACAACGCAAGACATCGTCGTTGCAACCCCTGGCAGATTAATGGAATACATCGAAGCAGAGCGCTTTGATTGTCGAGCTATCGAATGGCTTATCTTAGATGAGGCTGACCGCATGCTCGATATGGGTTTTGCGCCAACAGTCGATCGCCTATCCTCCGAGTGTCGTTGGCGTAAACAGACTTTGCTATTTTCTGCCACTTTAGAAGGTAAAGGCGTAGAAGGCTTCACTGCGGATTTGCTCAAGGAGCCTGCCAAAATTGATGCAGACCCTTCACGTCGTGAACGTAAGAAAATAGCTCAATGGTATCATCGTGCGGATGACCTAACACACAAACTCGCACTTCTAAAAAATATTCTGACTGAGCAAGCCGAACGAACTATTATCTTTGTCAAAACTCGTGATCGATTGGCAGATCTTCGTTCCGAACTTGAAAAAGACAATATCCAATGCGCTTGGATTCAAGGTGAAATGCCCCAAGATCGCCGTAATAATGCGATATCTCGTTTTCGTGATGGTACAGTCAACATACTGATTGCCACAGATGTTGCCGCTCGTGGTATTGACCTACCAGATATCAGCCATGTCATCAATTATGATATGCCACGTAGTGCTGATGTCTACCTACACCGTATTGGCCGAACTGCACGCGCGGGTAAAAAAGGTAACGCCATCTCAATAATTGAAGCCCATGACCAATCTATGATGGAACGTGTCGCTCGTTACGTGAAAGAAGATATTAAAGAAAGATTTATTAAAGAACTTCGTCCAAAACACAAAAAGCCTGTATTTAAGAAAAAGAAAAAAGACGACAAGAAAAAATCTCAAATCAAAACTAAAAATAAACCCTCTAAAAATAAAAAGTAGAAGCAATAGATATATAAAGGGTCGGCACTATAGTGCCAACCCTTTATATGCTCATAGCTTAAAAATATGAAGGTTATCAGTGCTCACGAGTCACGCGAAAATCCACATCAGGGAAACGCTCTTTTGCCAAATTGAGGTTAACCATAGTCGGTGCGATATATGTCAAGTTATCTCCCCCATCAAGAGCTAGGTTCACTTGATTTTTTCTCTGGAATTCATCTAAAATTTTACCATCATCACACTCTACCCAACGAGCAGTTGCAACGTTAACTCCCTCATAGATAGCTTCTACGTTATATTCAGCTTTTAATCGTGCAACCACCACATCAAATTGCAGAACACCAACAGCTCCGACGATTAGGTCGTTATTTTGTAATGGACGGAAAACCTGTACCGCCCCTTCTTCAGACAGCTGAACCAGACCTTTTAATAACTGTTTCTGTTTGAGTGGATCTTTAAGTCGGATACGACGAAATAGCTCTGGCGCAAAGTTGGGGATCCCTGCAAATTTTAATGTTTCACCCTGAGTGAAAGTGTCTCCAATCTGGATAGTTCCATGATTATGTAACCCTATAATATCACCTGCATAGGCATTTTCTGCTCTTGAGCGATCACCAGCCATAAAAGTAACGGCATCAGAAATATTGATTTGTTTCCCAAGACGAACATGGTTCATCTTCATACCTTGTTTATAGGTTCCAGAAACAACACGCATAAAAGCAATTCGATCTCTGTGTTTAGGATCCATATTTGCCTGAATTTTAAACACAAAGCCAGAGAAATTGTCTTCGCATGCTTCAACTTGACGTTCATTTGCTTGGCGAGACATAGGTGCAGGTGCCCACTCAGTTAAACCATCCAGCATATGATCAACACCAAAGTTACCCAATGCTGTACCAAAATAGACTGGGGTAAGTTCTCCAGCAAGAAAAAGCTCTTGATCAAATTCAGGGCAGGCACCAATAACAAGTTCAAGTTCTTCACGCAGCTGTTGAGCTAACTCATCTCCAACCGCATGGTTCAATTCTGGATTATCCAGACCTTTAATAATGCGCGTATCTTGGATAGTATGCCCATGACCAGTGGTGTAGAGAACTGTCTCATCACGTTCAATATGGTAAATACCTTTAAACTCTTTACCACATCCTATTGGCCAAGTAATAGGAGCACAAGCAATTCTCAGTTCACTTTCGACTTCATCAAGTAGCTCCATTGGATCACGGATATCACGATCCAGTTTGTTCATAAATGTAACAATAGGAGTATCACGTAGCCTAGTCACTTCCATTAACTTACGGGTACGGTCTTCGACACCCTTTGCAGCATCTATAACCATAAGGCATGAATCGACTGCAGTAAGAGTACGATAAGTATCTTCCGAAAAATCTTCGTGCCCTGGAGTATCAAGCAGATTCACCAAGCACTCGTTGTATGGAAACTGCATCACTGATGTGGTTACCGAGATACCGCGCTCTTTTTCCATTTCCATCCAGTCAGACTTTGCGTGCTGTGCTGAACCTCTCCCTTTGACCGTCCCCGCAGTTTGAATGGCACGCCCAAAAAGTAATACTTTCTCAGTAATGGTGGTCTTACCCGCATCGGGGTGAGAAATAATAGCGAACGTTCTACGTTTAGAAACTTCGCCAGTAAATACTGTATTTGACATCAAAGGATCTTCTTAAGTATGAGTGCTAGTCAATGTCAGAATGAGTCATGATTTTTAAACTAGCTTATCGATTCTATTTTGCTCCGTATTCTCGCTTATATTGGCTTTAGGAGCAACAAAGACAAATAAATCTGCTTGAAATCCACTACAAATTAAAATATCAATAAATTTAGTCTATAACTAAAGGAGTAGAGGGAACCAGTTAAGATTATGCCTGCTAGCAAGAAAATAAATTCATTAGCATTCCGACAAGCAAAAACCGTATTTCTAGTGTCAGTGATACTGGGAATCATTTTTAGCCTGTATCAAATTTTGGTGGATCTCCATCAGGAGCATAAACGGATAGAAGAACACTATCAGTTTAAACTGTTGCAGAACTACTCTAACGCCAGTCAAGCTGCATACCATTTAAACCAGCTGTTGGCTGAGCAAGTAGCATCCAGTTTACTGATGGATAGTGCAATCTACCAAGTTGCCATTGTCGATGACTTTGGTGATGTCCTGACTGAGCAAGACAGAAACATAGCGATGGAAAGCTCGTTTACCGAAGCTCTTTCTCATTATCTAACACCAAATACACCAGTCTATGAGACTGAGCTACACCAACCTAATTCGCACGTTGTTGTCGGTATGCTCAGTTTTTCGGTAAATGGTGCCAATATCGCGAAAAATTTTATCGCCAAGACGAGCCAAATACTTTTATTCGATCTGTTTAGAAATATTTTGCTGACAACGATATTGTTACTATTTTTCTATCAAAAACTATCTAAACCACTTGTCACTCTCATAGAGTGGGTAAAATCTCTGCAGAACAAAACACCTGGAGTTACCATGCCAAACCTTCATCGAGATGATGAATTGGGACAGTTGGCAAGTACATTCCATAACTTATGGAAAGATAGAGAAGCAGCTGAAGTAAAACTTAATCAGTTAGCCTATTATGACTCACTAACAGGTCTAGCAAATCGAAGCTTATTGCTACAAACCCTTGAAGAGGTAATTGAAAAAGCAAAATTAGACAACACAGCCGGAGTACTCTTTTATCTGGACTTAGATCGCTTTAAAACTATAAATGACTCTTTAGGCCATACCATCGGAGATCATCTAATTAAAGCTATAGCTAAACGTGTGGAAGCTTGGCTTGCTGATGATTATACTGCTGCTCGCATTGGAGGGGATGAGTTTGCTATTCTTATGCCTTCAATCCACCCAGATAAAGCTCATGATACAGCTCAACAACTTCTCGCCTTGATTTCGAATCCATATTCTATTGACGATCATTTACTTTACTGTACAACTAGTGTAGGTATTTCCGTATTCCCATCAGTTAATAGTACCAATATCGATGTCTTACGTCAGGCTGATACCGCTTTATATCGTGCTAAAGTAGCTGGAAGAAACAAATACATGTTCTATGAGCCTGAAATGCAAGCTCAGGTGGAATCGTTTCTTGAAATAGAAAAAGGCTTACATGAAGCCATTAACAAAGACCAGCTTGAACTTTACTATCAGCCTCAAGTTAGTGGAAACCAACAAATTGTCGGTGTTGAAGCTTTAATCCGCTGGAATCACCCTGAAAAAGGCTTATTACCACCTGGGGTATTTATGCCCATTGCAGAAGAAACTGGGCAAATACTGCAAATAGGCAATTGGATTATTGAGCAAGCTTTACATCAATATGCCGCATGGCACAAGCAAGGGGTGCTTCCTGACACCTTCAAACGATTAGCTATCAATATCAGCCCACTTCAATTTTCTCAGCATAGCTTTGTTGAGTATATCCATGATGCACTTGCACAAGCTGGGATCAATGGGGATCATATCGAATTAGAAATTACCGAGAACTTGTTACTTGAAAATGTTGAAGACGCAATAGAAAAAATGAGCAAGCTGAAAGAATTTAACCTCAAGATTTCTATTGATGATTTTGGTACTGGATACTCATCTCTCAGATATTTAAAACATTTGTCGGCAGACGTACTTAAAATAGACCGCTCTTTTGTTACCCAAGTACATTTAGAAGAAAGTGATCAAGCTATTGTCGATGCAATCATAATGATGGCCCAAAGATTGAATCTAGAAGTCATCGCAGAGGGTGTAGAGGAAGCTGCTGAGCTTAATATTTTAAGGAAATTAGGTTGTGACCAGTTCCAAGGTTATCTGTTTGACAAACCACTTCCTGCTTCAGAATTACCCTCAAGATTTGAAGCGAACTTCTACCCAGTAGAAGGTTCCGACGCAGTTAAATCGATACAAAAGTAGTTGGTTAAGAGCTAAAGAAAAAGATAACTCATTATTATGGCGTCTTCTTTTCCTCCAGGTTTGGTGGGGTAGTAACCTTTTCTTCTATCTACCTCATTAAAACCAGCCACCTCATATAGTGTATAGGCTCTTTGGTTACTCTCTCTAACTTCTAACCATGCACTTTCTGCATTGACCATTGCACACATATCCAGAAAAGCCTCTAACAATGCCTTTCCATAACCACGACCGTGATACTTGGGGTGAACCGCAATATTGAGTAAGGTAACCTCACCTAGAATATTCTGAGCATAAAAGTATCCCACTACCCTATCACCTTTCACCAACACATGATGACAAGCACCTCTTCCATTAATATCTCCAATGAGTTTTATAGACCATGGGTGAGTATGGGCTTGTGTTTCAATCTGAAAAACCTCTGGGAGGTGTTCTTTTTTAAGCGAAGAAATATTTAAAGACATAAAAAGCTATCGTTTTTCACAAATTTGTTGCCATAGAGCTCGACGCAGTTTTTGATCAGCTTTAACACAAGACAAATCATGAGAGTGTAAAACTTTACCCTTTATTTTTGAATCAACTTGGCACCCTGAAAACCACACCCAGTCTTGATTCTGGTTGAAAACAAGATTGGCATATTGTGGCAAGACATGTAGAGCATCATCTAGAGTGAGCTCAATACTTTGTAAAACTTTCTCAAATAACTCAGCATCTTCACCAGTTGGATAACTCGAGGACAGAAAAACGAGTTTACATGAAGCTGGTAAACGTATGGGCGCTGGCTGATAACCTGGTAGTTTATCAACATCTTGCACTTCATAGACCTGAATGCCCATTTCGTGCAGATAAGCATGCTCTTTGCTCGGCATAAACTCGTTACATAGATGGAAAGAATAAGGGACATTCTAACATAAAATAATACCAGCAACGAAAAGGCTATAGCCCTTAAATAAAAAGGGCCACATTATCCTAGAAACTAGCTTTTACTGCATCCGCGATTTTAAGTGCCGACGTTTGAACAATACCTGCATCTTCACCTTCGACCATAACACGGATCAAAGGCTCGGTTCCTGACTTTCTTAATAGGACTCTCCCCTTATCGCCAAGCTCTGCCTCTACCGCCTCTACCGACGATTTAACCTCAAGTGATTCTAGTGGGTTAGAGTCGCCAGTAAAACGTACATTTTCCAGCACTTGGGGATATAATGTCATTCCTTGAGTCAGTTGATGAAGTGGTATTTTATTACCAACAACTGAAGCTAAAACCTGTAAAGAGGCAACAATCGCATCCCCTGTTGTCACTTTATCAAGCAAGATAATATGCCCGGAATTTTCAGCACCAATTTTCCAACCTTTATCCAAAAGCTGTTCCATTACATACCTGTCTCCCACAGCTGCTCGTACAAAAGGAATTCCAAGTTCTTTAAGGCCAATTTCCATGCCTAAATTGGTCATCAATGTGCCAACAACACCACCTTTTAGCTCTCCACGCTGCATCGCATCTCGAGCAATAATATAAGCGATTTGGTCTCCATCTACTTTATTGCCTAAATGATCGACCATAATGATTCGATCGCCATCACCATCAAATGCTAGACCCAAATCAGCTTGTTCTTCGATGACTTTTTTTTGCAAGGCAGTGACATCGGTTGCTCCAACTTGGTGATTGATATTTGTACCATTAGGCTCAACACCCATTGCTATGATATCAGCGCCTAACTCACTAAATACTGATGGCGCAATGTGATAGGTCGCTCCATTTGCACAATCAACCACAATTTTTAATCCAGCAAGGCTACTTTCTGAGGGAAAAGTGCTCTTACAAAACTCAATATAACGACCTGCAGCATCATTAAGGCGGCTAGCTTTGCCTAATAGAGATGATTCTACACACTCAATTTCTCTATCCAGTTCAGCTTCAATAGCCAGTTCAATACTATCTGGAAGTTTAGTCCCTTCAGAGGAGAAAAATTTAATTCCATTGTCATAATATGGATTGTGGGAAGCTGAAATTACAATGCCAGCCTCTGCACGAAACGTTTGGGTTAAATATGCTACAGCAGGGGTTGGCATAGGCCCAGTCAAAGTTGCGTTTAAACCGGCAGCAGCAAGACCGGCTTCAAGTGCTGATTCCAGCATGTAACCAGAGATTCGAGTATCTTTACCGATAATCACTTTTTGGGTTCCCTGCTTGGCTAATACTCGCCCTGCAGCCCAACCTAGCTTCAAAATAAAATCAGGGGTAATAGGATACTGCCCCACATGGCCACGAACACCATCGGTACCAAAATAACGTCTTTTATCAGACATGCTTATTCCTTACAAATTTTTAATCAATGTTGTTTCTGACCATTGTAACAACTTTCATTGCATCAAGAGTTTGCTCAAAATCATGCACTCTAATGATTTGTGCACCCTTCATCGCCGCTACAGTTGCACATGTTACGCTGGCAGCAACACACTCAGCTGGGGCAGTATCTAGTAGTTTAAACAGCATAGATTTACGAGACATCCCGGCAAGTATTGGCAAACCAAACTCTTGAAAATATTCGAGATTCGCCAATAAATGATAGTTGTGTTCTAACGTTTTTCCAAAGCCAAAGCCAGGGTCAAGAATCAGTTGATTCCTATCAATGCCCTTTGCTTCACAAGCTGCAATACGTTCCTGGAGAAACTTGCCAACGTCTGTGAGTAAGTTTTGGTATTGAGGTTTTGCTTGCATGGTACGTGGTTGCCCTTGCATGTGCATCAAACAAATTGGCACTCCAGATACTGCTGCGACTTCTAACGCACCTGGCTCTTGTAAGGCTCGTACATCATTAATCATGTCTGCTCCAGCCTCTATAGCTTGGCGCATAACTTCTGCTTTGCTAGTATCGATAGATATCCAAACATCAAATTGTTCTCGAATAGCTTTAATCACGGGAATTACCCGCGAGAGTTCATCTTCCAAGCTGACATCTGGTGCACCTGGACGCGTCGATTCACCACCAACATCAATGATGCTCACGCCACTCTCAACCATTTTTTTTGCTTGTAATATTGCAAAATCAAGCGAGTTGAATTTCCCGCCATCAGAAAAAGAATCAGGCGTAACATTAAGAATACCCATCACTTGTGGTATGGATAAATCTAGGGATTTATTATTGGTTTTAATTATCATAAAAAATACAAAACCCCGAGTAACCCCGGGGTTTTCTTATATACATAAGTTTACTCAGTGTCTTTTTTTTCAGGGGCTTGCTCTTCAACAATATCAGATGAAGACACTACCTCGTCTTCCGTTGAATCTGGCTTAGATTCACTCTGATTTTCATCTTTATTCGCCGACTTATCTGCGTTGTCACCCCACCCAGCAGGCTCTCGAATATCAGATTTACGCTCCATTAAATCATCAATCTGACCTGCATCAATGGTTTCATACTTCATCAAGGCATTTTTCATGGTATGCATAATATCCATGTTATCTTCAAGAATCTGTTTGGCTCGAGCATAATTTCGATCAATGATTTTACGTATTTCATCGTCGATGAGTTTAGCAGTATCTTCTGACATATGTTTAGTCTGAGTAACACTGCGTCCAAGGAATACTTCGCCCTCTTCTTCTGCGTAAAGCAATGGACCAAGTTTTTCCGAAAATCCCCACTGAGTAACCATCTTACGAGCAATGTCTGTTGCACGTTCGATATCATTCGAAGCACCTGTGGAAACTTTATCGGCTCCATAGATAAGCTCCTCCGCCAACCGGCCACCATAAAGGCTTGAGACCATTGACTCTAGATGCTGTCGAGACATGCTAACGCGATCTTGTTCCGGTAGGTACATGGTCACACCAAGTGCTCGGCCACGAGGAATAATAGAAACTTTGTATACGGGATCATGCTCTGGTACTAAACGACCAACAATTGCATGACCTGCCTCGTGATAAGCGGTTGACTCTTTAGTCTCTTCCGACATCACCATAGAGCGACGCTCAGCACCCATCATGATTTTGTCTTTTGCTAGCTCAAACTCAACCATAGAAACATTGCGTTTATTACCACGGGCCGAAAATAGTGCTGCTTCATTGACTAAGTTCGCAAGATCAGCACCAGAGAAACCGGGTGTACCACGCGCAATAAGAGACGGCTCGACATCTCCAGCCAAAGGCACTTTGCGCATATGAACTTTAAGAATTTGCTCACGACCACGGACATCTGGTAACCCAACAACAACTTGACGATCAAATCGACCAGGGCGAAGCAAGGCAGGGTCTAAAACATCAGGTCGGTTTGTAGCTGCAATGACGATAACACCTTCATTACCTTCAAACCCATCCATTTCGACCAACATTTGATTCAGTGTCTGCTCTCGCTCATCATGACCACCGCCGACACCAGCACCTCGTTGACGGCCAACTGCATCAATCTCATCGATAAAGATGATGCAAGGCGCAGCCTTCTTAGCCTGTTCGAACATGTCACGTACACGCGAGGCGCCTACACCAACAAACATCTCAACAAAGTCAGAACCGGAAATAGTAAAAAATGGGACTTTCGCCTCACCAGCAATAGCTTTGGCGAGAAGAGTTTTACCCGTACCAGGAGGGCCAACCATCAATACGCCTGTAGGAATTTTACCTCCTAGCTTCTGGAATCGACTCGGGTCTCGCAAGTAATCAACCAACTCTTTCACATCTTCTTTAGCTTCATCACATCCAGCTACATCTCCAAATGTAGTCTTGATCTGCTCTTCACTCATCATGCGAGCTTTGCTCTTACCAAAAGACATGGCACCTTTACCACCGCCACCTTGCATTTGGCGCATAAAGAATATCCACACTCCGATAAGTAAGAGCATCGGGAACCAAGAAATAAAGATAGTGCTAAGTATACCTTGCTCTTCTGGAGGTGTACCTTGCACTTTCACATTCTGGTTAATCATGTCATCCAGAAGCTTCTGATCATATACAGGCATGTAGGTCACATAACGTGAACCACCACCACGGCGAGTGAAAGTGATTTCTTCGCCTTTGAAAGTTGCATCCTGAATTTGGCCTTGACCAACTTCTTTTACAAACGTGGTGTAATCAACTGCTCTGCCACTACTGTCTCCAGGGCCAAAACTCTGGAAAACCGACATCAGCACAACGGCGATTACAAGCCATAGAATTAAATTTTTTGCCATATCACTCAAGGTGTAAGCCTCGCGATAAATAATTGTAATTAAAGGTAGGGTACTACAGTTTGTAAACTGTAGCTACAGTGTTAACCTCTGCTTGATAAAGCAAATAGTTAACCTTTGTAACCAGTGGCTACAATAAACACTTCTCGGGAGCGAGCCCTAGAAGAATCAGGTTTGCGGATTTTCACGACTTTAAACATATCGCGAACATCTTTAACGTATTGATCGAAACCTTCGCCCTGAAAAACTTTCACAACAAAACTACCATTGGGCGCTAGAATTTGTCGACACATATCTAAAGCCAACTCAACCAAATACATAGCTCTAGGTTGATCAACAGAGTTATTACCCGCAATATTAGGCGCCATATCAGACATAACTACATTCACCATAGACGGTTTAATTTTATCCAACAAAGCTTCTAGCACCGAATCTTCACGAAAATCCCCTTGGAGAAAGCTTACACCAGCAATGGGATCCATTGGCAGCAAGTCACAAGCAATTATCTTGCCTCCATCTCCTACTATCTTAGCAGCATATTGAGACCAACCACCGGGAGCAGCGCCTAAATCAACCACTGTCATCCCTGATTTGAGAAGCTTATCTTTAGATTGAATCTCTTCCATCTTAAAATAAGCTCGGGATCGGTAGCCTTTTTTACGAGCTTCATTCGCAAATTTATCATCGAAGTGCTCTTTCAGCCAACGTCCAGAACTCGCTGAATGTTTCTGTTTACTCATCCAAATCCTAATTGATAAGGGGGCACTATGCCCAATAAATTATAGTCTTCAGGATTAGATGGCGTTAAAATGGTATTTTTCAACCCTTGTAATAAAGAAAATTGGCCGCGTAATGAACTTAAGCACTAAACAAAAGCAGCACCTTAAAGGCCTAGCGCACAGTTTAAAACCTGTTGTACTTATGGGCGCAAATGGACTTACTGAAGCGGTTCTGGCGGAAATCGAAATTGCTCTTGACCACCATGAACTAATCAAAGTTAAAATAGCAAGTGAAGATCGCGAAACAAAAAACCTAATCGTTGAAGCAATCATACGTGAGACTGGTGGCGAAAAAGTACAGGTCATTGGTAAAACCCTTGTACTGTACAGGCCAAGTAAAGAACGTAAGATCGAATTACCTCGTAAGTAATAGGTTTTAAATACAGTACAGCTACCAAAAAGAAAAAGGTCGCATTATGCGACCTTTTGAATTTAGCGTATAGAAAAATAGCTTCAAATTCACCAATTCTCTATGTGCAACTCAGCACGTGTGATTATTTATACGTACTTAACACTATCAATTTCAAAGTCACGATCGCCGCCTGGAGTGGAGATCACTACTTCATCACCTTCCATTTTACCTACCAGCCCTCTGGCAATAGGCGAACTTACTGAAATACGTCCAGCTTTGATATTCGCCTCATCATCACCAACAATCTGGTACGTTTTTTCATCTTCAGTATCACAGTCTATTACAGTCACTGTCGAGCCAAAAATAACTTTACCTGTATTATCCATTTTTGAAACATCAATTACTTGAGCTACAGACAACTTATACTCAATATCTCTAATCTGAGCCTCACAGATACCTTGCTCCTCACGAGCAGCATGATATTCCGCATTTTCTTTAAGATCGCCTAGTTCACGCGCTTCTGCAATAGCTTCAGAAATTTGAGGACGAAGCTTGAGTAAGCGGTCTAATTCTTCACGCAGCATTTGTTCACCGCGTACTGTCATTGGGACTTTTTCCATGTTTTACCTCATTGCCAAAGCTATCTTTGGACAAAACGAAACCACCCAATCAAGCTGAAGGGTAGCGAATTATTGGACTATTTTCTCTAGTGTAAACAAAGTCAGCGACTAAATCACCTGAATTCATCTCTAGCGTTCGCCAAGTTATAAATAAGGGGATTTCATTAACTAAATCCACAGTTTAAACCTCCTCACACTACCGGTCACATGATAAAAAAAACTAAATTTAACAAATATAAAGCCATACAGACAAAGGTTGATTAATTCTTTAAAAAACAACAAATTGATCATTTTTTACCTAAAATAAAACACCGTTCATAATCTGGATTTATATCTTTTTACTAACTCTTCATGGAACTTTGGCGTTACAACAACAACCAGCAAGACCTCTATGGTTCTAGTTGCGTGTATAACCTGTCATGAAGCTATGCACTCACAACCATAGAATGGAAGAAAAAATGGAGAGGGTGACACTCATACCCTTCCTAAAAACTATTTATGGACAGTAAATTAGGACCAATAAGATGAACAAAACTCTAATCGCTCTAGCAGTTTCAACTGCCGCAGTTGCTACTGTTGCAAATGCAGCAGAAATCTACAATCAAGATGGTAACTCTATCGAATTAGGCGGTCGTGCCGAAGCACGTTTAGCACTAAAAGATGGCAAGGCAGAAGATAACTCACGCGTACGTCTGAACTTCTTAGGTAAAGCCCAAATCACAGAGAGCCTATACGGCGTTGGTTTCTATGAAGGCGAGTTTACGACTAACGATAATGGTGGCGCTACCGACGGTAACAATAGCTCATCAGATCTAACCAACCGTTATCTATACGGTGGTATTGGTGGTACATTTGGTGAGGTCACTTATGGTAAAAACGACGGTGCGCTGGGTGTAATCACTGACTTTACCGATATCATGGCTTATCACGGTAACTCAGCGGCTTACAAAATTGCTATCGCAGATCGTTCAGACAATATGGTTTCTTACAAAGGTCAATTCCAAAATTTAGGTCTTAAAGGCAGCTACCGCTTTGCTGATGCTGAAGCCGACGGTAACAATGGCTATAAGGACAATGACGCAGATGGCTACTCTCTATCGGCTATTTACGCAATCGGCGAAACGGGCCTTAAGCTAGGTGCTGGTTATGCAGATGGCAATGAAGCAGAGCTAGATAACGGTAAGGCTACCGGTAATTATACTGAGCGTAGCCAATATATGCTAGCAGCCTCATATTCTATCAATAACCTTTACTTTGCAGGTACCTTCGTTGATGGCGAAGACCAGATTAAAGGTGAAAGCGATACCACAGACTTGACTGGCTACGAATTTGCAGCGGCTTATACTCTCGGACAGACAGTCTTTACAACTAGCTATAACTACCTTGAAAGCGATAAATCTAGCACGAAAAAAGATGAGGCAGATAACGTAGCACTCGATGCGACATATTACTTTAAGCCAAACTTCCGTGGTTATATCTCATATAACTTCAACTTACTTGATGAAGACACTACGAAAAACATCACCAAAGCAGATGCAGAAGATGAGCTAGCACTGGGTCTACGTTACGACTTCTAATTTTACAGCTAAATAGTGCCGTCTTATTACGCCCGCTTATAGCGGGCGTATTTTTTACTGGCTATACTGGCTTTTCATCTTTAGGTCATGTGGCTTTACTCTATGCAACTTTCCAAATTGTTTTTAGTCTTTTTTGTGTCTCTTCTTTCATTACCAGTTTTTGCCTATTTGCCAGCAGAGCAATTACCCCAAGGAAGCCGAGCCAGTCTTATAATTGAATCTCTCAGCCAGCAAGATACCTTATTTGATACACAGAATAACGACGTCTTTTTTCCACCAGCAAGTACGCTAAAACTGGTAACAGCATTAGCAGCGAAGCTTGAGCTCGGTGACAATTTTCGTTATGAAACACGGCTTGAGCAAATAGATAAAGACATTGTTATCCACTTTTCCGGGGACCCAACTCTCACCACAGAGGACTTAAAGCAACTGTTTTTAATTGCAAAACGTAATGGTTTAGAACAAATAGACGGAAATATATGGCTTGATAATAACGCCTTTACTGGTTATGACCGAGCCGTCGGTTGGCCGTGGGATATTCTTGGTGTTTGTTATAGTGCCCCAGCAACAGCCATTACTCTTGATGGAAACTGTGTCCAAGCTTCAATATACACACAAGATGACGGTCAAACTAGAGTCTATGTTCCTGAACACTTTCCTGTATACGTCACCACTCAAGCATCAAGCGTCACCAAAGATCACCAAGAAAGTACACAATGCAGGCTTGAATTGGTCACGTCTCCTAATAATCACTATCAATTACAGGGCTGCTTGATTAAACGCTCTAAGCCTTTGCCATTAAAATTTGCCGTCCAAGACCCTGAGCTCTACACCCAACGCATGCTAAATAATATGCTGAGTAAAATAAAACTTCCATTTTCTGGCTCAATTAAGATAGGGACTCCAACGGGGATATCACAAGTAACTTCAAACCTAGTAACCCATCACTCCTTACCACTAATCAATCTTCTGACTACTATGCTCAGAGAGTCTGACAACCTAATTGCTGATAACCTGACTAAAACCTTAGGTGCAAAATTCTATATTCAACCCGGTAGTTTTAATAATGGTACTCAAGCTATCAAACAAATCATTTTTGCACATACCGGAATAGATTTACGCGATATCCCTATGGCCGACGGATCTGGACTCTCTCGTAACAATCGATTTTCTAGCCTTACTATGGCGAAGATTTTACGTCATATATGGCTCAATGATGACCAACTACAACTGATTAACCTAATGCCAAAATCAGGAGAATCAGGAACACTCAAGTACAGGCGCAGCATGCGAAAGGAACCTATAAAAGGTCAAATCATCGCCAAAAGTGGTTCATTGTATGGTAGCCACAATATGGCCGGTTTTGGATTAAACCACTCAGGCCAACCATCTACATTGTTTGTGCAATACATTGCTGATTATTTTCCTGAAAAGAAGAATAGCGACAGTCTTCCAACTATCGCTCCAATTACCCAATTTGAGAAAATGTTCTACCGAGATGTTGTTAGTTTCAGTCAGGACATTCCTAAAAAATGATTCACAACATTAAAAAAGATCCACATACCTGATATATCGACAATCGATGCCAATACTGGACTCACTAGAACCGCTGGGTCCAGTTTACACACCCTAGCTAAAATGGGTAACAATCCTCCCAGTGTGGTCGATAAAGTAACTTGAATAAATAGCGCGACAGCTATCGCTGTTGCTATTGAACTCAGTGCAAAACCTCCCGTTGAGGCATTACCACTGAACAACATAACTCGGACAACAATCACGATCGCAATCGCGAGTGCCAAAAAAACAGCTATTCGGCCTTCTTTCCAAAAAACAGCTAGCCATTGGCGCTTCCTAAGCTCTCCTGTCGCTAAAGCTCTAATAACTAAAGTAGCAGCCTGACTTCCTGTATTACCTCCGGCTGCAGCAATTACAGGCATATAAACAGCCAATAAAACGAGCTGGCTCAAGGTGTCTTCATATTGGGCAATAATAAGCCCAGAGACAATACCTAGCAATGCTAGTGATACAATCCAGCCAATGCGCTGCTTAACATGATTTAGTACCGATGTTTTTAAATAGCTATTAGAAGTCTCAACTTCCGAGTGAATAAAGCCTAACTGGTGTGCATAATGACGTGCCAATTTATCGTGCCCGTCGTTTTCAAGCATAGTAATTAGCTGCTGTACGTACCCTACAGAGCAGTGCTGTAAAATAGCGACGGCTTCTTCAATACGCATTACAGTTAATAAATGCACCTGCTTATCTTGTTCGTATTGCAAAAAAGCATTGCGAACAGATCCAATTTCTTGCTTAGAAAAACAGGCAGTATTTTCAATATATGTATTGCTCATTACCTTCATGGCGAATCTCCCGATTAGCAATAGGTAACGACCATCAAGTTACAACAATCTTGAAAGTAGTTATCACAGACTGGTAGCAACTTAGATTCTAGAAAGAAAGGAGAAAAACTTGAGGTTTACTTTAGAAAGGAGGTCCCCTACCGCATGGTAGAGACATTAATAATCAACACCGATGCTGGCTTATTTTTCTCCCTCCATACTAGGAGGATGGTCGATATTGTTCATAAAAAACTCCAAATAAACTGCCAAGATGACAGCAGGGTGATGATAACAAAGAGTCGTATTCATTGCATTTAATTCTGTGGAAATAATTCCAATACTGACAATATTCCGTGTAAAAAAAGCGCCAGAACGGCACTCTCTTTACAAGGATGATGACTATTTTATCGTGATTCGTGCAAACTTACGCTTACCGACTTGGAAAACATAAGTACCTGACTGTGGCAAAAACTTAGCGTCGCCAATTTTTTCACTATCTATTTTTGCTGCACCTTGTTTTACCATTCTCATTGCTTCGGAAGTCGACGCACATAACCCAGCTTCTTTTAGTAGATTACTGACAGGCAACCCTGCATCAAATACAAATTCTGGCATTTCATCTGGGATCTGGTTCTTAGCAAATCGATTGACAAACTCCTGCTCTGCTGCATCCGCATCAGCCTCACTATGAAAACGTGCAATAATTTCTTTAGCAAGTAGAACCTTTAAATTACGTGGATTCTCTCCTTCTGCAATACTGGCTTTGAACTGAGCAATTTGCTCTAGTGGACGAAAAGAAAGCAAGTCATAGTAGCTCCACATCAAATCATCCGATATAGACATGATTTTACCGAACATCTCACTTGGCGCATCGCTTATACCTATATAGTTGTTGGCAGATTTAGACATCTTCTTCTCGCCATCAAGACCAACAAGTAAGGGCATCATCAATACTGTCTGTGGCTTCTGTCCATTCGCTTTTTGTAGCTCACGTCCCATCAACAGGTTAAATTTCTGATCTGTACCACCAAGCTCTACATCCGTTTCCATTGCAACAGAATCCCAACCTTGAAGTAGGGGATACATAAATTCGTGGATAGCAATAGGTTGACCACCAGCATAACGCTTTTTGAAGTCATCACGCTCAAGCATGCGAGCAACCGTTTGATTCGCAGCAAGACGGATCATACCTTCGGCACCAAGTTCTGATAACCACTCAGAATTAAACTGAATTTTAGTCTTGGTGGGATCTAGAATTTTAAAAACCTGCTCTTTATATGTTTCAGCGTTGCGAATGACATCCTCACGACTTAACGGTGGACGGGTAGTATTCTTACCCGTCGGGTCACCCACCATAGCGGTAAAATCTCCGATAAGGAACGTGACGTCATGACCAAGCTCTTGAAACAAGCGTAACTTATTGAAAATAACCGTATGACCAAGATGAATATCTGGTGCTGTAGGATCCGCCCCCAACTTAATTCGTAGGGGGCGATTCTCTTTTAGCTTTTCTATCAGCTCTTCTTCAGGAATTAGCTCTTCAACACCGCGTTTAATTTCGGCTAATGCAGCTTCAATACTCGCCATTCTTGTTCACTCCCACAGATTTGGCAAAAATTTAGTGATTTACCATATTACTTGAATAGCGAGGACTTTTGAAACCAGTTAGACTAAACAGGTGACTATATTTGCTGATTTTTTTAAAACGAACATAACATGCTGTCTATTTTCAATCAGATACCATCGGTACACAGAGCTTTTATTACTTTATTTAGTGCATTAATTGTTATTGCACTGTTGCTTCCTTCACCTCGAGATCTAAGTTCGGAGAAAAAACTCTACCAACTCGGTGAATACTATCCCGTCGATATAGACATCAGCTCATTAATAGCATCAAGCTCAGCCAGCACGAATGCAGGGTTGCGCTGGGAAAAACATACCATTGGTTCTGGCGATACTATGGCTCTACTTTTTCAAAGAGCTAGCCTTTCCCCTCGCCTTTTATATCAACTTACAACCTCGAATAAAGACATAAAAAAACAGCTCACCCGTATTCGTCCAGGTGATACCTTTTTATTTGGTTTTGACATTAATAACCAATTAGTACAAATCTCCCGTAAAATCAGTGCCTACGAAACCTTTTTGATCACACGAACAGAAACAGGATTTAGCTCTAAGCTGGAGAAAAAGGAAGTACATCATCAATACAACTATGCTGAAGCCGATATTACTTCAAATTTTTGGAATGCTGCGGTCAATGCAGGTTTAACAGCCAATCAAATTATGGATCTAGCAGGTATTTTTGGCTGGGATATTGATTTTGCACTCGATATCCGAAAAGGAGATCATTTTGAGATTCTCTATCAGGACCGAATTGTTGAAGGCGAAGTGGTAGGTCAAGGAAAAATCATTGCAGCGGTTTTCACCAATCAAGGGGATACATTTAAAGCCATTTTGAATGATAAAGATAACAATTATTATGACGAAAATGGTAGAGCAATGCGAAAAGCTTTCCTTCGTTCGCCTGTAGATTTTCGTCGTGTCTCATCAAACTTTAACCCTCGCCGCCGCCACCCCGTGACTGGCAAGGTTCGCGCGCACCGTGGCACCGACTATGCTGCGCCAGTAGGTACGCCCATCTGGGCGGCTGGAGATGGCGTAGTTCAAAAATCCAGCTATAACCAGTTCAACGGTAATTACGTATTCATCAGGCACAGTAATACTTACATTACTAAGTACCTTCACTTAACAAAACGCAAAGTAAAAACAGGCCAAAGAGTAAAACAAGGTCAAACAATAGGCACTCTCGGTGGAACGGGAAGAGTAACGGGACCTCATCTTCATTACGAGTTTTTGGTCAATGGTGTCCACAAGAACCCACGAACCGTGAAGCTGCCTCAGGCTAAATCATTGAAAGGAAAGAATAAGCTAACCTTTATTGCCAATGCAAAACTTAGATTAGAGAAACTAAACCGTTATGGTGAGTTACTCGCTACCCGATAATCCACTGTATATCCCGGGCTTAATGGTTTAAGTTCGGGCGCGCTTAGCCCTACCCTTAGTATCGATTTCAATCGAATGCTCACGGCCTAGCATCAAAAGACAAGGGGTTAAAATTAGCGTCAATAATGTTGCGAATGCTAAACCACCAGCTACAGCAGTAGCAAGCTGGGACCACCATTGTGTACTGGGTGCACCAAATTCAACTTTTTGATTAATCAAGTCAATATTCATTTCTAATACCATCGGCAATAAACCTAAAATTGTAGTTACCGTGGTCAACAAAACAGGCCTCAAACGCTGAACACCAGTACGCAAAATAGCATCACGCTTTTCCACACCTCGCTTAACTAATTGGTTATAAGTATCAATTAACACAATGTTGTTGTTGACCACTATACCAGCTAACGCAATCACACCAATCCCAGACATAATCACACCAAAAGGTTTCTGGAAGATTAGTAGGCCAATAAGAACACCTACGGTAGAAAATAGCACCGCGCTAAGAATTAAAAATGCTTGATAAAAGCTATTAAACTGAGTCAGTAAAATGAGCGCCATGGCGACTAATGCAATCAAAAATGCTTTCTGTAAAAAAGCTGATGAATTTTCCTGCTCTTCATTTTGACCTCGTATTTTGAATTCAACTCCATTAGGTAATTTTAGTTCTGTCAGCGCTAGGTCTATATTAGGCAGCTCCAGCGTCAAGTTATAACCTTCTTTAATGTCAGCAAATATATTAATTACTCTTTTGCCATCAACACGTCGAATTGTATCTTGTTTAACGCTAGGGATAATGCTGGCAAAATTAGTAATTGGTACCATGCCAGCAGCCGTCTTCACTCTCAACTGATCAAAACGGCCTATATCTCTTTTCTCTTCAGGATATCGAACTAAAATATCCACTTCTTCTGTAGCATCATCTGGCAAATAATCACCTAGCTTAAGGCCATTGGTTACAAACTGAACCGAATTGCCTACCAAGGTTGCATCAGCAAGAAATCGAGAAGCATCATCGCGACGTATATCGATCTGCCAATCAATACCACCTTTACTAGAAGTATCGCTAATATTGGTAAAAGCTGGGTAGGCATCCACCCACTGACGAACAATTTTAGCCCCACCATCAAGCTCATCATGTATCTGGGAGGAGAGCTCTATAACTAAATCATGCTCGACGGGAGGTCCTGCATCTGGAAATTTATATTCAATCTCAACCCCAGCATACTGGTCAGTTGATTGTTTTAATTCCTCAATAATTGCTTTGATCTTACGGCGATATTGCCACTCAACGGGAGTAATTTGAATTTGACCTATCTCATCATCACCTCCTGTTTTGGTATAAACACTTTCAAACTCATCATGTCCAAGCATTACAGACTCAATATCACGCATGATGGCGTCTTTTTCATTAAGTGACAGATCACCATGTGAACGAACTTTAACCGTAAAAAATGGAGGATCCACTTCGGGGAAAAACTCTGCACCTAAGCCCGATTTTGCATAAACCCAACCAACAAGAATCGCTAACACTATAGCACTGCAAAAGATTTTAAGCGGATGATGAAGCGTTCTATCCAAAACCTGATAGTATCGCCTAGTTAAGCCTGTTGCCTTAGAAAAGTCGCCATGTTCAAGAGCAAGCATTATATCACCTTGCTTTTTTGTCACCTGCTGTGGCTTTCCAAATAAACTACCCATTACAGGTACAAACAAGAGTGCCATTGCTAATGATGCGGACAAAGTAGCCATTAATGTCAGCGGAAGATATTGCATAAACTCCCCAGTGATATTAGGCCAAAAAAGTAATGGTGCAAAAGCAGCTAAGGTAGTAGCAGTTGATGCCGTAATAGGCCAAGCCATGCGTTTGGCCGCCTCTCTATAAGCCTCTCTACGCATCATTCCTTCTTGCATACGCCTATCCGCAAATTCGGTAACAACGATTGCACCATCCACCAGCATACCAACAGCCATTATTAATGAAAATAACACTACAATATTGATTGTTAAACCAAATACAGCCAGAACCAGCAAGCCAGTAAGAAAAGAACCAGGAATAGAGATCCCAACAAGAAATGCAGTGCGAACGCCAAGAATAGCAATGATAACGATGACAACGAGAATAACCGCTGATAAAATGTTGTTCTGCAAATCATTAAGCATCATTTTGACATCTTTCGATTGATCCCATGTGTATTTAACCTGCAGATTATTCGGCCAAGCTTGTAACTTTTGTGCCTCAATCAATGTTTGCTTGATCAAAGCTACAGTTTCAATAATATTTTCACCTGCTCGCTTCTTTACATCTAAAACGACAGCAGACTGACCATCTAAACGAGCGTAGCTTTCCGGATCTCTAAATGCTCGCCGAACTGTCGCTACGTCTCCAAAAGTAATCACTTGCTTACCATCTACTTTTACTGGCAACTCAAGCACATCTTTAATTGAATCAAAAACTGAAGGTACCTTGACTGAAAATCGGCCGTATCCTGTATCAACAAAACCAGCCGCAACCACTCGATTGTTCAAAGCAATTAGATTGTAAATGTCAGACTGATCAAGGCTATAACTTTCCATAAGCAAGGGATCAACTATTATCTCTACGATATCTTCTCTATCTCCTGCTATATCAACTTCAAGAATTTGGCGAAAGCTTTCAAGTTTATCTCTTAACTGACGAGCAATCTTAACCGTGGTTCTTTCTGGTACTGCACCATAAAGAACCACGGTGAGTGCAGGCTCTTGTGATGCAAAAGTGACTTCATTAACTGTAGGCTCATCGCTATCTTCAGGAAGTTTAGGCTTAGCCAAATCGACGGCTTCACGCACATCTGCCATCGCCTTATTCAGATCTACCCCTACACTAAACTCAAGCATCACTGAGGCGTGTCCCTCAGATGCTGTAGAAGTCATTTCTTTTACTCCCTCAATCGAACGAAGTTCTTGCTCAATAGGACGAGCTAGCAAGCGCTCTGCATCATCGGGAGAAATGCCTTGGTGCCCGATGGAGACATAGATAATGGGGATAGTAATATCTGGGCTAGATTCTTTGGGTACAGTGAAATAAGTCGAAATACCAGCAATTAAAACAAAAACTAACAGAACCAACATAGTCCTTACTCTGGATAATGCTGCATCAATTAAGGTGTACATAGAATATCCCTATCTTTTATGTTCAATAGCAATTACTTTATCGCCATCACGCACAAATCCTTGCCCTGTCGTAATAATGCGCACTTTTTCCCCCAACCCTGTTAGCCAAACGCCGTCTTGCTCTGCTTTTACTAACTGGACCGGAATAAAGTCGACTACGTCTTCATCCAGAGTTTTTACGCCTAGATTGCCAGATTCATCTAAAGCCAACATTGCAGGCGTCACTTTCACTGCCAGTTGCTGCCTTAAATTCAGTTCAATCTGTGCGCTTACACCTGCTGGGATTCTTTGCTGCGGGTTTGGTATGAGGATCTCTATCGGGAAAGTGTTAGTCGTAACGGAGGAGGATCGGGAAATATAGTGTATTTTTCCTTCAGTTCTCTGGCCATCAATAAAGGTGACCCATGCTGGTTGTTCAATAACCAAATCTTGAATATGTCGCTCACTAACGTCAGCTTCAATCACAATTTGACTGAGATCAATCAAGGTCGCAACCGGATCACCGACACCAACAAAGTCACCTAGCTCAATATACAAGTGCTCAATCACTCCATTAAAAGGGGCCCTTACTGCTGTATTTCTAAGAGCGATTTTAGCGTTTCTTACTCCAGCTCTAGCTTCTATTAAATCTGCCTGTGCTTTACTGAAAGCAACTTCCCCTTGCAACCCTTTGTTTTTCAGTGATTGGACTGCCTTATGTTCTTTTTCCCTTACTTTAAGCAAGGCCTCAGCCCGCTCCACCTGAATGTCTAGATCCCGTTTATCAATATGTGCAATTATTTGTCCTTTGGTCACTGCCTCACCTTTGCTTACAGCGAGAACAACTATTTTCCCGGCAATTTCTGCACCAAGCTTGGCTTGCTTATCAGGTGCTGTTCTCCCATATAAATCAATCGACTTTTGAGTTAGATGAGCTGTAAATGTTTGGAATACTACCTTTGCCTTCGGATTTTCATCTTGATTCGTAGATATCAAATCTTCTTTAGCTTTAAGACTACCAAGCCCTAACCAAACAGATAGAACTAAAATAATAGTTAATGGGATAATGTAGGGTCTTGCTGAAAGAAAGTGGAAAAGTGACAATCCGCTCATAACAATCCTTTGCTGATTATATGCAATAGATATAATTAGCTCAGAATATAAATGAACCGCTAAAAAATAAAATAACCTTAGCCAGTAATTTAGCCAAGGTCTCAGTTATTAGCGATCAGGAACGATTTACCTTTGAATTTTTGCATTGTTTAGAAGTTAAACATAGAAAGGTTCTCTACACTTAGTTTTCTGCTAATAGCCAAGAAGAAAATGAGATCGTTTGAAACTAAAAAGCCGCGGCTGATGAGCGCGGCTTGTGTAAAATAAGGCTTCACACACTAAATGAAGCGCCACAACCACAGGTCGTCGTCGCATTTGGGTTGCTAACGAAGAAACGTGAGCCTTCTAGCCCCTCAGTATAATCGACCTCTCCCCCGACTAGATACTGTAAACTCATAGGGTCAACGACTAAAGTAACGCCGGTATTGACGATTGTCGTATCGCCCTCATTCACATTCTCATCGAATGTGAAACCATATTGAAAACCGCTGCAACCTCCGCCTGTAATATACACACGCAACTTGAGGTTAGGATTTTCTTCTTCAGCAATTAATACTCCGACACGTTTGGCGGCAGCATCTGAAAAAGTTAGTGGAATATTGACTTCACTCACGACGACCTCTCTCACATTTCAATCCAATAACCATTGGTAGTATCGGATAGATTATTATTTTTTAATCCTCTTATTATCTAATACCTGAGTTATCCGTTCAAGTATTCACCACCTAAGTCGATTTATTTTCGTCAAATCACGGCCTTAGTGCTGAAAAAACACCCATACCATAGTGCAAAATGTTTCATGAAGTGCAATGGACAGGTACAATACACACCAAAATTGGTCCAAAGTAATCAACATGAGGATGTATCCATGACCAAATCAGCGGAGCTTTACGAAAAAGCACAGAAAATCATTCCTGGTGGTGTCAATTCCCCTGTACGTGCTTTTAACGGTGTTGGCGGAGCACCCATTTTTATAGAGCGTGCTGACGGCTCGTTAATTTTCGATGCTGATGGCAAAGCCTATATCGATTATGTAGGCTCTTGGGGCCCAATGATCCTTGGCCACAACCATGCAGTAATACGTGAGGCGGTGATTGAGGCCGCTCAAAAAGGCCTAAGTTTTGGAGCTCCAACAGAAATGGAAATCCAAATGGCCGAATTAGTCTCTGAATTAGTTCCATCAATGGAACAAGTACGTATGGTAAGCTCAGGTACGGAAGCAACAATGAGTGCGATTCGCCTAGCTCGTGGCTATACAGGTCGAGATAAAATTATCAAGTTTGAAGGTTGTTATCACGGCCATGCTGACAGCCTACTCGTCAAAGCAGGTTCAGGCGCTTTAACTCTCGGACAGCCAAGCTCACCAGGCGTCCCCGCAGACTTTGCAAAACATACTTTAACTGCTAGCTTCAATGATTTAAATTCAGTGAGTGAACTCTTTGCAGCCAACAAAGGGGAAATAGCCTGCATTATTGTTGAACCTGTGGCTGGTAACATGAACTGTATTCCTCCAGTTGAAGGATTCCATCAAGGACTGCGTGAGTTATGTGACCAAGAAGGTGCTCTATTGATATTTGATGAAGTAATGACTGGATTTAGAGTGGCTTTAGGCGGAGCTCAAGGTTACTACAAAATCACTCCTGACATTACAACACTTGGTAAAGTTATCGGTGGGGGAATGCCAGTTGGAGCATTTGGTGGGAAAAAAGAGGTTATGCAATACATAGCACCAACTGGTCCTGTCTATCAAGCTGGCACTCTATCTGGTAACCCGATTGCAATGGCAGCTGGTTATGCATGCCTAAACTTACTAAAAGAAGAAGGCAACGAAAAAGCCCTTGAAACCAAAACCCGCCAACTAGCTATAGGTTTCAAAGCTCTGGCTGAGCAGCATGGCATTCCACTTGTGGTCAATCAAGTTGGAGGTATGTTTGGTTTTTTCTTCACAGAACAAAATCAGATTACTAGCTATCAAGATGTAGCTAAATGTGATGTTGAACAATTCAAGCGTTTCTTCCATCTTATGCTTGAGCACGGTATTTATCTTGCTCCTTCCGCATTCGAAGCAAGTTTTACGTCTTTAGCTCATGGAAGTAAAGAAATTGAAGCAACATTAGAAGCTGCGGAACGATGCTTTGCTATTTTAGCCAAAGAAGCCAAGTAGTTATCTATTCAATTAGGATCTGCCAACTTTTTATGATTTTTGAAATAAAAGGTCGGTAGTTCCTAACAAATACTATTTCCAATAAATCGCAGCTAAAATGCTCAGTAAAATAACTATTAACCAAAACCAGGGGACTTTTAGCTTAGTTCTATCACCACTACAGCAAGACTTTTCTTCGTTACAACATCCCATAAACAACGCCTCTACAGATAACATTTTGATTTTACGTTGAAGACTCAGCTCTTTATAGCCATTATACGTACATCATCGTGAAGATTTGGATAGCAAACGTGCCAGAAAAACTTAAAATCACATCAAGCCACTGGGTAATAATCATTGCTCTACTAGCCGCAGGCTTAGCTTGCTTCTTGCTGGTTGAGCCGTATATAAACTCAATTGTAATGGCTTTCATCATATCACTTCTGATGTTTCCCGTGCATGACAAAATTGAAAAGCGCTTAACCAATCATAGAAACTTGGCTTCGCTACTCTCTTGCACACTGCTGACTGTCATCATAGTACTGCCTCTATTATTCGTTTTTGCTGCAATAGTGCAACAAGGTTCGACATTCTCACAAAATGTATACCAATGGGTTACACAAGGTGGCATACAAGCCTTGTTTGATCATCCTTCAGTGGTAAAAGTACTCTCTATTGTCAATACATACCTTCCTTTTGATGAGATTAAACCACAAGAAATCGGTCAAAAAGTTGCACAATTTGCAACATCATTTGGTTCTAACTTAGTTGGTTTTAGTGCCAAAATACTCGGTGATGCCACCAGTTTTCTGCTCAACTTCTTTTTAATGTTGTTCGTATTATTCTTTTTACTTCGTGACCACGACATAATTATTTCGGCACTTCGCCATATCCTCCCTCTGTCTAGAAGCCAAGAAGATAAACTACTTGATGAAATAGAAAAAGTATCTAAATCTGCCGTTATGGGCTCTTTTATGACCGCTATTGCCCAAGGTTTTGCTGGTGGGCTTGGTATGTGGTTAGCTGGCTTTCAAGGGCTTTTTTGGGGAACGATGATGGGATTTGCTTCTTTTATTCCCGTAGTCGGTACCGCTCTCATTTGGATACCCGCAACTATCTATCTATTTTTAACAGGTGATACAACATGGGGGGGGTTCCTGATGATTTGGAGCATAGCCGTAGTAGGCTCAATCGATAACATACTGAGGCCATTTTTGATGCAAGGCAGTGCAGGTATGAATACCCTAATGATTTTTTTCTCCTTACTTGGGGGGTTACATCTATTTGGACTCATTGGACTCATCTATGGTCCTTTAATTTTTGCTATCACCATAGTGCTGTTTAATATATATGAAGAAGAGTTCCAAGATTTTCTCGACGAGCAAGATCAAAACTAAAAGCACTCAACAGCAAGCTTCAAGAATATGAGAGATTGTGCGAAAATCTCTCATATTTTTTTCTAGAGTCCATTATGTCTACCTATATTGCACCAAGCCAAATAACCCAGCGACAATTAACCCATTTTTCAGGTAAACATGTTCTTGTTGCGGGAGAATTAGAAGACCAATTTCCAATTGAACTAGCCAATCATTGCAAATCCGTCACTGTTTTTACCACCAACTACAGCTATTACCGTCAGCTTAAGTCATACGAACAACTCTCCATAATGTATGGTGCTGAGTTCGATAAGCCAACTCAAGCCGATATGATCTTGCTCTACTGGCCGAAAGCCAAAGCCGAAGCTGAATTTTTACTTACTATGCTGTTAAGTAAATTAGGGGCAAATATCGAAGTCGTCGTCGTTGGAGAAAATCGTTCAGGCATCAAAAGCGTTGAAAAAATGTTTAAGCCTTTTGGCCCAATCAAAAAAGTCGACTCTGCCAGACGTTGCTCCTTCTATTGGGGAAAATGTATTGAGCCACCAGCAAGTTTTTGCATACAGGAATGGTTCAAAGAATATACCGTTGAATATAGAGAGCAGAAACTTGTAATAAGAAGTTTACCGGGTGTTTTTAGTCACGGACAATTTGACATAGGTAGCCAACTACTGCTCGACACTCTACCTACACTTAGTGGCAAAGTACTCGACTTTGGCTGTGGAGCAGGTGTAATAGGCAGTGTGCTAGCAACCTTAAACCCCACTATCGAGTTAGAAATGTGTGATATTAATGCATTAGCCGTTGAGTCAAGTATCTCAACGTTAGCGGCAAATGGTCTCAAAGGAAAAGTATTTGCTTCAGACATCTACTCTAACACAAGTAATGATTATCAATTTATTATCAGCAACCCGCCTTTTCATTCTGGATTAGAAACCGATTACAATGCAACTGAAACTTTATTAGCTAAAGCTCCCGACTACCAGAAAACTAATGGTCAATTATTCATTGTGGCAAACAGTTTTCTCAAATATCCGCCAATTATCCACCAATCTTTTGGTAATTGTGAGACGATAAATAAGACCAATAAGTTTGCTATTTACCACGCTAAAAAGTAATTATTGAGCTCAATACTAGCCAAATATTGAGCTCAATTTCATTTCCCCGTAAAAATTACCGTTTGATTCCACGCTTTGCATTAAACTTACTTGTCAAAGTAAAAAAACTCGTTAGTTTTGTCATTCTGGATAATTTACGTTTTTCCATGAGCATTACAATGCCAATCTTCACTACGGAAAGTTAAGTCAAGCTTATGTTTAAGTTATATAAGAAACAAAGATTTAAACGCTTAAAACACACTCTTATGCTAGCTTTTATGATACTAAGCATCACTCCTCTTACTGTTGTTGCTCTGTTTTTTTTGAATTCTCATAGCAAAGATCTCCAAGAACAAAGTACATCACATTTGGTCTCGGTACGTGACAATAAGCAACAACAGATCTTAGATTATATGGCCGCTAAACAATCAGAGGTAATGGGATTCGTTCGCTCTGAATTAGCCTATGCCAGTGGTGGACGCTTTTATGGTTTGGTCAATGCCTTTCGAAGCTTAGGGCTAGATATAAACCAAGCTCGTGATTATGCACAGCAACGGTATGTCCCAGGTTCTGGCGATCAAATAAAGACTTCCATCCTTCCTCAATCTAGCCTATATAATGGCACTGAACGATACCGCTTACTCCACAAGCGTTATCATAGAGCTTACATGGAACTTCTAAAGCGCTCTGATTTTGACGATGTTCTACTCGTAGATTTAGAAGGAAACGTCACCTATTCGACTTTTAAGCATGATAACTTTGGTACAAACCTACTAACAGGACGCTATAAAAGTTCTCATCTAGGAGAGACCTTTCACAAACTACAGACTGAGGTGACAAAAGAACGTCAAACTAATGAGGAATATACACCTATTATCGTCTCCGATTTCAAAAATGACAGAGGCAAACAAGTTGCTTGGGTAGGTGCACCTATCATTCAGCAAGGCTACCTCCATAGCTATGCTATGTTTCGCCTCCCAAATAACGAAATTACTAAACTCATTTCTGACACAAAGGATCTGTCCGAAATGAGAACCTTGCTCGTCGGTGAAGATCACTTGTCTCGGACACTTGCTATACAACAACAAGATATCGACAATAGCTATCAAGTTGTTGAACAGGCATTTAATGGACAAACTAAGGTTGGCACATATATCAATAAATCAGGTAACAGCATTATTGCAGCCTACAGCCCCGTTTCTTTTAATGGCGTAAATTGGGCGATTATTGTTGAAGTTCCTGAAAAAGTAGCATTTGCCCGTATTCATCAGCTTGAAACTATTTTTATTTTGGCCATGCTTTGTGCCATAGTGCTGGTCATCCTCGCTTCTCATTACCTTTCTCAATTTATCACGGACCCCTTATTAAAACTGACGTGGGCAGCAGAAAAGGTATCAGCAGGAAACCTTGACGCAGATATTGTCAATACTCAAAGAAAAGATGAAATAGGTCGACTTGCAGTCAGTTTCAAGCGTATGCAACGTTCAATACGCGACAAAATATTGTTGATTGAAGAACAAAATAAAGAATTAGAAAAAAACCTTCAGCTAATTCAAAAACAAAATGAAGAACTACAACTTGCTAACAGACTAAAAGATGAGTTTTTAGCAACAACATCACATGAATTAAGAACTCCACTACATGGTATGGTTGGCATTGCGGAAGCACTTATCTCTGGATCTAATGGTCCAGTAACAACAGATCACAAATACCAGCTCAATATTATCGTTAATAGCGGTCAACGGCTGGCGACTCTAGTTGATGATTTACTGGATTACCATAAAATGCGTTATGGGAAGCTAGATATTGAAGCTAGAGCGGTTGATATTTCCGGTGCAGCACGTTTAGTCTTAGAACTCTCTTCACACCTTATCGGCTCTAAACAAATCCGAGTGATTAACCAAGTACCAGAAGAACCGTTATGGGCATGCGCAGATCCACAGCGCCTCGAACAAGTACTCTATAACCTGATTGGTAACGCTATCAAATATACCAATGAAGGTAAAATTGTCATCTCGGCTTGCCAAGTGGATAATAATATTCGTGTCCAAATCGTAGACACTGGGCAAGGTATTCCAGCAAACCAGTTAGAACATATATTTGAACCTCTGACACAAGCAAACAGCGACAATGGGCGCTATCAGCAAGGAGCAGGCCTTGGCCTGTCAATTTGTCGTCAGTTGATCGACTTAATGAATGGTCATTTGTACGTGAGTAGCCAGCCCATGGTAGGAACAACCTTTAGCTTCACCCTACCAATGCCAACATCACAACAAATAGAAGACAATCACCATACTCAAAGCATTCACTTTAAAGCACCAGAAGTCATTAAGATCGAGCCCTTTGAGCATTCCACCTTACTTGAAAATTCAGAAGCCCCCCTACTTTTAGTAGTTGATGATGAGCCAGTAAACTTACGTATTTTAGACAGCTTTTTACGTTTAGAAGGGTATAGAATAAGAACAGCTCAAAATGGTGAAGAAGCCATAGAAGCTATTCGAGACGAAAAACCAGAACTGATGCTACTTGATATCATGATGCCAGGAATGAGCGGCTACCAAGTTTGTGAAGCTATACGCAAACAGTACGACCATGCTCAGTTACCAGTCATAATGTTAACCGCTTTAAATCAAACAGATGATCGAGTTAGAGGTTTTGAGGCAGGCACCAATGATTATTTATCCAAACCCTTCAATAAACAGGAGCTAGCCGCTCGAATTGCAGCACATTTAACGGCAAGTAAAGCAGAACAACGTCGAGTTGAAAATCAACAATTAAAAGGCGAGATAAAACAGCGTGCTAAGGTTGAAGCCAGTTTACTCGAAACACAAGGTCGCTTGCTCGAACAACTAGAGTCAGCACCGGAAGCTATTATATGTGTTAGGGATGATAATAAAATCCGCTTTACCAATGAAGCAGCTTCACATTTATTTAGACGTACAGCTGAGCAACTAAAACGCTCAAATGCGGATGAACTAATTTCTCGAAAATTCCTTGAAGTTAAAAAAGCCCACTATTGCGGACCTATAGATGTGTATGTGGACGAAGTTCGTCAATCTCTCTCTGCTGACATTGTTAGTCTTCCAAAAAATTCAGGATTTAAATCCATGTATATTTTTGATGTAGGAGGAAGCGTAAACACAACTCGATTAAATCATTTAGAAACGGCAGTGGAAGCACTATCTAGCTACGCTTTTGAAGGCGATAAGGCCAAATTTCTCGAACTTAAAGAACTTGGAGGTGAATTCACTCACCTAGTAGAAAGAGGCACTAATAGTGAAAAATCAAAACAAGAAATGATGCGCGACATACTCGTAGACTCTATGAATAGTGGGTTAGCATATTGGGAAAGAGTAACCGGCCAAAGCAAATTTGACTTCGCCGAACAAAGTGGTTTATGGCGCGTATACTTAGACCGTAGTACATTACAGACTCGCACACTAGATAAATACCTACGGCTAGAAACATTACCTAAAACTCCTCGTTGGCGGACTGTGTTAAATTCACTAGAGTACATCCTTGAGCATTGTAAAGAAATGACTCCTGAACGGAGTCATATAGAAAACTTACATGACAAACTTCAGCACCTGCTCACTAATTAAGGACCAATTATAATGGTACCTTTATCTGTTGTTAATATAATTTAAAACACACTAGTAATTACAATTTACGTCCTTGTAGAATGGATATGATTTTCAATCACGTCAGATAAAATGATACAAAGTTATTACTTTGAGAACATAATCACAACAAGACGGCAGAATCTCCTTTAAGCAAATAGATCGCTAAAATGGACACTAGTGACAATGATCTCACAAAATAAACTACAACTCAGAAACTTAAACTTACCAGTGCTAAAAAAGATAGTGGGTACTGACATATACTGATTTTACCTGCTGAAAAATCAGTTAACATTCCACCTAATGATCTCACTGTCGAAAAAATAGTGAGTTCGGTTTGACGTTGTTAACGATAAGAAAACCTGTTTTAACGCTTTTAACGAGAAATAGAATTGCCTTATTTAATCCAAGGGTGTTTGCTTAATTGACCTAGTTCCTACAGGCCACTCTTATTAATCAAATGAATTTTCAAAGTGAATAATATTGAGGTAGATTCTAGAGAATGCTGATCATTGATAACACTTAATTTCATACGTGACTTGAAAGCAAAAAGTAAGGAACAGCTATGCTTGCCAATATAACTAAAACAGTGCTAGCAACAGCCCTGATTACCATAACAATAGGGATCAATTCCGTTGCTGCGGCAACTGAACGAAGTGAGCTAACCATTCACCCTAAAGAGTTCTCCACGTTCGTTCGTAACTTTAATCCATATTTAGGCGCCACTCATCTACATACAACTTGGGACTTTATCTATGAACCTCTAGTTGTATTTAATGAAATGCATGAAAACACACCTATATTCCGTTTAGCGAGTAGTTATTCAATGTCAAAAGACTTGACCAGTGTAACATTCGACTTACGCCGAGGAATAAAGTGGTCTGATGGGCAAACGTTCGATGCTAACGACGTAGTATATTCATTTAACCTAGTAAAAAATAAACCTCAACTTGATCAAAGCGGCATCAACTCTTGGGTTGTTGGAGTCAAAAAAGTTAACAACTATCGCGTTAGATTCCAGCTTACAGAAGCTAACTCTAACGCTCCTTATGAAATAGTAAAAGTACCAATAATCCCAGAACACATCTGGAAAGATGTCAAAAACCCATCAACATTTACCAATGAAGAGCCTATCGGTTCAGGCCCCTTCACCGAGATAGATACGTTTACTTCCCAACTCTATATTCAATGCCGTAACCCTAATTATTGGGATTCGGATAATCTCGAAGTCGATTGCCTTAGGGTTCCGCAAATAGCTAACAATGATCAGTTCTTAGGTAAGGTTGTCAACAGCGAACTTGACTGGACCTCGTCATTCATCCCTGACATCGATCGTACCTATGCTGCTTCAAACCCTAATCACCACTACTGGTACCCACCTTCAGGAACACAAGCTTTTGTCTTTAACTTCAAAAACCCTAACCCAACTAAACATGAAGCGCTAACCAACATAAACTTTCGCCGGGCATTCTCTATGGCATTGGACCGACAAACCATTATAGATATTGCCTTCTACGGTGGCGGTACAGTCAATGATTTCGCCTCTGGGCTAGGGTATGCTTTTGAATCTTGGTCTGACGAGGATATTCATACTAAGTTCAAAGCTTACAATACATATAATGCTAAAGGCGCTAAAGAGCTTTTACTGCAAGCAGGATTTAAAGATACCAATCAAGATGGTTTTGTTGAAACCCCATCTGGTAAGCCATTCGAACTTTTGATCCAATCTCCTAACGGTTGGACTGACTTTAATAACACAGTTCAACTCGCTGTTGAACAACTCGCAGAGGTTGGTATCAAAGCCAAAGCGCGTACTCCTGATTTCTCTGTCTACAATCAAGCCATGCTTGAAGGTACATATGATGTAGCCTATACCAACTATTTTCATGGTGCCGATCCATATACCTATTGGAATAGTGCTTATAATTCAGCACTTCAATCTGGTGAAGGCATGCCACGTTTCGCCATGCATTTTTACCAAAACGATAAGCTAGATAGCTTACTCAACAGCTTCTACAAAACCGCCAACAAAAATGAGCAATTGGATATCGCTCATGGCATACAAAACATCATTGCCACAGAACAAGTTACCATTCCGGTTTTATCTGGTGCATACATGTACCAATACAATACCACTCGTTTTACTGGCTGGTGGAGCGAGGACAACCCCAAGGGACGCCCCAATATTTGGGCTGGTATTCCTGAACGCCTTCTTCATGTACTGGATTTAAAACCAGTTCAATAGATATACACTTAAGCAGCGCTTTACATTATAAACGCTGCTTAGTTTCCATAATCTTATTAAGTTATAGCTATATGGCGCATATTGTCAGGATAGCCTTCACCTTAAAGTAAATCGATGACAGGCAAACTGACATGAGCTTAGTCAAACAAGGAAATAAGCAATGGGCTACTTTTTAAGGCGATTATCATTTTATTGTGTCGCGCTTTTGGTTGCAGCGACCCTAAACTTTATTATTCCGCGAGCTATGCCAGGTGACCCAGTGACCATGATGTTTGCCAATGTATCGGTTCAAGTTACACCTGAACGAATTGCAGCTATGAAAGAGCTTCTAGGTTTTGTCGACGGCGGATTATTCATTCAATACATAACCTATATGAAAAATATTCTCAGTTGGGAATTAGGCACTTCTATTCAGTTTTATCCATTACCAGTAAATAAGTTGCTTGGCAGTGCATTCGGCTGGTCACTTTTTCTCGCAGGAAGTGCCGTTATCCTCTCTTTCTCGCTAGGGTCAATTCTAGGAATCTATGCTGCATGGAAACGTGGCAGTAAATACGATGCATTCATTACACCTGGAATGCTTATCATCCAAGCCATACCTCAAGTGGTCATAGCCATGGTTGCCATGTTTGTTTTTGCTATTAATTTGAAGTGGTTCCCTACCAGTTATGCATATACCGCAGGAAATACTCCAGACTGGACAAACTGGGAATTCATAAAAGACGTTGCATACCACGCAGTACTTCCCCTTTTCTGCGCTTCAGTTGTTCAGGTTGGAGGCTTCTTGGTCAACATGCGCAACAATATGATTAACTTACTTGCCGAAGACTACATCACCATGGCAAAAGGCAAGGGTCTGAGTGAGCATAGAATCATATTTAATTATGCTGCACGTAATGCACTACTTCCAAGTGTAACCGCTTTATCTATGGCTCTAGGTATGGCTATTGGTGGGCAGCTTATTATAGAGATCATCTTCAATTACCCTGGGCTAGGCTCTGTTCTTTTTAACGCAATAAAAGCCCGTGATTATCAAGTTTTACAAGGACAGCTACTTATTATGACTTTGTTTATGCTGTTTTTTAATTTATTAGCAGACATTTTATATGTCACTCTCGATCCTCGCCTGCGTCAAGGGAGTCATTAATGACAAAAGAATTCATAAGACTTATCTGGGGTAACCCCTTGGCATTAATCGGTAGCCTTATTATCAGTATCTTTCTATTTATTGCTCTAACGGCCCCTTTACTTAGCAAACATGCTCCAAACAAGCGAACCGGAAACCCCCACGAGTATCCATCTAGTGTCGTAAAATTCGCTCAACTTTACCCTGATGGGTGGATTGCTAAAAATTTTGCAACAGATAAACGTACATTGAAAATGTCTAAGAAAGCAGACCATATTCTAGGAACGACACGCATGGGACGAGATGTATGGTCTCAATTTGTTCACGGCGCACGAGTTTCCTTGGGTGTTGGATTTGGAGCAGGGATTAGTGTTTGTTTTTTCGCCACCGTAATTGGTATTTCAGCAGGATATTTTGGTGGTCGTATTGATGATTTATTAACAGCTGCAATGAATATTATGTTGGTCATCCCTCAATACCCTCTTTTGTTCGTTCTCGCGGCATTTATTGGTGAAGCAGGCCCACTAACGATTGCTCTCATCATAGGGTTAACGGCTTGGGCATGGGGAGCCAGGATCATTCGCTCGCAAACTCTTGCACTGCGTGAAAAGGAATTTGTAAAAGCCGCAGAGGTTTTGGGCGAATCATCATGGCGAATTATCTTCGTCGAAATATTGCCCAATCTAATTCCCATTGTCGGAGCAAGTTTTATTGGTTCTGTTATGTACGCAATTATGATGGAAGCCACGATATCTTTTCTTGGCTTAGGTGATCCAAACACCGTCAGTTGGGGAATTATGCTTTACAACGTACAAACGTCTTCATCAATGCTAATTGGTGCTTGGTGGGAACTATTCGTACCCTGCGCTGCATTAATCCTTCTTGTAACAGGTTTAGCCCTACTTAATTTTGCTGTTGACGAAATTGCTAATCCACAGTTGCGATCCCACAAAGGGCTGAAGCGCTGGAAGAAGCTATCTCGGCAAAACCAGACAGAGAAATTATCTAACTTTGAAACGCAGAATACGGCTATGGAGCGGAGATAAATAACTATGAATAGCCCACTAATTTCCATTCGTGATCTTTGTGTAGACTACATTACAGACGCAGGTGACGTACGTGCTTGCAGTCACGTCAGTTTTGATATTGCTCATGGAGAAGTATTTGGCTTGGCTGGGGAATCTGGCTGCGGTAAGTCCACCGTGGCCTTTTCACTAATGCGCCTACACAAGCCACCTGCTTTTATCACTGCAGGAGAAATACTCTTCAACGGTGAAGATATTCTCAACTTTAGCGACCATCGCATGAAAGCTTTTCGCTGGAGCGAAATGTCTATGGTCTTCCAAAGTGCTATGAATGCCTTAAACCCAGTCTTAACAATGGAAGAACAATTTTGCGATGTCATTATGTATCACACCAACATGACTCGAACCCAGGCTCGCAGAAGAGCTGAAGGATTGCTTGAAATTGTTGATATCCACCCTAGCCGCTTAAGCGATTACCCGCATCAATTTTCCGGTGGTATGCGTCAACGTCTCGTGATTGCAATTGCACTCGCACTCAACCCAAAAATGATCATTATGGATGAACCGACAACGGCCTTAGATGTCGTAGTTCAAAGGGAAATACTGCAAAAAATCTATGATCTTAAAGAGGAGTTTGGCTTTGCGATTCTTTTTATCACCCACGACCTGTCACTCATGGTCGAGTTTTCTAATCGAATTGGCATTATGTATTCGGGTGAGTTGGTGGAAGTCGCTCCATCAGAAAAAATCCTCCAAAAGCCCTACCATCCTTACACTGAAGGATTAGGAAACTCCTTTCCATCATTAACAGGTCCCAAAACCAAACTCAAAGGAATTCCGGGCAGTCCATTAAACTTGCTAGACATCCCCACAGGTTGTCGATTTCAAGCGCGTTGCCAACAAGTTCAAGACATTTGCACCAAAAAAAACAACCAACTTAGGCTAATAGAACCAAATCATTTATCAAATTGCTACCTCTATGGTGACCCTATAGCCCAATTCAAATGCTAGTTTGAGATGATTAAGTGAACAATTGGAGATGATAATGAGCAAAGAATATGGACAACTATTAGTCGAAGGAAAAAATCTTATCAAGGACTTCCCAATTAATAGCAATGCGTTAAAACAACCGATGATGCGTGCCATTAATGAAGTATCTTTCAAAATGTATAAAAGCCGCGGACTTTCGGTAGTTGGAGAGTCAGGATCCGGAAAGTCGACAACGGCTAAGATGATTGCCAAAATGTTTGCTCCAAACTCAGGTTCAATCCAATACAAAGGAAAAGATCTTGAGTCTATTCGTTCCCGTTCACAATTAATGAACTATCGAAAAGGGGTCCAAATGATTTGGCAAGACCCATTTAGTTCTCTTAACCCCACGCACAATATTTTTCATCACATAGCACGCCCTCTGTTAATACATAAAAAAGTCAAATCCAATAATAAACAAGAACTTAAAGAGCTCGTATATTTACTGCTAGAACAAGTTGGCCTAATCCCAGCGAAAGAAACGGCAGAAAAGTTCCCTCACCAACTCTCTGGAGGGCAGCGCCAACGAATTAATCTTGCGCGTAATATCGCTGTAGGAGCAGAAGTAGTTTTGGCCGATGAACCCACTTCTATGCTCGATGTTTCTATCCGCGCTGGTGTGCTCAATCTGCTGGAGAAGATGAAATTTGAGAAAAAGATGTCGCTACTCTACATCACCCATGACATAGCAACAGCACGGTATATTGCAGAAGATCTCGCGGTCATGTACGTCGGTCATATGGTTGAGTGGGGAGATACAGAAGAAATAATCCATCACCCTCAACATCCCTATACGCAACTACTTATTTCAGCCGTGCCTGATCCCAGTAAATCCATCCATGAAAAATTAAAAGGCAACAAAGGAGAAATCCCTCTTTGGACTCCAAATTCTGTGGGTTGCCCTTTTTCTGATAGGTGCCAACATGCCACTAATCAATGCAAAGAAGCCCTGCCAGCAGTCACACAACTGTCAGACAATCATTTTGTTCGCTGTTATTTGTACCAAAAATAGCACCTAGTCTCTTGGAAGGGATACCAATAGGAAAGTCAGAGGTGTTAATGCAAATACTTACAAACCATATCGGCTATGAAAAACTAGGGCCTAAGCAGGCCATTTTGATGCTTAGTGACGCTACTATAAATTCAAATTCTAGTGTTGAACTGATCAATAATAGCACTGGAAACTGTGTCGATTGTTTCGTACTTGGAGAAAAAATTCGTGTAGCAGAGTGGTTCCAAGGATACTTTTGCCAAATTGACTTTTCATCACATCAAACTTCAGGTCATTATTATTTACGTTTAGATCACTGCCGAACCTCACCATTTAAAATTGCAAGCGGCCTACTATGTCAATCCACCCTTTCAGATGTAGTCCATTACTTAAAATCTCAACGTTGTAGTGGCATTTACGACAAATATGATCGGCATATTCGCTTATACAATAGCGATACCCACATTAATGCTCACGGAGGCTGGTATGATGCATCAGGAGATGTTAGCAAATATTTAAGCCACCTTTCTTACGCTAATTATCTCAATCCGCAGCAGACACCAATGATTGTATGGAATTTAGCCAAAGGGATTGAACTTCGCCAAAAAACTAAAAAATCCCAAGATTTTATGGATGAAAGAATGACCGATGAGGCCTTATTTGGTGCTGATTTCTTGATGAGAATGCAACATAGCAGCGGCTACTTTTATACTACCATTTTCGACCAATGGTCAAAAGAACCACAGAAAAGAGAAATATGCTCATATTCGACTCAACAAGGGCATAAATCTGAAGATTATCAAGCAGGATTTCGCCAAGGTGGAGGCATTACGATTGCTGCACTCGCTGCAATCGCACGACTTAAAAGGGAAAGTGACTATAACTCTCGTGACTATCTCAACGCGGCAATATTAGGTTATGAACACCTAAAAGAGTACAACCACTATTACCTCAATGATGGGCAAGAAAATATTATTGACGAATACTGCGCGCTCATCGCCAGTGTTGAATTGTATAAAACAACCAATCAGCCCTGCTACTTAGAAGAGAGTCGAACTTGGGCAATTCAACTAGCAAAACGCCAGTGCTCAGATAAAAACATTCAACACTTCTGGTCAGCTAATAAAGATGGTTCACGTCCATACTACCACCCAGCTGAAGCTGGCCTTCCCGCTATCGTTTTAAGCGAATATCTGGACATAGAGAGGCAAGAGCACCTGAAAGAACCTATTGTAAGAATTCTGGTTCAATCATGCCGCTTTGAACTTTCAATCACTCAAAAGGTATCCAACCCATTTGGCTACCCACGCCAATATGTCAAAGAACTACATCAAGACAAAAGAGATACCTTCTTTATGGCGCAAAATAATGAGACCGGCTACTGGTGGCAAGGAGAAAATGCACGTCTCGCTTCATTGGCTGTGATGGCTTACTTTGCTCAGCCTTTTATCGAAGATATTGAGCTAAAAACAAAAATAGCATTTTACGCTCAACATTCCATTAATTGGATACTAGGCCTTAATCCCTATGACATGTGCATGCTCGACGGTCATGGAAACAATAACCCTAACTACCTACCTCAACTTGGCTTTTATAATGCAAAAGGTGGTATTTGCAACGGTATTACCGCTGGAGTAGACGCCCCGCAAAGCATAGCATTTAACCCTCCAACTCATCAAAACGATATGTTACATAATTGGCGATGGGGAGAACAATGGCTACCTCATAGCGCATGGTACTTACTGGCGATCATTGCCCAAGAAAATCATTTCCACCCATAGAAGGAAGCTAGTATGAGTCATTATTATGTTGGCATTGATGGCGGAGGAACAAGTTGCCGCGCTAGGATAAAAAATCATCACGGAAAATTAGTTGGAGAAGCGAAAAGCGGCAGTGCCAACATTTTATTGGGCGTAGGGCTTGCACTTAATTCAGTGATTGAAGCGGTAACAAACGCAGCCAATAACGCTGGACTTGATGATACTCAATTACCACTCATGCATTTAGGCCTAGCGCTTGCTGGAGCAGAACATAAAGCCGCTTGGTATGAATTTATGTCTCAACCACACCCTTTTGCTTCTGCTGTACTCAACACTGATGCTTATGGTGCTTGCCTAGGTGCACACAATGGACATAGTGGTGCCATTGTTATTGCTGGGACTGGATCGTGCGGTCTTTATTTATCTGGGACAAAGCAGCATGTAGTTGGTGGGCATGAGTTTCCGATCTCAGATCAAGGTGGGGGCGCAATTATGGGATTAAGGTTAATTCAACAAGTGATACTAGCCTCTGACAACATGCGCGACAAAACCCCGCTTTTTCATGACATTATCCAACACTTTAATCACGATATCAGCGAAATCGTCATTTGGTCTAAACAAGCACTTCCGCGTGATTATGGCCAATTTTCTCCTTTAATATTTAGACATGCGGCTCAAGGTGACCCACTGGCAATATCGCTATTGAAACAGACTGCAAGTGATATTGAAATGTTAATTCAAGCACTTGTTAAAAAAGGGGCGTCACAGGTTTGTCTGATGGGCAGTATTGCCGAACGCATAGTCGACTGGCTTACCCCAGACATACATCAATGGCTTTCTGAACCGCTTTCTGATGCGTTGGAAGGAGCCTTGATGCTTGCTGGTCAGCCACAACATAATTTGTATTCTAGGAGAAATCATGGATTACCGTCTTGAACTTAGTGTACTCTCTGAAGATCAAAGTAGTAGCCTATTAGGTCTAACTTTATACAATCTATCAGGTTCCACTCTTAGCAACTGGTCTTTACAATTTATTTTCGAACGCTTTATCCAGCCCGCGAGCTTCACTAATGGTCATATAAAACAGGTGGGGAGTTTTTGCGAAATCACACCAGATAGCTGCACAATAGCCAATAATGAATGCTTTTACTGTCAATTTAATATTGATTCATTACCATTACGTTTCTATTCTCATGGAATTAAAGAAGCCTTAATTATCGACCTCAACGATAAGTTAAAACTACCCGTTGTGGTGAAACCTATTGCTCTCGCCTCGACTCATTCCTGTCAGTCTCAATTGACACCTCCTAATAAAAAAGACAGTGGATTAATCCCTAAACCAAATAAAATCATATACCTAGATGGCAACTTGGCTCTTCCTAATTCAGAAAATATGACCGTTAAAACTTTTTTGGCAGAAAAAGCAGCATATTGGTTAAAAAAAGAACTCAATGACACTTTCAGCCATCAAAAAAAATTTAAGAATCAAAATGATATTACCTTTGCATATCACCCAAACCTAAGAGAGTCGCACTATCACTTACTAGTAGATAGCAATGGTATAGTACTAGAAGCAAGTACACCTTGCGGATTTGTCCATGCTTGCGCCACCTTAATACAGTTAATTACAAATAAAGATGACAATTTAGTCGTTCCTCGAGTTAAAATCTTCGATCAGCCACGATTTGCCTATCGCGGTGTAATGCTCGACTGCGCTCGACACTTTCATTCTATTGAAACCATCAAAAGATTGATTAATCACCTAGCCTATTACAAATTTAACCAATTTCACTGGCATTTGACTGATGATGAGGGATGGAGACTGGAGATCAAAGCTTTTCCACAACTAACAAAAATAGGATCTAAGCGCGGTCAGGGCTCTGAATTGAAACCTCAACTAGGTCATTTAGATTCAACTTATGGTGGTTACTATACACAACAACAAGTACGTGAAGTCATTGCCTATGCCGAGGAACGTGGAATTAGTGTCATCCCAGAGATTGATATACCGGGCCACTGCCGTGCAGCAATAAAGTCGCTCCCCCATTTGCTGGTAGATCTCAACGACTCCTCACAATATCGCAGTATCCAAAACTATACCGATAATGTTCTTTCTCCCAACCTAAGCGGAACCTATCAATTTATCGATAAGGTTTTAGAGGAAGTTGCTATTCTATTTCCCTCACCTTGGATCCATGTTGGATCCGATGAAGTACCTGAAGGGGTATGGGAGAAAAATAGTAATTGTCAGGCTTTAATGGCCCGCAGTGGTTATGAAAATATCTCTGAGCTTCAGGGACATATTCTCCATTATGCCGAGAAAAAGTTAACCAGTCTTGGCAAACGTATGCTCGGCTGGGAAGAGATCAAACAAGGTAACAAAATCAGTAAAGATACGATTATTTTTTCCTGGCAAAATGAAAAAGCCGCGCTAGATTGTGCAAAACAAGGTTTTGACGTTGTCCTTCAGCCAGCCCAAGCCACTTATCTCGATATGGTACAAGATTTTTCCCCTCACGAACCGGGAACTAACTGGGCAGGAGTTCTTACCTTAGATAAAGCCTACCAATATGAGCCTATAGCTGAAATTCCTGAAGATAATCCAATCTATAAACACATACTCGGTATTCAGTGCGCATTGTGGTGTGAAAATATAAGCGACCAAAAAAAAATAGATTACATGTTATTTCCAAGGCTGACAGCTATTGCTGAAACCTGCTGGACATTTAAGCAACAGCGTAATTGGCAAAACTACCAGGAAAGACTCAAGCAACATTTATGCTTAATGGATAAACAGCATATTAATTATCGTTATCCATGGAAACAAGCTTCACTCGCATACTATGACTGAAAACTATTCCAGACTATGGTACAAACCACTGCTCAGTGAGGACAAATAGTTAGGCTGCTCAAATTAAATCCTTTATCGCAGCCTAACGAAAAAAGCTAGAATGCAAGTACACCTTGTGTTTCAACTTTGACAGAAACAGGTTGGCCAATTGATAGAGGCTCAGATGAGCTAGCTAATAATCGGCTGCCGCTAGCATCAATCACATAGCGGCAATGATCACCCATAAACTGTTGCTCAAGAACCGTAACACTACTTTGCTCGGTAGCACTAATCTGGACATGTTGTGGACGCAATAACAATTCACAGTGAGCATCTATATGAATATCTTGCTGTGCCTTAGCCTCAACGAGACCCAGTTCAGTTTCAAATTCACGTTCAGAAATACGCTTTGCTAACAGATAACTTCCACCACCCAGAAAATCTGCAACAAATTTACTCGACGGCTGATAATACAGTTCGCTTGCCGTTCCATACTGTTCGATAACCCCATGATTCATAACAGCCATTTTATCGGCAAAGGCAAACGCTTCTTCTCTGCTATGTGTCACAAAGATAGCGGTAACTCCCTGTTGCTTAAAGATCTTGCGGATCTCACCGATCAATTCATGACGAACCTGAGTGTCAATATTCGAGAATGGCTCATCGAGTAATAGTAAATCTGGCTTATAAGCTAATGAGCGAGCAATTGCGACACGTTGTTGCTGCCCACCTGAGAGCTGATGAGGATATCGTTTTTCATATCCGGTGAGGTGAACCAATTCCAACATTTCTGATACTTTAGCTAACCTAGCTTGCTTGCCAAAAGTCTTTAAGCCAAAGGCCACATTCTCTTCGACCGTCAAGTGAGGAAATAAAGCGTAGTCTTGGAATATCATACCAATGTTACGCTGTTCCGGTGGCTGCCAACAACGACCATCATCGATAAGGATCCCATTGAGACTCATAGAACCTGAACTAAGTGGCAGTAGGCCTGCAATAGCCTTAAGCAAAGTCGTTTTTCCACAGCCACTTGCGCCAAGCAAACAAACTATCTCGCCATGCTTTACATCCAAGAATAAGGACTCCAGAACCGTCGTCTGAAGATCATATTTACAGGTTAAACTAGTGATAGATAATGCACTGCCCATCAATGTGTATGCTCCAGCGAACGGTTAACCAAAACAAGTGGAATCAATCCAACTAAGACCAATAATACCGCAGGTAATGCGGCCAACTCTAGTTGCTCATCGGAGGCAAAGTTATAAACATAAGTTGCCAGAGTTTCAAAATTGAAAGGTCGAAGTAATAAGGCTGCATTGAGCTCTTTCATCGATTCGATAAATACCAATAAACCAGCAATCAAAGCTCCACGGCGAATCAGAGGAAAATGGACACGCCACAGCATCTGATTAGAATTGCAGCCCATAGTGCGTGATGCCATATCAAGTGAAGGGGGCACCCTATTAAGGCTGCTTTCAATACTACCGATCGCAACAGCAGAGAACCGCACTGTTAGTGCAAAAATCAAGGCAAACATAGATCCTGAGAAGATGAGCCCAGGCTGTCCTAAGTTCATTATTTTAGCCGTATCATTCACAATATGATCCATAAATAAAACAGGCACCATAACGCCAATCGCCAAAACCGTTCCTGGAACAGCATATCCCATGGATGATAGGCGCATAACTGCCAAGCTTTTACCGTTATTGACCAAACGATGATAAAAGTTAACCACCACCGCAACAGAAACACCAATAAGAGCTGCCGAAAATGAAACGTATAAGCTATTAAAGGCATATTCGCGAAACTCTGGGGTCCAACTTTGGTGAAAATATTGATTGGCGTAGATGATCAATTGCAAAAGAGGTAAGAAGAAAGCTATAGCCACCAAACCCCAACACCAAGTCAATGCCAACCACTTTTTCCAGCCCTGTAATTGATAACGAAAATCTTCACTGCTGTTAAATTGATTTTGGAATAGCTTTTGCTTCCGTCGACTATAACGTTCAGTGCTGAGCAGTAAAATAACGAATACCAACATAATTGCTGAAATCTTTGCAGCAGCAGTTAAGCTTGAATATCCTAACCAAGTGTCGTAGACAGCTGTTGTGAGTGTATTAACCGCAAAGTAACTCACGGTACCAAAATCACCTATGGTTTCCATAGCAACCAGCGATAGGCCAACCGCAATTGAAGGTCTAGCGAGTGGTAATGATATCCGGCGAAAACTTTCCCAAGGCGAACATTTGAGTAATCGAGCCGATTGCAATAAAGAGACATTTTGCTCCATAAAAGAAGCTCGACATAGTAAATAAACATAAGGGTATAATACTAATGCCAGAACAAAAGTCGCACCTGGCAGGGTCCTAATATCAGGAAACCAATAGTCCCCTATTCCCCATCCCATAGTATTACGAAGAAATATTTGGACTGGCCCTGCAAAATCGAGCCAATCGGTGAAAATGTAACCAACAATATAGCTTGGCATCGCCAAAGGTAAAACCAATGCCCACTGTAAAATACTCTCACTCGGTATACGACACATCGCCATTATCCAAGCTGAGGGGATCCCCAAAATAGCTGACAGAAACATAGTCCCTGCAGCCAAAACAACAGTGTTAAGCGTATACGTTGGCATCACTGTAGACATAAGGTGAGAGAAGAGTTCATCTGTCTCACCAATAGCGGTCATAAATATCGCCAAGATCGGCAAAACCAGTAGCAGAGCTAGCATCCCACTACTGGTTTTCCACAAATATATTTTCTCTTTCATCGCCCAACAATCATAGATGCGTATATAGACAACGCACCTTTAACACGCTCAAAGGTATTTTATACCCTTATATAATAGTAACCTCAAGTTACTCGGGTAAAGAATCATTTTAGGCTGAACAAAAGAAACGTTACATATTTACAGATCAAACTTCACTTCATCTAGCAATTTGATAGCGGCAGCATGATGATCAGCGATTTCATCTAGAGGGATACTATCCGCTTTGAAGTCGCCCCAAGATGCAACGAGATCGGAACGCTTGACCCCATTTTTAACGGGATATTCATAATTAACTTCAGCATACATGCTCTGGGCTATGTCGCCAGATAAAAACTCCATCAGTTTTAGAGCGTTGTCTTTGTTCGGTGAATACTTAGCCATCGCCATACCAGAAATATTCACATGTGTGCCAGTGGTTTTTTGATCGGGGAAGTTAATGTAGACAGCATCTGCCCAAGCTTTTTGCTCTTTATCATTGTACATTTTACCTAGGTAATAACTGTTACCTAAAGATACGTCACAAAGACCTTCTTTAATCGCTTTTACTTGAGCACGATCATTACCTTGAGGCTTGCGCGCTAGGTTCGCTTTGACACCCTCTAGCCACTTCTTAGTTTCAGTTTCACCTTGATGAGCAATCATCGATGAAACCAGTGAAATATTGTAAGGGTGCTTACCACTACGAGTACAAATTTTTCCTTTGAATTCAGGCTTAGCTAGATCTTCATACGTAAAGTCATCACCTAGTTTACCAATACGATCACGTGAAGAATAAACACTACGAGTTCGTGTCGTTAGTGCGAACCACCCATTATCTTCATCTTGGTATTGTGTTGGAATGTTCTTCTCAAGCACGTCACTCTTCACAGACTGAACCAAACCTTTCTCTGTTAGTTCGGCCAAACGGCTAATATCTACCGTTAAAATCACATCCGCTGGACTATACTCACCTTCTTGAGCCAACTTTTCCGCTAAACCTTTTTTAGCAAATTTAACGTTCACTTTTACACCCGTATCTTTAGTGAACTCGTTGAACATAGGCTCAACTAGGAAAGGTTGACGGTATGAGTAGACGTTCACCTCTTCAGTCTCACTAGCCATTACTGTTGGTGCTAAAGTTACGCACGCCAAAGCCGAAAGAGTCAGCACTTTGTTCATTGGTTCAGTCCTTTAATTTCGTAATGATAACGTTTATCAGTTGCGTTATTATATGTATCACGATTTAGAACTCAATCATTGAAACCAGAAAACCTGCCATTCGTGCCAGGTTTTTGAGTACTTTATTTGTAACATGTTATGACTTATTTTAAGCTCACAAACTCTGGATAGGCCCCAACACCACAATCATGCAAATCCATACCCTCAAGTTCTTCCTCTTCAGATACGCGAATGCCAAGCGTTGCTTTGAGTATCGACCATACAACCAAACTACTCACAAATACCCAAGTAAAAATGGTTACAGCACCAAAGAACTGTGTACCAAAACTTGCTTCACCATTACTCAACGGCACAATCATCAAACCAAAAAATCCACATATACCATGTACCGATATAGCGCCAACAGGATCATCGATCTTAAGTTTATCCAATGCAATGATGCTAAATACCACCAAAACACCGGAAACAGCACCAATAACAACCGAATGCATCGAGGATGGGGACAAAGGATCTGCAGTAATAGCAACCAAACCAGCTAAAGCACCATTTAGAACCATAGTAAGATCCGCTTTTCCCCATGTTGTTTTACACACCAACAATGCCGAAAATGCACCTGCCGCCGCAGCAGCATTGGTATTTAGAAAAATTTTTCCAACCGCTGTCGCATTAGAAAAATCCGACACCATCAGCTGAGAACCACCGTTGAACCCAAACCACCCAAACCATAAAATAAAAGTACCTAAGGTTGCCAGTGGCATATTTGAGCCAAGAATAGGATAAATCTCACCATTTTTTCCATATTTTCCACGCCGCGCTCCAAGCAGTAACACCCCAGCGAAAGCTGCTGCTGCACCAGACATATGCACAATTCCTGAACCAGCAAAATCACTAAATCCAGCTTGTGATAGGAAGCCTCCCCCCCAGGTCCAATACCCTCCCATTGGGTAAATAAAAGAGGTTAGCACCGCCGAAAAAATCAGAAATGACCACAGCTTCATCCTTTCAGCAACAGCCCCTGAAACAACAGACATCGCCGTAGCAACAAACACAACTTGAAAGAAAAAGTCCGACTCTAAAGAATGGTCAGCTCCTATACTTTGCACTCCTATCAGAGCACCAATTGATGGAAGCCAACCACCTTCAGTATTATCGACATACATGATGTTATATCCAACAACGAGATACGTAGTACAAGCAATTGCATAAAGGCATACGTTCTTAGTTAATATCTCAGTAGTATTTTTTGAGCGAACTAAGCCCGCTTCTAACATAGCAAAACCCGCTGCCATCCACATGACAAGCGCGCCCGAAATTAGAAAGAAAAAAGTATCCAGTGCATAACGTAGCTCTGCTACCGTAGATGTGAGTTCCATTGTATTTTCTCCATTCCTTGAATTCTCAAAGCGCTTCCGCATCCATTTCACCAGTACGTATACGCACTGCTTGGCTTAAATCGTAAACAAATATTTTTCCGTCACCTATTTTTCCAGTGTGCGCAGATTGAGATATGGCCTCAACAACGTGATCGACATTCTCTGCATGAGTCGCAATTTCAAGCTTAACTTTAGGCAAGAAGTCAACTTTATATTCAGCACCACGGTAAAGCTCCGTATGCCCCTTTTGCCGCCCAAAACCTTTCACCTCTGATACTGTCATTCCTTCTATACCCACATCTGCTAAAGCTTCTCTCACATCATCCAATTTAAATGGCTTTATGATCGCATTAATGATTTTCATCTTACCCTCTCAAGCTGATATACCTTGTAATCAATAATCCAAACAACATGCCAAGTTATTAAGCTCTTAATATATAAATGATTTAAATTATAAGTAGGACAAAAAAACAAAAGGCGCACCATTACAGTGCGCCCTTTTCACAATCATGAGGCAGAAATTAAATACCGTTTATCTACCGAGACTGTAGGAAATCTTGCCATTGTTTAAACAAAGATGAGAAGTCTTGCAGACCACAAGATGCTGTACTCTCACTGTTGTAATAATTCAGCTCACTGTCTTCCAGCAAAACGTCACCATGGCTCAAAACATTCTCCTGCACTGTCACTTCATCCCCTTGAATAATGAGCGATATTTCACATCCTGCATACTTGTGCTCTAGCAGAGGGGAGTACTTTACAGCCTCTAACAACTCGTCCACTTGCTGTATTTTTTGCCTGTCTTTGCCAATTTCTTCTTCAAGCCAGCGGCCAAGGATTTCATGTCCCATACTAGGTTTAACATAGTATTTGCCCATGAGTGTGTTGCGGATAAATTCGAATTCCATCATTTCAGCCTTATACAAGTGTCACGCAGAGTATATAGACAGCGTTTATAAAGCTCAAAAAAAAGCGCCTGTCAGTAACAGGCGCTCACAATGTTAGTACTGTTTTGGGTAATTAAACAGGCTCTTGGAAGATGACTGTATCTGCTTTCTTAGTGTATTCTTCCATCTTGTGAAAGTTCAAGTAGCGATATGTATCAGCTGCCGTCGCATCAATTTGCTTGGCATATTCTAGGTACTCATCCTTGGTTGGGATTTTTCCGAGAATTGCTCCAACCGCTGCCAACTCAGCAGAAGATAAGTAGACATTGGCCCCATTACCAAGACGGTTAGGGAAGTTACGTGTAGACGTTGAGATCACTGTCGCTTTGTCCGCCACTCTTGCTTGGTTGCCCATACACAGGGAGCACCCAGGAGTTTCAATACGAACCCCTGCACGTCCATAAATTCCGTAGTACCCCTCAGCGGTAAGCTGATCTCTATCCATTTTGGTTGGAGGTGCAACCCAAAGGCGGGTATCTAACTGACCACCAAACTGCTCCAATAATTTACCAGCTGCGCGGAAATGACCAATATTAGTCATACATGAGCCAATGAATACCTCGTCAATTTTGGTATTTTGGACATCAGATAGTAAGCGAGCATCATCTGGATCATTTGGCGCACAAAGAATCGGCTCCGTAATCTCAGCCAAATCAATGTCAATTACGTGTGCGTACTCAGCATCCGCATCCGCTTCCATGAGTTCAGGATTGGCTACCCACTCTTCCATCGCTGTGATGCGGCGCTCTATAGTACGGCGATCGCCATAACCTTCAGAAATCATCCATTTCAGCATGACAATATTCGAGTTTAGATACTCTTCAATCGACTTCTGAGAGAGCTTGACTGTACAACCAGCAGCAGAACGCTCAGCTGACGCATCAGATAACTCAAATGCTTGCTCAACGGTTAAGTGTTCAACCCCTTCAATTTCTAGTACTCGACCTGAAAACTCATTTATCTTACCTGCTTTTTCAACTGTAAGTAGGCCTTGCTTAATACCATAATATGGAATGGCATGTACAAGATCTCGCAGTGTAATTCCAGGCTGCATCTCGCCCTTAAAGCGAACCAAAATCGATTCAGGCATATCCAATGGCATGACGCCTGTAGCGGCGGCAAATGCAACCAAACCGGATCCTGCTGGGAAAGAAATACCCAGAGGGAAGCGAGTATGCGAGTCACCACCAGTTCCCACAGTATCCGGGAGAAGCATTCTGTTTAGCCAAGAGTGAATAACACCATCTCCAGGGCGCAAAGATACCCCACCACGGTTCATAATAAAATCTGGTAATGTATGATGAGTATTGACATCAACAGGCTTGGGATACGCAGAGGTATGACAGAATGATTGCATGACCAAATCAGTTGAGAAACCTAAGCAGGCTAGATCTTTCAGTTCATCTCGCGTCATAGGGCCTGTAGTATCTTGAGAGCCTACAGTAGTCATTTTAGGCTCACAGTATGTACCAGGGCGAATACCGTCAACGCCACACGCCTTGCCAACCATTTTTTGAGCTAAAGAATACCCTTTACCCGAATCAGCAACAGCACCTGGTTTACGGAAAATATCTGAAGCTTCAAGGCCAAGCGATTGCCGCGCTTTGTCTGTCAAGCCACGCCCAATGATGAGCGGGATACGGCCGCCAGCACGGACTTCATCAATAAGCACATCGGTTTTCAGACCAAACTCAGCTAAAGTGTCACCAGTCGCATGATTACATACTTTACCTTCGTATGGATAAACATCAATCACATCGCCCATGTTGAGTTCAGATACGTCAACTTCAATAGGTAAAGCTCCAGCATCTTCCATTGTATTGAAGAAGATAGGCGCTATTTTACCACCGAGAACATATCCACCAGCACGCTTATTCGGCACATTAGGAATATCATCCCCCATAAACCACAACACTGAATTGGTTGCCGATTTACGTGACGATCCTGTTCCGACTACATCTCCAACATATACCAACTGATGGCCCTTTTTCTTCAGTGTTTCAATCTGAGCTATTGGGCCGATACTTCCTAGTTGGTCTGGGATAATACCATCGCGCTCGTTTTTCAACATGGCGAGAGCATGAACAGGGATATCTGGTCGTGACCAAGCATCTGGAGCCGGTGAAAGGTCATCCGTATTCGTTTCACCTGTCACCTTAAAGACAGTTAGAGTAATTTTTTTATCTAACTCAGGCTTGGATAAAAACCATTCGGCATCAGCCCAAGACTGCATAATTTTCTTAGCATGCTCGTTACCTGCTTTCGCTTTTTCTTCTACATCATAAAAAGCATCAAACATCAGTAAGGTGTGAGATAAAGCTTTTACTGCAATTGGAGCCAAAGCATCATCTTCAATCAGTTCTACAAGGGGTGCTATGTTATAACCACCTTGCATTGTTCCCAGAAGCTGAGCTGCTTTTTCACGGCTAACTAGAGGGGATTTCACTTCACCTTTAGTCACCGCTGTGAGAAAACCAGCTTTGACATAGGCCGCCTCATCCACACCAGGAGGGATACGATTCTCAAGCAAGTCAAGAAGTACGGCTTCTTCACCTTGAGGGGGATTTTTCAGTAGTTCAACAAGACCAGCGACTTGTTCAGCGTCTAGTGGTTTCGGAACAACTCCTTCATCAGCACGCTCTGCGACGTGTTTACGGTAGGCTTCAAGCACGACTTTTTCCTCTCATTGCGGTTCCTCCGTTATTATTACTATTATTCAAAAGTAACGAAGTGAACATCCTTGGAAACTTGGTTCTCACTAATAACATTATTATCTAAAAACTGTATTAAAGAGACCAAACTTTGGGCGCTAGGATAGCAAAATTAACGATAAATTAAAATCTCATCATCTTGACCAACATAGCAAGTTATAACTAAAGTCCTATGATTTTCTTTACTTTGTTTCCCTATTCGCACACTCTGTTAGTCAATAATTCATACTACTAATTATGGGATAATTATTTAAAACTGGTTCCAATAATAAGATAGAAAGAATCATAGCTCTGCTCCGTCCTGCCGTAACCTAACATAATTGGCCCTACAGGGGAGTCAATGCCGGCAAATATAGACCCTGCACCATACAAGGGTGCTTTATCAGCACTAATACTGGGATCTGACCACACACCTCCATATTCTATTGATAATCCAAGATAAAAAGGCGACGAAAATAGGCCGAAATCATTATCAAACCAACGATATCGATATACTAAACTGCCAAAAATTTTATTTTGACCAATAAGGCTATTTCGAGGGATCCCAGATAAGTTTAAAAAGCCTCCAAGCTCTTTAGGGTTAATAATTAATGCTGAATTTTTACTTTCAACAACACCAACATCCAAATTACCAATTAAAGTGTGGCGGGAAAAACTCTGGGCATAAATCACCTTAGCTCCGTATTCAAGAGCAGTATCCTCATTATGTCCTTCGAATATACTGCCAGTCGTACCAATACTGTCATCATGCGATACGAGGTAATCTAGATCTAAATACAATCCTTTGGTAGGCACACTGAAGCTGTCTAACGTGTCAATACGATAATTTATAAATCCTCCAACACGTTTGTAAGACACATCCCCAAGAGAAGGAAGCGAAGCCAGCTCACCAGTCCCATCAGTGTATCTAACACCAAGTTTAATCCGGCTCCATAATGCATTTTGATAACCCACAGCCCACTCAGTTCCCCATTCATTAAAAGCAATAGGTATATAATCTCGAGTTGCATTCAATGAAGTATCCGTCATTCCTCTACTGGGTAAGTTGACTTTTTCACTGCTGTATGAGGCCGCTATTGTCGTGAACATATCAGTATTAAATAGCAATGGACTGTAAAGTTCTCCTAATACGAGTTTGTCAGACCCCATCTCTACATTGAGTCTGAATTCTGCTCCCAAAGAGTTTAAGTCAGTAAAATTGGTCGATACACCTATTGAATATTGGCTATCCGTATCGAAATCATCTTCCAAAAAGAAGCGGAAGTTGGCATAGTTTGGACCCCATGACTTCTCACGAATATTCAGTACTAAAGAATTTTGATTATCAATTTCTTCATAGCGATAGGTAATAAGCTCAAATCTATCTAATGCGTAAAGATTTTGGATGCTATTTTCAATTTCAGCTGTTGAATAGCGTCTACCCTGATCGAGTTTAAGGTATTTTTTAAGTGCCTCTTCACTGTAATGACTGTGATTATGGATAACAATTTGTTCGACTATTATTTCATCGCCATAGCGAAGTTTTCGCCTAGCATCTTCTTTATGGTCAATGTAGTCCTGATACTCGGATGATGACACGCTATATTGTGCAAGCTTTAGCTTATTGGTGATTGCAGCTTGATAACCTTGCTGAAAAGCAAACGGCATTTTTTCAAATGCAGTTGTTTCCATATCTCCAACTTGAGGTTTAAGGAAAACATCCCTATCTGTCAATGTTTTAGCCTGACGATTTGTTGTACTCCGCACTAGATAATTTGACAACTGATCGGCAACAGTAAATAAGGTTGTAAACTCCTCTTCTTCTCTGTAATCCGTACTGATATCAACAGCGATGACAACATCAGCTCCCAATGCTCTGGCTACATCAACGGGCATATTATTGGTTACGCCACCATCCACTAACAATTGGCCATTAAGCTCATAAGGAGGCAATGCCCCTGGCACAGACATACTCGCCATCATGGCATCAACTAAATACCCATCCCCAATAACAACAGGCTTCAATTCAATAATATCGGTTGCAACAGAGCGATAAGGTATGGCGAGATCATCGAAAGACGTAAACGGTGGTAGGTTACCTGAAGTCTCACGTAAAATTTTCAGCATCCCTTGCCCTTGGACTATTCCCCGAGCAGCATGAACCTCCCCCCAACGCAAGCCTAAATCCGTCGTAAGTTGATACCTATCTTCATATTCTTTATCACGCACACGTCTCTGACTACGATCGACCCTATCACGATAGCCACTGTTCCAGTCCACCGTCGTAATAAAGCTCTCGATCTCGTCAGAACTCATACCCGTTGAATACAAACCACCGACATATGCCCCCATACTGGTTCCAGTAATATAGTCCACTGGAATTTTGAGTTCTTCTAGAGCTTTGAGCACCCCGATATGAGCTGCTCCCTTAGCTCCTCCTCCAGCAAGTACCACTGCGATTTTTGGCCTTTTTACCTCATCAGGTTGTTGAGGCACTGCCGACATAGCGCTTGATAGCGACAAAACATTGATAAGTAAAAAAAACAATACCTTCTTCACTCTCCAATTCCCTTTTAGATAATACGCATGTAACACTTAATGAATTGAGAACTACCAACTGAATAACTTTTTGATCCATTGTGTAGGCTGACTTTCACACTCTTGTTTAAGTCGGTTATCGACATCCCACATAGGGAGTTTAAATGCATTTTCACAATCTAGTTGGAGGCTTCCGTTATCATTATAAGTAAAGCCGAGAGTACTTATTCCTTGCGGCCAAGGTAAAGACAAGGCTTCAGGAATACGATGTTTTAGGTATTCCGCATACACTCTCAATGCACCGCTAGAACCTGTCAATTGGGTCGGCTGGTTATCATCGCGGCCAAGCCAGATAGTCGTCACTTCACGGCCATCAATACCAACAAACCAACTATCACGAGTATCGTTACTAGTACCAGTTTTGCCTGCTAATGCTGCCCAGCCAAATTGACTATTAAGATATCGACCAGTTCCCTCCAATACACCTCGCTTCATTGCATAAGTTGTCAACCAAGCAGCTTGCTGATCAATAGTTTGTGCCGTTCTAGGTAAAGATTGAAATAACACATTGCCCTCTTTATCAACCACAGAGCGCAATGCGGATAACTGAGAGCGCTTACCAGAATTGGTCAATGTTTGATACATTTGCGCCACCTGGAAAGGTGTTAACGTGAAAGAACCGAGGAACATCGAAGGAACAGGTCTAATTTCATTACGATCGACACCAAGCTTGGCAAGTGTATCAATGACATTCGAAATACCCAACTGCATGCCTAATTCAACCGTAGGTACATTTAATGACTTAGCAAGTGCTAAATACAAAGGTACATCACCTCTGAATTTTCGATCATAGTTACGTGGCGACCAAACACTGCCTTTAGAACCTTTTAGGCTAATAGGCTTATCATGCAAAGTAGTTGCTAGATTGTACTTTTGGGGCTGCTCTAAAGCGGTTAAATAGACAGCAGGCTTAACTAGTGACCCAATTTGGCGACTGGCATTTAGAGCACGATTAAAACCATCATAGCCAGTACGTTTTCCTCCAACCATAGCGCGTATTTCACCAGTATGGCGGTCAACTGCAATCGCAGCACCTTCTAAAGATTTACCTGCAACTTGACTCAGCTGAGGTATTTTTCTTGCGATTGCCAACTCAAGTTCCTGTTGTGATACGGGATCAAGAGAAGTAAAGACCCTAAGTCCGACATCAGATTGAAATACGCCCCCTACTTTTTGTTTTAGTTCTATTTTAAGCTGCTGAAAATAAGCTGGCTGACGACTAGCAATTCGAGGATTATCTTGTATATCTAGAGGTCGACTAGCCGCTATTTCATACTGGCTTGCACTTAAAACCCCTTGCTGCATCATCAAACGTAACACAAGATCTCTGCGTTCTTTAGCTCGTTCAGGGTAGCGGATTGGGTTGTAATATGAAGGTCCTTTTACCATACCCACCAATAGTGCAAGCTGATCAATTCTAAGCTCTTGAATAGGTTGACCAAAATACAACCTAGAGGCCAAGCCAAAACCATGAATCGCTTCACCACGGCTTTGACCTAAGTAAACTTCATTGAGATACCCCTCTAAAATACGATCTTTGCTGTATCTATAGTCAATAATTAGCGCCATATAAGCTTCACGTAACTTACGCCACAATGTTCTATCACTAGAAAGGAAGATATTCTTCGCCAACTGCTGAGTCAGGGTACTTCCGCCTTGAACCGTTCTCCCAGCTTTGAGATTCGCTACCATAGCACGAGCAATGGCTAACGGTGATACTCCATCATGCTGATAGAAATCCCTATCTTCCGTCACCAACAAAGCATCAACCATAATTTCTGGAAATTGATCTCTCCTCAAGAACAAGCGTTGCTCATCATGGTCTTTTTCAAGCATTCCCAACATTTTAGGTTCAATACGTAAGTAACCAAGATCAGCAGATTTCTCTAATGATTTAATCTGTTTCAAGCCTGCGGTACCAAAATACAGCATGACATGGCGATCAGGTTCTGGCCCATTAGTAAACTCAAACGGACGGCGAAATAATTCTATCTTGGTGGAGGAGGAAGAATATTCTCCAGGGTAACGAGGGTGGCTAACTTTACGATAATTGAGCACATCCAACTCATTACGTACTTCTTGTATTGATATACTATCACCTGGAGCAAGATTTAGAATCCGTGCATAGACCACAGTAGGTAAATCAAAGAGTTGCCCCTCAAAGCGCTGCCTAACCACGCTATCCAAATACACGCCAACGAATACAATTAAAACCAAGCCCGCCAAGCATACTTTCCAAGAGACACCCCAAAGCATCTTTAACCAACTGCGTTGATTTTTCTTTGAACGCTTACGCTTTACCGATGATGGTTTACGTGGTGATTTGTTACTGGTTTTTGCTTTGTTATTATTCGAAGTTGATTTCTTGCTCATGAGTTTAGTTGCCGCTTAGTTTTTGTCGTCGCCACGTGATTGGCAGGATCATCAGGCCATACATGCTTGGGGTAACGCCCTTTCATTTCTTTTTGCACTTCTTTGTACGCACCAGCCCAAAAGCTTGCCAAATCTCGTGTGACTTGTAACGGATGCTGCGCAGGAGACAATAGTTCCACAAGTAACGTTTTATTCCCCTGCGCTATTTGGGGGGACTCTTGCTCACCAAACATTTCCTGCATCCGAACAGAAAGCACAGCTTCTTGACCGTACTGATAGCGAATCTTTTTTTTCGTCCCTGTTGGTAAGACGAAATACACAGGTAACCATTGATCTATTTTCTGATTTAGTGGCCAAGAAAGATAGGACATTAACGCTGGTTCAATATCGATGGTTTGCATTGCCTTTAATGAAGTAACTCCAATTAAGTACGGCTCCAGCCACTGCTCAAGATTTTCTAATAGTTCGTCTTCAGTCAGGTCCGGCCATGAATAATCAGGTAACCAATCGGCAGCACAACGAATCCGTTCCAACGTTTGCTTACTTTTCTCCGACCAGTTTAATACACCTAAGCCTTTGCGTCTTACATAGTTGAGTAAAGCTTGAGTGATTTTTTTTGCTTCAGGACTTGGTAGAGCCACTCTCTCAATGACCAAGCGACCAATACATTTTTGAGACTCAGCTTTCAAGCGCCCTTTCGCATCATCCCAATCAATACTTTCTTGAGTAAGGAAAAATTGATGACACCATTTCTCAAGTATCACCAATTGCAGCTCTATCGCTAAAAAAACCCGAGAAGAACCTGTATGACCACGCATAAGATCGGCAATAACTATATATTCTGATGTTTCTAGTCCATCGTCATTACTCATCTCTGCTCCATGGCCGTTAGAAAGCAAAAACTGACCGACTTGCCCTTTACGCAATTGTGCTATTCGGTCTGGAAATGCAGTGGCCAACATAACTGCAACTAGAGACTCATCGATAAAAGAATGTGAAAAGTTGCACGAGAGTTTGCGCGCTAAGGCTAAACCTCGCTGATAAACAACGTTCTGCTGAGCATGTACCCCTCGCTTAAAACGATCAACCGAATGTAAAAAATTCACACAATCCCGCTCTGGCGTTTCCAACAATGCAGCGACTGCGGGTGCCGTATCTTGCCATGATTGTACTTTTGAATAGGTCAACATTGCTGCAATTCTTGGTTCTACCCCAAGTTCACAAGCCAACTTGCCTTGTGGGGTTAGCTGATATTTGCTATCCAATAAACCAAGCCGAATAAGTAACTGTTTTGATTGTTCAATAGCCCCCTTTGGAGGAACATCAAGCCACTTTAAGTCCGTTGGTTCAGTCGTCCCCCATTGCACTAACTCAAACGTTAAACTCAATAAGTCTGAAGAAATAATTTCTGCGGAAGGAACCTCTGGCTGCTGTTTCATTTGGCTCTCAGAATACAGCCTGATACAAATACCTGGTTCTAGTCGCCCCGCTCGTCCAGCTCTTTGTTCTGCCGATGATTGAGCAATACGAATTTGCTCAAGCTTAGTGACTCCATTTTTAACATCAAACTTCGCAGTTCGCTGCAAGCCAGAATCAAGCACAATACGTACACCTTCTATCGTTAAGGAGGTTTCAGCGATATTGGTGGCTAACACAACTTTACGTCGACCATTAGTAGAAGCTTGAATAGCGGCCTGCTGCTGCTTAACGTCCAGTTGCCCATACAAAGGGCAAACATCTACATTTTCCGGCAAGCCTGTTAAACTCTGGGCAACACGTTTAATAGCAGCCATACTGGGAAGAAACGCTAATATTGATCCTATTTCTTTACTTAGCAAAAAATGGATTTGTGCCACCATAGCGTGTTCATAGCTCTGGTTTAGCTTTAAAGGATGGTAGCGATATTCAACCGGAAAATGTCGACCTTGGGACTCAATATATATCGCGTCAGGCATCAATTGACTAAGGGCATCTTGGTCCAATGTCGCTGACATAATTACTAACTTCAAATCACTTCGCAATACGTCCTGAACCTCCAGAGAAAACGCCAAAGCTGTATCAGCATGAATACTACGTTCGTGAAACTCATCAAAAATTAGTAAAGAGACGTTGGTGAGCTCAGGATCAGTTTGGATCATGCGGGTTAAAACCCCTTCAGTGACAATCTCTAGCTTGGTGTTAGCGCTCACTTTAGATTCCCCTTTCACTCGATAACCAATGCGTTGGCCGAGCTTTTCTCCAAGCTGCTGAGCAAGATAATAAGCAATGTTACGTGCAGCCAAGCGTCTAGGTTCTAGCATGATGATCTTTCCATCAACTAGATTTTCAGCCAATAACTGTAATGGGAAATAAGTCGATTTACCTGCACCAGGAGCAGCCTTAAGGATCACTTGGGAGTGAGTTCGAATACCAGATAGTAATTCTGGCATCACGCTCTCTATGGGAAGCTGTGACAATTGAAAAGCCTTATGATGTAATAATGTAAATATTGTACATAAATCCAGCCTCAAATGAAGTTTGAACCTCAATTACAACCCGCGGTATTGATTAAACGCTACAAACGTTTCCTTGCCGACATTCATTTACCCAATAATGAAGACATTACCATACACTGCGCGAACACTGGCGCTATGACAGGCTGTGCAATGACTGGAGATACAATTTGGTATTCAACCTCTAGCAATCCCAAGCGTAAATATCCACATAGCTGGGAGCTAACCCAAACCAATAAAGGTGACACAATTTGCGTGAATACTGCTAGAGCAAATCAACTCGCAGTAGAAGCGGTAGAAACAGGCATAATCCACGAGCTAACAGGCTACGAACAACTCAAAACAGAAGTTCGATATGGTGATGAAAATAGCCGGATTGATATACTGCTCATGTCATCAAATCGACCTAACTGCTATATAGAAGTGAAAAGCGTGACTTTACTTGATGAGTTCAATCTAGGTCAGGGATACTTTCCCGATGCAGTAACCACTCGTGGACAGAAGCACCTGAGAGAGCTCACAAAAATGGTTCAAAATGGATACAGAGCAGTACTTTTATTCACAGTTTTGCATTCTGGTATTGAAAAAGTCTCTCCTGCACACCATATAGACCCACAATATTCAAAATTATTGAAGAGTGCGCAAGAACAAGGCGTAGAAGTACTGTGCTATACCGCACAACTATCAAACACTGAGATGAAGCTGACAAAATCTATCCGTTTCATCAGTTAAGAGAAAAAATGGTGTCATCTTCACATTGACAGCAAGTTTACTCTACAGAGTTTGCCTCACTTTGTTCTTTTTGCTATAGATAGCCGCCTTAAAATCCAACTGCTAGGCAGTGGATTAGGTGTAAGTAGGAGATGCTGCATGTCAGAATCGAAAAAAAAAGCGCTAGGCATCCTAGCCATTGCAGGGGTTGAGCCATATACAGAGAAAGCTGGTGAAGAGTACATGTCATCAGATCAACTGGCTCATTTCACAAAAATTTTGACAGCGTGGCGTAACCAGCTCAGGGAAGAAGTTGATCGCACCGTGCACCATATGCAGGACGAAGCAGCAAATTTCCCTGATCCTGTTGATCGCGCATCTCAAGAAGAAGAATTTAGCTTAGAACTCCGTAATCGAGATCGAGAACGCCGTCTTATTAAGAAAATTGAAAAAACACTCAATAAAATTGAAGAAGACGATTTTGGTTTCTGTGAGTCTTGTGGGGTTGAAATTGGTATTCGTCGTTTAGAAGCCCGTCCTACTGCTGATCTTTGTATTGATTGTAAAACTCTGGCGGAAATCAAAGAAAAGCAGATGCAAGGTTAAGTGTGAAAACAGCACTAATTACAGAGGGAGCCTTGGCTCCCTTTTTGATTTGATATATTAGATTTTTAAGATGACTTATATTGGCCGTTTTGCTCCATCTCCTTCAGGACCTCTGCATTTTGGTTCGCTTGTCGCGGCTTTAGGCAGCTACTTTCAGGCAAAATCTCAGCAAGGAAAATGGCTGGTACGTATAGAAGATCTCGACCCCCCAAGAGAAGTCATTGGATCGGCAGATTTAATTTTGCGTACTTTAGAAGCCTACCATCTATATTGGGATGGAGAAGTCATCTATCAAAGTCAGCGCCACTCTCTTTATCAGGCGCAACTAGAACACTGGCTCGCATCAAAACAAGCGTATTACTGCCAATGCACTCGTAAGCAAGTGAAAACCATGGGTGGATATTATGATGGTACTTGCCGTCATCGCACAAAAAGTGATATTAATAATTGCTCGATTCGCTTAGTCATGACGCACCCAGTCGAGTCATTTATAGATAGTAAACATGGCCAATTAGCTATCCCTTCTCAACTTGCTCACGAAGATTTTATTGTTAAGCGAAGAGACGGTTTGTTTGCCTATAACCTGGCTGTTGTTATTGATGATATCGCTCAGGGAATTACTGAAGTAGTACGTGGCGCAGATTTAATTGAGCCTACAGGTAGACAAATCAGTTTGTACCACATTCTGAATCAGCAGCCCATTGACTACATTCACCTCCCTTTAGCCTTAGATAATCTTGGCCAAAAACTGTCCAAACAAAACCATGCTCCTTCGCTCAATCTTAAACACCCTAAACCTGATTTAATAAGTGCTATGCGGTTTTTAGGTTTTGATATAAATAAAGAAATTGAGCAGTGTAATGTAAGTGAGATCATTGATTGGGGTATTGCAAACTGGAACATGGAACAAGTACCAAATACAACTGAAATAACACCGCGATTCTCAAATAGCTCACTGTAGGCTATTATTAGCCGCGAAATGAGCCCTAACGACGCAAACGGAACCATAAGCCAGGCCCAAAATAGGCACACTCGAGTACTGGTGATGAGAGCCGCCAGAAATACGAGTAATTTATAAACATGAATAAAAACAATCAAACACCAAGCAAAAGCGATGTATATCCAGAACTATCTCTGGATGTCATTACACGACAAGAACATAATATTTCTCGTAAACATATCAGTGACAATGCATTGAAGGTGTTATACCGACTCCATGGCGCAGGCTTTGAAGCCTACCTTGTTGGTGGCGGCGTACGAGACTTATTGCTAGACCAAAGACCAAAAGATTTTGATATAGCGACAAATGCAACCCCTGAGCAAATTCGTCAGTTATTTAAGAACTGTCGTCTCATTGGCCGTCGCTTTAGGCTTGCACATATCATGTTTGGCCGCGATATTATCGAAGTCGCTACTTTTAGAGGTCACCACCAAGAGAGCAGTAAAAATATTTCTCAACAATCCAAAGAAGGGATGCTGCTTCGCGATAACGTTTATGGAACCATAGATGAAGATGCAGAACGTCGCGATTTCACAATAAACGCCATGTACTACAACATTGGTGATTATGCTATTCATGATTATGCAGGCGGACATGGAGATCTTGAAGAACGGTTAGTTCGTTTGATTGGCGATCCTGAAACACGTTATCGTGAAGACCCAGTTCGCATGCTTCGTGCTGTTCGCTTTGCCGTTAAATTAGACTTCGATATTGAAGAAGACACTGCCGCCCCCATTGAAGAAATGTCTCAACTTTTACGAGACATACCATCGGCACGACTGTACGAAGAGTCTTTAAAAATGTTGCAATCAGGCTTTGGTTTGGAAACCTACCACCTGATGCGTGAATACAATCTATTTCAACAGTTGTTTCCTACTATTGCTGAGGACTTTACTCAAGACTACTCTTCCAAAACTGAGCAAATGCTTGACTTAGTTTTAGACTCTACTGATATCCGAATTGAAGAAGGCAAACGCATAAATCCAGCATTCATGTTTGCTGCTATGTTGTGGTATCCCCTTCTAGCGCGTGCTGACATGTTAATGGCAAAACGTAAGCTTTCAGATTACGACGCTATTATGGAGGCAAGCAATTATATTCTTGACGAACAAGTTCGTACCATTGCCATACCTCGTCGCCATACTGCGACTATTCGAGAAATTTGGCAATTACAGCTCCGAATGCCCCGTAGAACTGGGAAACGTGCTTTTCGCTTAATGGAACTTAACAAGTTTCGTGCAGGCTTCGATTTCCTTGAAATGAGAGGAGAAGTCGAAGCAGATGAAACTCAGCAGCTGGCACAATGGTGGCAAACATTCCAAAATGCGGGGCGTGATATGAAACAAGCGATGGTTTCTGATTTAGATTCAGATACACCAGAACAAGGTAAGAAACGTCGTCGCAAGCCATCTCGCAACAAAAAGAACAAGGTTTCGCCCTCATGAGTACGGTTTATGTCGCTATTGGCAGTAATCTATCTGAACCAGTAGCTCAAACAAAAAGTGCCATTAATGCACTCAAGCAATTACCAAAATCTGAGTTCAAACGAAGCTCCATGCTATACACTAGCACGCCAATGGGGCCACAAAACCAACCAGATTACATAAATGCCGTCGTCGAAATTCAAACAGAATTAACACCTATTGAACTACTCGACTGCACACAAGCTATTGAGCTAGAACAAGGGCGAGTTCGTAAAGACGACCGCTGGGGGCCCCGAACCCTAGATTTAGATATCATCCTTTACGGCAATGAGGTGATTAATTCCGAGCGTTTGACCATTCCTCATTACGGGATGAAAGAACGTGAATTTGTGCTTTTCCCACTCGCTGAAATCGCACCAAATATAACCCTCCCATGTGGGAGCAGACTAGAAGACTTAGTCTCTATTGTCTCAAAAAATGGTCTGCGTATTTGGCAATCATAGCCAACTCCTTAAAGGTAAAATCATGAAAAAAGTCACTATATCTGACCTGATGAAATGGAAGCAAGAAGGTCGTAAATTTGCGACCTCTACTGCCTATGATGCTAGCTTTGCTCAATTATTTGAAAGTGAAGAAATGCCCGTCCTTCTTGTTGGAGACTCCTTAGGAATGGTTCTACAAGGCGCTCCTGACACCTTACCTGTCACAATTGAGGATGTGGCCTATCATACTCGCTGTGTACGTACTGGTAGCCCTAATTGTCTTTTAATGGCTGACATGCCATTTATGACCTACGCCACACCTGAGCAGGCCTGTGAGAATGCAGCTAAGCTAATGCGTGCAGGAGCAAACATGGTCAAAATTGAAGGAGGTGATTGGCTAGTCGAAACAGTAAAAGTATTAACAGAGCGTGCGGTACCTGTTTGTGTTCATCTAGGTTTAACTCCGCAATCGGTGCATATTTTTGGTGGTTTTAAAGTTCAAGGACGTGACCAAGACAAAGCTGAACGTATCGTTCGCGATGCCATTGCTCTACAGGAAGCAGGAGCTCAAGTTATATTATTAGAATGCATTCCTAGAGACCTAGCAGCGCGTATCACAGATATATGTGATGTACCCGTTATCGGTATTGGTGCAGGCAATGCTACAGATGGCCAAATACTCGTCATGCACGATATGTTCGGAATATCAGTTAACTATATGCCTAAATTTTCAAAAAACTTCCTTGCTGAAACAGGAGATATGCGTAAAGCCGTCGCCATGTATAAAGACGAAGTTGAAAGTGGTATTTTCCCTAGCAATACCCACACAATTGCGTAAGGACTTAAAGATGCAAACTTTTGCCGAGATTGCCACATTACGTGAGCAAATTAAGCAGTACAAACGCGACGGTCGAAGCATCGCTTTTGTACCAACAATGGGTAATTTGCACGAAGGCCATCTAACATTGATGCGCAAAGCCCGTGAACATGCTGATGTTGTTATTGTCAGCATCTTCGTTAATCCCATGCAATTTGATCGCAGTGATGATCTCAGTAATTACCCAAGAACACTTGAAGACGATCTCAACAAGTTGGGGAATGAAGGTATTGAACTGGTCTTTACTCCAGACCCAGAAGTTATCTACCCCAACGGAATAGAAAAACAGTCTTTTATTGATGTACCTGGCTTATCTAATATCCTTGAAGGCGTCTCTCGCCCAGGTCACTTTCGCGGCGTAGCAACCGTAGTGACAAAGTTATTCAATATTGTTAATCCTGACGTAGCACTTTTTGGTGAAAAAGACTTCCAACAGCTAACTATCATTCAAAAAATGACCACAGACTTAGCAATGGACATCAAAGTAATCAGCGTTCCTACAGTTCGTGAAGTTGATGGCCTTGCCATGAGTTCACGTAATAATTTGTTAACAATGGATGAACGTCAGCGTGCACCTGTTTTAGCGCGAACTATGCGCTGGATAAGTAGTGCAATACGTGGCGGACGTGATGATTATGCATCAGTCATTGAAGATGCCAATGACCAACTTCGTGCTGCTGGGTTACAGCCCGATGAAATCTTTATCCGTGACTCTCAAAATTTAGCAAGTGTGACAACTGAGACAACTCAGGCAGTGATCCTGATGTCAGCGTTTTTGGGCCAAGCTCGCCTTATCGATAACCAAGTTGTAGATCTTACAGTTGAAACAAAAGAAGAACTAATTTCAGAGCAATCTTCAGAAATACCTGAATAGACAGGCAAGATTAACCTGAATAAAGTCAAGCCTTGATCTTATTCAGGTTAATAATTTTATCTTTTATTCTAACTTCTCAAACCAATTCCTTTTGACACCAAATAATGTGCAATCGCATAAAGTACGATAACGAATACCGTCAAAACACTGAATGATGTAGCAATACTTACGTCAGAAATACCTAAAAAACCGTAACGAAAACCATTGACCATATACACAATTGGATTGATTTTTGATACCCATTGCCAAAATTCAGGTAGTAAACTAATCGAATAAAAAACCCCACCAAGATAAGTAAGGGGAGTCAAAACAAAGGTAGGTATTATAGAAATATCATCAAATGTTTTTGCATAAACCGCATTGATTAAACCACCAAGAGCAAATACAACTGAAGTCATGAACACTGTCATAATAATTACCCCCCAATGGTCAATCTGAAGATCAACAAACAAGAGGGAAACTAAGGTTACGATTAGGCCAACCAATAGTCCACGAGTGACGCCTCCCATAACAAAGCCAATGATAATCACATAATTAGGCACGGGAGCAACCAATAACTCTTCAATATTTTTCTGAAATTTAGCACTAAAAAATGAGGAAGCTACATTAGAGTATGAATTGGTGATCACTGACATCATAATCAGGCCTGGAACAATATACTCCATATAACTGAACCCTCCCATTTCACCAATTCTCGACCCAATTAAATTACCAAAGATAATAAAATATAACGTCATTGTAATAGCGGGCGGGACCAAAGTCTGAACCCAAATACGGGTAAACCTATGTATCTCTTTACTCATGAGACTACAAAACGCAGTCCAATATAGGCGGTACATATTACTGTCCCCCTTGACGAACAATATTGACAAAAAGCTCTTCCAACCGATTAGCTTTATTTCGCATCGATAACACCTTAATTCCCTGAGAGGTTAACTGACTAAAAATGGTATTCAGCCCCTGACTCTTTTCAATTTCAATTTCGAGCGAGCCATTTTTTACATTCTGACTAGTTACACCATCCAACTGAGGTATTTCAACCCCCTCTTCTAAGTCGAGAATAAAAGTTTCCACATGAAGTTTATTAAGCAAAGATTTCATCGTCGTATTTTCGATCAGCTCACCTTTACTAATAATGCCAATATTACGACACAACATCTCAGCCTCTTCGAGGTAATGTGTCGTTAGAATGATTGTGATCCCCTGCTGATTTATCTGTTTAAGAAACTCCCACATAGAACGACGTAGTTCAATATCAACGCCCGCAGTAGGTTCATCTAAAATCAATAGTTTAGGCTCATGAATTAAGGCCCTAGCTATCATTAGTCGCCGTTTCATTCCACCTGATAGGTTTCGAGCCCGTTCACTTCTCTTATCCCACAACTCAAGTTGGGTTAGATATTTTTGAGCTCTTTCCTTAGCAAGCTCTCGGGGCACCCCGTAATAACCCGCTTGTTGAAGGATAATCTGCTCTACTGTCTCAAACGGATTAAAATTAAACTCCTGTGGAACCAAACCAAGATGTTGCTTAGCTAATTCAAGACTTTGATCCATATCAAAACCAAACACTTTCACTCTTCCAGATGTCTTGTTAACTAGAGATGAGATCACTCCTATAGTCGTTGACTTACCAGCACCATTGGGTCCAAGAAGGGCAAAAAAATCTCCTTGAGTAACATTCAGGCTAATACCTTTTAAAGCCTCAAATCCCCCCGAATATGTTTTGTGAAGCTGTTCTATTTCTAATGCGTACATAGTATCCACTGTCATTAATAAGGCTAATTGCATATTTCAGTTAAGGTTTTCTTTAAGTAGAAGCGTTGATTACGACAAAACATAGCCAACTTACCCAATACCACCACTACTAAAATGAGTTTATCTTTGAATTCAAGCTTACACAATAAATATTTCGGTCAATCTGGAAATATAGAATATTAATCTAATTACACTATATGAAATTCCATAATCCCCTCAATTACAACTGGGAATATTAGGGCTGACTGGGACATCAGATGAGTTAATTATCGTGATAATTTGACGAGAACGAGGACCCAAGATTGTGTATAGTGGGATAATGTTCGTTAAGGAATAATTGTAAAATGCCGGAAATAAAACAGCTTTTTGAAAACAACTCAAAGTGGTCTGAATCCATTAAGGCTGAGCGACCAGAGTACTTTACAAAACTAAAAGAAGGACAAAATCCTGATTTCCTATGGATTGGCTGCGCAGATAGCCGAGTTCCAGCGGAACGCCTCACAGGTTTATATTCTGGTGAACTATTTGTACACCGAAATGTTGCAAACCAGGTGATTCATACTGATCTAAATTGCCTGTCAGTAGTACAATATGCAGTTGAAGTTCTGAAAGTAAAACACATTGTTGTCTGTGGCCACTATGGGTGTGGTGGCGTCAATGCCGCAATTGATAATCCTCAACTGGGCCTAATCAATAATTGGCTATTACACATTCGTGACAACTACCGTAAATACAAAAACCACATTGAGTCTCTGCCACGTGATCAGTGGGGTGATAAATTATGTGAAATTAATGTCGCTGAACAAGTCTATAACTTGGGCAACTCAACTATTTTACAAAGTGCTTGGGAACGTGGTCAAGAGATAGAAATCCACGGCGTTGTCTATGGTATTGGAAATGGTAAATTACAAGATTTAGGGGTACGTTGCTCTAATCGTGATTCTCTAGAGTCAAGTCACCAAGAAGCTTTAAATAACATTTTATCTTCGCCAGTACTTGGTTAAAAAATCGACCACTAAAAGCCCTGTCATGCATGAAGCTTTCTCATGAAGTTAGACATTTCATCTAATCAGGGCTTTAGTTAGCTCATCTAAGCAGCCGAAGGTTTACTCTTGCGGTATAACCTTGCCAATATAAGGTAAGTGACGATAGTTTTGCGCATAATCGATACCGACGCCAACTACAAACTCATCAGGAATAGCAAAGCCAACCCAATCTATAGGCACTTCAACCTCACGGCGTGAAGGCTTATCCAAAAGAGTACAAATAGAAATCGACTTAGGCTCACGTAAAGATAGTATCTCGCGTATTTTGTTGAGGGTGTTTCCTGTATCGATAATATCTTCGATGATCAACACATCTTTACCTTTGATATCATCATCAAGATCTTTCAAAATTCTAACATCACGAGAACTTTCCATACTATTTCCATAGCTAGATGCTGTCATAAAATCGACTTGATGAGTTAATTCAATTTTTCTCGTCAAATCAGCCATAAAGACAAATGATCCTCGCAGTAAGCCAACTAATACTAAATTTTCACTACCTTGGAAATAGGTTGTAATTTCTCGACCCAATTCACTTACCCTATCCTGAACCTTTTGTTCAGAAATCATTACTTCTATTGTATGCTTCATATCAACCTCATTTTTCATTTAATGACAATTCATCAGGCAAGGAATTAACGACCAACCTAAGGTTTATGCACATATTTTATCATCACTATCTCATAGGTAAAACGTTTGCCTGATTAAAGGCTGCAATAAATATATGCAACTACATGATCTCCAGCACGGTATTAATAAAAATGATTATTAAATAAACTGAAATCGTTGACCTAATTGATATGCACCATTACACTCATACCTGCGAAAGCAATAATAATATTCTAATTAGGGCATAAGCCCATATATACAACTCAATTGGCAAGGAAATAAAACTATGGATTCTATAGCTAAAAGACCGCGTACGCGTCTATCCCCACAAAAACGTAAGCAGCAACTAATGGAAATTGCATTAGAGGTGTTTGCTCGTCGTGGTATTGGCCGAGGCGGTCACGCTGACATTGCAGAAATTGCACAAGTTTCTGTTGCAACAGTATTTAATTACTTCCCTACTAGAGAAGATCTGGTAGACGATGTATTAAACTACGTTGTACGTCAGTTCTCTAACTTCCTCTCTGACAACATTGACCTAGACATTCACGCTAAAGAAAACCTACGCAACCTAACTTCAGCCATGGTTGACCTAGTCGTCAATGACTGTCATTGGCTTAAAGTCTGGTTCGAGTGGAGTGCATCAACGCGCGATGAAGTATGGCCACTATTTGTAACGACAAACCGTACTAACCAGCTTCTGGTTCAAAACATGTTTATCAAAGCAATTGAACGAGGCGAAGTCTGTGATATTCATGACCCCGCAGATTTAGCAACCCTGTTCCACGGCATCTGCTACTCACTATTTGTACAAGCAAACCGTACTCAAGATGATGATTCAGTTAACCGTCTAACACAAAGTTATCTAGACATGCTTTGTATCTACAAATAAAGCACTGACTGAAATGAAAGCCGCGTATCAATGATAGGCGGCTTTTTTATGCTCTCCTGATTTTAAAACATAAAAAAACCGCTGAAATATCAGCGGTTTTTTATTTAAATGTAAGAAAAATATTATTTCTTTTTCACTGCTTTCTTATTCGGTAAATCGGTAATAGATCCTTCGAAGACTTCAGCAGCTAGGCCAACTGACTCATGCAGAGTTGGGTGAGCATGGATGGTTAATGCCATGTCTTCAGCATCACAGCCCATTTCAATGGCTAGACCAATTTCACCAAGTAGTTCACCACCATTTGTACCAACAATAGCACCACCAATCACGCGATTAGTTTCTTTATCAAAAATCAGCTTGGTCATACCGTCAGCACAATCGGAGGCGATTGCACGACCAGATGCCGCCCAAGGGAAAGTCGCCACTTCGTACTTAATGCCCTCTTCTTTTGCTTCTTTTTCAGTTTTACCTACCCAGGCAACTTCTGGCTCGGTGTAAGCAATAGAAGGAATAACCTTAGGATCAAAGTAATGTTTCTTGCCAGCAATAACTTCAGCAGCAACATGCCCCTCATGCACCCCTTTATGGGCAAGCATTGGCTGACCAACGATATCGCCAATAGCAAAAATATGGGGAACGTTTGTGCGTAACTGCTTATCAACATTGATGAAACCACGCTCATCTACTGCAACTCCAGCCTTTTCAGCGTCGAATAATTGGCCATTAGGTACACGACCGATTGCCACTAGAACAGCATCATAGCGCTCTGCATCAGCCGGTGCTTTTTTACCTTCCATTGACACATAAATACCATCATCTTTCGCTTCAACCGCTGTCACTTTTGTTTCAAGCATTAAAGTGAACTTATCTTTAACACGTTTAGTGAACACTTTAACAATATCTTTATCCGCCGCAGGGATGACTTGGTCAAACATCTCTACAACATCAACTTTTGAACCAAGAGACTGGTAGACGGTGCCCATTTCTAGTCCAATTATGCCACCACCCATAACTAATAACTTTTCTGGCACTTCTTTTAATTCTAGTGCATCAGTCGAGTCCCAAATACGAGGGTCATCATGTGGAATAAATGGTAGTTTGATAGGACGAGAGCCAGCCGCAATAATCGCATTATCAAAGTTGACTAACGTAGATTCACCTTCACCTTCAACCTGAATTGAGTTAGGTCCAGTAAATTTACCGTAACCACTAACAACAGTCACATTACGCATCTTAGCCATGCCGCTAAGACCACCAGTTAGCTGATTAACAACTTTCTCTTTCCAAATACGAATTTTATTGATGTCTGTTTGTGGCTCACCAAATACAACGCCATGATCCGACATCGCTTTAGCTTCTTCAATTACTTTAGAAACGTGAAGAAGCGCTTTGGATGGGATACAGCCTACGTTAAGACATACGCCACCAAGAGTGCTGTAACGTTCGATAAGTACGGTTTCAAGACCTAAGTCTGCACAACGAAATGCAGCGGAGTAACCAGCAGGACCAGAACCAAGTACAACAACTTGGGCTTTAATTTCTTTGCTCATTTTGACCTCTTGTAGTCATTATCCCTAACAGGCGAGTGGGTATTGATTCTTATGTTTAAGAGTGGTTAGTTTAAACCATTATTTCAGACCGCCAACAGTTTACAGAGATGTTAATGGTGTGAAAAGCAATTCCAGTTAGCCTGTGAGCTAGTCAGCAATTCAGTAAGGAAAATTTTTATTTTACTCAATTGCCACGCATTTATATCAACAGAGGCGGCGTAAATCGCCGCCTCTAGGTTAGTAAATTTGGTTAAAGAACCAAACGACGAATGTCTGACAGACATGCATTCAAGTAGGTGATGAAACGTGCACCTTCAGCACCATCGATAACACGGTGGTCATATGACAGAGACAAAGGTAATTGTAGACGCGGTTCAAAGTCTTTACCGTTCCATACTGGCTTCATTTCAGATTTAGATACCCCAAGGATACCCACCTCTGGTGCGTTTACTATAGGTGTAAATGCTGTACCGCCAATTCCGCCAAGGCTAGAAATGGTGAAACAACCGCCTTGCATGTCTGCCGCTGTTAGCTTGCCAGAGCGTGCTTTCTTAGAAACAACCATTAGCTCTTCAGATAGATCGTAAATGCCTTTTTTGTTCACATCTTTGAAAACAGGAACAACAAGACCGTTTGGCGTATCTACCGCAATACCCACGTTTACGTACTTTTTAAGAATGATGCTTTCGCCATCTTCAGAAAGAGAAGAGTTAAACGATGGGAATGCTTCAAGCGCTTTAGCAACCGCTTTCATGATGAACACAAGCGGTGTGATCTTCATCCCAGTGTCTTTCTTCGCTTCGATTGCGTTCTGCTCTTTACGGAATGCTTCTAGCTCAGTGATGTCTGCGTTGTCCCACTGTGTAACATGGGGGATCATTACCCAGTTACGGTGCAGGTTAGCGCCAGAGATTTTCTTAATCTTAGAAAGCTTCTGAACTTCAGTTTCACCAAACTTACTAAAGTCAACTTTTGGCCATGGTAGTAAACCAAGAGCAGATCCGTCGCCGCCTTTACCAGATGCAGTAGCACCAGACTCAAGACGCTTCAGCGCATCTTTAACGTAAGACTGAACGTCTTCTTTAAGGATACGGCTCTTACGACCCGTACCTTTAACCTTAGAAAGGTTAACGCCAAATTCACGAGCAAGACGACGCACCACTGGAGAAGCGTGCGCGTAGTCACCGTTCTCTTGAAAATCACCAGTTGCTGCTGGCGCTGCGGCTTCTGCTTTAGAAACAGGTGCCGGAGCTGCTGCTTGTACAGAAGCTGCAACAGGAGCGGGAGCCGCGCCTTCAACAACGAACGTCATGATTAAAGAACCTGTTGACACTTTGTCGCCAGCGGTAATCTTGATTTCTTTTACTGTACCAGCGAATGGGGCAGGCACTTCCATTGAAGCTTTGTCACCTTCAACAGTAATTAGAGATTGCTCTTCTTCTACTGTATCACCAACCGCTACCATGATTTCAGTCACCTCGACTTCGTCGCCACCGATATCAGGAACGTTCACTTCTTTCTCAGCTGAGGTTGCTAGAGGCGCTGCAACTGGTGCCGCTACTGCAACAGGAGCCGCTGCAACTGCGGCGCCAGAACCAGCCACTTCAAATACCATGACTAGAGAACCAGTAGATACCGAATCACCAGAAGCGATTTTGATTTCTTTAACCACACCAGCGAATGGTGCAGGTACTTCCATTGAAGCTTTGTCGCCTTCAACTGTAAGAAGGGATTGTTCTTCTTCTACAGAATCACCGATAGCAACCATGATTTCAGTGACTTCAACTTCATCACCGCCGATATCTGGGACATGAACTTCTTTAAGCTCGGCTGCCGCTGTAGGAACAGCTGCAACAGATGCCGCCGCTTCAACTACTGGGGCAATAGGCGCCGCTACAGCACCTTCTGCTTCAAAGATCATAATAAGAGAACCAGTAGAAACAGAATCGCCTTCTGCAACTTTGATTTCTTTAACGATACCCGCTGTCGATGCAGGCACTTCCATAGAAGCTTTATCGCCTTCAACTGTTATCAGAGATTGCTCTACTTCAACCTTGTCACCAACGCTTACAAGAATTTCAGTAACTTCAACCTCATCCGCACCGATATCTGGTACATTAATTTCGATTGCCATTTCTTATCTACCTTTCCAATTAAGCGTACAACGGGTTAGTTTTCTCAGTGTCGATATCGAATTTTTTAATCGCTTCCACGATCACTGATTTATCAACCTTACCAAGCCTTTCGAGTTCTGTTAGTGCTGCAACCACCACATAACCTGCATTCACTTCAAAGTGACGGCGTAGGTTTTCACGGCTATCTGAACGACCAAAACCATCCGTGCCAAGCACTTTAAATGATTCAGAAGGCATAAATGCACGAACTTGCTCTGCGTAATTTTTCATGTAGTCAGTGGCTGCGATTGCAGGCTCTTTACCCATCAATTGCGTAATGTATGGCACCTGAGCTTTTGCTTCTGGATGCAGCATGTTAAAGCGCTCTACGGCTTGACCATCACGAGTAATTTCGTTGAATGATGTGACTGAGTAAACATCAGAAGCAACACCATACTCATCACTTAAGATTTGAGCAGCCTTGCGTACTTCGTTCATGATAGTACCAGAGCTCATGAGCTGAACTTTACCTTTTCCGCGCTTACCTGAGTAACTTTCAAGTTTGTAGATACCTTTACGAATGCCTTCTTCCGCGCCTTCAGGCATTGCTGGCATTGCGTAGTTTTCGTTCATCAGTGTTAAGTAATAGAACACATTTTCTTGCTCTGAACCATACATGCGACGAATACCATCTTGCATGATGACGGCAACTTCATAGGCAAAAGTCGGATCGTAGGAAATACAATTAGGAATTGTATTCGCCATTATGTGCGAGTGCCCATCTTCGTGCTGTAAGCCTTCACCGTTTAGGGTTGTACGGCCTGCTGTAGCACCTAATAGGAAACCACGTGACTGTTGATCACCCGCCATCCAAGCCATATCACCTACACGTTGGAAACCAAACATTGAGTAGTAAATGTAAAATGGGATCATAGGCAGGTCATTGGTGCTGTATGATGTTGCAGCAGCAACCCAAGAAGCCATAGACCCTAGTTCATTGATACCTTCTTGGAGCACTTGACCAGACGTCGCTTCTTTATAATAAGAAACAATGCCTTTGTCTTCCGGTGTGTATTCTTGGCCATGTGGGTTATAAATACCAATTTGACGGAATAAGCCTTCCATACCAAAGGTACGTGCTTCATCACATATAATAGGCACAACATTTTTGCCAATACCTTTATTCTTTAGAAGAATGTTTAGCGTACGTACATAGGCCATTGTGGTCGAAATTTCACGCTTTTGCTCACTAAGCAGAGGAGCAAACTCTTCAAGTTCAGGCACTTGAAGATCTTGAGTAAATCTAGGTAAGCGCTGTGGCGTATAACCTTTCAGTGCTTTACGACGAGCATGAAGGTATTCGTATTCCGCTGAACCTTGTTCTAGTTTCAGATACGGTAACGCTTGTACTGCGTCATCCGTGAGGATGTCTTGAAGCCCTAGACGATCACGTAAGTGCAATACGTGAGTCATATCCATTTTCTTAACTTGGTGTGCGATGTTTTTACCTTCAGCCGCTTCACCCATTCCGTAGCCTTTAACCGTCTTCGCTAAAATAACGGTTGGGCGGCCTTTTGTATCCGCAGCATTTTTATATGCGGCGAACAGCTTAGATGACTCATGACCACCACGCTTAAGAGCGAAAATTTCATCGTCTGTCATATCAGCAACAAGTGCGGCTGTTTCTGGGTATTTTCCAAAGAAGTGTTCACGTACGTACGCACCATCTTTAGACTTAAAGGTTTGGTAATCACCGTCTACCGTTTCATTCATTAGCTGAAGTAGCTTACCTGACGTGTCTTTAGCCAGTAGGGAATCCCAGTTACTACCCCAAATAACTTTAACAACATTCCAACCAGCGCCTTTAAATAGACCTTCTAGTTCTTGGATGATGCTACCGTTACCCATAACAGGGCCATCTAAACGCTGTAGATTACAGTTGATAAGAAAACACAGATTGTCTAGCTTTTCACGTGCAGCAAACGAAAGAGAACCGCGGGATTCTGGTTCATCCATTTCACCGTCACCGAGAAACGCATATACGCGTTGCGCTGACGTATCTTTCAGACCACGTCCTTCAAGATACTTGAGGAAGCGCGCCTGATAGATAGCAGAGATAGGGCCAAGGCCCATCGATACTGTTGGGAACTGCCAGAACTCAGGCATAAGTTTAGGGTGCGGGTATGATGGTATACCTTTTCCATCGACTTCTTGACGGAAATTATCTAACTGTTCTTCAGTCAGACGCCCTTCAACAAATGCGCGCGAGTATATCCCAGGGGAAATATGACCTTGGTAGTAAACCAGATCGCCACCGTCCGTGTCATTTGGAGCACGGAAGAAATGGTTGAAACATACTTCGTAGAATGACGCTGCAGACTGATAAGAAGCCATATGACCACCTAGGTCTAGGTCTTTCTTAGAGGCACGCAAGACAATCATGATTGCGTTCCAGCGAATGATTGAACGAATACGACGTTCAAGCGTGGTGTCGCCCGGGTATGCTGGCTCTTGTGCGGCTGGAATAGTGTTAATGTAATTAGTGTTGATCCCCGTAGGCATATCAACACCATCTAAACGTGCTTTTTCTAGAACGGTTTCTAGTAGAAACTGGGCACGTTCTACACCTTCTTCACGAACAACGGATTCAAGAGCTTTTAGCCAATCTTGAGTTTCCAGTGCGTCTACGTCATGCTTCATATCAGACATGGCGATCTATCCTTCTGTTGGTTGGATCTATATATTTAAGTAACGCTGTTATGAGTCGTTACCCTGTTGAATTCGACGCAAAGACCGCTCACGGCGGGATTCTTCACGACTCAAATCCAACAATGTTTCTTCGATATAAGCTAAATGAGAGTGTGACATTTCACGTGCCTTTTCAGGCTGACCTGAAACAATCGCATCTACAATATTAGCTCGGTGTCTACTTACTTTTTCAACCACTTCATCACGACGATGTAAGAGTTTGAGATTCTGCAGGACATTTTGCTCTAATAGTGGTGCCAAACTGCGCACAATGTGCAATAAAACCACGTTGTGGGCCGCTTCAGTTAAGGCTATCAAAAACTGCATAACTGCAGTGGCTTCAGCCTCAACGTTCTTCTTCGTTTGCTCTTCACTAATATTTCTCAAGCATGCTTGGATACGGGCAAAGTCCTGTTCGGTACCACGAACTGCTGCAAAATAAGCGGAAATACCTTCCATCGCATGACGCGTTTCAAGCAAGTCCAACTGTGTTTCCGAATGGCTAGACAATAAATTTAGCAGAGGATCGGAGAAACTCGTCCAAATTTTCTCACTAACAAATGTACCACCACCCTGGCGACGCGTTAGAAGGCGTTTGGCTTCTAGGCGCTGTATGGCTTCTCGGATTGAGGGTCGAGAAACATCAAACTGTTTTGCCAGTTCTCGCTCTGGTGGCAACTGCTGCCCCGGAGATAAGGTTCCTTCCACAATCAGCCTTTCTAATTCTTGTTCTATAACATCAGAAAGTTTTGGCTGACGAATCCTTTGATAAGCCATAGTTGTTGTTCTTCTATTTTTTTGCAGTCAATTGGTAATACCAATTTCATATTGGCCAAGAAACTAACATAATTAAAACGCAAGTTCCAGTCAAAAGTTGACCCATATCATTGAACAAGATAACCATCAACACTCTGATAACAATAGCTGATTAAAACAGCAACTCAATTGGTCAGACCAATTACAATGAATAAACAATTAAATTTTGAAGTCCCAGCTAGATCAAACTTAGAGCCGACCATCGGCACTAAGTTTCAACCAAAAAACCCAATTACCTACTCAAAGTTGATAACTAAGTGTTAAGTAATGTAGAGAAAAAGCCAGTACATAGATTGCCTACAAGGTTTCATAGGCATAAAAGAGGGGGGATTACCTATTACCATTCTGTTGTTGATCATTTGGCTTCAAGATGATCAATCATGAGTTGTAATGATTGATTACCTCGAAATTCATTTATATCAAGTTTAAAAGCCAAGCGAACTGTTTTTACTGAAGCATCAGGCCAGCGCCGCAAATCAACATTAAAAGCAATACCGTCTAACATAATATTGGTTGGATGACCCTTATATAAAGGCTCTAGCATAAGTTTTAGATGTTTTTCACCCACCAGTTTTTGGTGAAGCAGCTTGAACTCACCATCAAAGACAGGCTCAGGAAAAGCTTGTCCCCAAGGTCCAGCAGCGCGAAGTAACTCTGCAGTATGCATAGAAAATTCTTCTGGTTTAAGTTCACCGTCGGAGAGAATAATACCTTTAAGAGTCGCTTCATCGAGCTCTGCCTTAACGGCAACATCAAAAAGCGGAGAGAATCGCTCAAAATCTTTTTCTAAAATAGTTAAACCAGCAGCCATTGCATGGCCACCAAACTTAATAATGAGACCTGGGTTTTGGGTATCAATATGGTCTAAAGTATCACGCATATGCAAACCTGGTATTGAACGGCATGAACCTTTTAGCATACCATCACCACCATCAGCAAAAGCAATAACCGGGCGGTGAAACTTTTCTTTAATTCGGGATGCAAGAATACCAATCACCCCTTGATGCCAATCACGCTGAAATAATACTAGCCCATGGGGCATGTTATTATCACCAAATTGCAAGCGCTCACAAAATGCCATCGCCTCTTGCTTCATTCCCTCTTCAATCTCTTTTCGAGTTTGATTCAGCCCATCCAACTCATTCGCCATTCGACGCGCAGCATGAATATTATCAGTCAGTAAAAGTTCAACACCAAATGACATATCATCCAAGCGCCCAGCAGCATTAATACGCGGGCCTAATCCAAACCCAAAATCAGCGGCAACCAACCTGCGAGGGTCTCGCTTTGCGACTTCAATTAGAGCCAAAATTCCTGGTCTAGATTTACCTGCGCGAATACGCTGTAAGCCTTGATGAACCAAAATTCGATTGTTTTCATCGAGGGGAACCACATCAGCAACGGTTCCCAGTGCCACAAGGTCTAATAATCCCATTAATTTCGGCTCTGTTATACCTCGCTGAGAAAACCAGCCTAAATCGCGCAAGTACACACAAAGCGCCATCATCAAGTAAAATGCAACACCAACCCCGGCTAATGCTTTAGATGGAAAACGACAAGACTCGAGATTCGGGTTAACCATAGCATCTGCAATAGGGAGTTCATTGCCCGGTAAATGATGATCCGTAACCAATACCGTTAGACCTCGTGATTTGGCATAGCGTACTCCTTCAATAGAAGACACTCCATTATCAACCGTCATGATCACTTCAGCACCAAGCTCAATAGCCTGATCCACAACTTCAGGACTCAATCCATAACCGTCTTCGAAACGATTTGGTACTAAATAATCAACATTTTCTGAACCAAGCGTTCTTAGCGCTATCACGGATAAAGCCGAACTGGTTGCTCCATCTGCATCAAAATCACCGACCACGATAATTCGTTTATTGACTGATATTGCCTCATGTAAAAGTTTTACCGCTTTATCAATCCCATGTAAATTTTGATATGAATGCAGATAACGGGCTGCTGTTTCTAGCTGCTGGGAGCAAGTAATCCCACGAGAAATATAGATACGTTTAAGAAGAGGCGTAATATCAGCCTCGAGTAAACTCAGATTTGCTTCTGGACGACGTTGAATCTCGATCATAACTATAAAATCAAACTTGTGCTTTAGGAGGAACTAGAAATGGAAAGTACAGAAAGCGGACAACCACCATTTGTTTAAATAAATTGAGGCAAGGTGGTTACCGCTACTTTTCAATAACTCTAACGAGTCAACGCTGATACTTTACGACTTTTGAGTCTGTTGTAAACGTTTTAGCATTTGATCTGGTGGCAGATAACCGCCCACCATTTCACCGCCTGGCAAAAAGATCGCAGGAGTGCCACTGATACCCAACTCTCGACCCAAATTATAGTGTTTTTTGATAATATCTTGGAATTTAGCAAAGTCTTTGCTCTTGTCTGGGAATTCACTTTTTTCCTTTGCGATATCCATCGATTTTTGCGGGTCTTTTGCTCCCCAAATAGTCGCCATTTTATCGGCAACTGAGCCTACTCCTCCTTGACGCGGATAGGCCATATAGCGAATGGTGATACCAAGATTGTTATAGTCTTTAATTTGATTGTGTAGGCGTACACAATAGCCACAGGTTATATCGGTAAATACTGTAACAACATATTTCTCATCTTTAGCTTTGAATTCAATCATGCTGTCTTGGAATTTGTTAATTTTAGCCGCATTGATAGGAGCCTGACGTTTGGCTAATACATCTTCATACTGGCCATCTTTATCAAGCTTATATAAGGTCCCAGCTAAAAAATATTCACCGTCTGGCGAAGCAAAAAGAACCCCACCACTGGTTTGAACCTCCACCAAACCTTTAATATCGGCTGGTACTACTTTGCTAATTTCTAAACCTAATTTAGAAAAACGTTTTTCAAGTTGAGCTTTATCTACTTTTATCTCTGCTGCTGAGACCGTTTGTGCGGCCACTAGTAAAGGAAGGGTAAGTAGAGTCATTCGGCGTAATACGCTCATTGAATTCACCTTATTATTTACTGACAAAGGGCATCCCCTATGCTCTTGGATGATGCTCACTGTGTAACTGCTTTAATCGCTCTGTTGCCACGTGAGTATAAATTTGTGTTGTCGATAAGTCACTGTGTCCTAATAGCATTTGCACAACTCTAAGGTCTGCTCCATAATTGAGCAAATGGGTGGCAAATGCATGACGCAACACATGTGGCGACAACAGTTCAGTCTCAATTCCAGCCATAATGGCATAATGCTTGATGCGATGCCAAAACGTCTGGCGCGTCATTTGACGTGCTCTTTTGCTCGGAAAAACTACATCAGACGTTGTTTCTCCTAGCAACTCAGACCGCCCTTGCTGGATAAAAGTTTCAATCCATTCAACAGCATTTTCTCCCATAGGAACCAAGCGCTCTTTTCCTCCCTTACCAGTCACGCGCACAACACCTTGTCTAAGACTAATATTTTCCATCGTCAGGCTGACAAGTTCGGTTACGCGAAGTCCAGTCGCATAGAGCAGTTCAAGCATCGCTTTATCTCTTAACTCCAAAGCATCATTAGTGTTCGGAGCATTTAATAATGCCTCAACTTGCTCCTCACTAAGATCTTTAGGAAGTCGCTTGGGTAACTTAGGGCTGACCAGAAGTGCACTAGGGTCATCGGCTCGCACTTTTTCTCTATGAAGATACTGAAATAAGCGTCGTATAGCTGACAACATTCTTGCGCGGGAGGTCTGTTTATATTCTTGATCCATCAACCAGCTTTGATAATCCTGCAGACCAGATAGGCTTATGAAATCAAGACGATAATTGTTATCGTTCATCCACTGAATCAGCTTCGACAAGTCATTACGATAAGACATCAAAGTGTTTTCAGACAATCCTCTTTCCATCCACATCGCATCAAGAAACTGCTCAATCATCCCCTGCTCAAAAGAAATCTTATCTGACACATTAATCCTCAACTGTAAGATATGCGCTCAATGTAAGTGTCATGAGGTAATAAAGCTATAAAAATTGCTTTTTATTCTGCATATTCGCTGCAAAGCTCGCCATTTTATGGTTAGAATTCACTATTATTTAGAATGAGTGAAAAAGAAAGTGATGAAAATTGGTCTGTTTTACGGTTCAACCACCTGCTATACCGAAATGGCCGCAGAAAAAATGCGAGTAATTTTAGGCGAAGATCTGGTTGATATTTTTAATGTCAAACAAACACCTCTAACTGAGGCGGAAAATTACGATTTACTCATTCTAGGCATATCTACTTGGGACTTTGGAGAAATTCAAGAAGACTGGGATGAAATTTGGAATGATATTTCAACCTTATCGCTAAATGATAAAACCATCGCATTATATGGGCTTGGCGATCAAGAGGGCTATGGCGAATGGTATCTAGATGCGATGGGTATGCTGCATGAACAACTACAAAAAACAGGTGCGAATATCATCGGCTATTGGCCAAATGATGAGAGTTACCAATTTGATGCATCTAAAGCCCTCACTGACGATAAAAAACACTTTGTTGGCCTTGCTTTGGATGAAGACTCCCAGTATGAGCTCAGTGATGAACGCATTGCAACATGGGTTGAACAGGTGTTGATCGAATACCAAGAGACTCTTTAAAGTAAGCCTCATTAGGTTGGTGGCCAAACATCAACCTGCTCATCTGAGCGAGAAGTTTAATCAATTATCTTTCACCATAATAATACGCGATAATTTAGCCACTTAACCCACTTCGATACCTTGCCCAATCAAATACCAACCCAGGATCAGTTTTACGCATTGGCGCAATATATTGATGCCCTGTAATTCTGGGCAAGGTAATTTTAGGAAAACATGCTTGTATAACTTGAGTTAAGACTGTCAGTGCCTGATATTGCTCATCGGTATACGCGATAAAATCATTGCCTTCCAGCTCAATACCGATCGAATAATCGTTGCATTTTTCTCGCCCAGCAAAGCTGGAAACACCTGCATGCCAAGCTCTAGCTGTAAATGGAACAAACTGAACTACTTCACCATCCCGCCTAATTAAACAATGAGCGGAAACCCTACTTTGATAGATAAATTCAAAAAAAGGGTGGGCTTTAGGCTCAAGCTGACCGGTAAATAACTGCTCAATGAAAGGTCCATCAAACTGTCCGGGTGGCAAGCTAATATTATGAATCACCAATAAAGAGATATCTTGAATATTCGGTCTATGATCAAAAAATGGAGATGGGACGTGTCGCGCTTCTTGATACCAACCTTTTTCATCGATCATTTTCATCTCCTATACTGTTGTTAAGTTCTTGATTTTATAATTTTGGACACTAAATACCAGAATAATGGCTGAATTTCCCCTCAAGTCATCGTATCATGCCCGACTCATGTACAACTGCCTATTAAATTTGTGATGACGCATCCCCATAACAGCAACGAACGCCTTGAGTATTTAAAACAACAATTACCAACAGAAATTTCTCACTCGGTAACCAAAGCAATCAAAGAGGACTTGGGCGGCACGCTTGATCCTGCCGCTGATATTACTGCAAGTTTAATCTCAGAAAGCGCTCGCAATGAAGCAACTATTATTACTCGTGAGCACGGTATATTTTGCGGTCGCGCTTGGGCAGATGAAGTTTTCAAACAGCTAGGAAGTGAAGTTAATATCGACTGGCTTGTCAAAGACGGAGATACCGTCGAACCAAACCAAGTCCTTTGCCATCTTTCTGGTCCATCTCGGGCTTTATTAACTGGCGAACGCAACGCAATGAACTTTATACAAACATTGTCAGGTTGCGCCACTGTTACAGCCCAATATGCCAAACAGCTGGAAGGAACAGGCTGTCGCCTTCTCGATACCCGAAAAACGATTCCCGGCTTACGCAGTGCTTTAAAGTATGCCGTCACCTGTGGGGGAGGATTTAATCATCGTATTGGTGTCTTCGATGCTTATCTCATCAAAGAGAACCACATTATTGCTAATGGTGGGATTAGCCAAACCATTCATGCGGCAAAGCAGCTTCACCCAGGCAAGCCTATTGAAGTCGAAACGGAAAGCTTGCAGGAGCTGAAGGAAGCCATTAATGCTGGTGCTGACATTATTATGCTGGATAATTTCACCACTGATATGATGCGTGAGGCTGTCAGAATTAACGCAGGTCGCGCTGCATTGGAGAATTCGGGTAACGTTACTCTAGAGACTCTGCGAGAATATGCGAAAACCGGTGTCGATTATATTTCGGTTGGAGCGTTAACCAAACATATCAAAGCACTCGACTTATCGATGCGCTTCAAATAGAGATAATATTGAGAGGGACAGAAGCTCTCTCTCAAGTCTCAAATAAGGGACATAAAAGTAGTTACGTCTTGAATCATTATGCAAAAGTAATGTGCGTAATTAATTAATTCCACTAACCATTCTCACTTATCTTATCATTGTCAAAGCGAGTATTGCTTTGTCTCCATATAATCATCGTTGACTCATTTCAGCAAACGATTAGCGGTGCCACCAGCAATGAAACAACCACTAGGCTTTACACTTATAGAGCTAATGATAGTTGTCGCTATCGTTGGTATCTTGTCATCATTTGCTATTCCAACCTACCAAAACTACACAAAACGTGCACACGCAAGTGAGATATTAAGTACAATGTCAGCTTTGAAGATAGCCGTTGGCATTTGTATATCGACAACAGGCTCATCAATACATTGCACTTCCGGCCAAAATGGAGTTCCAGAAAAACAAGACTTCAACAGCTATTCTATTGAGGCCCTATCAACTGATGAAGATAATATCATCAAAGCCGTAACCATAAGTTCAAAAGGCTCACTACCCTCTGATTCAGTCATCTCTTTAACCAGCCCAATATCGACAACTGGTCTTGTTTGGGAAGTTAATTGCTCTGGTGTCGATAATCAAAGCTGGTGTCCGAGACATGCCAAATGAGCCAACTTCCTCAATTACTGTACAACGCCAATATTATTAACGCTCAGCAAGTTGAAGCAACTCTTACGATAATGAAAGCCGAACAAATTGACGCTTGCTCTGCTCTAACTCAACTTGATATTGTTACGCCTATAACACTCACCGAAACTCTAAGTAAATTATTTAATCTACCCATTGTCTCACTGGACAGTTTTGACTACCAGTCATGTTGTGAGCGATTAGGGGTTAACCATTTAATCCACCAACATTTGGCTTTACCGTTGGAAATTACACCCTATCAGTTGCTGATTGCGGTTGCTGACCCCTCAAACTCAATTGCAGAACAAGAATTTAACTTTATGACGGGCTTAAATGTCAAACGCGTGCTCGTCGAAGTCAGTCAATTAATGCATACCATACACTCACTATATGGTTCAGATAGTGCTAATCAACAATACAACGCCAAACATATAAGCAATAAAGAGCTAGAACATTTAGTCGATAACGCCAGATCTCAAGAAGATATTGGGCAAGATAATTCTCTTATTAGCCGTTTTATAAATCAAATAATATTGGAAGCCGTACACAAAAAAGCTTCAGATATTCACTTTGAACCCTACGATGACTGGTTTAGAATCCGATTTCGCTGCGACGGGTTATTGATAGAAACACAAAAACCCCCTCAAAAGGTTTATCAAAGGGTAGTCTCTAGGCTCAAAATCTTAGCGCAGCTCGATATCTCTGAGCGCCGACAACCTCAAGACGGCCGTATCACTTTCAACTTAGCAGAGTCGAATATTATTCACATCCGCATTTCAACTTTACCCACCATGTGGGGCGAGAAGATAGTATTAAGACTACAAAACAATCAAGTAACAAACCTTGATCTTTCCTTTCTGGGATACGACTCATTCCAACGTCAAATGTTTACCCAAGCACTCCACAAGCCTCAAGGCCTGATACTTATTACAGGCCCAACGGGTAGTGGTAAAACGCTCTCTTTGTACAGTGGTCTAACCATACTAAATAAAGAGAGTATCAATATTTCGACAGCAGAAGACCCTGTGGAAATCAGCTTATCTGGTATTAACCAAGTTCAGATTCAGCCTCAAATTGGATTTGGATTTGCTCAAGCACTGCGAGCCTTTCTCCGTCAAGACCCTGATGTAATTATGGTGGGTGAAATACGTGATAAAGAAACCGCAGACATTGCTACAAAGGCTGCTCAAACTGGTCACCTTGTCTTGGCAACTCTACACACTAACTCAAGCACTGAAGCTCTTGTACGCTTAAAGAATATAGGTATTGAATCTTATAACATCGCAGCTTCACTCAACCTTGTCATTGCTCAAAGATTAGTACGCCGACTATGCCCTCTCTGTAAATGCCCAGACACAATGCCTACACACCCACCTCAAGTAAAAGGGGCCATTTATTATCAAGCATCAGCAAGTGGATGCAATGCTTGTAATCAAGGATACCTTGGGAGAATAGGTATCTATGAAATGTTAAGTATTACCCCTGAGTTAACCCAATCGATACTCAAACAAGATACTCAACCACAGCTCGATAAACTTGCTCAAAAACAAGGTATGAAAACACTTAACCAGTTAGGAATAGAAAAAGTTTGTGAAGGTGTCACCAGTCACGCAGAGCTGCAACGAGTGCTGGTACGATGAAAAAAATAAAAGATGTCAAATCATAAATTAAATACTTACCTGTGGTATGGAATAGATTCAAGTGGAAGAAAAATAAACGGAAAAACGCTGGCTGCATGTCAAGCACAAATCATGGAGCAACTCAACGAACGAAATATTCAAGTAAGATTAGTCAAGAAACGACCGCTCACAGTCTACAAGCAAATTCGAGAGCGAGCTAATGCAAAAGAAATCACCCGCCTTACACGTCAGTGGGCAAGCATGACAGCTTCAGGATTACCGATTGCAACATCGCTCAAACTTATCGCAAATAACTCCCAGAGAGCGGGGGTTAAATCACTCATCTGGCTACTTCGTCAGAAGCTCGAAGCAGGGTTATCCGTGACTCAGGCTCTACAGCAGTCCTCAGAAGCCTTTGACTCCATATTTCTAGCCATTGTTAATGCAGGTGAAAACACTGGACGACTTGCTGAAGCTCTTGAACGAGCTGCCAATTATAGAGAAAAAGCTGAATATCTTCGCTCAAAAGTGATAGGAGCTGCCATATACCCCAGTTTGGTTTTAGCAACCACTATACTGGTTACTATTCTAATGCTTACACAAGTTATACCCGAACTTGAGCGCATGTTTACTAGCTATAATTCACCATTACCTTGGTTTACTCAACAGGTAATTAAACTATCGAGATTAACCCTAGATTATGGTATTTACACTGGAGCTGTCGCTATTTTTATAACCTTCACCATTCAATTTGGATACTGTCATTCAAATCGCTTTAGACATAGTCTGGATCGTTTAAAGCTAAAAATCCCTTTATTTGGTAAACTATACAGCCAAGCTGGTTTTACTTTGTTTAGCCGAACGCTAGCAACCTGTTTTGAGTCTGGAGTTTCCATCACACCTTGTTTACATACTTCAGCGAGAATATTCAAAAACACTTACTACCAACAGAAGGTTCATAAATTAACTCAAGAAGTTAACTCTGGCTTAGCCCTTAACTTTGCTATGCGCCATAGTGGTATCTTCCCTGAATTTATGCTGCAAATGGTCATGCTCGGTGAAGAGTCTGGACGACTTGCTGATATGCTCAACCGTGTTGCCGATGAATATGAGACTGAAATTGAAAAGACTATAGAGCACATGAGCCAAGCATTTGAACCTATTATGATAGTAATACTCGGATCAGTTGTCGCCAGTTTAGTGATCGCTATGTACCTACCTATCTTTAACTTAGTGAGTGTAATGAGCTAATATAATCCTCTTAAACCACTGCCTACATCCTAAATCGGCTGAATTATATATGAATCTCTTTTTTTATTATCCGTGGTTATTTCCAACCCTTGCGACCATATTTGGTCTGATCATCGGAAGCTTCCTCAACGTCGTCATTCATCGATTGCCTAAGATTATGGAGCAAGAATGGCGTAAAGAATGCGCGGAATGTTTCCCTGAGTATCAAATATCACCTCCAGAAGAAAGCTATAGCCTTAGTAGCCCACGTTCTCACTGCCCAAGTTGCAAAACTAAAATTAGAAACATTGATAATATTCCTCTCATTAGCTGGCTGATGTTAAGAGGTAAATGTAATCATTGCCAAGCCAAAATCAGCGTACAATACCCACTTGTCGAACTGCTATCGGCACTAGCAAGCTTTACCGTCGCATACCAGTTTGAGTTCAGCTACTTTGCTGTTGCATTGCTATGCTTTACTTTTGTCCTAATCGCTGCAACTTTCATCGATTTAGACACTATGTTGTTACCGGACCAACTAACTCTTCCGCTTGTATGGTCAGGTATATATATTTCTCTAATCGGGGTAAGCCCAGTTTCTTTGCAAGATTCTGTCATAGGTGCCATTGGTGGTTACCTATGTTTGTGGACTGTCTACTGGGGATTCAAACTTTTGACTGGCAAAGAAGGAATGGGCTATGGCGATTTTAAGTTATTATCAGCTTTGGGGGCTTGGCTTGGTTGGCAATATTTACCCATTATCGTCTTACTTTCTTCTTTAGTTGGATTAGTCTTGGGGATTATTCAACTACGCTCGAAAAAACAAGGAATTGATAAAGCATTTCCTTTTGGACCATACTTGGCTATTGCAGGATGGATAAGCGCACTCTGGGGAGAGCAGATTTTAAGCTGGTACTTTACTCAAGTTATTGGAGTCTGATATGCCTTTTGTTGTAGGCCTCACAGGTGGTATTGCCAGTGGAAAAACTACCGTTGCAGACCTGTTCAATTCTCACTTTGGTATTGAGATTATTGATGCCGATATAGTAGCCAGACAAGTAGTAGAAAAAGGCTCTGTCGGGCTGGAAACTATAAGATCTCATTTTGGGCCTAACATCTTATTGAGTGACGGAACATTAAATCGAGCTAAACTAAGAAATATAGTCTTTACTTGTGAAGAGAATAAGAAATGGCTCAATGAGTTACTTCACCCTATGATTAGAGAAAAGATGCAATTAGATATTGCAAACATTTCTTCACAATATGCATTACTGGTGATCCCATTGATGGTGGAGAATAATCTACAAAGCTTGACCAATAGAGTCTTGGTAGTCGATGTAGATGAACAAACACAGTTACACAGAACAATGGAAAGAGACAAGGTAGGGCTTGAACAAGCGAAATCAGTCATGGCGGCTCAAGCAAGTCGTTCACAAAGACTAGCAATTGCTGATGATGTGATAAAAAATGCTGCAACAAACAAGGAACTTTTGCCTCAAATCACAGAATTACATCAAAAGTACCTAGAAATATGTAGGGTAAATCGGTCAGAATAGAGGAAGAATAATCAAAGGCTGCATGGAATGACGACGCACTATTTTGAACATCCATTGAATGAGAAAACGCGCATATATTTGCGCGTTGAAGCACTACTCAATCAATTGAATATATCATCCCAATTTAGTGATGACATGCAGCATCTGTTATTTTTCCGCTCTCTATTTGACTTGCTTGAAATTTTTGAACAAATACAACTCAAAAGTGAGTTAGCAAAAGATATAGAAAAACAACGCCTATCATATCGTTCATGGCTGCATGTAGAGGGTGTTGATCAGAAAATGCTCAACAATATCCTAACCGAGGTCGATGATGTGCATAGCAAACTTATGGCTGCTGAACGCTTCGGTCAAAGTCTAAAAGAAGATCGTTTCCTCAGTACTATCAGGCAAAGATTCAACTTACCTGGAGGCTCATGCTGTTTCGACTTACCTGCCCTTCATCACTGGCTACATCTGCCCATCAAACAAAAAACTACAGACAGCAATCAATGGATCGAAAATCTTCAGCCTCTAACAGATGCACTTAAACTCTGGTTACGTCTTACAAGAGAAACTGGGCACTTCCAACAACAAGAAGCTCGTTCTGGTTTTTATCAAAGTGACGCTGAAGATGCCAACATACTTCGCTTGGAAATTCCAATGGGTTACGGTGTATACCCAATGATTTCAGGTCACAAAAATCGCTTTGCTATCAAATTTATCTTTTTTGCTTCTAGTCAAGCTTCCTGTGATAATATTGACTTCAAACTAGCCGTCTGTAGCTAATCTTAGATAAATACTTTTGCAAAGAGGGTCATCATGTCCAGAGTTTTTACCGTTGCTTGCCCAAAATGCGGCACTGATGTTAGATGGGGTGAGAGCAGTCCTCATCGCCCATTCTGTAGTAAGCAGTGTCAAATGATAGACTTTGGAGGCTGGGCTGACGAAGAAAATTCGATTCCAGGAGCACCGGATATGTCCGATACAGATAGTTGGTCAGAAGAACCATACTAATTGACGCTCGATAAATTTCACTACGATTTATAAAAAAGCGGAGACCAATTGGTCTCCGCTAATACTATGAGAACGCTAGTTAAAGCATTACTTCTTAGCAAGTTTCTCTTTAATACGAGCAGACTTACCAGAACGCTCACGTAGGTAGTACAACTTGGCACGACGTACTGCACCACGGCGTTTAACTTCAATGCTATCAACCATTGGAGAGTGAGTTTGGAACGTACGCTCTACACCTTCACCGTTAGAAATCTTACGTACAGTGAATGCAGAATGTAGACCACGGTTACGGATACCGATTACAACGCCTTCAAAAGCCTGTAAACGCTCACGATCACCTTCTTTTACCTTAACTTGAACTACAACTGTGTCACCAGGTGCAAAGTTAGGTAGGTCTTTTTTCATTTGCTCTTCTTCAAGAGCCTTGATGATGTTACTCATTTTACTATTCCTAGAATAAACTGATACTAAATTTAATAGGTTACTAAGCTTTGTGTTCTTTAATGAACTCAGCCAGTAATTGTTCCTGTTCGTCAGTCAGAGCTAGGTTTTCCAAGAGCTCTGGTCTTCTCAGCCAAGTACGGCCCAGCGACTGTTTTTGTCGCCAACGACGAATACCTTTATGGTTACCAGATGTCAGTACTTGTGGTACTGGATTACCATCTAACACTTCAGGTCGCGTATAATGAGGGCAATCTAACAAACCATTAGCAAAAGAATCTTCTTCTGCCGACGTAAAATCCCCTAATACCCCCGGAATAAACCGAGAGACCGAATCAATTAGCGTCATGGCTGGTATTTCCCCCCCCGTCATCACAAAATCTCCGATAGACCATTCTTGGTCAACTTCTGATTGGATGATACGCTCATCTACTCCTTCATAGCGGCCACAAATCAGAAGTAAATTCTCATTTTTTGCCAGCTCTTCCACCCCTTTTTGATCGAGTTTTCGACCTTGAGGAGATAAGTAAATCACTTTCGTCGTTCCCGGTGAGGCTTTCTTAGCAGTTTGAATAGCATCGCGCAAAGGCTGAACCATCATCAACATGCCAGGGCCACCACCGTAAGGTCTATCATCGACAGTACGATGCTTGTCATAGGTGAAATCACGAGGATTCCATGTCTCAACTGACAAGAGACCTTTTTTTACCGCTTGACCTGTTACCCCATAATCAGTAACGCTGCGGAACATTTCAGGAAAAAGGCTAATTATGCCAACCCACATGTTTCTCACCAATATAAACTTGGTTCAATCGCTCCGTTACTTGGAGTTAGAATCCAGGATCCCAGTCAACTTCGATCCGTTGAGCTTGGCGATCAATTAATTTGATCACTTGCTCTTCAAGGAACGGAATTAGTCGTTCCTTTTGCCCAAAAGCATCTTTCAGATTTGCTTTCACTACCAAAACATCATTGGAACCTGTTTCGAGCATGTCAGAGACAATACCTAAGTCGTAACCGTTGTTGGTCACTACTTGCATTCCAATAAGATCACGCCAGTAGAACTCATCTTCTGGCAACTCTGGTAATACAGCAGGATCTATCGCAATTTCAAAGTTAGTCAATAACTGTGCGTCTTCACGTACATTGAGACCATCCACTTTCACCACCAAACTTTTATTATGGCGCTTCCAAGTTTCTACCTTATGCTCAACCCACTCACCTTTTTGGTTTATATACCATGGTGAGTAATCAAATATGCTTTCGGCATTGTCTGTGTAGGAAAAAACCTTAAGCCAGCCACGAATGCCGTAAGAAGCTCCAAACTTACCTACTACAATCTTATCACTGCTCATTGTTTCTTTACCTTTCATCGACATAAGCTAATTACTTCTTTAAAATTAAGCTGCTTTTTGAGCATCTTTAACTAGCTTAGCTACGCGGTCAGATAGAGATGCGCCTTGACCAACCCAGTGGTTAACACGCTCTAGGTCTAAACGTAGACCTTCTTCTTGACCTTTAGCCGTTGGGTTAAAGAAACCCACTTTTTCGATAAAACGGCCAGTTGCAGCATTACGGCTGTCCGCTACTACGATTTGATAGAATGGACGCTTCTTCGCGCCGTGACGTGCCAAACGAATGGTTACCATGTCGTCCTCTTTGCTTTCTCAAAAATAAAATTAACCCCAGGGGCTGCTTATATAAAAACAGCTTGGGGTCTCGTGCCAAAATAAAGCTCCGGAATTTTACTCTTATTCCGTAGTAATGCAAGGTATTTAGCTATTTTCTCACCAGTAAAACTGGTAACTTTATCTTATGGTAAAAGAGCGTTCTTTTGTGATCTAGCTAACTACTTGAATTTTAAATTAGTAAAAGACTAACGGCCAAATGGGTTAATACCACCGCCTCCCATCATACCTTGCATATTACGCATCATGCCTTTCATACCGCCCTTTTGCATTTTCTTCATCATTTTTTGCATTTGGGTGAATTGTTTAAGTAAGCGGTTTACATCTTGGACCTGAGTACCTGAGCCAGCCGCAATACGTTTTTTGCGCGAACCTTTGATGAGCTCAGGGCGTTGGCGTTCTTTCATCGTCATCGAGTTAATAATGGCTTCCATCTGCTTAAACATTTTGTCATCCACTTTATCTTTGACGTCATTGGGCAGCTGTGACATTCCGGGTAACTTATCTAACATACCCATCATGCCCCCCATATTCTGCATCTGACCAAGCTGTTCGCGGAAATCTTCAAGATCGAAACCTTTTTTCTCTTTAAATTTCTTAGCTAACTTTTCAGCTTTTTCAGTATCAACGTTACGCTGCAAATCTTCGATAAGGGAGAGCATATCTCCCATACCAAGAATTCGTGAAGCGATCCGCTCTGGGTGAAATGGCTCTAAAGCATCGGTTTTCTCACCAACGCCTAAAAACTTTATAGGCTTGCCTGTCACCTGCAGTACTGACAAGGCTGCACCACCACGAGCATCACCGTCGACTTTAGTCAGAATAACGCCTGTCAATGGTAATGCATCACCAAACGCCTTTGCAGTATTTGCCGCATCCTGTCCTGTCATAGCATCGACGACAAAAAGAGTCTCAACTGGACTTATGGCTGTGTGAAGTGCCTGAATCTCAGCCATCATGAGCTCATCAACAGCTAAGCGACCAGCTGTATCAACAAGTAAAACATCATAAAACTTTTTCTTAGCGTGCTCTATAGCAGCATTTGCGATATCAAGTGGCTTTTGGTCAGCTGTGGAAGGGAAAAAATCAACACCAACATCTGAAGCTAGCGTTTCCAATTGCTTGATCGCAGCTGGACGATATACGTCAGCAGAAACGACCAGTACTTTTTTCTTATCTCTTTCGGATAAAAGCTTAGAAAGCTTACCGACAGAGGTAGTTTTACCCGCCCCTTGAAGACCAGCCATCAAAATAACTGCTGGCGGCTGAGCGGCAAGATTTAGAGACTCATTTGATTCTCCCATTACAGCTTCAAGCTCAGACTGAACAATCTTAATGAACTCTTGACCTGGAGTTAAAGACTTTGAAACCTCAACACCAACCGCGCCTTCTTTTACACGCTTCACAAAATCACGCACAACCGGAAGAGCAACATCTGCTTCCAGTAAAGCCATCCGCACTTCACGCAATGTGTCTTTAATATTGTCTTCGGTCAAACGACCTTTACCACTGATATTCTTCAGGGTTTTGGATAACCTATCCGTTAAATTATCAAACATCTTAGTCTCTTTATCTGAGCGACTCTAAATGCCACCGCCTATAAATTGGCGACAAAATTACTGTCAGTATACCTTAGCCAGGCACTCCTTTGCACTGCTGTAATAACTTTTGATCTATCACAACACGCAAATCGACTATATAAGTCATAGCCCAAGCTTTTGATGCAAGGTATAATTTGTTGTCAAAAATTAACCAGACCACAGGGAAGCATGGACAACATAATCGCCGTTGCTGCTGCAATACTCTATGTTTTAGCAATTGCAACCATAGTTCCTGGCCTAGTACATCAGGTCGGCATTCGCACCAAAACCGTCACAGTCAGTGCATTCTTAGCTCTGGCCTTTCACGGTTGGCTGTTAGGTGACCTAATCATTGAAGGCTCTGGACAAAACCTCAGCATTCTCAATGTCGCCTCATTGATAAGTTTCATTATTTCTTTGGTCTTAAGTTTCGCAATGCTGAAAACGCGTTTGTGGTTTCTACTTCCGGTCGTGTACTGTTTTTCAGCAATTAACCTATCTGCAGCAGCATTCTTACCCAGTACTTTTATCACCCATTTAGAACAAGACCCTAAATTACTCATTCATATTTCTTTGGCACTATTTTCGTACTCAACTTTAACCATTGGCGCATTGTATGCACTTCAATTAGCTTGGCTGGATCATAAACTCAAATCAAAAAAAGCGTTGAGTATCAACTCTAACTTACCGCCACTACTTATGGTCGAAAGGCAGCTATTTAAGATTATTCTCACGGGTAATCTATTACTCACAGGAACCCTACTAACAGGATTTATTTTTGTTGACGATATGTTTGCTCAAGGCAAGGCACATAAAGGTATCCTCTCTTTTATCGCTTGGGTCGTATACTCGATATTGCTCTGGGGTCATTATCGCAGAGGGTGGCGAGGTCGCAAAGTCACTTGGTTTGCTGTCGCTGGCGCAACCCTATTAACTTTAGCGTATTTCGGCAGTCGATTTGTTCGAGAAATCATACTTAACTAATTGATATTTAAAGGTGCACAGACTGCACCTTTCTTTTACAATACTTTACCTGCAACCTGAGATTGACTTCGCGCTTAGCTTGGGTCATAAATTAATCAAACTTCAAAAGGAAAAAACCAGTTTTGGACGACATATCAACGGGTGTTTTATTTACCCTACTCGCGTGTCTTATTATTGTTTCAGGATATTTTTCGGGTTCAGAAACTGGCATGATGACCTTGAATAGGTATCGACTCAAACATTTAGCCAACAATGGTCACAAAGGCGCAAAACGTGTAGAAAAATTACTAGATCGTCCTGATCGTCTTATTGGCTTAATCCTAATAGGCAACAACCTAGTTAATATTCTAGCTTCTGCTATTGCAACTATATTGGGGATGCGTTTGTATGGAGATATTGGTGTAGCTATCGCAACGGGCGCACTGACCATGGTCATTCTTGTCTTTGCAGAAGTCACACCTAAAACTCTTGCAGCTCTGTACCCAGAACGAGTTTCTTATGCAAGCAGCATTCTGTTAGCTGTCTTAATGAAACTATTATCCCCACTAGTTGTGCTGGTTAACTTTATCACTAATGGTTTTATTCGCCTGTTGGGAATTCGAGCAAATCATGGCGGTGATGATCACTTAAGCTCTGAAGAATTACGTACAGTGGTCAATGAAGCTGGAAGCCTTATTCCTAGACGACACCAGGATATGCTAATTTCAATACTCGATCTAGAGCATGTGACGGTGAACGATATTATGATTCCCAGAAATGAAGTAACCGGAATCGATATCAATGATGACTGGAAATCTATTGTAAGGCAGCTAACTCACTCACCACATGGCCGCGTAGTGTTGTACCGAGACCAAATTGATGAAGTCGTTGGTATGCTGAGGCTGCGGGAATCTTATCGCCTCATGCTAGAAAAAAATGAATTTAATAAAGAAACACTGCTACGTGCAGCGGATGAAGTGTATTTCATCCCGGAAGGAACACCACTCAATATTCAATTACTTAAGTTTCAACGTAACAAAGAGCGTATTGGCCTTATTGTTAATGAGTACGGGGATATAATCGGCCTAATTACCCTTGAAGATATTTTAGAGGAAATTGTCGGAGAATTTACCACCTCAATCACTCCCAGCCTATCTGATGAAATAACCCCACAGGGGGATGGTAGCTTCCTTATTGAAGGTAGTGCCAACATCCGAGATATCAACAAAGGACTGATGTGGAAGTTACCTACCGATGGCCCACGAACTTTAAATGGATTGATACTTGAACATTTAGAAGATATTCCAGAAAGTCACATTAGCGTTCAAGTCTCTGGCCATCCAATGGAAATTGTTGATTTAGAAGAAAATAGAATCAAATTGGTTAAAGTGTTCCCTAGTAAAGACAAGTAATCCACTACAAAAAAGCCTTGGTATTACCAAGGCTTTTTTCGATGCGAGTCCAATTATTCTTCATTAATACTGAATAAACTTTCCATATTCAGCCCTTGCTTAATAAGAATCTCCCGCAGACGACGTAGTCCTTCAACCTGTATCTGGCGTACTCGCTCTCTAGTTAGGTTAATTTCGCGCCCAACTTCCTCTAATGTTGAAGGTTCATAGCCTAGCAATCCAAAACGACGAGCAAGAACTTCCTTCTGCTTGGGATTCAGTTCATCAAGCCAGTCAATTAATGAAGATTTAATATCATCATCCTGAGTGGAAACTTCGGGGTCTGAGTTGTTAACATCAGGGATAATATCAAGAAGGGCTTTCTCACCATCCCCACCGATCGGGGTATCCACCGAGCTGATACGCTCATTTAGACGCAGCATCTTGCTAACATCATCAACTGGCTTATCAAGCTGTAAAGCAATCTCTTCAGCCGTCGGTTCATGATCAAGCTTTTGAGACAGCTCCCTAGCAGTACGGAGATAGATATTAAGCTCTTTTACAACATGAATGGGTAATCGAATAGTACGAGTTTGATTCATAAGAGCACGCTCGATGGTTTGCCTTATCCACCAAGTCGCGTAAGTTGAAAACCTAAAGCCTCTTTCAGGATCAAATTTTTCAACAGCACGGATTAAACCAAGATTACCTTCTTCGATGAGATCCAGTAATGCTAGACCTCGATTACTATAACGACGTGAAATTTTAACCACCAAGCGTAGATTACTTTCAATCATTCGCTTACGTGCAGCTTCATCTCCTCTAAGAGCTCGCCGTGCATATAGCACTTCTTCTTCTGCAGTAAGTAGTGGTGAAAAACCAATTTCTCCTAAATAAAGCTGTGTCGCGTCCAAGCTTTTGGTGGATACCTCAAACTCTTCTTTAGTCTCCTCCGCTTGGGTGCTATTTGTAGTTGTCTCTTCATTAACTTGAGTAGATTCCATTTCTGCTTCAAGCTCTAGTTCTTCGACTTTCGTTGCTGCATTGCTGATACTCATAGTGCCTCCCCCTGGCGAGCTAGCAAGACATTACTACTTCTAATGTCGCTATATACCTATAAAGTATTAGGGTAAGTAGCGTTTAGGATTCACTGACTTACCTTGATAACGAATTTCAAAGTGTAGACGAACACTGTTTGCTCCAGAACTGCCCATCGTTGCGATTTTCTGCCCTGCTTTTACACTTTGCCCTTCGTGTACGAGCAACCGTTCATTATGCGCATAAGCACTAAGGTAGTTATCATTGTGTTTGATGATCACAAGATTTCCATAACCTCGTAGCGCATTACCCGAATATACAACGGTTCCATTAGCTGTCGACGAAATTGGCTGACCTCGCTGCCCTGCAATGTCAATGCCCTTATTCCCTTGGTCTCCAGCTGAGAAATTTGTAATTACCCTCCCTTTGGCTGGCCATAACCATCTAGAAACTTTCTCACTATTTGGATTCGCATAACTGACGGGTTTGTTAACATTTATTTTACTTTTAGCTCCAACATACTCCTTTGAATTGTATTGATCAACCTCATTCACAGCAGCTTTTGAGGAGACTGTTGGCTTATTTTGTACCTTTTTACTGCTAACTATTTGATTAGAGCTTTTACTTGGCTTAGAACTAGATAACGAAGTTGACGCGGTAACGATAGGTGCTGATACTGCTGAAACGCCCGCCCCACCGTACGCGGGAGGCTTATAAGCTGGCTGCCAAAGTTTAAGTTTTTGACCAGGAAAGATGGTATATGGCTTTCTTAAATCATTGTAACGAATAATGTCATTTACATCTCTATCTGTGACATATGCAATAAAGTAAAGCGTATCCCCTTCGTCAACTTGGTAATAACTTCCTCTATAACTACCACGAGCAATAGAGCTATAGTCCTTATTTAAGCCTGAAACTGGTGCTGGGAAGTGAGCAGAACACCCAAAAAGCATTGCGCTAACAACTGAAACAAAAAAAATAATAGGGTTAGGCTTACGGATCATAGTTAAGCAAGTTCACCTGCTATCAAAGGTACAAACCTCACGTCTTCCACTACTTGAGATACATAATCACTTCCACAGCGGGTAATTTTAAACAACTGCTGCTCATCTTCACCGACAGGAATAACTAAAACGCCACCTTCTGCTAACTGCTCTAATAACACTGGCGGAACAGATACGGCTGCGGCTGTTACAATAATAGCGTTAAATGGGCCTTTAATGACCCACCCCTTCCAACCATCGCCATGCTTTGTTGATACATTGTATATATCTAAATACTTGAGTCGGCGCTTAGCTTCCCACTGTAATAACTTGATACGCTCTACCGAATAGACATGTTCAACTAATTGAGCCAAAACGGCAGTCTGGTAACCTGAGCCCGTTCCGACTTCTAAAACTTTACTTTCTGGTGATAGTTCCAGTAACTCAGTCATTTTTGCAACAATATAAGGCTGAGAAATGCTTTGTCCCTGCCCAATAGGCAGAGCATTGTTATCATATGCCTGATGCTCCATCGCTTGAGAAACAAATTGCTCACGTGGGATCGAATATATTGCATCAATCACTCTTTTATCTTGAATGCCACTAGCAACCAGAAAATCAATCAATCTATCGGCATGAGGGTTTGTCATCGATATTTTTCCTGTAACCAATGCTCCATGGTTGGTAAAGATTCATGCGCGGTGAGATCAACCTGAATTGGAGTAACAGAAACAAAACCCTGTTCAATGGCATAAAAATCAGTTCCCTCTCCAGCATCTTGCTCTTTTCCCGGGGGCCCCAACCAATAAATGTCACATCCACGTGGGTCCTGTTGTTTAATCATAGATTCAGCATGATGACGAGCCCCCAAGCGAGTCGCACAAAACCCCTTTAAGTTATCAATTGGTATATCTGGAATATTCACATTGATAAGCTTATTGGTCGGGATCGGAGCTTTCAAATGCTGCACGACGATTTGTTTTGCAACTTGAGCAGCTGAAGAAAAATTAACCTTCCCTGCCAAAGAAAACGCTATTGACTGCACTCCCAAGAAATGTCCTTCCATCGCTGCTGCAACTGTACCTGAATACAATACGTCATCACCAAGGTTGGCACCGTGGTTAATACCCGTCAAAACTAAGTCAGGCAGAGCTTCTTTCATTAATTCATTTAAAGCAAAATGGACACAATCTGTTGGTGTTCCCTGAACGGAATAAATACGTTCAGATAATACCTTTACTCGCAATGGCTGTTCTAATGTCAGAGAGTTAGAAGCCCCCGAGCGGTTTCTATCAGGAGCCACTATAGTAACTTCAGCCAAATCACTTAATTCTCGGGCCAGAGCATGTATACCTTCAGCGTGTACTCCATCATCATTACTGATCAATATTTTTAAGACTTTATCTGTCATTGGTAGCGGCGCTCCACTTCCTGCTCTTGAATCAACTCCCGAATTAACGATGTTGCAAAACAACCAGCTTCTAGAGAAAAGTCTAACTTAACTGAATCTTTCTCAATACTCCAAGTTAAGTTTTGTGGTTTAAGCACTATATTGCGTCGTTCATGTCGCATACGATTACCTCGTATTAGAGCCATTAAATCAGGCTCAGCATCTAACTGGGGCTGCTCAATCATAAGAGCTTCCGAGCGCGTTGGTAAAGCATTATCACCAGCCATAGCAGCTGTAATTGCCACATCACCGTTTACTACACTTTCATTTAAGGCAACCAGTAGCTGTCGCTCAGCTAAAACCATACCTTCATGAGTTTGAATACAATCACCTTCAATTACCTGAGCAAACAAGCCTTGATTGATACGACTTGATACTATAGCGTTAAAGATCCATGATCTCGCCGCAGACAAATATAAACTTCGTTTACTCTGGTTACGAGTGCGTACATTTTCCCTTCCCCAACGTCTAGCTTCATCAAGATTATTTCCCTGATTACCAAAACGCTGACTACCAAAATAATTAGGCACACCATGCTGGTTAATAGAATGTAAACGCTGAATGACATCTTCAACATCACTGACTTCTGCCAGTGTTATATTAAAATGATTTCCAACCAAGTCACCAGGTCGAAGCTTCTTGTTATGACGTCTAGTTTCAATAACTTCTATACTGGCATGCTGAGCAAGAAAGAAACTCAAATCTGGCGTACCACCTTTTGGTAAATGAACACTTAGCCATTGTTCAGTGACAGCATGGCGATCTTTTAAACCTGCCCAGCTGACATCTTTTGATTTAACGTCACATGCCTTTGCCAACTCATTGGCGACAAAACTCGTATTTTCCCCAGTTTTTCGAATACGAACCATTAGGTGTTCACCCTCACCGGAAAAATCAAACCCCAAATTTTCTTTTACCTGAAAATGCATAGGTTCAACTTTTAATTTTCCTGTCGATTTAGGGTTGCCATTCAGATAAGCAAGAGAAGATAAAATATCAATCATAAAATTACCACTAGTAAAAGAGAGATCATTTGCTATTGCTTTAAAAGTAAAACGACGGCTTCAGTCGCAATGCCTTCTTTACGTCCGGTAAAACCTAGTTGCTCTGTTGTGGTAGCTTTTACATTCACATTGCTAATATCGGTTTCAAGATCTTGGGCAATCACTTCTCGCATACCATCAATGTAACCTGACAATTTAGGTGTCTGAGCAATAATAGTGACATCTGCATTACCCAACACATAGCCCCTTTCCTTAACCTTTTGATAGATATCACGCAGTAAACTCCTACTATCGGCCCCTTTCCATTTATCATCAGTGTCAGGGAAATGCCGACCTATATCGCCTGCTGCTATCGCACCTAGTAAAGCATCACACAAGGCATGTAAAGCTACATCACCATCAGAATGAGCAACCAACCCATATTCATATGGTACGGACACACCCCCAATAATAATCGGTCCATTGCCACCAAATTTATGAACATCAAAACCATGGCCAATACGAATCATGAGTTACCCTTTGTTTCGGTTGAGATAAAATTCAGCAAGAGCTAAATCTTCAGGCTGAGTAATTTTTATGTTTTCTGCTGAACCTTGCACGAGGGCAGGTGATAATCCAACCCATTCCATCGCTGAAGCTTCATCCGTTACATTAACGCCCTCAGAAAGCGCTTTGTTCAAAGCTGCGTTTAAATGTTCTGTTCGAAACATTTGCGGAGTCAGTGCATGCCATAAGCTTTCTCTATCAACCGTAGATTCAATATTACCAACCGAGTTTGCCCTTTTCATCGTATCTCTAACAGGTGAAGCAAGAACACCTCCGACTTGATGCTTTAATGACACCTCGATCAACTTATCTATGTCGCGATCGTTAACACAAGGCCTTGCTGCATCATGAACCATAACCCATTCAGCTTTCTCATTATCACGAACGTAAGTAAGACCAGACAATACCGATTCCGAACGTTCCGTTCCCCCTAGAACAGGTATAACACGTTTATTATCAGCAATTGACAAGTGAGGGTAATAAGGATCTTTATCATTAAGCACCACGATCACTTTGGCAATTTTCGGGTGTTGCAATAACTTATTTACGGTATGCTCAAGTACGCTTTTATTATGAATTAAAAGGTATTGTTTAGGACGTTCGGTTTTCATTCGACGACCCAAGCCCGCAGCTGGAACAATCGCAAAAATGGAAGCAGTTGCTTGAATCATAATCAGTGGTTCTCTTCAACGACTCGATAAAATGTTTCACCATCTTTGACCATGCCCAACTCATGGCGAGCACGCTCTTCTATTGCATCTAATCCTTGGCGTAGATCATCTATTTCAGCAAACATTTCGCTATTTCTATTTTGTAAGTTGCCATTAACTTGGTGCTGAACCTCGATTTCTGCTTGTACAGATTTAAACTCAGAAATACCGTTTTTGCCCAGCCATAATGTATACTGCAACCAAGCTAGTAAAAGTAATAAAGTAAGGGCAAAAATTCGCATAAATAATTCTAACAATGACAATGATGGGGAAAGTCATGTATAGCATAACGCCGCCTGTCACGCGACATAATGCTATAAGTAACCGTACGTACTCACCGAGCCAACAAAAAAACAAATAGCCCTAAACCTAGAATTAATCGATAGATCACAAATGGCGTCATTCCCATTCGAGAAATTAACTTAAGGAAGATATGGATACACAGATAAGCACTAAAAAAAGAAGTCATAATACCTGTCAGTAACATCCTTAAATCAACGGGTGCCTCACTACTCACAAGCTTCAAGCCTAAGTATCCACCAGCAAGCAAAATAATCGGTATCGACATCAAGAAAGAGAATCGAGCTGCCGCTTCACGAGTAAACCCTAAATAAAGTGCAGCAGTCATAGTTATCCCAGATCTAGATGTACCTGGTATTATCGCTATTGCTTGAGCTAGACCTATGAATACAGCCTTCTTGCGATCAACCTGATACTCATCTTTAGTTTGACTCGCATACTTATCAACATACCAAAGTAGTAAACCAAAAATGATTGTTGTTGAGGCAATTACCCAAGCACTGCGTAAATAAAGTTCAATAACATCTTTCATCAATAAGCCGAAGAAGCACGCGGGAATTGTCGCTATCACAATCATCCATGCAAGTTTAGCTTCCTTACTACTCTCACCTCTGAAAACAGAGGCCAAAAAAGCAGATAATAATGTTTTGACTTCACTACGAAAGTAAATAATCACTGCTGCAAGAGTTCCCACATGTACAGCAACATCGAATGCCAACCCTTGATCTTCCCATCCCAGTATTGCGGAAGGTAAAATTAAGTGGGCCGAACTAGAAATTGGTAAAAATTCAGTAAAGCCTTGTATTAAGGCAAGCATAAAAGCTTCAAAAAAACTCATTAGATTCTCAACTAGAGTAATAATCAAACCAAAGGTCTATTTTCACTAAGGTTTCTGGGTAGGAGAGTTCTGACCATATTTGATTTATAGTCCGACCATCATTAGGTACATTAAGTTCCGAGCACAATTCATGTAGTGGTTCAATAACAAACCCGTATTTATAGATATCACTACGTGGTAATTCTGGTCTTTGCCTCGAAATAAGCTGGCCAAACAAAATAATATCTAAATCAATAGTACGTGATTGAAGCTTTGCTGAGTAGTTTTCACGGCCCCATTTTAGCTCAATATTACGTAGTTGCTGCGAAAAATCTAGTAAACTCAATGAGGTTGTCATTTCAACAACGAGATTATAAAAAGCGTCTCCATCAAACCCAACAGCTTCACATTCATAAATCGTTGACAAGCGTATATTTTGGCCAATGTCATTCAACTCACGGATAGCCGCTTCGATATGCTTGTGTCGGTCTATATTAGAACCAACACCAATATATACTTTTGTCATCGCTGGCCTCGCTCAATAACGACTCCCACACCTGAAGCCTGCGCTACAGCCCCAGGTTTAGTTACACGAACCTTCACCCAAGGCACATTAAATTTATTAACAATAATATCAGCAACTTCTTCTGCGACACGCTCTACAAGTAAAAAGCGACCAGGTTCTATATGAGAACACACCGCCGAACTTACTTTGGCATAATCAAGAGCATCCACCACATTATCGCTTTTACCTGCAACCTGATTATTGTGAGCCATTTCAATATCAAAAATCAGCTTTTGCTTAATACTCTGTTCCCAATCATAGACGCCGATTGTTGTGATCAATTCTAACTGCTCGATAAATACTTTATCCATGCGTTTGATTCCTATTAAAGAGGTCGGATACCCAAATCAAATAAAAAGTCGTACTATTTTTGTTCCAAATACCATTATCTTGGTAGTCTGGGGATTACAAGCACTATATGATATCAATTACTTGCTCAGCTAACACCTCTTTATAATGAGTAACGGCACTATGACCACTATCGCACTTGTCATGATCATCTTCGCTTATCTATTGGGTTCGATATCGAGCGCGGTTCTAATCTGTCGATTGCTCAGACTCCCTGACCCACGTGGTGTTGGATCCCAAAACCCGGGAGCCACCAATGTATTAAGATTCGGAGGAAAAAAAGCCGCTTTGGCTGTACTTTTGTGCGACATGCTAAAAGGAACTGTCCCAGTCTGGGGCAGCTATTTCTTAAATTTTGATCCTATTACCCTTGGTGTAATAGCCATTGCTGCATGTCTAGGACATATGTATCCCGTATTCTTTCATTTTCAAGGCGGAAAAGGAGTAGCCACTGCCTTAGGAGCTATTGCTCCAATTGGACTAAGTCTATCATCAATGCTCATTCTAACTTGGCTCTTAGTCATTGCGTTATTTCGCTATTCTTCTCTAGCCGCAATTATCACTGTGTTACTTGCCCCACTATATACATGGATGATCAAACCCCATTACACCCTACCTGTAGCTATGCTTGCTTGTTTAATCATTTTTCGCCACCACAAAAACATTAAACGTTTGTTAGACGGAACTGAACCAAAAATCAGTGAAAAAAAGTCTATCTAACGGCATAGAATACCTCCAAATCACATTAGGAAATGGGGCCAAGTTGGTCAATCGGCCAACGGGGAATCGCATGCACAGCCAAATCTGTCATCTCGCCATTTTTTAACCGCTGCATGCCAGCATAAGCAATCATGGCACCATTGTCGGTACAAAATTCAGTACGCGGATAGTACACCTCACCACCAAGTTTATTTGCTAACTGCTCTAAGTCAGAACGTAATCGACGGTTGGCACTCACGCCACCAGCAATCACAATTCGTTTCAGCCCAGTTTGCTCCAGAGCTCGTTTACACTTTATGGTTAAAGTCGCACAAACTGCCTCTTCGAACGCCAGCGCAATATCTGCACGCGTTTGTTCATCGCTATTGTTAGCCGCAATAGTATTGGCCGTAAATGTTTTCAACCCAGAAAAACTCATATCCAAACCAGGGCGGTCTGTCATTGGACGGGGAAACTTAAAACGACCGGGAGTGCCTTTTTCAGCCAGCTTCGAAAGTAGTGGGCCTCCAGGGTAATCAAGTCCCATTAACTTGGCCGTTTTATCAAATGCCTCACCAGCAGCATCATCAATCGACTCACCGAGAATGTTATATTTACCGATCCCTCTCACCTCTACCATCATAGAGTGACCACCAGAAACCAATACAGCTACAAATGGAAAAGGTGGGGGATTATCTTCCAGCATAGGAGCAAGCAAATGACCTTCCATATGATGGACTGGCACTGCAGGGACTCCCCATGCATAAGCAAGACTCCTCCCTATAGTAGCACCGACAAGTAATGCACCAACTAAACCGGGGCCAGCAGTATAAGCTATGCCATCAATATCCTGAGGCATCAAACCAACTTCTGCCATTGCTGATTTTATCAACGGAATCGTCTTCTTTACATGATCTCGTGAGGCTAGCTCTGGTACGACGCCACCATAATCAGCATGGAGTTTTACTTGGCTATATAGTTTATGAGAAAGAAGACCTTTCTCATCATCATAAATCGCGATGCCTGTTTCATCACATGAGGTTTCAATACCAATAATACGCATGGTTTAACCTAGATACCTTAGTTCTGTGATTTTTAAATTAGCGTAATCTTACCTTGGCTTGGCGTGGCAAACAAATTTTGTATACTGGTTAGACGACAAAGGGCTTTACAAAGCCTATGCGATCGGATTAAAATTCCGCACCATTTTTGATCAAGCTGATTATAGACCCAGCGCTGAAGCTAGGTACTTTAAAATCAGCATTAATGAATAACCCCTGAGGTGAAAGGCATATGCCAGTAGTTAAAGTACGTGAAAACGAACCGTTCGACGTTGCATTACGTCGTTTCAAACGCTCTTGCGAAAAAGCAGGTATTCTTTCTGAAGTGCGTCGCCGTGAGCACTACGAGAAGCCAACGACAGTTCGTAAACGCGCTAAAGCAGCAGCTCAAAAGCGTCATGCTAAGAAGCTAGCTCGCGAAAACGCTCGTCGCGTTCGTCTTTACTAATAACTAAGTCCAAAAAAGGAATTTAGTTATGGCTCTAATTGACACTCTCAAAGATGAGCAAAAATTAGCGATGAAAGCCAAGGACAAATTACGCCTTGGTGCTATTCGTTTAGCTCTTTCTGCAATTAAACAACGTGAAGTTGACGAACAGATCACTCTGGGCGACGACGATATTATCGCTGTTTTAACAAAAATGGTTAAACAACGTCGCGACTCTGCCGCACAATTTGAATCTGCAGGCCGACAAGATCTTGCTGATGTAGAGCAAGCTGAAATTACTGTACTCGAGGACTTTATGCCTCAACCGCTAAGCGATGAAGAAGTCTCTGTACTAATCGAAAGTGCAATTGCCGACTTAGGTGCTGCGGGCATGCAAGACATGGGTAAGGTGATGGGCGTGCTTAAGCCTAAAATTCAAGGGCGCGCAGATATGGGTAAAGTAAGCGGTTTAGTACGCACTAAGCTAGGCTAACCCCCAACACATATTACAACAAGCCGTGCTAACCTATGGAAAGCACGGCTTGTTTGTATCTAGCCTACTATTCTTTTTCGCGTTTAGGGTTTTATGGCAGGACACATTCCAAGAAATTTCATTGATGATTTACTCGCTCGACTGGACATTGTCGACATCATTGACGCTCGTGTAAAGCTTAAGAAAAAAGGCAAAAACTACGGCGCATGCTGCCCATTTCATAATGAAAAAACACCCTCATTTAGTGTTAGTCAGGAAAAACAGTTTTATCATTGCTTCGGTTGCGGCGCTCATGGCAACGCTATCGATTTTATGATGGAGTATGAAAGGTTAGAATTCCCAGAAGCCATTGATGAGCTAGCCTCATACCTTGGCTTAGAAGTCCCCAGAGAACAGAATCAAGGCAGCAAGTCTAACGCCAATGCACCCAAACAAAATAGTGAACAAAAACGTGACCTTTACGATTTAATGGTAGGAATTTCACAATTTTATCGTGAACAATTGAAACTATCCAGTAGTAAAGCCGCTATCGACTACCTCAAAAAACGAGGACTTTCAGGAGAAATTGTAAAGAAATTCGGCATGGGTTACGTGGCTGACGAATGGGATCTTATCCGAAAGAACTTTGGTCAAACACCACAAACTCAAGCGATGCTCGTTTCCGGTGGAATGCTGATAGAGAATGATAAGGGTAGCCGCTACGACCGTTTTCGCGGCCGAGTCATGTTCCCTATACGTGACAGACGAGGAAGAGTGATTGGATTTGGTGGCCGCGTCATTGGTGACGGTACTCCAAAATACCTAAATTCACCAGAAACACCTATCTTCCATAAAGGTAAAGAGCTATATGGGCTTTATGAAGTCATGCAGGCATATCGAGAACCACCGCAAATTTTGGTTGTCGAAGGGTATATGGATGTTGTAGCTCTTGCCCAATATGGTATCGACTACTCTGTCGCTTCTCTTGGCACCTCTACAACAGGTGATCATATTCAATTGCTGTTTCGACAAACGAATACTGTAATATGTTGCTACGATGGCGATCGAGCTGGTAAAGAAGCAGCGTGGCGTGCATTAGAGAACGCGTTACAATATTTGAAAACAGGCAACACACTCAAATTTCTATTTCTTCCCGATGGTGAAGACCCAGATAGTTATATTCGAAAGCATGGCCAAAATGCATTTGAAAATCAAATGTATGATGCAATTCCACTTTCTCATTATCTTTTTGAAAATTTAGTTGAGATCCACAAAATAAACTTGGGCAGCAATGAAGGCAAGTCCGCGCTTAGGGCCTATTCCAGCGCGTTAATAAGCAAAATCCCCGACCCCTACTTTCAAGAGTTATTAGAAAAACGACTAGACGAAATAACTGGGTTTGATAACCAAAAACGCCCATCACGAATAAAACGCAGCGAACATACAGCTCAGCCCCACAAGGAGATAAAGCGAACACCAATGCGTGAGGTGATAGCGTTACTTATTCAAAATCCGAACTATGCTCAAATGGTGCCGGATTTAACCTCAGTTAGAGAACTATCGGTTCCTGGATTAAGATTATTCATTGAGGTGCTTGAATACTGTCATCTGCACCCCAATATAAACACAGGCCAGTTAATTGAACACTGGCGAAATACGAGCCATGAAGCTCTTTTATCTCGTTTAGCTGGATGGGAAATTCCGCTTGATGAAGATAATGAACAAGATATATTTTTAGATTCATTGGACAAAATACTAGCCCAATGCGTTGAAAAGCAAATTGAAGATTTGCAGGCAAAAGAAAGAAGTGTCGGTTTATCAACCGAAGAAAAAAGGGAGCTACTAGCATTAATGCTAGATTTAAAAGCGTAACCCTATTCGATTAGTCAGCAATAAATTAATGTGTTACTATGTGTGGTTTGCACTCGCATACTAATTCCTTCACCAGATACTAAGTTGGATACCGTCTATGGATCAAAATCCGCAGTCACAGCTAAAACAACTTGTCATTAAAGGCAAGGAACAAGGCTATCTGACCTACGCAGAAGTAAATGATCATCTGCCTGCAGAAATCGTAGACTCTGAGCAGGTTGAAGATATCATCCAAATGATTAACGACATGGGCATTAGAGTCGTAGAGACAGCCCCTGATGCCGATGATCTAGCCCTGAATGATGATGATACGATTACTGATGAAGATGCCGCCGAAGCAGCCGCAGCAGCATTATCTAGCGTAGAAAATGAAATTGGCCGTACCACAGACCCAGTACGCATGTACATGCGT
>NZ_JAHKPM010000041.1 GCF_018860525.1 Vibrio hepatarius
AATTAACCCCACCAGTGGCGCCATCAGCTTAACCGCCGCGGGGGTCACAGCCTTTACCAATAATTTTGAGGCTCTTTCAAATATCCATAATATTGTAGTGACAGCAACAGAAGCTACTGGGTTTGGTGCTCAAAAATCTACAGATGTTAACGTTATGTTGTCAGAGGACAACGTTAATGAGTTACCCATTGCCGAAAGTTTTAGTATTGATGCTGACAATTTAATAACAGTACCTGTTATTTTCGATTCAAATGACGTTGCTTTGGACCGTATTTCGGACGAAGATGATGACTTTAATAGTGTTAAATTGAATGTGATGATCACATCGTTACCAACCAATGGCACTTTGCTTTACACAGAACAATCAGGTGATACTAGAGTGCTGACTGCGTCAGATCTTCACACAATTGGTCAGTCAGTTGATAATGAAAAATTATTGAATCCAGATAACATCAGCTATATCCCCGGTGCTGGTCCTTCATTTGAAATAGGCTATAGTGGTGATCCTGCTAATATTATGCTTAATAATGGTTTTTTCGGTTGGGGTGTTTATGTCAGTGATACAGAAAGACTGATAACTTTAGATAATGGTAATACTGTTGGAGTGAGTATTACTGGTAATAATGGCAAGCCGCTGAAACAGTACACAGGTAACGGTGGACATGTTGGTTGGGGGATTGGTGATACAGATGGTTCAGGTATGAATAAACAAGAAACCCTGATCATTGATTTGTCAGGTAATCCTCTTGATGTTGTGACATTTGGTTTGGATGGGTTAGGCGGAGCATTTACGGCCAATAGTAACGTTTATGTCGAAGTGACTTATACTTTTGTTGATAATACGACTCACGTTGAGCAATACCAAAAAGATCCAGGCCATACGGGCAACAGTCAAATTTTGTATGATTTTACCTATTCATCACCAAACAACCCTATAGTGTCTATGGAGCTTACATCTACAGGTGGTAGTTGGGAGCTTAGGTATCTTTCAGGAAGCCAACAAATAACAGAAGATGTAACTTTTGATTACATAGCAGTAGATTCTAATTCTTCAGTGAGTAGTGAAGCTACAGTAACTATTGATGTTAATGATTCTCCTCAATACGGAGTGATACCAGCTGTTAATGAGATAACTGCACAACTCGGGAATCAAATTTTGTTAGGTGATAGTAGTGATAATGTATTTAAGTGGCTAGACTCTACGTTAGATAGTGGTACTGACGTGATTAAAAACTTTGATCTTGGAACTGATTTGCTTGATTTTAGAGACATCTTAAATGATAACGATGTTGAAGTTGCAGACTTGATTAATAATATTGAACTTTCTGTTGATGAAAATGATGTAGTCTTAACAGTCAGTGATGACGGTACAGATCAAACTGTTATTCTAGAGGGGGTAATATCTTCATTTGAAGCTGCAGGTTTGATTGTCAATGATACTATTGTGAATGAACTCAATACGCTTACTCAAATTTTGAAAGTTGACAGTTGATTTAGCGTCTAGGGCTCTACACATTTACCATTTTTGAATAAAGCGCATAATTTTTTTGTTCGAATGTAACAAAAATCTTGCTTAGAGTTTTTAATATATGGTATTTTCGCGCGCAATCTCGGATCTGTCTTAACTTTGATACACTGGGGGATACGCGTGGTAAATATTCAGGCTGAGTGTTTCTCACGTAGGGTAGGTATCGACAAGTTCTTTTGTCGATAGACGGGATACTATTGTCGCCAACGCGGCATGTTGATGGGAAACCCAACATTGAACACACATAAAAAACACGCACTAATCAGCTTTGTTCTTCCTCAATGCCCTGTATTACAAAACAGTAGCATTACTGAACCTTGATTGTCTCTCGATAAACTACAGCCCATCTAAACGATGGAATACATTCGCATTTTCGTCATTTGATGGATCTGATGCGAAGGGATCACTGTATCTGTTATTCCGCTCTATGATTATAGAGGATATACAGAATATCGAAGGAGCTAGTCATGAGCACTGCCTTTGAAGTCGATAATTCGTTGAATGATAACAATATCGCAACCCCATTTTTGTCACAAATTCCAGCTGTTAACGGAGTCTACGATCTCACTCTAGATACTGTTTTACAGGAGCAAGAGGATCATGAATCTGCGGTACGTTCATATCCTCGCCGTCTGCCTATTGCAATTAGGCAAGCCTATGGCGCACTTGTTGAAGATACTCGAGGACAGATCTTCTTAGATTGTTTAGCGGGTGCTGGTACGCTTGCTCTTGGCTACAACCATCCAGAGATTAATCAAGCACTAAAACATCAGCTTGATTCAGGCCTTCCTTATCAGACTCTGGATATTACTACCCAAGTAAAGACACATTTTATCCAGTCAGTAAAACGCTTTCTTCCTCAAAAATTGGGAGAAAATTGTGTTATTCAGTTCTGTGGCCCTTCAGGTGCCGATGCTGTTGAAGCGGCGATTAAACTGGCTAAACAAACGACGGGAAGAAATACCATGTTTGCTTTCCGTGGTGCATATCATGGGATGACGAATGGTACTATGGGAATGATGGGCAATTTAGGTACCAAAGCTCGCCGAACAGGTTTGATGTCTGATGTCCACTTTATGCCATTTCCATATGATTTGCGCTGCCCATTTGGCTTGGGAGGTGATGAGGGTGCGCGAGCTGGTATTCGTTATATTGAACGTTTATTGAGCGATGATGAGGCTGGGATTATGAAGCCTGCAGCTATAATTGTCGAACCTGTTCAAGGTGAAGGTGGCGTTATTCCAGCTCCTGTATTCTGGCTACAAGAGCTTCGTCGAGTTTGTGACGAGCATAATATTCTATTGATTTTTGATGAAATCCAATGCGGAGTTGGTAAATCTGGTTACAATTTTGCTTTTGAAGAGGCAGAGATAGTCCCTGATATTCTGTGTTTATCGAAAGCAATTGGTGGCGGTTTACCCATGTCTTTGCTTGTAATAAATAAAAAATATGATACTTGGCTGCCCGGTGAACATACGGGGACTTTCCGTGGCAATCAATTAGCTATGGTATCAGGATCTAAAGCGCTTGAAATTATTGAACGAGATAACCTTGTTGAGCATGCCAATATTGCAGGTCAATATTTACGTTTAGGCTTGGAACATATCCAAAAGCGTGTTAGTTGTATTGCCGATGTACGCGGTAAAGGTTTAATGTTGGGTGTTGAAATTTGCAAACCCAATCAAGAGCGAAACAAATTTGGTGAACCCGCATCAGATGGAGATCTCACTTTAGCTATTCAGCGAGCTGCACTTGAAAGAGGGTTAATGGTTGAAAAAGGTGGACGCGATGGCTCAGTCATCCGCTTCCTGCCTCCATTAATCATTACTTTTGAACAGATTGACTTTGCTTTGCGTGTTCTTGAGGAAGCTATTCTCGCATCTGGCGGTAAAAATCAGCATACGAAAGAGTTCAATCAAAGCTGGAAGAAATACTTTATTCAGACTGGTTCTGGCGAATTAGAGAATGACGAATTTACTAAAGTCATGAATCATACTAATGCGACGATGAAAAAAGTGTTTGAGAAGGTTAGTGCGCCATATTCTGGTATCGATCCCCAGCGACTTGAGCAAGAGATCAACGCTGTTGATCTTAATAACCAACAATCAACTTTGATTGATGTAATTGGCCATACTGCTGAACTTGTTGCTAAGAATTCAATTTTTACTCAGCACCCCAATTGTATTGCTCACCTTCATACTCCTCCATTAATGTCTTCAGTAGTGGCGGAAACGATCATTGCCTCATTGAATCAGTCTATGGACTCGTGGGATCAGGCTTCAGCTGCAACTTATGTCGAACAGAAAGTGATTAGCTGGCTTTGTGATAAATATGAATTGGGTGAAGAGTCTGATGGTGTTTTCACCAGTGGTGGGACTCAGAGCAATCAAATGGGCTTAATGTTGGCTCGTGACTGGATTGCGGACAAAGTATCTGGCCATTCAGTTCGTCAACTTGGGCTTCCTGATTATGCAGACAAACTGAGAATTATTTGTTCGGATAAATCGCATTTTACCGTACATAAGTCAGCATCTTGGATGGGGCTTGGCGAGCAATCTATTTTGACCGTAGTAACAACTCCAGATGGCACCATGGATATCACCCAACTAGAAAAAGTAGTTTTAGAGGCAAAATCGGATGGCCTGATCCCATTTGCTATTGTGGGTACGGCGGGTACGACTGATCATGGTGCAATTGATGATTTGAATGCCATTGCAGATATAGCTGAAAATCACCAAATGTGGATGCATGTTGATGGTGCTTATGGAGGGGCTCTTATTTTAAGTAGTCACAAAGAGCGCTTATCAGGCATTGAACGAGCACATTCTGTAAGTGTTGATTTTCATAAACTATTCTATCAAACCATAAGCTGTGGTTCTTTATTGGTTAAAGATAAGGCTAATTTTAAGTACTTACTTCATCATGCTGACTACCTTAATCGAGAACACGACGACTTACCAAATTTGGTCGACAAATCAATTGCAACGACTAAACGATTTGATGCGCTGAAAGTATTTATGACGATGCAAAATGTTGGCCCTGACACGCTAGGAGCTATGTATGACCATCTTCTAGAGCAAACTCAGATGGTTGCAGAGTTAATTAACCGAGAAGAAAACTTAGAACTTTTATCTAAGCCATTATTGTCGACCGTGTTATTTAGAGTCAGTAATAAAAGCTCCGCAAATTTAAATGAGTTGAATAAAGTTGTACGACTAGAGGCTTTAACTCGTGGTGTCGCTGTATTGGGTGAAACTATTGTTGATGACAAAGTAGCACTCAAGTTTACGATTCTAAATCCGTGTTTAGTTATGTCCGACTTTGAATCTTTAATTTCAAAAATTAATAAACTAGCTAATGAACTAGTATAACTTAGGTAATAGAAAATTATGGCAATTTTACAGATTGGTGCAGGTGGTGTTGGCTGGGTAATAGCACACAAAGCAGCGCAAAATAATAAGGTGTTGGGCGATATTACGATTGCCTCACGAACGGTGAGTAAGTGTGAAAAAATCATTGCTTCAATTGATAAGAAAAATAACTTACAAGATCCAAATAAAAAACTTACAGCGCGTACAGTCAATGCAGACGACGTAGATGCTCTCGTTACTTTAATTCAAGAAGTCAATCCAGACTTGGTTATTAATGCTGGTCCTCCTTGGGTTAATATGACGATTATGGAGGCTTGTTATCAAGCAAAGGTGTCTTACCTAGATACATCTGTTGCCGTAGATTTATGTTCTGAAGGGCAGCAAGTACCGCAAGCTTATGATTGGCAGTGGGGTTACCGTGAGAAGTTTGTTGAGGCAGGAATCACTGGGATTTTGGGGGCAGGTTTTGACCCAGGTGTTGTTTCGGTGTTTGCAGCATATGCAATGAAGCATTTGTTTGATGAGATCGATACGATTGATGTTATGGACGTAAATGCTGGCGATCATGGTAAAAAGTTTGCTACTAACTTCGATCCAGAAACTAACATGCTGGAAATTCAAGGTGACTCTTTCTATTGGGAAAATGAACAGTGGAAGCAAGTTCCTTGTCACTCTCGAATGTTAGAGTTTGATTTCCCATTAGTTGGTAAGCATAAAGTTTACTCTATGGCTCATGATGAAGTGAGATCAATGCAAGAGTTCATACCCGCTAAGCGGATTGAGTTCTGGATGGGCTTTGGTGATCAATACCTTAATTATTTTAACTGTATGCGAGATATTGGGTTGCTAAGCCCTGAGCCACTGACCTTACATGATGGGACTAGTGTTCAGCCGTTACATGTTCTAAAAGCACTGCTACCAGATCCGACATCTCTTGCTCCTGGATATATAGGCAAGACGTGTATCGGGACTTGGGTACAAGGTAATAAGGATGGTAAAGAACGTAGCGTGTTCATCTACAACAATGCTGACCATCAAGTGGCGTATGAGGATGTAGAACATCAGGCCATCTCTTATACGACAGGTGTGCCTGCTATTACAGCCGCATTACAGTTTTTTAGTGGAAAATGGGCGGACAAAGGTGTATTCAATATGGAGCAACTTGATCCGGATCCATTTTTGGAAACCATGCCTGAAATTGGCCTTGATTGGCATGTTCAGGAATTGGACGTTGGGCAACCAGATATTCAAATTTTGAAATAATTCTAAGTCCAATTATTTACCCCAAAGCCGGTACTGAGTTATCGGCTTTATTCGATTTTATGGTAATTAGAAATGCAAAAAAGTGAATTAAAAACACCTTATTTTATGATCAATGAAGCCAAATTGATTGAGAATTTAGAACAGGCGAAGAAACTAAAAGAGATATCAGGCGCTAAATTGGTATTGGCTCTTAAATGTTTTTCAACTTGGGGGGTTTTTAATATCATTAAACCTTACTTGGATGGTACTACCAGCTCAGGTCCGTATGAAGTCAAACTTGGATATGAAACGTTTGGTGGAGAAACTCATGCTTACAGTGTGGGTTACAGCGAAGACGATGTTCGCGAGGTGGCAGACATTTGTGATAAGCTGATTTTTAATTCGCATAGTCAGTTAGCAGCTTATCATCATATTGTTGAAAGTAAGGCGTCAATTGGTCTTCGAATCAATCCAGGTGTTAGTTATGCAGGTCAGGACTTGGCAAACCCAGCAAGGCAGTTTTCTCGTTTAGGTGTGCAGTCGGATCATATAAATCCAGAAGCATTTAAAAGTATAGATGGTGTAATGTTCCACATGAATTGTGAGAACAAGGACGTGGATGCTTTCGTTGATTTGTTAGACTCAGTCTCTGAAACGTTTGGCCAATATCTAGATAAGCTATCTTGGGTTAGTTTAGGAGGTGGGGTATTCTTTACATGGCCGGGTTATGATATTGAAAAGTTAGGTTTGGCTCTTAAAGCTTTTGCACAAAGGCATGACATACAGGTTTATTTAGAGCCAGGCGAGGCGATAATTACCAATACAACTGATTTAGTCGTGACTGTGGTTGATGTTGTTGAGAATGGTATGAAAACGGCTATCGTTGACTCAGCAACAGAAGCACACCGCTTAGATACCCTGATTTATAATGAACCTGCATCTGTGCGAGAAGCTTCAAAGAGTGGTATTTATGAATATGTGATTGGGTCATGCTCGTGTCTTGCAGGCGATCAGTTTTGTATTGCCAATTTTGATCAGCCACTTAACGTTGGCCAGCGGTTACACATTGTAGATAGTGCTGGATACACCATGGTAAAGCTTAACTGGTTTAATGGCTTGAGAATGCCCACCGTGTATTGTGAGCGTTCAAATGGCCAGCTCCAAAAACTTAATGAGTTTGATTACTCAGACTTTAAGCGCTCTCTATCACAATGGAGTGTAAAATAAAGCTTAAGTATAATGGGTAGCAGTATAGAGCTACCCTAGTTATGACTCAACAATGACACGAATTTCGACACTAAGGGCTTCCAAATCTTTTACCACATCATCGATGATAATATTTTTAGGAATGCGAATAGCCATAGTAGAGGTGAACAAGCTTGAACTTATTCCACCGCCATCTGCAATAAAAACCCGCTGACAATCCATATCCAATATATTGATACCTTGTTGATCAAGCGTATGACTAATTTCGTTGACGATACCAGGTCGGTCGGTAGAGTCTAAACGTAGTTTATAGGTGGTTTCAATATTGTGGTCGTGGTTTTTAGATTCACTAAACTTAACAAGCAGGTCCTTGTTACTACAAAAAGCATTTTTAACTAACTCTTCGTTTTCCTGTGGTAATTCTACTTTTATTACAGCAGCAACTTGATTTTCAATAAAGTTCACTTTACTTACAAGCCACTTTCCGCCCTGTTCATGGGTAATACTAGCGAGCTGCCTGATTATTGCAGGTGTTGCCTTCCCTGAAAAACTGACGATAAAGATACTGTTCATAAAACCACCTGAGTAAAAACCTATCTCATCTATATAGTGTGATTGTAGAATTCGCTCGCAAGTGGGGGTTGATTTAGGTCAATATTTGAAGTCGAATTTATCTTATTTGACAAAAACGCCGTCTAATAAAGATATATATCACACCACTTAACTAGATAAATGATTGATCTGATTTTGGTAAGAATTTTCATGATTTTTCTGGTGATATTTACATTGGAATTGGCAATGTGAATTAATTGTTAAATTCCAATTAAGGATGATGATATGAAGTTGTCGGCACTAGGAAGAGTTTTTATTTCGCCACTCTATAATAAGGACTTAGCTGAGAGAAAACTTGAGGTTTTGTCTGTTTCACAAGCATCGGAGCACGGCAAAAGCCGCTCTGTTTCTCTACCATCCTTCAAGTTAGAGATTTTGCCTGAGAGTTGCCATAAACCTGTACAGCCAGAATTATTGAACATGACTTCGCCCGATAAATCAGCTTCAAAGAGCCAAGCGTATGAACTTGCGATACATGATCATCAAGAAACAGCAGCGCTTAAAAAACAAGCTGAAAGTAAATCATTAGATGGTATAAAGCGCTTATTGGTTATCGGTGATAGTCTATCGGATTCAGATGGACGTATGAAGTCAAAGACGTTGGGTATTATGCTGTCTTCGAGGCAGTACCATGAAGGGCGCTTTACGAATGGGTTTGTTTGGCCAGATTTTATATCCTCAGATGCTTACTTAAAAAAACATATCAAAGATAAAAATGTGCGCGATAACTTCAAATTATTCAATTATGCAGAGGGTGGGGCAGTCACAGCACGTTATTCAAAGCTGGACCCTACGTTTATTCTTATTTCCCATATGAGTCGGCAAATCCGAAAGCATGAAAAAAAGGAAGGATTTAAGGAAGGAGATATGGTGGTGCTATCGCTCAGTGCTAATGACTATATGACTTTTTCCAAGCGGGACATTAGAAAGGTTATGAACTGCTACCGAAATCAAATAACCAAATTGGTGGAGTCAAAAGGAGTAAAGCATATTCTTGTTACTGGTGTACCTGACTTGTCAACGACAGCCTTAGCGCAGAGAAAAGGGCAAGATTACCAACAGAAGATGGCAAAAATATCTCATGAGCATAATACGGAGATGCAAGCCATGTTAAATGAGATGAATGAGAAATATAAAGAAAAGAGAGTAGCAATAAAGTTTTTTGATTTTGGTGGAGAACTGAACAAGTTGATGGCAATGGCAAATAAAGTGGGGTATGACACAGTGACAGAAGAGCAAGCTGGTTATGTTGATTTACGGCGTTACTTTGGATTTAAAGGGAGTAGCCAGACATTTGATCCGGCACATCGGCGTGTATTTCATGATCAAGTTCATCCTAGCCAAGAAGTTCACCAAATCCTTGCTTCACGTATGTGTGACTTCATTGTCAAAGAATTTGGACAATGAAGTCACAGAGTCTTATCTAATATTTTATTTTATCTGGCTTAAATGCCCAATGGTTATTTCTTAGATGAGTTGAAGGGTAATTTACTATTCAGCTTAACTAGGATACATATCAAAGCTCGCAATATTGATGGTTTTTATTGAGTCTAAATTGTTGTGGTGTGAGATCAAAATAGGACTTAAATGCTTTAATATAGGAAGAATCATTCTTGTATCCAATGTTGTCTGCAATAACTTGAATGGGTAGCTTTTCGTCTAATAATGGCAGAGAGTATATAAGCCTTAAGTGTTGTCGCCAGCGTGGAAATGAGGTGTTGAACTCCTTAAAAAATAGCCGAGACAAGGTTCGCTCTGAAGCGCCAACTTTATCTCCCCAAATTTTCAGGGACCAGTCTAAGGTCGGTTTTTCTGAGAGTTGGTTAAAGATAAACCTTAGCCGTCTATCTTGGGGTAATAGCAACTGAAACGTCATCACTTCATCTGTATAAACCTGATCGTGCAATACATCGAGTAAACGAAGTATATTCTCGTGCATATTTTTATATGAGTATGTCCTACGTATTTCTTGTAGAAGCTGTTTAAGGAAGGGCGTTAGATATAAGGTCCTTAATCTGTTTTTATAGTCTCTGCTAAACGCAGGGTTGATATAAATGCCAATAAAAGTTGTGTCAGATAAAGCAATAGATTCATGCTCTAGAGTAGCCGGTACGAATAAAGCTGAAGTATGAGGCAGCAGGTATTGATAGTTATCGGACTGTGTTTGCAGTAACCCTTTAATCGGAAAAATAATTTGATGCCAGCTATGGTGGTGCATTTTGTCTACATATCCTTTAGGCATTTCTATCGTTTTAACTAATACTGGACAGTTAGGCTCCCTAGCGATGATTTCATTGGCAGGCAATAGACTTATATTCTGTAATTCTTGGCGGCTTGGCACGATAAGATGTCCTAATATCTCTATCTCGTCATTAGTTGAAGAGGTTAGCATAGTATTGTTAAACATCACAGGGGCGGACTATGCATATTCAATTTGTTATTCACGAGGCTTTTGAGGGACCTGGCTATTTCGAATACTGGGCGCTTAGGAACGGTTTTAAGACCAGTTATACTCGTCTTTATTGTGGGGATAGATTACCCGAAAATGTTCTAGGATTTGATATTTTGATTGTATTGGGAGGCCCTCAAAATCCATCAACGTCTAGAGATAAAAGTCCTCATTTTGATGCGATTGGAGAGAAGAAACTGATCAGTGAGGCAATCGCGCACAACAAAACGGTTATTGGAGTTTGCTTGGGCGCTCAGCTTATCGGAGAAGCTTTAGGGGCTGATTATACTACAAGCCCTGAGCCTGAAATTGGGTCATTTCCTATAACACTTACGGATCATGGGATAAATGACCCCCTACTTAGTAAGTTTAATGCTGAAGAAATGGTCGGTCACTGGCATAGTGACATGCCAGGCTTAACTAAAAATGCTGAAATACTGGCGTTTAGCCAGGGCTGCCCTAGACAAATTGTTCGTTATTCTCCATTAGTTTATGGTTTTCAGTGTCACCTCGAACTGACACCTTTTGAACTTCCTGATCTCTTAGAAAACAGTCGTGAATTGTTCAAAAATCGTAATGACCACAAGTTTATTCAATCTGAGCATGAAATTCTCGATATGCAAACTTCCCGGATGAATCATCTGCTCGAAAGTTTTCTCGATGGATTGGTTGAAAAATATTTGCAGAAGGGGATAAAGTGAGAAGAGTTTAATACTTATGTGATCTAAATATTCTCCTGAAGATGAGTATCAAACACAAATTTTTTATTCAGGTCGTGAAACTAGGTAGCTAAAGAGCACAGAAGGCAGTGTAGAAGTCCTCGCTGTCTTACCCAACTATGAGGCTGTTATCAATCGTTGAGCAACGAATTTTATTGAGGGAATCATGCGAGAGTTAGGTAGAGTAAACTCGGTACATATTGGCAAGGCTGTAGACTTTGCTTATGGAGCACGGAGCGCAATTGACAAGCAGATAGTTGATGGGCGTCATTACGTATCTTTCTTAGGACTCAGAGGTGATGAACAAGGAGATTTACGTGTTCATGGTGGAGTGGAAAAAGCGCTTCATATTTATCCCAGCGAACACTATGTGCAATGGATTAAAGAACTTGGCGAACGGGCTATTTTTCATCATATTGGGGCATTTGGCGAAAACATCAGTTCTACAGGCATCACTGAGAAAGACATATGCTTAGGTGATAAAATATGTATTGGTTCGGCAGTATTAGAAGTTTCTCAAGGCAGAATGCCTTGTTGGAAGCTAAATGTCCGTTTTGATCAGAAAAATATGGCAAAGCGGTTACAGGATTCTTTAAGAACTGGGTGGTATTTTAGAGTTATTCAAGAAGGTGAAATTGGTCAAGGTGATAAAGTGATTTTGTGTGAAAGGCCTTACCCAGATTGGCCACTCTCTAGAATTATGGGGTTGATATTCGAGGGCTGTCTTGAGGTTACTGAGTTACGAAAACTTGCTCAATTACCTTTGGTAGAGTCGTGGAAAAAACTTGTCCTTCGTAGGGTTAATGACCATGAACTTGAAGACTGGTCACCTAGATTAGAAGGGCCAAGTGTCAAACGAAAATAATTATGAAGCTAGTATGCCTATTAGTAGGCATACCTTACAATTGAATCAGTATCTAGAAAGTGATTTTCATTTCTACACCATAAAAGATGTCGTCATAACTAGCGCCTGAGTCGATTGCAAATTTAGCCGCATCTTGATTACCAAACCAAGGTTTACTATTAAACTGGAATTCTGCTGACCCCCCCCATGCGCTGCTTACCCAACCATGGATATGACCAACAGGATTAAGGAAGAACAAAGTCACACCGCCCATTGTTTCAGAACCCCAGACTTCACCACCACTGGCGACAATATCTTGCTCGGCACCAAACATCATCTCACCTACGACGGCCCCAAAGAAAGGTGTAATAAAAATATCTTGCCATGATGGGACTTCAGCAAATGCTTCAACACCGTATTCCCAAAAGAAAGTGGATAATGTCGCGGAGTAAAGGAAAGATTCGAATTCATTAAAACCAGCATGACGAGCTGCAGTGTAGTAAACGCCACCAAAGTATGGGTGCATGACATAGTTAAGAAAGTGGTCATCTCTGTCCCATTTAGGCCCTGAAGTGACATTATCTTTCCATTTAGAACCTAGACCACTTAAATCCCGATCTTCTTCATCCCACTTGGTAATTGATTCAGGAAGTAACGTCATTAAGCCTACAGTCGCAACACTGAGACCCAAAATAGTGTATGTTTGACCTTTAAGATAGTCCCAGTCTTTTTCATTTTGTACTGTGAGGTACTTGGGTAACTCAGGCTCTTCAAGCTTTAATTTACTTTCAGTCAGGCCTAAGTTATAGGTGCTAAGGGTTTTGTATGAATATGGGCTGTCGAAAAGGCTATAGTCTTGTGTGCTTTCTGTTGTGTATGAGAACTCGATACCCTTGGGAGTTTCGTAGATATCGGCATTTGTATAAGCAGAAGCCGATAACATCAAAAGTGTGATGCATTTTTTGTACACGGATAAACTCCACAGTATCGTTCTTAAAATGTCCTAGTTCATGATTATCCAACAAAGTAACTGGAATGAAAACCGTAACTTGTGCTAATTAAGTAAGTAATACTCTTAGCTACACTCAAACTATGACGGTGGTCGTCTATTATTGTTGTCAACTATGAGTAGAGACTCTGAATTTAGATATCATAGTCTGTATGCTTTCAGAACTAACATCAACATAGATAAGAAATACTCTGTGGAGTTGATGGGTTACCAAAGTGGTTCAAGATTTCCAAGAAGGAAAATAATTATGTTGAAAATAGCGATGTTAAGCACTGGTGAAGAGATACTCCATGGGGATATCGTTGATACTAATGCGGCTTGGTTATCTGGACAGTTTTTCAAGTATGGATTTTCTTTGTCGAAGCGTTCGACTGTCGGTGACAGTATGTCGGCATTGGTAGAAGAGTTGATGATGCTGAGTTTCAACTGTGACATCGTGGTGGTTAATGGTGGGCTGGGGCCTACAACGGATGATATGAGTGCTGAGGCAGTAGCACAGGCAGCAGGTTTAGATTTGGAACTTTATTCACAATGGATGGATAAACTAGAGAAGTTTTTTGCAGATCGCGGCATGGACATGCCTGAGAGTAATCGTAAACAAGCCATGTTACCTAAAGGAGCCGTTATTATAGATAACCCAATCGGTACTGCCTGTGGGTTCTCACTTAGCTTTAATGACTGCGACTTCTATTTTACACCGGGCGTTCCAAGTGAATTTCAACTGATGGTTGAGTCGCAAATTTTACCTCAACTGACTGAGCGTCATAGTGATATTGTCGGGTATGATTGTAGTAAATTATATACCTTTGGTCTGTCGGAATCTTATCTGTCGGATACGCTAGATAAAATTGATATGCCAGAAGGCTATGTATTAGGTTATCGCTCTCACTTGCCTTATATCGAAGTAAAACTATTTGGTCCCAAAGGCGATATTGATAATAGGGTTAAATTTCTAAAAATGATCCATAGCCTTATAGAAGCTAATGTTGTCAGTGTTGATGAGTCGATGGAAGAGTATGTTGCCCACCTAATTGTCGATAGGGCTCAATCCATTTCTACGGCAGAACAATCAACCTATGGACATCTTGCTAGGTGGTTAAATTCTAGTTATGAGGCGGCCTATTATTGCGAACACGGATGGGTTTTGGGGGAAAGTATAGATGTGGGTGACAATAACAATGATGCCTTGGCTGCCATACTAGCGCTTGCGGGAGCCACTAAAGAGAAATGCCACACTGGTATTGCACTTGCTACTGGGAAAATGAGAGAACAAACATTCTCTGTGGCTATTGCTACTCAAGAGGGAGAATGGGGACAAACATTAACCTTCAATCGGTCGTTAACTCGAGATGATCAAGTGACAATTATCACTACAGTTACCGCTGATATGCTTAGACGTTATTTTCTTGGTAAAGATATGTTTCCAAACTACGGTTCACTTCTCCGGAATAAAGAGATCTACGTCCCTAGAGAGTTTATCGGTGATACATAACCTTATATGTATCCGATAGTCTAATCTGATTATTCTGTCAAACGGCTACTGTATAGCATACAATGATAAGTGAATGAATATGTTTCTTATTTCATGAGTGCGTTGGTAAATATTTCTTAGAATAAAATCGTCTATAGCTTAAAGTGATGATTTTAAATAAATGGCAGAAGAGCGCCTCAATTGATACGTGCATTTGCTGGGATAGTGCTTAAAATGAAAGTTCGTCAGAGGTTTTACCTAGAGAGGTTAGCATGAGCCAGCATTCGCGGATTGTAGTGTGGTATCAAGTTGCGGGCCAAAAAGTTGTGCTAGGAGAATCACTTAGTGAAGGTGGGCAAGATGTCATCTCGATTTGGCTCAGTGTTCCGGAGGAGGAAAATCAAGGGAATTCATTGGGCTATCGCTTGTCCCTATTTGATGATGGTGGAAGAGAAATTGCTAGCAAATCAGTGTCTATGCTGACTGCAGATGAATTTCTAGCTCGTATTAAAATTCGAGTTTAACTCAAACCATTCAAAAAACCCGGCATGGTTAGCCGGGTTTTTGTTTTGAATAACTATGCACTTTTGTCTTTTAAAGTATAGGTGACATCTTCAATTTCTATATCTGTTTTTGCTTTGCAAATACAAGGCAAAATCTCATCATCTTGAGTATATGCCATAGCAAAACCAACGTACTCTATCTCCCCCTTGGCTAACTTGCAGCGGCAAGACCCACAGTGTCCATCTCGGCAGTTATACTCAGGTATTATTCCTGCCTTTTCCATTGTTTCAAGAATGGTATTGGATGGATTTGACTGGATAGAAGTAATACCGTTGATTTTAATATTGGGCATTATAGTTCGAAGTCCTTAAAGTCATCAGCTTGAACATCGCTATCGATTTGGCCAACTAGATAAGAAGATATTTCTGCTTCTTGTGGTGCAACCTGGACATTGTCTGACGACAACCATGCATTAATCCATGGGATTGGGTTAGATGTTGCTTCAGGATAAGCTATGCCTAAACCAACGGCTTGCATGCGAATATTAGTGATATATTCTACGTATTGGCAAAGGATGTCTTTATTAAGGCCTATCATAGAACCATCTTTAAACAGGTACTCAGCCCATTCTTTCTCTTGTTCAGCGGCTGCTTTAAACAAGTCGAAGCATTCTTGCCTACATTCTTCCGCAATCTGCATAAATGAGAAGTCATCTTGACCATTACGTAAGATATTGATCATATGCTGAGTACCCGTAAGATGAAGAGCTTCATCACGAGCGATCAGTTTAATGATTTTTGCATTGCCTTCCATGAGCTCTCGTTCGGCAAAGGCAAAAGAACATGCAAAGCTGACGTAAAATCGAATCGCTTCTAGTGCGTTTACCGACATAAGACAGACGTACAGCTTTTTCTTTAGATCGTGCAACTTAACTGTGATTTGTTCACCATTCACAGAATGAGTGCCCTCACCATAGCGATGGAAGTCATTTGTTAACTGAATCAAGTCATCGTAATATTGCGAGATATCTTCAGCACGCTTAAGGATATGCTCATTCTCAACGATATCATCGAAAACAATCGCAGGATCGTTGATAATGTTACGTATGATATGAGTGTATGAACGCGAGTGAATAGTTTCAGAGAATGCCCAAGTTTCTATCCAAGTCTCGACTTCCGGCAGTGAAACCAAGGGTAGTAAGGCTACATTTGGGCTACGCCCTTGAATTGAATCAAGCAGAGTCTGATATTTTAGATTAGATATGAAAATATGCTTCTCGTGTTCAGGTAGCTTGTTGTAGTCGATACGGTCACTAGACACGTCTACTTCTTCTGGACGCCAGAAAAATGAGAGCTGTTTCTCAATGAGCTTTTCAAATATTTCAAATTTTTGTTGGTCATAACGAGCAACATTAACGGATTGACCTAAGAACATTGGTTCTTTTAATTGGTCATTTTTATTTCGGTTAAAAGTACTGTAAGCCATGATGCCTCAATCCCTTTTAAGCCCCTCGTTAGAAGGGCAGATAATCTGTTAATTCTTTCTAATCACAAAGGCGATTAGAGGTTATATTTTACAACCACCGCCAGCGCAATCATCATCTTGCTCTTGAATAGCGTCTTTTTGGTCATCACTCGCACCATCACGAGTGTTGTGATAATAAAGCGTCTTTACACCATACTTATACGCAGTTAGCAGGTCTTGTAGTAGTTTTTTCATCGGGACCTTACCTTTATCAAAACGAGTCGGGTCATAGTTAGTGTTTGCAGAGATGGCTTGGTCAACAAATTTCTGCATAATTCCAACTAAGTGTAAATAACCATCATTAGAACCGATGTCCCAAAGCAGTTCATAGTTTTCCTTGTATTTTGTATATTCAGGCACCACCTGTTTTAGGATGCCGTCCTTAGATGCTTTAATTGAAACATAGCCTCTAGGCGGCTCAATTCCGTTGGTCGCGTTGGAAATCTGAGAAGAAGTTTCTGATGGCATTAAGGCTGTGAGTGTTGAGTTACGAAGTCCATGTAACATGATTTCTTCGCGTAATGTATCCCAATCGTAGTGTAGTGGCTCATCACAGACAGAATCGACGTCTTTTTTGTAAGTATCTATTGGTAACAAGCCTTTCGCATAGTTAGTTTCACCAAATGCAGGGCACTTACCTTGCTCTTTCGCTAACTCCACAGAAGCTTTTAATAGGTAATATTGCATTGCTTCAAAAGTGCGGTGAGTCAAACCACTTGCACTACCATCAGAGTATTTGACCCCATTTTTAGCTAAATAATACGCATAATTTATGACACCGACACCTAGGGTTCGTCGATTCATGGTCGACCTTTTCGCGGCTGGCAGAGGGTAATTTTGGTAATCAAGTAGGGCGTCGAGCGCTCTTACTACCAAATCCGACAGCTCTTCAAAATCATCAAGAGACTGAATTGCACCAAGATTAAATGCAGAAAGAGTACACAATGCAATTTCGCCAGATTCATCCTCAACATTAGTCAATGGCTTAGTAGGTAGTGCAATTTCTAAACATAAATTTGACTGACGTACTGGAGCGACTTTAGGATCAAAAGGACTATGAGTATTACAATGATCTACATTTTGAATATAGATACGACCAGTTGAAGCTCTTTCCTGCATTAGAATAGAGAAGAGTTCAATAGCTTTTACGGTTTCTTTTTTAATCGACGAATCGTTTTCATATTGAGTATATAAACGCTCAAATTCATCTTGATCTTCAAAGAAAGCGTCATACAAGTTCGGAACGTCTGAAGGTGAGAATAGAGTAATGTTTCCGCCTTCAACCAGACGCTGATACATAAGTCGATTTAGTTGAACCCCATAGTCCATGTGGCGTACACGGTTTTCTTCTACTCCTCGGTTGTTTTTCAATACCATTAAGGCTTGAGATTCACCGTGCCATAGCGGGTAGAAAACGGTTGCTGCACCACCCCGGACACCACCTTGAGAGCAGCATTTAACCGCTGTTTGGAAGTATTTATAGAATGGAATACAGCCAGTATGAAAAGCTTCTCCTCGTCGGATCTCTGAGCCTAGAGCACGGATCCGTCCAGCATTAACACCAATACCAGCTCGTTGAGAGACATAGCGAACTATGGAGCTTGCTGTGGCATTGATAGAGTCTAAGCTATCACCACATTCAATTAATACACATGAGCTAAATTGACGCGTTGGGGTGCGCACACCGGACATAATTGGTGTCGGCAAGGAAATTTTGAATGTTGATGTTGCGTCGTAAAAACGTTTTATATAGCTAAGACGCGTCGATTGCGGGTATTTTGCAAACAGACAGGCTGCAACGAGAATGTAAAGGAATTGAGCACTTTCGTATATCTCACCTGAGACGCGATTTTGAACAAAGTACTTACCCTCAAGCTGTTTAACGGCTGCATAGGAAAAATTTAGGTCACGTTTATGATCGATATAAGTATTGAGTTCGTCTAATTCTGATTTGGTATAATCTTGCAATATATTCTGATCATATTTACCCAAATCGACTAGACGAGCGGCATGATCGTATAGCTTCGGCGGTTCGTATTGACCATATGCTTTTTTACGCAAATGGAAAACAGCGAGTCGTGCAGCAAGATATTGATAATCTGGTGTTTCTTCTGAGATTAAATCGGCTGCTGACTTGATAATTGTTTCATGAATATCTGACGTCGTGATTCCATCATAAAACTGAATGTGAGCGCGAAGTTCCACTTGAGATACAGAGACATTGTCTAAGCCTTCTGCAGCCCAGGTGATTACTCTGTGGATCTTGTCCAGATCAATACTTTCTTTGCGTCCATCACGTTTAGTAACGGTGAGTTGTTGGTTCATTCTGCTTAATTTCCCTAACAAAACTGATAAAAGCCGTGTTTCTATGCAAATTGCTTCAAAAACGTTACAGCTTTGTGATCAAAGTCTATCTACATATTGTAGTGCAAACACAACATATAGGGGTACATTGCTATTCGACTTACAAGATAGTGCTATCTAGAAAGCTTTTCAAGTTGAAGAACTTGGATGACTTGTGGATAACTAACAAAATTGAAAATTTCAGTAAGTGGGTACTAACCGATGGAGATAGGAACCAATTGATTGTAAAAAATTGCTATTTTGGGATTGGTTTATTAGTAACCATATTTAAAAAAAAATTCCTTGATCTTTCGAACATTCTGAGCGTGAATTCTAAGTGCTCATTTTGGAACCAAAACAGTAAAAATAACCTTGAAATAAAAACAAAAACGGCAGCATGTGTGTGCTACCGCTGTGAGCATATCGTATTGGCGCTTGATGGAGACTTGGTTAAAACTTACTGGTACAGACTATGTAGTTGACGTCCACGTTTGTTCCAAGTTTGTAAGTGTCAGTGATGGGGTTGTACCTTAAGCCAGTTATTCCCACCTCAGTTAAGTCAGTAGTATCGATCATTTTAAGCAGTTCAGCAGGCCGAATAAATCTATCGTGATCATGAGTGCCTTCAGGCACAATACGCAGCAATTTTTCAGCTCCCACTATCGCAAATAAATACGATTTAAAATTACGATTGAGTGTTGAAAAAAACACATTCCCGCCTGGTTTAACTAATGCAGAGCAAGCAGTAATAACAGAATGGGGGTCAGGCACATGCTCTAGCATTTCCATGCAGGTAACAACATCATATTTACCTTGGTTTTCTTGTGCATGATCTTCAATAGTGCTTTGAATATAAGTGAGCTCTGTTCCTGTTTCGATCGCATGTAGCCTAGCCACGTCCAAAGGTTCTTTACCCATGTCTAAGCCCGTAACTATGGCACCTTCTTTCGCCATACTTTCAGCTAAAATACCGCCACCGCACCCTACATCAAGAACTTTCTTACCAAACAAGCCACCAACATTATCCAAGACATAATTCAAGCGTAGCGGATTGATTTGGTGAAGAGGTTTGAATTCTCCTTCCTTATCCCACCAGCGCGAGGCCATATCTTCAAATTTTTTAATTTCATTTGGATCGACATTTTTTGCAAGAGTCATAAGTGGTGTCTTTTCTCAGTAACTTCCATGAATAGGATAATATTATACTCTCTAACTGACTACACTCCATAGCTTGGGAGACTTTTCTGATGGAGTGGTGAAAATCTAGCCACTAAATCAGCGAGATAAAATAACAGTGTTTAATTTCTCAGCGTTTGATTCACTACCAAGCTCACAACCTGATAAAAGGTGAGGGAAAGTAATGCCGAACTTGGCATTTGTGTGTTATATTTTTGCGACTTAAACGTATTGTACATACGATCTATAAATAGAGGGATATTGGCTCTATGAGCGATCTAGCTAAAGAGATCACGCCCGTAAACATTGAAGATGAGCTAAGAGGTTCATACCTTGACTATGCGATGTCCGTTATCGTTGGTCGTGCTCTTCCAGATGTGCGTGATGGCCTAAAGCCTGTGCACCGTCGCGTATTGTTCGCGATGAATGTATTGGGCAATGACTGGAATAAACCATATAAAAAATCTGCCCGTGTTGTGGGCGACGTTATCGGTAAATATCACCCCCATGGTGATAGTGCAGTATACGATACGATTGTACGTATGGCTCAGCCGTTTTCACTGCGTTATATGCTTGTTGATGGTCAAGGTAACTTTGGTTCCATTGATGGTGATTCAGCAGCGGCAATGCGTTATACCGAAGTTCGAATGTCAAAAATTGCTCATGAGCTTTTGGCTGACCTCGAAAAGGAAACCGTTGATTACGTACCAAACTATGATGGCACTGAGCAAATCCCTGCGGTTTTGCCAACCAAGGTTCCTAATCTACTAGTCAATGGTGCTTCCGGTATTGCGGTAGGTATGGCAACCAACATCCCTCCACATAACCTTAGTGAAGTGATTGATGGCTGTTTTGCCTATATCAATAATGAAGATATCACTATTGATGAGTTGATGGATTATATTCCAGGCCCTGACTTCCCAACGGCTGCGCTAATCAGCGGTCGTAAAGGTATAGTTGATGCGTATAAAACGGGTCGCGGTAAAGTTTACATGCGCTCCAAAGCCAGTGTTGAAGCTGACAAAAACGGTAAAGAAACGATCATCGTTACTGAGATCCCTTACCAAGTTAACAAAGCTCGACTGGTTGAAAAAATTGCTGAGTTAGTTAAAGACAAGAAAGTTGAAGGTATTAGTGCACTGCGTGATGAGTCTGACAAAGACGGTATGCGCATTGTTGTTGAATGTAAACGTGATGCTGTCGGTGAGGTTGTGCTAAACAACCTTTATACGCATACTCAATTGCAGACTACTTTTGGTATTAATATGGTTGCGCTGAACAATGGTCAGCCACAACTGTTTAATCTCAAAGAGATGATCAAGTGCTTTGTTGATCATCGCCGCGAAGTGGTGACTCGTCGTACTATCTTTGAACTGCGTAAAGCTCGTGATCGCGCTCATATCCTTGAAGGCCTTGCTCTTGCACTGGCCAATATTGACGAAATTATCGAGCTTATTCGGCGTGCACCTTCACCTGCTGAAGCGAAAGCAGGCTTAGTTGCCCGTGGTTGGGATTTAGGTAATGTTACGACCATGCTTGAGCGTGCTGGTACAGATGCCGCTCGTCCTGATTGGCTAGAGCCTCAATTCGGTATTCGTAACAACCAATATTTTTTAACTGAGCAGCAAGCACAAGCTATTTTAGATCTACGCCTTCAAAAATTGACAGGCCTAGAGCATGAGAAAATTCTTGATGAATACAAACAGCTTCTAGAAGAAATTGCTGAGTTGATGCATATTCTGGCGAGCACTGAACGCTTGATGGAAGTGATTCGTGAAGAACTAGAAGCGGTTCGCAATGCCTTTGGTGATACACGTCGTACTGAGATTACTGCGGCTATCCATGATATCGATATGGAAGAGCTTATTGCTCGTGAAGATGTTGTTGTGACACTGTCTCATGAAGGCTACGTTAAGTATCAGCTGCTTCGTGACTATGAGTCTCAACGTCGTGGAGGAAAAGGTAAGAGTGCAACTAGGATGAAAGATGAAGACTACATTGAACGTCTTTTAGTTGCTAATACTCACGATAACATTTTATGCTTCTCCACTCGTGGTAAGACTTACCGCCTTAAAGTTTATCAACTGCCACAAGCATCGCGTACTGCTCGTGGTAAGCCCATTGTCAATGTGTTGCCTTTGGAAGAGAATGAACGCATTACGGCCATTTTGCCCGTGAGTGAATTTTCCCCTGACAAGTTTATCTTTATGGCAACAGGTGATGGTACCGTTAAGAAAACCTCTTTAGATCAATTTTCTAATGTTCGTTCAAATGGCCTTATTGCAGTAAACTTGCGTGATGATGATTCGCTGATCGGCGTTGATATTACAAACGGTGAGAGTGATATCATGTTGTTCTCGAAAGCGGGTAAAGTGGTCCGCTTCACCGAAGACAAGGTTAGAGCAATGGGACGTACCGCTGCTGGTGTACGCGGTATGAAGTTAGCTAATGACGATCAAGTCGTATCACTGATTGTTCCTTCTAATGAAGGTGATATTTTGACGGTGACACAAAACGGCTACGGTAAACGTACTGAGTTGGCTGAATATCCAACTAAAGGACGTGCAACTCAAGGTGTTGTCTCAATTAAGGTTTCTGAGAGAAATGGCAGTGTTGTTGGTGCTGTTCAAGTCGAAGAAGGTGATGAGATGATGATGATCACTGACGCAGGAACCTTAGTCCGTACTCGAGTTGCAGAAGTGAGTCAAGTTGGACGTAATACCTTAGGTGTGACCTTGATTCGAACTGCTGCCGATGAAAATGTTGTTGGCCTTCAGCGAATTGATGAGATTGAAGAATCTGAATTGCTTCAGGATGAAGGAGAGGAGGCGAGTGCTAGCGTAGAGCTGACTGAGTCAGAATCAAATTCAGATAGTGAAGAACAGCAGTAATATATTTGCTTTATTAGAAAAAAGCCGAGCATTAAGCTCGGCTTTTTGTTTTCTATCATTCAATAGATTAGTTAATATACCCCTTCCGCTGGCAATCAGAAAAAATATTTAAGTGATCAGGAAAATCGGTCGCTTATATATAAAAGTTGCTAAGAAATGTAGCCATTATAGCGGCTCAAAAAATACTTTATTACAAATAGTTACAAGCAAGTGATATTTTAATAATATTACGTGCAACGAGAAAAATTTGTCGATAAAATTAAAGACTTCAGTCTATTCCTATATGAATATAAAAATCATGAAATTGTCTCTAAAACAAAAACTCATAGGTGCCAGCTTATTAGCTGTATTGCTAATGGCTGGAGTACTTACTTGGCTTTCCGCTGATCAGCTTTTTAAACAAACTCGTAATGGCGTTATTGCTAGGGCAGATAGCTTGACCAAAACCGCCTCAGAAGGTATTTCGGATTGGATTAAAATTCGTAAAGATATCGCCCAAGCATTTAATGGCAATGCCCAACAAAGTGATGTGGTACCTTTTTTACAACAAGCGCGCCAGGCTGGTGGGTTTGATGACATTTTCCTAGGCACGCCCAGGGGAGAGATGCTCCGTTCACATCCTGAGAGAAATCGTGCAGATTATGATCCTCGAGTTCGTCCTTGGTATCAAGATGCGAATAATGCCGGCCACCAGATTATTACTACAGCTTATCAAGACGCCATAACTAATGCATTGCTTGTCACTATTGCCGAACCCGTTCGTCAAAATGGCGCCTTTATTGGCGTAGTTGGGGCTGATGTGCTGATTGATCAGTTGATCAATGATGTGATTAATCTTGATGCAGGTGATAACTCTTATGCAATGCTTATTGATACCCAAGATGGAACATTTTTAGCGCACCCCAATAAAGAGCTGTTACTAAAACCCGTCTCAACTCTTGCAGGCGAGTTAACCATGGCTTCAATTACGCGATCGGCTAAAGAAGGTTCAATGAGTATTGTTGAACGTAATGGCCAAGACAAGTTTTACTTCTTCAAAAGGGTGCCAGGTACTGAATGGATTTTCGCTCTAGAAATGGACCGTCAAACAGAAGAAGCCAGTCATTCAGCATTACTTCAAGACTTGATACTAACAGCGCTTATCGTCACTCTTTTGGTTTTTGCTGTTGTCTCTTGGTTAGTAAACTTCTTATTTCGCGATCTTGGGCGGGTATCTAAGGCTCTTGAAGAGATTGCTTCAGGTGAAGGGGATTTAACGCAACGTCTTGAACCGAGAAGTGATGATGAAGTGGGTCAATTGGCAGAAAACTTTAACACCTTCGTTGGTCACATGCATGCTATGGTCTCAAAATTGAGCAAGGTCTCAGCATCCCTGTCTGATCAGTCGAAGCAAACGGCTTCACAAGCAGAAGAACGTAGTGCGCGGATTCGTTTGCAACAGGATGAAATCAACATGGTTGCGACAGCTATCAATGAAATGGCTGCTGCGACTCAAGAAATTGCGGGCAATGCAGATAACACCGCTCAGAATTCGACAGAAGCTGTGACGGCGTGTGTTCATGGTGGACAGAAGGTGGTACAAACGCAGAGTTCGATTCAGAATCTAGCGCAGGAAGTCGAAGTTGCCACTGAAGTGATTCAGGAACTTGAAGTGCATGGCAATAGCATCAGCACCATTCTTTCTACCATTCAAAACATTGCTGAACAAACAAACTTACTCGCATTGAATGCAGCAATTGAAGCCGCACGTGCAGGAGAGCAAGGACGTGGATTCGCAGTGGTTGCCGATGAGGTTAGAGTACTGAGTCAACGCACTCATGCCTCAACCAAAGAAATCCAGCAAATGATTGAAACATTACAAAGTACAACAGGCAAAGCAGTCACTATCATGAGTGATAGCCGCCAGTTGGCTGATACTAGTGTTAGCGATGCGGACTCTGCGGCAATTAGTCTTAATCAAATTCAGTCGGCCGTAGAGCAAATTAGTGATATGGCGACGCAAATAGCCTCTGCTGCGGAAGAGCAAGCCTCTGTGACCTCGGAAGTTACTCGCAATACCGTTGGTATACGAGATGTTTCTGATGAGTTAGCAGGTGAAGCGCACGACGCTGCTGCGCAAGCAGCCCAGCTTTCTGAGCTTTCTTACCAACTGGAGCAAGAAATTGGTCGCTTTAAGCTTTAACAACTTAGCTAAATAAAGCGATTAACTCAGAGTGTCTATATAAAGTGGCTTAACTAAGGGTAAGTTATGCCACTTTAGCTTTAACCTAAAATGGACTATGAGTCTCTTTTTTTACATTGAACTAACACTATTGAAAGGGCTTGTACTGTATTGTTAGAGCGATCGTAAGAATGAATGAAGTTTATGTTTAAAATTACTTTAGCGTTTTTAAGTGCTGCTATCAGCTTTCATGCTTTTGCATCGGATGATGTAGTAAAACCTCTCCAATTTAAAAAAATTACTAATAATGTTTTTTTAGTAAAATCTTTCCGTGAATTTAAAAATCTACAGGATCCAGATAAACCAATTTTAATGGACGCTAACTCATTATTGTATGTTGATGGAAAGGATGCGTATTTAATTGATACACCATGGAATGCATCCAATATGCCCCAACTGATGACGTGGATTGAAAACAAAGGTCTAGAGCTAAAGAAAACAGTATTTTCTCACTTTCATGAAGATCGAACCGGTGGTTTAGAATACCTACAAGCGCATAACTTTGAGACATATGCTTCTGTATTAACGAATACATTTTTACGATCTGATCATAAAAAAGCCACTAATCATCAATTTTCAGATGATAACTTTGTGCTGCTAGAAAATAAGATTGAAGTATTTTACCCAGGGGCTGGCCATACCAAAGACAATACGGTTATTTGGCTGCCAAAAGAGCAGGTTTTACTTGGTGGGTGTTTAATTCGAGCCGGTGAAGTTAACACTATCGGATGGACTGGTGATGCTGTTAAAAAAGAATGGGCAAACTCGGCTAAAAAAGTACTAAGTAAGTACCCTGAGGCTCGATTCGTTGTTCCTGGGCATGGCAGTGTTGGTGAGGGGACAGACAGTATTACCCATACTATCGGTATCGCAGAAGGTTTATAAATTCACTCCCATAGGTGCCCCCAATGGGGGGCTGTCATGTTTTCTGCCAAGGAATAAAAGCTAACCAGTACCGATTGGTTGACATAACAATTGACGTAACCCCTTAGCTGTGAAAATAATCTTATATTTGATGGGAGTGAAGCGTAATTTTATCTTTAATTGTTTGTTAATGATGCTGATTCTTTAGCCTGTGAGTAAATCTTTGATTTTGAGATCCTCAATTGACGCCCTAAGATATATTCTAATGCTTTATCAGCATTGACCAATCCTAATCCCGTATTGAATGAACTTAAATAAGAAGGGCGTGTACTTATTTTGAGTGCTTGGGCTACCTTATTGGCTGCATGTGGAACTTGTTGAGGATGGTGCTCTAGATAAGCTTGCCATAATAGAGCACTTATAGCTGCTAATTGCGGGGCAGCAAAAGAGCTTCCTGATTCGAAATTACCAGTGGACCAAGAGTATACCGCATCCGCTGGCGTACTCAGACTTCTTGATATTGCCAAAGTATTATGGCCAGGAATTGTGGCACTTATTGCTATTTGTTGAGCAAAAGTATCTATATTAATAGCCAGTAATAAGTGATCGGTATAAGCGTTAATAGTTGGCAAAAACTCTTTAATTAATGCTAAGTCATAGGAGAATAAATTTCCGGTAGCCTCTAACCCAAGACTTTGCCTTAATGGTGTCACATTCTCATCTAAGTCAGTTCCTGTATTACCAAGAGATTTGGTGACGATTGTACGACTGAGTATATTTGTTAGTTGTTGTGAAAACAGTGGATCTAACTCGTTATCTACAGCAAGGAATGCTCGACTCATATTGATGATGTTGATATCGATTCTACTTTCAAGGTAAGCCATGGCTTGATGGTAGGTATTTGATTCCGCGCTTATGGGTATAATTGTGGCCTGAGGAGCAATAGCAAGAATAACATCAATCACCGAGTTGCCATGGTTAAGTTCTACCGGATCGCCAAAGTTCTGTATTGCTCGTATATTGGCATTAGAATAGTGCTCTATTTGTTTGGCAAGTAACACAGGATCAAATAAGTCAAATACTGCTATTTTTATATTTGATCCTTTATATATATTTGTAAGAGAGTGATAGTTTAAATTAAAACTCGGATGCACGCTGAGTACGATCTGATTGATAGTGTACCTAAGATTATTAATGATGGATTTAGCTTGCTCGAATTCAAGTTGATTGCTTTTCTGGTACTCTTCTGATTGAAATGATAGTAACAATGTTGCCAAGTCTAAAAATTCTGTTATTTCTTGTCCCCAACGATGCATGTTAATCTCATTAATAACATAATTTGCACTTATGTTTTCGTAGTCGATGTTATTATAGTCTTGTAATAATGCAGAGACCTCTTCTTCCCACGTCCAAAATGTAATACGCTTTAATGTATCTAGAGCTACTTGATTTTCAAGATGATTATTTGAAGACGGATATTCAGCTGCCGATAAGGGAAACATATTAAATAACAAAAATGATACTAATATTTTAATGATATTATTAATTTTATTATTCTTTGATTTATAGTTCATGCACTTTATCCTTGTGTTTTATAAGTTAAAGTATATTATACATTTGTGTTAAGTTTTAAAAATAAAATATGAAATATTAACTATATCCTGCAATCAGACTTTTAAAATTAACATTATATATTTAGTTGCTCCCTGCTCTAATTTGATCTGTCACTTAAAAATTGGCATCATATTTAAAAGGATTGTGCAATGAATATAAATTATAATACAAGATATGCTGTTAGGAATCAGTCTGAAATGTCTTGTATCTATAGTGTTAGACAACGGCCAAGACGATACTTTAATTTCATATCAGTCAATAACGACAACCAAGTACAGTAACACTTTAGCCCTTGGAATGTAGGTGAAGTGAGTCGCCCAAACTTAGTGAGGGTAGGTGACTTCAACATTACGCAACAAGTCAATTTTTAAGGGTAAACACGCTATATCAACATGTTTAAAAGTAGTCGCTGTCACTTCAAGTGAGTATTTATCCTGTTAGTTGACAATCGCTAACCTGAAGTAATATAAGTGATTTATTGAAAGAACCAGACATATAGGATAGCAAAATGTACTTTGCAAACTTGAAGTATAAGTCTTCGTTTAGTTTCTGATTTGTACCTTTGTTCCTCGCTCATTTTGCAAGGGGTACTTTTTCAGGTTCTTAAACTGGGTTCTCTATCCAGTGAGACAGTTGTTTAGCTTGCTTAAACGAGTTAAAACTCTGCTCTATTCTTGTTCTTGACCTGATTCCCAATTCTGTTTTGTCTTGTCTGCTCAATTTCGCAAAATGTTCAATGGCTTCTCTTAATTCTTTGACGCTTTTTTCGTTGACCAAAAATCCGGTATCTGGAGTGACGATTTCCTTACAACCCATTATGTTGGTGGTAATGACGGGAGTTCCAACGGCCATTGCTTCTTTAAGTACCAGTGGGCCTGTGTCCACACAACCAGTATTCGAGAAACAGAATGGTGCGATCAAACTATCGTAGTTCGGTAGATTATCTTTTACCCACTCATGTGACTTTGCTCCCATAAAGGTGACGTGTCGAGTTAAACCTTGTTGCTCAACTTGCAACTTTAGTTGCTGCTCTAACTCTCCTGTTCCGATGACATCTAAATGAATATTAAGTGGCTTAGCAATCGGTGCCAGCGCATCTATCAGGTAGTGAAGTCCTTTTTGTTCGACGAGTCGACCAAGGAAAGCGAAATGTAGGTGTTTCACTTTTTTTTGTGGGTACAATTGAAATTGTTGGGTATTGACACCGCAATGAAGGAGCTTAACGTTGCCTTTTGCTATGCGATTGAAATCTGTGAGCATGTCTTTGCAGACGGCGACTACAAAGTCACTCGATGAAATCTTATGTTCAAGATCGTAAGCGAACTCGTAAACATCATGGCCATGTGCGACGAATGAGCAGGTAATGTTTAGAAGCTTTGCAGCGACAATCGCATGGGAGGCGGTATGTTGGCAGAAATGTGCATGAACATGGTCAATGTCTTTTTCAGCGAGTTGCAGAGCCAGTTTTACTCCATAAGCGAATAACGATTTCCTAGGTAGGCCAGTTTGCTTAGAAATAAAGGAGATTGCCGTGAAAAAACCGAGCCAATTAACTTTGGCTATCTGACTTAATTTAGCATTCTGGCCAATCTTGATAATGTCATATTCAAACGACTTATCACTGTTTTCTATCTCAAATGCCAACACGCAGACATCATGTCCGCAGGCTTTAACAGAGTCTACTTCTGTTTGGATAAATGTCTCACTAAGTACAGGATAAGTTGGTGCTATAAACGCTACTTTTTTCATTTTTTGATTCTTTGACCAAGACAATTAGAGTCTATTAAGCAAAATATGAACCAGAATTATATGGTGTTTCAAATCTACTATTTTGCTTAATTTCTCATGTTTATCATTTTGTTTTCTCAAAATGACAATCAAATTTGTGTTTTGATCTTATCTATCGAGCCGGTTAATCGTCATTTTGCGAATTAAATATGTAGGTAGCTGAAAATAAAACTAATCTCCTAGAACAAATTATCGGCATAGAACATGCTTAGCTAGGTTACAGAGTATAATATTGAGAACATTATTATGGCTAGAGTCAGTGCGATTATCCCGACGTACAATTGTTTGAAATACCTACCGAAGGCAATAAACAGCGTGCTTAAGCAAACTCATCAAGATATTGAGCTAATCATTATTAATGATAATAGTGATGATGGAACGTCGGCTTACCTAGAAACGATAGATGACGAACGCATTGTTACGATATCGACCTCGGGCGTAGGCGCTCCACAAGCAAGGAACCTGGGTATTGAAAAAGCCACAGGAGAATATATCGCTTTTTTAGATGCAGATGACTTTTGGTTTCCAGAAAAAATCCAGCACCAGCTCGAGTTTCATCAGCGTAATCCAAATCTTGCGATGAGTTTTACTAACTATGACCATCTGACAGAAGACTACAAAGTGATTATTGACTGCTTTAGTTATTGGTCGCAGTTTCAAGATCAGGATGGAATGTTCATCAACATTGAAAATCCGCTAGAATTTATTATTGCAAATAACGTTATTGGTACTTCGACAGTCATGGTGAAAACCGATGTTTTTTCTCAAGTAGGTAGTTTTAACGCGGATATCAAGTATGGGGAAGATTGGGAGTTGTGGCTCCGTCTTAGCGAATCCCATCAGGTTGGTGTAATGAATTCGGTGCAGGTTGGGTACCTCATGAGAGCGAGCTCAGTGACTCAAACTGAAAGCCTAAAATTACGCAATTTACAATCCATAGAATCCATTCTTCAATATTATCAAAATGAGAGAGAACGTTGGAATTTGTCGCCAACCACGTTCAAAATAGCTAAGGCGAGAATCTTAGAAGGGTATGCTGATTACTACCGAGGTTTACAACAAAACCGATTAGCCATCACTTACAATATGCACTCTTTAGTTCTGGCTCCGCAAAAGCGCACACTAAGACACTTAATTGGGGACTGTAAAAACCTCCTAAATCCGATTTTTTAAGAGATAGGCAACTATATGGGCTCATTAAAACAGTCGGTTTATTACGCTATTGGCATATTGATGATGAAAGGAATCTCACTGGTGATGATTCCATATATTACTCACAAAATGACGTTAGCAGAGTACGGTTCTCTAGAGGTGATTGTGCTGTTGGCCGATATCGGTACGATATTATTTAGCTTTGGTATCGTAGACGCAATGTATCGTTATGTGGGTGTCGCCGGTGATGATAACAAGAAAAAACTCGTGTCGAACTGCTTCACGTTAAGCGTTTTAGTGTGTGTGGTTGGAGGTTTATTAATGGCACTTAGCATGCCCTTAATAATACTCATGTTGCCCGTTGAGTTCCAGCCTTATCAAATATTACTTCTGCTTTTGCCTACGATGCTCGACGGGGTTATTTCCATCCCACTCACCTTAATGCGAATGAATGCGATGGCGAAGCGTTTTTGCCTGCTTAATGTGATGAAGGCTGGTGTTCAGGCCATTATGACTTTCGTGTTGCTTGAAGCCGGATATGGCATTGATGGGGTATTAATCTCAGCTGCGGTGTCTAGTGTGTTACTCATGGTTTGTATAGTGCGCTATCAATGGCAAGAGATGGGAACATTTGGTTGTTTCAAATACTCAGCAAAAATCCTGAAATTTGGGCTACCTACATTGGTGGGTGGAGCTTCAATATACATGATTACAGGACTAGACCGCTGGGTGATGGCGAACTTTATTGGTGTCGAAGAGCTAGCGATTTATGCTGTCAGTGGTAAGTTTGCTTTAATTCTTGGTTTGCTGCTACAACCTTACGCGCTTTGGTGGTTTCCGAATCGGGTTGCTATGCTTCAGCAACCCGATGGACATAAAGTGTGCGCCGATAGAGCACTTATCGGCGTAATCCTTGCTATTGTTTTGGGCGCGTTGATGATTCTTACCGTACCTGGTTTTATCGCTTTGATTCTGCCAAGTAGTTATCAATATGCGGGTACTATTGTTGTTGCATTGCTTGCAATTGGCGTTATTAAGAGCGCAGGCGATTATTTGAATTTGGGTTGTTTTAGTGGCGATTCAAGTCAATCACAAATGTGGATGCAAGGTGGATGTGCGATTTTTGCTGCTATTGGTTACTTTTCAGTAGCACCAATCTATGGAGTATGGGGGGTTGTTGGGGTACTTTCTATTACGTATGTTCTTCGATTAATGCTGCTCTATTTCGTCAGTCAAAAGATGGAATATCTTCCTTATGACCACAGTAAGTGGATAACCGCTGTCAGCATTGCTGCCGTTGCAATTGTTTGTGATCATCTTTTGGGTTTGGTGTTCGTTAACGTCCATGAGTTTGTTTTAGGTACGTGTGTTTCTTTAATGATGCTGTTGGCTTTCTTAAAATACTCAGTGATCGGACTGACAGGACAAGCAGGACAGGCTAGGACAGGCAACGTATCACTATAGGCAACTATATAGCTGCTCTGATAAAATTTAGGGCAAATATTGATAACAGAAAAATGACAATTACTGACAGGGGTTATATATAAAACTAATCACTTTAAAAATAAGATGCTCCTAGTATCTATATATTGTGGAGTTACCTTGAAATCTTTATTACCAGTCTTTATGTCAGTGGTGGCCTTAGCGGGTTGTCAGTCTAGACCTGAATATCAAAAACCTTACGTATTTCAATCAGATTGTGCAGAGGCGAGAGAGGCCAGTGTGATGCCACTGACTTTTGTTGTCGATAAAAACCTATCTCAAGCAAGTGTCAACGGTGAGATTTGTTCGGGGTCGTATCAAGCGTTTCAGTCAATGACGGAATTTTATCCTGATATAAAACTTCTCCGTTTGCAAAATGTGCCAGGCTCACTGGATGATGAAACCAATTTGCGTTTGGCAACCAAAATTCATGATATGGGTATAAGTACTCAGCTCGAAAGCGATAGTAAAGTCGAATCCGGTGGTACAGACTTATTTTTGTCAGGTGTTGAACGTAAAGTGGAACAAGGCGCAAAAGTTGGGGTTCATTCATGGGCGAGGGATGACGGAAATGGCAAGATTGTAGAGGGCGCAGATGTCCCAGCTGAGGCCCCACAGCACCAAAAATACATTGATTATTATCATAAAGTTGAGTTAAGCAAGCCAGAAGAGTTTTATTGGTTTACTATTTACTCTGCGTCTTCTGATGACATGCACTATTTATCTCAAGATGAGTTGAAGTATTTTGGTGTTAATACACCTACTTTCGCTTTCTAAGTCATTTTTTAATAGGTAAAAAATTAATGTTGATAGAGTGCTATTAACAAAAAAGGGCATACATCCATAGATGCCCTTTATTTTTGTATTTAAATTAAGAATGGAGCTGAAAATTCTAATGGTTCTTTAGTGTGGATATGTAATATGAATGGAGTGTAGACAGTAATGAACCAGGAAGTCGGCATGCAGTTTACAATAATTAGTCTTATGATTGGAAGAAAGGTGCCCGTTCAGAAACAGAAAGTGCTTATGCTTTTTGCGTACCTCACTCATGTTCCTTAAATAGAGTCTTGCCCTATAGAAAATACCGCGAATTTTAAACACTGTTTTTATAAAAAATGATGTAGACCACAGGGCCGACATCAATTTTGTTTAAAACGTAGTAAAGGCTTTGAACCCAATATTAAATATTTAGTCTATTAGACCGTAAGCGTTGCTTAGTATATTAATAATTTCTTGCTTTGGATTGTTAGATAATGAAATGGCTTTACCGGTTATTTTTTCTGCAATATTAATATAAGTTCTAGAGATATCCATTAGAGCTTCAGATGGTAGTTCGTTATCTCTTGCTAGAGCTTCTCGTTCAGCCATTCGTTCTTTGTTGAGCAAAATATCTGGGTCAGGGAAGTAGCTGAGTAGAAATTGACGGAAATCTTCTTTGGAATTTTCAACAATACGACCACTTTGGTACTCGTATTTATCCCAGATACGTGATGAATCAGGAGTACCGACCTCATCCATGTAAATGAGCTTCTCGTTACCTGACGCATCGTGAACGTAACCAAATTCAAACTTGGTATCAACGAAAATTTGGTTAACTTCCGATAGAGCTTTGTTGATTACACTAAATCCTTCACTGAGTAATTTTTCATAGAGTCTAATATCTCTAATGCTAGAAAAATTGAACGCTGCAAAGTTATCTTCGATATTTTTCCGGGTAATATTCACATCGTCAGCTTCTGGTACTCCTGGAATGTTTTTTAAGATCCCCTTTGTTGAAGGTGTCATCAGTAGTTCTGGTAAGCGAGAATCTTTTTTTAGCCCTTCTGGCAACTCTATCCCACAGAAATGACGTTCGCCTTTCTCATATGCGCGCCACATTGATCCGGTAATGTATTGACGACATATAGCTTCAATCTTAATGGGCTTAGCTTTTTGAACGATCCACACTAGCGGATGAGGGATATCTAGTATGTGGCTGTCAGCTAGATTATTTTGTTGAAACAGGCTAAACCAGTGGTTTGATATAGCATTAAGTGCTGCACCTTTGCCCGGTACACCTTTCAAGCCATCTTGTCCGTGCCAAATACAGTCAAATGCAGAAATGCGATCGCTGATCACCATGATAGCAAGTGGGGCATCCGGTGCGACATCATAGCTTTTCTCTTCAATGAGGCGTCGACTATCTTGCTCTGTTAACCAGTAAACGGAACGAACTTTACCATTATGAACTGGTTGATTTGTACGAATGGGGAGGTCATCATTTATAGCAAGAACTTGATCAGCAAGCGTCATCGGGATAATCCTATCTGAGTCAGAAACCTAAGGTCGTAATAATAGATACAACCGTTTGGGGTTGAATCATACCAGAAAAAATTCTGGGTGCCACCAAAAGCAAACGTTTGCATTGCGAGGGAAGATAATAGAAGAAACGTTAGGAACTGTTTAGATGACAGCACTTAGTGATAGTGGTCAGTTCCTTTTTCAATGAATAAGACTTCACAATGATACTCAACAGCTAAATGATGCAGTATTTTTTGATCAAACCGGCTGACTTTATTAGAAGCGACAATAGCACTTGCATTACGTGATTTGATCGCTTTTTCAACAATGTCACGTTCACACAAAATCTTTGAAGGCTTCATATGGATAATATTGTTACAGCTAACTTTATAAGCCATGAATAACTCTAGGCTTGGTCTGGGGCATTCAGAAGTAAACAAGATCCATTGTTTTTGGCTAGATAGCCCAGCTAACCGTTTAATAGATTCTTTCTGCTTTTGCCAATGAAAATGAGTAGTAGCCAAGTTATTGGCTGTGTGTAAATGAAACATAAATACTGCCCTCACATATATGCTGTATGTATATACAGTAGTTGTTTTATTTACACTGATCAAGAAAAACCTCATGATATTGATTGCTCTCTATCCATAAGATATAAAAAGAATATTTAAATCAATTATTTATAATAACAATGTTGATTTTTATGACGGGAAGATAATAAAAAGAATCAGTGATGATGGTATCTTACACAGTGCTTTATACTGTGTTAACTGATTAGGAAGTCGCAAACAAATCACGACTTTATCTATTGCTCTAAAAAACGTGCGGGAAAATCACTGAAAATGCCATCCAAATAGCCAAGGTGCTGAATGTCTGAAGGTTGATTAACAGTATAACACCAGACTTGAAAGCCTTGTTTTTGAAGAAGGCTAACCTCTCTTTTGGTCGCAAACTTGTAATTAAGATTACAGCCAAATGCCGAAATTGTTTGTAGCAATTGGGTATCTTTTGGGCTTAATTTTTCAGTCAGTACAGCAATTTGATAGTTGGGTAATACGACATGTAACTCAAGTAAAGTGTCGTGGTCAAAACTGGAGAGCAGGATTGACTGACAGCTGAGTTGAGAAGATTGTAAATCATGCTTTAAGAGCTGAGCCACGTGGGTTTTGTCATGTTGGTCAACTTTTAATTCCAAATTGAGCTTTAGGTTTAAATCACTAGCCAGTGATAGTAGCTCGGAAAGCGTCATAATGGGTTGTGTGTAGGTTCGATCGCCAAACCTAGCAGCAAAGTTAAATTGACGGAGTTCTTCTAATGTTTTTTCATCAATGCGTCCAGAGCCGTTACTGCATCGATCAATGGTATGATCGTGACAAATAACAAGAATATTGTCTTTGGTGGGTTGTACGTCGACTTCGACCCACTCAACTCCCAGTTTAGCCGCTGCTTCTATACTCACTTTGGTGTTTTCAGGGTAATCACCTGCTACACCACGATGGCCAATAATCTTCATTAATTTACCTATATTCCAATATTAAAGTCAGGCTTTTTCATCGCAATTGCAAACCAAATCTGACACTATCTCAAATCATAATTTAGCAGATTAGCTTTCAAAGAGTAGAGATATTGAACGCAGAGAATAAAGCGATTTGTATTTTAGTGGCGACGACTGCATTAGCAGGGCTAGGGTGGATTTTTTCTAAGCAGACAATTCAAGGTTTACCGCCATTTGGTTTTGTTGGACTGAGGTTTTTGGTCGCGTCTGTTTGTCTGTTCCCTTTTTGCTACAAATCACTCTTACAATTTTCAGCGAGACAAGTTCTACATGCGCTAAGCGCGGGTAGTATATTGGCCGCTGCGCTGCTAGCTTGGATCCATGCGATTACCCTAAGCGCTACTCTTGGCGAGGGTGCTTTTATCGTAAGCTTGTCGATGATCATCGTGCCGATTGTTGCGTGGGCCATATACAAGGAACGACCCAAACGAGCATTCTGGATTTCTATGCCAATTGCAGTTTCAGGGCTGGCACTTTTATCTTTGCAAGGGGGGTGGAAGAGTTCTCCCGGACAACTTTGGTTCTTAACTAACGCATGTTTATTGGCTTTACATTTTAATGTTAATAGCCGTTTAGTACAAAAACTCCCAGTACTTATGCTGACATGTATACAGCTATTTGCTACAGGGATTATTGCCTTGCTAGTCTCGGCTTGTGTGGAGGCAATGCCTCAAAATGTTGATATCAATATTTGGGCATGGTTTGCAGCAAGTGTAATACTGGCAACCAGCCTTCGATATGTTATGCAAACACTTGGCCAGAAGCACTGTAATCCAGCGAATGCCGCGCTAATTATGTTACTTGAACCCATCTGGACCGTGATACTAAGTATTCTTTGGTATGGTGAGCAGTTATCCACCAATAAGTTATTGGGATGTGGTCTTATCTTGCTCTCGTTGATCTTTTATCGGACCGATGGGCGATTGTTCAGTTTTAAAGTCTCTAAGTAACGTAAATAATAACTGGTCTGACTTCACGGTATGGGCCTTACATGCTTCTCAATTAAGAACGGGTTGCTAAGTTGAATAGATTGATATTTTTTATCATTGTGTTAATAAAATGAAGCTGCATTCCATTAATGGATATATTCAAAAAATTTATCTTGTCGAATACTCGGGCAAACTCTTGTTACTTGATGGGGCGAGTAGGGCCGATATTCCTTATATAGAACACTATATTACAGAGGTGATTGAGCAGCCTTTTACTAACTTAACAGTGGTTATCGTGACACACATGCACCCTGATCATGCTGGTGCAGCTCATAAGCTAAGGGATTTAACCGGTTGTATATTGGTGTCGGCAGATAAAAGCAAGCAGTGGTATAGTGGACTTGATGGTATGCTAATGCATTTCACCGATTTGGTTCTTGCTCGGTGGGTTGCAGGAAGATTAAAAAAGCCCAAAAGGAGACTCTGGTATCCGAGATTTTTGCAACCTGATGTGACCTTGAATGATGGCCAGCCAATCCCTTACTTTGAAGATTGGGTTGTATTGGAAACACCAGGCCATACAGACCGAGATTTATCAGTTTATCATAAGCAACAAGGTATTCTTTATATTGCTGACTTGATTGTTGAAGTTAAACAGCGCCTCATCGCGCCTTTCCCTATTTTCCACCCTAATAAATACCGTCAATCGCTACAACGTGTTTATGACATGGCGCCCACTACGTTGTTACTGGCACACAGTGGTGAGGTAACTTTAGACGAAAGAGCATACCAACACCTTGTCAATAGTGCACCTTGCACACCAACAACTCACTGGCGGGCCACTAAAGTAAAACTTCGAAGCTTGCTCAGTTCTATTTGGTCATTTGGACTCGCGGATAAGTAATGTGGTTTTATCACTGCCATTACTTTGTCCTTCCTTAACAATTTGCGGTAAAATTGTCCAATTGTGAGTATTTGAACATTTATATTGAGTAGTAAACGGATAGTTGATTGAATTTTTTGATAATCACGTTAACATGTCCTCAAATGTAAATGAGATTGCGTCTCAATAGTGAATTGGCCACCTAAAAATAGATATACTATGAATTTAATAAAACCTTACTTTGCGTTTCTCATGGCATCATTTAGCGCAAATACTGTCGCGACCAATTTTGATAATGCGCAGTCCATCCAACGTAGCACCAATGCGATTTCGGCTTCCAGCCAGAAACGTATAAATACCGTTGCTGAAAATTCATTAAACCTGCAAGCGCAAGTCGAACAACTTCAAGAAGAGATTAAAAATTTAGAGATTTATCAACGTCATCTGTTGGCATTGATGGACAGCCAGTCAAAAGAGGCATTACACCTTGAGTCTCAGATTGAAGAGATAAACAATACGCGTAAAGGTATCGTACCTTTGATGTACCAAATGATATCTGGGTTAAAAGTATTAGTAGAAGAAGATCTCCCCATAAAACATGAAGCACGATTAGAGCGAATAGAAAAACTCGACAACATGATGGTACGTGCAGACGTCAGTGATGCTGAAAAATATCGTCGTATTCTTGAAGCGTATCAGATAGAACTTGATTATGGTGTCAAACTTGGTGTGTACCAGAGCCAAATCTCTGTTGAAAAAAGTGTCCGTGAAGCGCAAGTTCTTCACCTTGGACGCGTTTCTTTAGTGGCACGTAGTTTAGACGGAAGTAAATCTTGGACATGGGATCAGTCACAAAAGCATTGGCAGCCACTTGATAGTGCGCTAAAACCGAATCTAGATAGAGCATTCGATGTTGCTAATAAACAAGCCACTCCAAGTTTACTGACTTTACCTCTTACGCTAAATGTATCGGAGGCAAAATAAATGAAATTTCCGTTGATAATTTGTCTTTTAAGCCTATCTGTTTTGCCGTTTACCGCCCATTCGAGCGATGAGCTTATTACTCAAGCAAAAGCTGAAAATGCTCGACAAGAGCAGCATAGCCTTGAACGTGAATCGGCTTTCCGAAAAACTGAAAATGAGCTCAAATCAATAAAAGCCTCTCTTCTTAAACAGCGGAATGGTTTACAAGCTCGCAATGACCAGCTTGCTGCTCAATTTGCAGAAAATGAAAAAAAACTCGCCCAGTTAGAAGAAAAGCTTCGCCTTGAAACGGGAAGTCTTGGTGAAGTATTTGGCGTAGTTCGGCAAAATGCCAAGCAGTTAGAATCTGAGTTAGATAGTTCAGTTACTTCCGCTGATGCGCAACATTATACAGAGCTTGTCAAAAGTGTAGTAGCGGCAACTGAATTGCCTTCAATGCAACAACTCACTGGCTTGTGGAAAGCACTTGAAGAGCAAATACAAGCAAGTAGACAACTTGTGCCTACCACTGTGAGTTTTGTTAATGGTGAAGGAATGATTAAATCTGAACTTGCTCTTAGGATTGGTTCATTAGGTTTGATTTCACAAGCAGGCTATTTAAAGTGGAATGCAACAAAGGCCGAAGCGCAGCTTTATTCAAAGCAACCTGAAAATACTCCAACTCTATCTTTATTAAGCTCTGGTCAGATAAATAAAATCGTACTTGATCCAACTCGTGGTGTGCTACTTGAACAACTAGCTCATAGCCCAAGCTTCATGGACAGGCTAGCCTCGGCTGGTGTTGTAGGGCAAGTTATTCTTGGTTTACTTTTGGTTGGTCTTGTCATTGCTATTGTGCGTGGCGTGAGTTTATTGACCACTCGACAAAAGATTCGAGTTCAACTCAAATCCCCGCAAACACCGGGTATAAATCCACTTGGACGTATTTTATCTGTCTACAGAAAAGATAAAGGTTTGACTGTTGAAGCTCTTGAGTTGCGTTTGCTTGAGGCGGTGGTTGATGAACAAGCAAGACTTGAAAAGGGTTTATCTATGCTCAAGTTGTTAGCTGCTTTAGCACCTATGTTGGGATTATTGGGTACTGTAATTGGCATGATAGAAACATTCCAAGTGATTACTCAGTTTGGAAATGGTGATCCTAAAATAATGGCTGGTGGAATTTCAATGGCTCTAATGACAACAGTCCTTGGTTTAATTGCCGCCATGCCACTTTTGCTTGCGCACAATATTCTTAGTTCACAGGCAGAGCTTATTCGCAACATTCTCGAAAAGCAGGGCATTTCTTTGGTTGCTCAGCAAGCCGAGAAAGACTCTATGGCGAATGAGGCACCTCTGGAGAGAGTGGCTTAATGGATATATTCACCGCAATGCTGCCCGATTTAATTATTGAAAATCAGCTAATTATATCTTTGCAGAGTTTTATGCATCAGGGAGGCCAATTACTGTGGTGGTTATTTGGGGTGGTTGCTTTGTGTTGGATATTAATGATTGAGCGGATGATTTATCTGTTTGTTGAGTTTCCCACCCAAAAATCAAATTGGATTAGAGCTTGGCATGAAAGATCTGAGCAGCAGTCATGGTACGCACGTTCAATACGAGAAGGGTGGTTAGCTCAAGCACATGCAAAACTCTATCAAAACTTAAATATCATCAAAGTGTTAGTTGCAATTTGCCCAATGCTAGGGCTTTTGGGAACCGTGACTGGAATGATTTCAGTATTTGATGTGATGGCAAACCAGGGAAGTAGTAATCCGAAGTTAATGGCTTCTGGGATTTCGTTAGCGACTTTACCCACTATGGCAGGAATGGTGGCAGCCTTGTTTGGTATGTTTTTCCATGCTCGTTTGCTTAAAGCCTGCCAAGTTAGAGAAATTAAATTAGAAAAATCGTTAAGGAGTCAGCGATGAGACTGGGCCGACGTCATCATAAACAGGAAGAAGCTCAAGTTGATCTGACTTCTATGCTTGATATCGTTTTTATTATGCTGATTTTCTTTATTGTGACCAGTTCATTTGTCAGGGAATCTGGTGTTGAAGTTAATCGTCCGCAGGCAAGCAGCGCTGTTAGTCAAAAAGATGCTGGTATTTTTGTCGCAATAACTTCGTCTAACGACATATATATTGATAAGCGGATTATTGATGTGGAACGGGTTCAAGCTGTGCTGGAACATGTGCTTTTGGATAAACCTGACGCAGCCCTTGTCATTCAGGCTGATGAGCATGCGTATAATGGGACAGTAGTTAAAGTTATGGACGCTGCGAAAGAAGCAGGGGTTAAAAATATCGCACTGGCAGCGGAGAAAAAGTAATGGTGCGATGGTTAATCGCTGTTCCAATGGCCGGAATATGTACTTTGACCGTTTTCGCCTTAATGGCATGGATGGTTAATATTAGTGACGGACAGACCTTAGGTGATGATGCACCGTTTCGCTTTGATATGCTTGTTGTTGAGAACGAGACAGAAACTCAACGTCGTCAGCGCAGTGTCCCAGAACAGCCTAAGATGCCTAAAATGCCCAAACAGGTACCAGTGTCGAGTGTTGATACTAATCACACTAGTATTTCTGATACACTTAAGCCAACGCTTGGTCTTGATAACAGTATTGATGGCTTGGCAATTAATGCGCCTGAATTTGGTGATTTCGGTATTCAGCAGCAAGCGATGCCTATTTACCGAGTTGAACCTCGTTACCCTCCCAAGGCTGTAAAGCGCCAAGTGGAAGGTTATGTGTTAGTTAGGTTTACTATAGACCCAACAGGTAAGCCTGTTGATATTCAAGTTCAAAAATCACAGCCTAAGTATATGTTTGATCGAGAAGCAATTTATGCAATTAAAAAGTGGAAATATCAGCCAAAGATTGTTAATGGGAAAGCGGTTTCTCAGCAAGGTCAGACGGTAAAATTGGAGTTTACATTATCAAAATGATTAAACAATTTGCTCTGATTGCTATGATTTTTTTCTCATCGTTAGGTGTTACTCGTGAAATCAGTCATTATACTGCTGGGCGTTTGCAGCAGGCGAACCAGCTAGCTCAGAATGATAAACTTAAACAAGCTATCGAAGTGTTACATGAAACCAAGGCATCATTTGACTACGACAAAGCCTTTGTTGCACGCGTTATGGCCGTGTTTTATTGGCAAGATGGAAAACCCAAGCAAGCGATTGAAAAAATGAGGTATGCTGTTGCCAGTGGTTTATTACAAGATGAACAGGCTTGGGTTAGCCAGCGTATGCTCGCAGACCTTTATCTTACTGAGCATGATTTTAAACAAGCATTAAAGCATTATTATCAACTGGTTAAAGTGATTCCACCAACTCAACAGAAAGATGATATTTGGTTGCGTATTGCTCAATCTCACTATCAGCTAGAGCAGTGGCGTGATGTAATAGTGGCAACTGATCGTTATTTGAGTGCTGATAGTAATGATCGCCTGCAACCGCTTTCTCTCAAGTTAGGGGCTCAATTAGCGCTAAAATTTTCACATGATGCGATCGGTACACTCGGGCAGCTCATTGCGATAGAACCTAATAAGCTCCAATGGTGGCGACAATTATCTGTGTTACAAACCCAAATAGGGCAAGGAAAACAAGCTCTTGGAACTCTTTCATTGGCTAAGCTTAAAGGACTGCCGCTGAGTCAAAATGATCGCCGTATATTAGCTCAGCTTTATTCCAAGCATGGTATACCTGAAAAAGCTGCAATCGAAATTAGTGAGCTAGAAGAAGCTCAAACGGATATCAAACTACTTGTCGAGCAGGCAACATATTGGCAACTTGCGAAAGAGTGGGATTCAGCGATTTCAGTCTGGAAAAAAGCTGCGCGAATAGAACCAAGATATAATTGGAATCTTGCTCAGCTTCTTGTTCAGCAAGGGCACTATAGGGCATCCATCCCTGTTCTTGATAATATTAAAGATAAGAAGGCGGATGTCGCTCTAGTCAAAACTCGTGCTTTTTATAAGCTCAATCAGTTAGATAAAGCTTTATATCAAGCCAAGCAATCTGATAGTTTTGAACCTTCAATTCAGGCTAAAAACTGGATAAAGTTCCTTTCTCAGGTTCGTGGATCATCAAACAGTAATCAATCAGATGTATAGGGAAGGTGTGCATTAGATACGCACCTTTTTTATGATTTTACTTGGCTTGGGCATATAAACTCAGCTCGCCACAACAAACTTCTAGAAGACTTAATAGTTGTAAGCAGCTCTTCTCCAGATAGCTGCGGGTACGAGCACATGACTTTTACACCATCGCTGTATTTAGACTTTTTATAAGCTCTAACATGAGTGAAAGTGCTGGACAAGTTGTGCGATAGCATAGATTTAGACAGGCAAATACCGAACATATCCCGTTTCATTTTCCTTCCTTCCTTCTGACATTGTTTAAATATTATTTTTTAGTTTTATTCTTATCTGTAACTTAGTGCATATACATTGTACATCAAAGATTGCATTTGATTAAATAACGAACAAAATGAAATTGATCTTGATCTAAAATATTACCAATTCTGATGTTTCACCAACCATGCACCATTTTTTATTTTTACTATACTCAATAGGAGGTTTTTCGATAAATATTATTTTATATGAATCCAGTGTCTTAATTTTTGCTGTTTGGATCGTTTTGGTTTTCGAGAGAGAGGTTAAGGTAATGAAAAAATATCAGTTTTACTTGGACCAATAGCTTGCATAGTAATATGAATACTGTTTAGTATCTCCTCTGGAATAAGGATCACACCGGCTTTCCTAAATGTGGTATGAAATGTGCTTAATTGCATTTATGTCATACCTTTGACTGGCTAGAGATTAGTAAGAATTGGAGGTGTCATGGATGTCAAGCCATATCTAGCGACGAATAAATTATCTGCAGGTCAGACGGTTATCATTGGGCGAGATGGTAATGTTCGTGTAGCAAGTACAATTGATGAAACGTCACCTGGTGAAGTATTCATATCCAATTCTCAACTTGATTCTGAAAATGCCAATATTAATATTGGATTTGCCGACGATAATTCAAATATTTTAGATATCACTTCAGACATAGATGATATTATTGACGCGTTAGAAGCTGGAGATGATCCTACTGAGTTAGGTGATGAATTCGCTACTGCTTCCGGTAGTCAAATTGGTTCTAGTCCATCGACAATTGGTTCTGTGGCGAGAACAGCAGAGCAAACATCCCCCAGAACAGCGTTTGATACTGAAGGTTTAATCGGTGAGCTTGGTTTAACCCGAACTCAGAGTTTATCTCTTGTTGATCAATTTCGCGAATTTCAGCAATCGCCTATTTTAACAGATTCCAACCAATCACCTTTGGCTGGTAATTTATTTGTTGTAACTGATGAAGATAGTGCTGTTAGCGGCCAGATTTTTGCAACTGATCCAAATCCTCAAGATGCATTATCATTCGTAATTTCAACGAGCCCTACAAATGGCGAAGTCTTCATCAACTCAGTGAGTGGTATTTGGGTTTACACGCCAAATACAAATTATGATGGCGGAGATGCATTTGAAATAACGGTTGACGATGGTAACGGTGGAACCGATACAGCCATTGTGAATATTGAGGTTACACCTATCCCAGAGGTTTCACTTACTGGGCCAAACCAAGTTAATGAAGGTGATTCTGCAATCTATGTTGCTACCTTTGATAAGCCATCCACGCAAGTGACACAAATAAACCTATCATTGTCACCTAACTCCGCTGAGTTAGGTGATCTATCATCGATTACGGTCACAACCGCTGATGGTTTAATACTTGTTGTTGAATCTGACGGAACCGTAAATGTGCCAGCAAGTGTGACTTCGCTAAATATTTCGGTTGGCACTACAGATGATGATGTATTTGAAGGTAGTGAAGATTTCCAACTAGACATAACGCCTGGATTTGGCACCGTAGGTGGTGGTCAACTAACAACGACTATCCAAGATGCTGATACGCCAGAGTTAAGTGTCAGCTCAGACAGTGTGGTGGAAGGCGGCGCCGCGGTATTTGATGTTGAGCTTTCAAATGATGTTGATGGGGATGTGACGTATGAGTTTGCGCTGAGCTTAGATGGTCAAA